>DIWG01000050.1:0-28850 GCA_002423465.1 Syntrophaceae bacterium UBA6112 | reverse complement strand
AGAAGGTAGCGCATGGAGAAGTCCTGCGCCATCCGCACCATCGTGTCATAAGCCGCCGTATCCCCATGGGGATGGTACTTGCCGATGATATCCCCGACGATCCTCGCCGATTTCTTGTAGGGCTTGTTCCAGCGGTTTCCCATCTCGCTCATCGCGAAGAGGACCCGGCGGTGGACGGGCTTCAGGCCGTCGCGGACGTCGGGGATCGCCCGGCCGATAATGACGCTCATGGCATAGTCCATGTAGGACTTCTTCATCTCGTCTTCGATGTTGGTCGTGATTGTCTTTTCAAACAGGTTTTCCATCAAAACGATTATCTCCTTGCTTTCTTAGCCGTATCCCGTATCCGCTATACGTCCAGATTCGAGGCGTACAGGGCGTTTTTGTAAATGAAATCACGGCGGGGCTCCACCTGATCCCCCATGAGGGTGGTAAAAATCTCGTCTGCCGCCACGGCGTCTTCGATCCGTACTTGGAGCAGCGTCCGTTTTTCCGGGTTCATCGTCGTCTCCCAGAGCTGCTCCGGGTTCATCTCTCCCAAACCCTTGTAGCGCTGGATAGCGAATCCCTTTTTCCCGGCAGAGATCACGTAGTCAATCAGGGCCGACAGACTATCGACGGTCTCCAAGACCTTCTCCTGGACACCACCTTCCCCTTCTTCGGATCCCACCTGGTAGGGGGGCTCGCCCAAGACCGCGATCTGGCCCAGAAGGGCTCGGATCTCGGAAAACTTCGGCAGTTTCAGAATGTCCCTGTCGATACAAGTGGTCTGGAGCTGATTGTTTTTCCGGGTACGGAAGACCATCTCCCAGCGGCCGTGCTCCTGGTCCATCTCCGTGCTGACGCTATCGATGGTTTCGCCGAGGGCCATCGCGGTCCGCTTAGCCACTTTTGTCAGGGATTCCTCGGTCCTAAAGTTCTCCTCCGTTAGGGCCGGATCGCCGGCGAGGATTCGGATGATGTTACGGTTCTTCTCCTCCCTTTCAAACTTGTCGAGGATCTTCTCGATCCGCATCGCCTTACGGATGCTGTCGAGCAGGCGCTTGCCTGTGATCGTGGGGACACCTTGCCGCAAGGTGTCCCCGGTTCCGTTAGCGATCATAAGCCGGACGCGGTTCACGCCGCTGTCGAGGATATAATCCCTCATGGTCTCCTCGTTGTGGATGTAGAGTTCCTGTTTGCGATCGCTGATCTTAAACAGGGGTGGCTGGGCGATGTAGAGGTAGCCCCGTTCGATGATCTCCTTCATCTGGCGGAAGAAGAAGGTCAGTAGAAGCGTCCGGATGTGCAGGCCGTCCACGTCGGCATCGGTCATGATGATCACCTTGTGGTAGCGGAGCCGGCTGATGTCCTGGTCCTGATCCCCCTGGCCGATCCCGATGCCGAGGGCGGTGATGATCACCTTGAGCTCCTCATTCTGGAGCATCTTGTCGAAGCGCGCCTTTTCCACGTTGAGAACCTTGCCGCGCAGCGGCAGGATCGCCTGGTTCTTTCGGTCCCGGCCCTGCTTTGCGGAGCCGCCGGCCGAATCTCCCTCGACGAAGTAGATCTCGCTCCGGGCCGGGTCCTTCTCTTGACAGTCGGCCAGCTTTCCCGGCAGGGTGCCGACTTCGAGGGCGGTTTTGCGCCGCGTCAGTTCCCGGGCGTGGCGGGCCGCTTCGCGCGCCCGTGCCGCATCCAGGCACTTGCCCAGGAGCTGTTTGGCGACGGAGGGGTTTTCCTCCAGATAACTGCTGATTTTGTCGTAGACGATCCCCTCGACGAGCCCCTTGACCTCGCTGTTCCCGAGTTTCGTCTTCGTCTGCCCTTCGAACTGCGGATTGCGGATCTTGACGCTGATCACACAGGCCAGTCCCTCGCGCAGGTCTTCCCCTTTGAGGGATTCCTTTCCGTTTTTCAGGAGGTTGCTGCTGGTGGCGTAGTTGTTGAACGCGCGCGTCAGGGCCGAACGGAAGCCGATCAGATGTGTTCCCCCCTCCGTCGTGTTGATGCTGTTGGCGAAGGAAAAGATATTTTCCGCATAGGTATCGTTATACTGGAGAGCCACCTCGACCATGCAATCTTCTTTGGCGCCGGTGATGAAGATCGGACTCTTGTGAAGGACCTTCTTGCTCCGGTTGATGTACTCGACAAAGGAGACGATTCCCCCCTTGTAGAAATACTCGCCCTGACGATCAATCCGCTCATCGATCAGCGTGATCTTCACTCCGGAATTCAGAAACGCAAGCTCCCGCAACCGGTTCGACACAGTGTCGAAGTTGAACTCCATATCCTCGAAAATCGTGTCGTCTGGCTTGAAGATGACCGTTGTTCCCCGGCTTTTTGTCGTTCCTACCTTCTCCAGGGGGGCGTTGGGCACACCGCGGACGTAGGACTGGGAATAGACGCCGCCGTCCCGCCTGACCTCCAACTCAAGATAGGATGAAAGGGCGTTTACGACGGAGACGCCGACACCATGAAGCCCGCCGGAGATCTTGTAGCTGTCGTTGGAAAACTTCGCCCCGGCATGGAGTCTCGTCAATGCAACCTCGGCCGCCGAAACCCCTTCGCCTTTGTGCATGTCCACCGGGATTCCCCGGCCGTTGTCATCCACAACAATGCTGTTGTCCACCCGGATCTTTACCAGAATGGCGTCGCAGAAACCGGCGGACGATTCGTCGATGCTGTTATCCACCACTTCATAAACAAGGTGGTGGAGTCCTTCCTTCCCGGTGCTTCCGATATACATTGCCGGCCGTTTCCGTACAGCTTCCAGTCCTTCCAATACCCGGATGCTGTCGGCGCCGTATTCTTCCTGAACCGTTTTTACCTCTTCCTGCTCCTGCTTGATCTCTTCCATTCAATCTCTTTCTATCCGTTTTTATTCAGACCTATCTTTAAAGTACAACCCCATTCCGTTTATAAAAATACTACAATTTCAGCGGCATGACGATACAAAAATAGTTTTCATTGCCCACCGCCCGGACAATTCCGGGTTTCATCCCTTCTCCGATTTCAAAATCCACCCGCTCTTCATCGACCACATCCAGTGCATCCGTCAGATACGTAACGTTATATCCGACATTTTTCGTTTCACCCGCATAAATGACCTCGATCTCATCATTGGCCTCGCCGACATCGGGATTGTTTGAATTCAAGACCACTTTATCCGTGGAAAGAGTCATGATCACTCCATTGTATCGTTCGGAGGATATGACACTCATCCGGCGAAGGGCATGGAGAAACTTATCCCGGGCCAGTCCAAAAATCACCCCTTTTTCCGCTGGAATCACCCGCCGGTAATCCGGGTACTCTCCATCGATCAGGCTGACTTTCAACAGGGTATGATCGGTCTTGACCACACAGGTCCCCTGCCGAATTCCCAGGAACACATCCCCAGGTTCATCCTCCACAAGCCTTCGGATCTCCCCAAGCCCCTTCCGGGGAATGATCACCCCCTTTTCCAGCACGAGAAAATCCTTTTCTCCCGTATCCATTTTCATCATCGCCAGACGATGACCATCCGTCGCAACCATCCGAATTAAAAAATTATCTCCGAATTTTTCCGTCTCCATCAAAACCCCGCACAGGTTTTTTCGCATCTCATCGGTGGACATTGCAAACGCGGTTTTTCGGATCAGCTCCTTCAAGATGCCCCCTTTGATCTTGTACAGAGGAAGATCATCCTGACCCACAACCAACGGATAATCATCTGCCGGGATACCTGGAATCCGGTAGACCGCCTTATCGCAAGTCAGGATAACCACATCCCGTTCATTTTTGACAACATGGATGACCTCTCCCTGTATTTCCCGAACCATCTCATGAAGTTTCCGTGCCGAGAGGGTAATCTCGCCTTCTTGCAGGACATCTGCTTCATAGTCCGCCACGAGACCGATCTCCCGGTCCGTCGCCATGATCGTAACCCGATTCCGACCCGCCCGGAGCAATAAGTTGCTCAGGATCGGCATCGTGGTTTTCTTTTCCACAATCCCCAAAGTCTTTTGAATACCCATGGACAATAGATCCCTTTTAATATTAAATTCCATCGTTTCCCCCATCCTTTCCACTCTGCCAACAGGTTATATGGTTAAAAGAAATTTCTCTCTTATAAAAAGATAGTAGTAGTAATAGTGTCTGTGAATGGTGTTCATAACCCCTCTTGTAGTCAATTATACGATCGATTTTCTTTCACGTCCTGTGGATAGAATCACGCCGTTACATTTAACCTTTGTGCAGAAGGTCATTTTGAATTTTTTCCACAGAGTTCCGAAAGGTAATATCCGTCTCCAAAAGCTTTTTTATTTTGTTGTGGGCATAAATGACCGTCGAGTGATCCCGTCCGCCAATTTTCTCCCCAATATCCGGAAAAGATGCGCTGGTCATCTCCCGTGCCAGAAACATGGAAACCTGCCGTGCCACGACGAGGTTCTTATTTTTTTTCTGGGATTTGATCTCTGAGATTTTGATGTTGAAAAATGAGCCAACCCCTTTCACGATCTCCTCAACGGTGAGATCTATTTTTTCTTCCTTGCGGAAAAGCTGTTTTAGAACGCTCTTGACAAGCTCCAGACCGATCTGTTTTCCGGTCAGTGAGGAATAGGCCGCAATCCGGACAAGATATCCCTCCAATTCCCTGATATTGGAATCCGCCTGCGAGGCGAGGTAGAGGGCTACGTTTCCCGGCAGGTCGATGTGGTTCTCCTGCGCCTTTTTCTCCAGAATGGCGATCTTCGTCTCGATCTCCGGGGGTTGAATATCGGCAATCAGCCCCCACTCAAAGCGTGAACGCAATCTTCCCTCCAAATTCGGGATATCCTTTGGAAATTTATCGCTCGTCACGACGATCTGCTTCCCGGCGTCATGAAGGGTATTGAAGGTGTGAAAGAATTCCTCCTGGGTCCTCTCTTTTCCGGCAATAAACTGGATATCGTCAATGAGCAGGCAGTCGATATTCCGGAATTTTTCTCTAAATTTCGGCATTTTGTCATAGCGGATCGAGTTGATCAGTTCGTTCATGAAGACCTCCGCCGAAACGTAGACCACGTTCCTTTCCGGGAAAAGCTTCAGGGTTTTCAGGCCGATGGCGTTCAGCAGGTGTGTTTTTCCCAGCCCGACGCCGCCGTAGATGAAAAGAGGGTTGTAATTCTTGGCCGGCTGTTCCGCGACCGCTGAGGCGGCGGCATGGGCGAACTGGTTGCAGGCGCCCACGACAAAACGGTCAAAACTATAATTTTCATTTAGGGTGGAGTAAGCGCGTGACCGGGAAGACTTTTTTGGTGCGGTTTTTTCGGCGGTCGGGGCGTCTCCGGGTTCTCCAACCAGCGGATGATGATTATTTTCCTGTTCGATCATCAATTCGACGTTTAATGAAACACCGGTCTCCGACTTCATCGTCTCCCGGATCAGGGAAAGATAATTTTCCACCAGCCAATCACGAAAGAATCGGTTGGGAACACAGAGATGAACCAAGTCTCCTTCCATGGCGGTGATGCGGATCGGTCTTATCCAGGTATCAAAGTTCTGCTGGCTGACCTTTTCCTTAATGATCTTAACTGTTTTATCCCAGAGAATATCCAATTTTCACAACCTTATTCACAGTTTTATCCACACCTGTGGACAACATCCGTAAACCGCACAACTATTTTCCATCCAGAAGAAGCCGCACCAGACGATTCAAATCCTCCCCGTTCGTGTAGCGGATCTCAATGGCTCCCGACCGTTTTCCGGCGCGTATCTGAACGGCCGCCAACAGTTGAGAAGAGAGCTCCCGCTCCAGATCCGCCAAGTAGGGATCCTTGCGCCCGGATTTCTTATTTTCAGGCGCCTTTTTCAGATTCCGGATCAACCGTTCCGTGTCGCGGACGTTCAACTCCTTCTGCTGGACGATCTTCAGCACACGGATCTGTTCGACCGGGAGTTCCAGGGCCAGGAGCGCGCGGGCGTGTCCGGCCGTGATCTTTTTGCCGATCAGCGCTTTCCGGGCTGCTTCGGGAAGCTTCAGCAGCCGGACCGTGTTGGCGATCGTGGAGCGATCCTTTCCGACGCGGGCGGAAATCTCCTCCTGCGAGAGGGAAAAGCGGGTCAGGAGAGTCTGATAGGCATCCGCCTCTTCTATGGGATTCAGGGCTTCCCGCTGAATGTTTTCAATCAGCGAGAGCTCCGCCAATTCCCGATCCTCCGCTTTGCGGATGATGATGGGCACCTCTTTGAGCCCTGCCTTTTGCGCCGCCCTCCACCGCCTCTCCCCGGCGATGATTTCGTAGCCGCTGTCCGCCTTCCGGACGATAATCGGCTGGATGATCCCGCTCTTTTTTACGGAAGCAACCAGTTCTTTCTGATCCTCGTCGTTGAAGTTCCGCCGGGGCTGAAACCGGTTCGGCGTGAGCTCTTCAATCCCGCACTGGACGAACGCCGGCCGGTCGCCGATATGGTTGAGAAGATCGGGGAACATCGCCCCCAGACCCTTGCCGAGGGAATTCTTTGGCGGCATCATATCCTCCCGTTGCTCAGGATTTCCTTGGCCAGTTCCATATAGGAGACCGCGCCGCGCGATCGGATATCGTAAAGAATGATCGGCAACCCGTGGCTCGGGCTCTCCGACAGCCGGACGTTCCGCGGGATGACCGTCCGAAAGACCAGGTCTCCGAAGTTGCCGCGCACGTCCTCGCTGACCCGGCGCGAAAGCAGGTTCCGCGTGTCGTACATGGTGAGCAGAATCCCCCCCAGAGCCAGGGTCGGGTTCAGCCGGTTCTTAATCAGCCCCATCGTGTTGAGCAGGTGGCCCAGACCTTCCATCGCGAAGTACTCGCACTGCAAAGGAACAATCAGGAAATCGGAGGCCACCAAGGCGTTGACCGTCAGAAATCCAAGCGACGGCGGACAGTCGATGATGATATACTCATAGGCCGTCTTCAGGTCTCTCAGCAGATTTCTGAGTCTCTTTTCCCGGTCTTCCAGAGATATAAATTCCAGCTCGATTCCAATCAGATCCTGGTTCGCGGGGACCAGATTCAGATGGGGAATCTGCGTTCGGACAATCACTTCCCGAAGGGGGCGATTCTCGATCAGGCAGTGGTAGAGATTCTTTTCCCGGATCGTATCGCCGTCGATCCCCATGCCGCTTGTTGCGTTTCCCTGGGAGTCGCAGTCGATCAGAAGGGTTCGCTTCTCTGCCGCGGCCAGTGAGGCCGACAGATTGATGGCCGTTGTGGTTTTGCCCACCCCACCCTTTTGATTGGCCATACTTATGATTTTACACGTCATTTAACAGAAAAAGCCCCGCATGATTTTTTTTGTGGAGTCGGCGCTGACGGTAGCACAAAAACGGATTTTGGGAAAGATTTTTTCAAGAAAAGATCAGCCAAAAACGCGGTTGTAAATGATTATTTTTCTTAAACAATTTTCTCCGTATCGACGGATGTCCCGGTTGGTCGTGAAGATCATCCCGGCCGCATCCGTGATCCGCTCCGTTTCCTCCATCTCGGTCTGCAAATCGGAACCCTTCAGCGCGATGAGCTGCCCCCCGGGTTTGAGGAAAAAAGAGGCCGATCGGATCAGTTCCGGAAGTTTGAACGCCGCCCGAGAGATGACCGCGTCGAAGCGGCCGGAAAGGATTTTTCCGGCTGTCAGCGTTTCGACGCGCTCCCGGATCACCTGAACCCCTCCGAGGGGGATGGTCCGGACGATGTGAGAGAGAAAGGAGGATTTTTTCCGGGAAGTTTCGACAAGCGACAGTTGCAGACCGGGCAGGGCGATCCGCAACGGAATGCCGGGGAAGCCGCCCCCGCTCCCGAGATCGATCAGGGCGCCTTCCGGATGCTCCAGAAAAGGCGCCGGCGTCAGCGAATCGAGAAAGTGGCGGATGACGATCTCCCGCGAAGAGCGTTCCGAAATGAGATTGATCCGCCGATTCCAGAGGAGGATCTCTCGGTGATAGGCGGTAAAGTGTTCCAACGCCGCCGTCCCCAGGTGGACGCCGATTGCCGCCGCCTCTTCGGAGAGGGTTTTAATCATGGTGTCTTCCATTAGAGCCGCCCGGGTATGCTTGCGTTTGGTGATCTCTCTTGTCCGTTCCGTATTCTCCGGACATCACACAATGTGATAACCTTTTTCTCCGAATAATTTCAGACATATATCTGACACCTCCGCGTCATAGAGGATCCCTTTGTTCCGGGAGATTTCTTCCAGAGCCGCATCAATCCCTATGGCGGGACGATAGGGGCGGTGCGACGCCATGGCTTCCACGACGTCGGCCACGGCCAGAATCCGCGCCTCGATGAGAATTTCGTTTCCTTTTAGTTTTTGAGGATAGCCGGAACCGTCGATCCGTTCATGATGCTGATGGGCTATATTTGCGACAGGATAAGGAAAAGCTATGTCCTTCAGAATATTATAACCGATTTCGGCGTGAGCTTTGATCAGCTCGAATTCAGTGTGGCTCAATTTTGTCGGTTTGCTCAGGATTTCCGCCGGGATGTTCATCTTTCCGATATCGTGGATCATGCCCGCCATCCGGATGCCGTTGATCTGCTCTTGGGGAAGATTCAGATCCTGAGCGATGGCCACGGCCAGGTTGGCGACCTTCTCTTGGTGGCCGGCGGTGTAAGGGTCTCTCGTTTCTACGATCAAAGCCATCGCGCGGATGGTATCGTTGATGCTCCGCCATAACTTTTCGACGGTCTGGCTGATTTTTTCCTCCGAGCGGCGCTGCTCCGTGACGTCGTCTATGGTAAACACCACCTCGCTGATATTGCCCTTTTCGTCAACGATGGGGGCGCCGTTGACGGAAAGATAGATGCGACGGCCGTCGGGGGAATTAATGGCATGCCGTATCCCATAGACAGGATTGCCGGAGGAGATCACCTGCCCGAAAGGCAGTTTTTCGCTGGGAAAGGGGTTCCCATCGAAGTCGGTGATTTGCCATTCGGGAGAATCGTAGGAGAGCCCGGTCATCTTATCGACGGAGAGAGCCAGAATCTCCTGAGCCCGTTTATTGGCGAAAACGACCCTGCCATCACGATCGGCCACGGTGATGCCGGCCGGGCTCGTTCTCATGATGCGGTCCACCATGCTGCGCTCCCGGAGAAGCCATTCCTCCGCCTGTTTCCGTTCGGTAATGTCCTGCACGGTGGTGCGAATCCCGTTGATTTTTCCATCTTTGTCCCGAAGGATCCGGTCCTGGATCAGCACCGGCATCCTTGTTCCATCTTTTTTGCAGTAGTTTCGCTCAAGATTATCCCCCGGCGGCAGAGTTCCGGCGAGTTTTTCCAATACGGCTTTTCGGGCTGTCTCCTTTTCATCGACGAACTCCCATACATGTCGGCCAAGCATCTCCTCGGCGGAATAGTCCAGCATCTCGAGTTCAGTATGGTTGACACGGTTAATGTGTCCCGCGCTGTCCAACTCATGGTAGCCAATCGGGGCATTATCAAAAATCTCCCTGAATTGAATCTCGCTTTTCCGGAGATCCTCCACGGATTGTCTTCGGGCGACCGCGATGCCGATGCTGGCGGCGATCCCTTCAAAAAACGAAATCCTATCGAGTGTAAAGATATTCTGCCGCGAATCATTCAACTGCAAAAGACCGATGATTTCTCCCCGCGACCGCAGGGGAATCAGGGCCACGGACTCGTACCCCTCGCCGTTGCAACGGTTTCTCTTGCAGGCCTGACGATCCGCCTCCGAGGTCGATGCCAGCAGTTTCGTCGTGCTGTTCGTCCAGAAACTTCCGCCTGCCGTGAAAAATGGCAGGGAAGGGTCCGTCCGTCCGCATAGGATGTTCCCGCACATGCATTCAAGAACAGGGTTTCCTTGGGAATCTCGGATGATTTTCCCTACATCATCATACGCGCAAAGACGATTCTCGGTGTCCAGAAACTGGGGCGGGAAACCATTCGAGACGTAGTAGGGATAATCCTCGCCATCCTTGAGGCGGATCCCTACAGCCTCAATGCCTGTGTGTTCTTTGATCAGGTGCAGGATATCGTTGATCAGTTTTTGAATATCGTTCGGGCGGTTCAGCGTCTCGAGGATCTCTTTGGCCAGTTTCAGGCGCAACTCCGAACTTTTGCGTTCGCTGATGTCTTCAAGCATGCCCTCAAAGTAGAGCAGAGCGCCTTTCTCGTCGCGGACGCCGTGTGCGCCGACCGATACCCAAATCCGGTTTCCGTCTTTTCGATAAGCCTGAAACTCAAAACTGATGACCTCTCCTTGTGTTTCCGTGATCCGGGCAAGTTCTGCGGCATCCTTGGGATTCACGTAAATCTGACGCGTAATGTTTGTTACGCTCGCCATGAGCTCTTCCGGCGAGCCGTAGCCGAATATCCGGGCGAGAGCGGGATTGGCGGCGATGAAGCGCTCCCCGGGCAAACTCCGGAAGATCCCCTCGCGGGCGTTTTCAAAAATGGACCGGTATTCCTCCTCGGCCCTGCGGATCTGGATATACAACGCCGTGTTTTCCAGGATGGGGGAAATGATGCTCACCAGGATGCTCAACGCCTTCAACTGTCCTAACGTAAATTTACGGTGGCTCTTTGTGATATTGACATTCAGTACGCCCACCAGCTTTCCTTGGGAAAGCATCGGCATGGAGACGGCAATGTTAATATCGTTCCGCGGTTGGATCGGCGCCATGCGAGGATCATTGACTTCTCCCTTCAATACGACGGATTCGCGGTTGCAGGCTACCCAGCCGGCGATGCCCTGCCCGATCGGCACATGCTCCCCGAGATTTTCCATACGCCCGCCGCGGACGACCGCAACGTAAAGTTCTTTCCCGTCCTTTGTCGGCAGCATGATGGATGCCTCATCGGCGCTGCACTGTTGAAGCGCGGTATCGGCAATCTTGTTCAGGATCGGATTCAGATCGGAAGAGAAGGCAATGGCCTTTCCCAGTTCGTGAATGGCCACGGTCTCCTTAAGCTGCATATTTTCCAGCCGGAGATTGCGCACCTGCATGGCGCGGGAGAGCAGCGGCAGAAGGGTGTTGAGCTTGAACGGTTTCAGGATGTAATCGAAGGCGCCGATCTTCATCGCCTCCACGGCGGTCTGCACCGTGCCGTGTCCCGTCATGATGATGCCGATGAGGTTGGGGTCGATCTCGAGGCCGCCCCGGATCAGTTCAATCCCGTCCATCCCGGGCATCATCAAATCGGTCAACAGCAGATCAAATTCCTGCTCCTTGAGAACGGCCAAGGCTTCGACGCCCGTCAGGAATCCTTTTGTTTCATATCCCTGTCCGGCCAGCATCTCGCAGAGGGCGCTCATCAGTTCGACTTCATCGTCCACGACGATAATGCGTCCTACCTTGTGATTGGATCCTTTTCCCGCGATGTTTTTCATGATCCGCCTTCCCCGTTCAGGATTCCGTTAAACCGATTGCATTGCCCTTATCCGCTGCTGACAGGATGATCCGGACTTTCGTGCCCCTTCCGGGGACTCCCTCGCTTGCGATATCGAATGTTCCCCGGTGTTCTTGCACGATGCGCCGGCAAATGGCCAGCCCCAGTCCGGTGCCCTTTCCTTCCGGTTTCGTCGTATAGAACGGTTCCATGACTTTGGGAAGGATCTCCGGGGGTATTCCAATTCCCGTGTCGGTAATTTCAATCGAAAACCCGTTCTCTTCAGGCCGCAAGCCAACACGGATCGTCAGCGTTCCGCCCTTCGGCATGGCGTCGCTTGCATTCGTAAACAGATTCAGGAATAACTGCCTCAACTGTTGGCGGTCTGCGAGGATACCCGGAAGCTTGGGTTCAAATTCCCTGATGACCCGGATATCGTTCTTTCGTAAGTGGTAATGAACGAGTTCGACGGTATTTTCAATCTCCTCGTGTATGTCCACCGTAGAGATCTCTTTCTGGCTCCGGCGGCTGAACTGGAGAAGGTTGGTCACGAGTTTCCCCATCCGTTCAACTTCCTGCCCGATGATTTCCAGTCCCCGCCGGCGCGGATCGTCCTGGGACGTCTGCGCCGTCAGAGATTCGATCCGGAGACTGACGGTAGCCAGGGGATTGTTCAGTTCATGGGCAATGCTGGAGGCCAGCTCCCCCATCGTGGCCAGCTTTGCCGCCTGCCAGAGTTGCTGCGTAACCGAATTCAGCTCTTCATTTTTTGCCTGCAACGCGGCCTGGGCCGCTTTCCGTTCGGCAACCTCGGCACACAGAGTCTCCGTTCTCCTCCGGATCCTTTCCTCGAGTTCCGTGTTGAGTTTCTTCAGGTCCTCCTGCACCTCTATCAAGTCATTATTCTTTGCCATCGCCGTTTCGTATGTGGAAAGCAGGAGGTTGAGAATCTGCAGCCGGTTCGACGCGATCTGGTAGCTTTCACCCCTGTAGGTAATGGAGATGCTTTCTTGAATATCCTGCGGGCTTTGCTGAATCGTGTTCCCCTCAAGATGTTCGATCGTGGAAAAAAGCTGTTTTTCGTCATAGGGCTTGGTGATGAATTTGTCTGCGCCGCATTGCAGCGCCCAGATGACTGCTTGCGGCTGGGAGAGAGAGGTCAGCAGGATCAGCGAGATGTCCTTGTAAGCCGCGCTGGATTTGATTTGTCGGCAGAGCTCATAACCGTCCATTTCCGGCATCATGATGTCGGAGATGACGATGGATGGCTTGCATGCGTCGATCGACTGAAGGGCCTCCCGGCCATTGGCGGCAATGGCCGCATCATAGCCGTTCACGTCAAGTATATTCTGCAATTGCATGGCCTGGGTGATGCTGTCCTCGACGATGAGAATCTTGATCTTGTCCATACGTCCCTCTCCCTGTCCTCTGACCCCCGACTTCTGAACGATACTGTTCTCTTAAGGGATGTTACTCTTTTGTCTCGTCCTTCGTCCCCGGGGTCATCTCCCGTTCGTTTTTACCCTCGGCAATCCGGAAAGGAATTCCGCGATCCCGGCGGGTGAAAGGACGTATGCGGCCGCATCGATGGCTACGGCCTCTCCCGGCATTCCATAAACGATGGAGCTCTCCTTGTCCTGGACGATGGTCATTGCGCCCCTTTCCTTCATCCGTTTCAACTCCTCCGCGCCGTCTTTTCCCATGCCGGTGAGGAGCACGCCGATCGCGTTTTTTCCAAAGACCTCGTTCACAGAACGGAACATCCAGGAAACGGAGGGCCGCAGGCCGTTTTCGGGCTCGCCGCGGCTGAGGATGATCCTTCCCCCGTTCTCCACTCCCATCTGGAATTCATCCGGGGCGATATAGGCGCAGCCCGGCAGGAGATGCTCGCCATGTACGGCAATTTTAACCGGGAGCCCGGAAGAATTGGCGAGCCAGTCCGCAAAACCCTGGACAAACCCCGCAGCGATATGCTGAACGATCAGCAGCGGGGCGGGGAAGTCCTTCGGCAGCCCCGCCAGAATCGCTTCGATAGCCGGCGGGCCGCCGGTCGAGGCGCCGATGGCAACGATTTTCAGATCCGGCATCGCGGGGGAGATCATGCCGGCCGTCGATTTTCCGGAAATCACGGTCCCTTTTCTTTCCTGCAGCCGCCTTTTGATCACCTTCACTTCCGACATCAGTTTTATGATCCGGATCAACTCTTTCGTATGTTTTTTGTAGTCCGGATGGGCCACCCCCACCGGCTTTGCGATGGCGGCCAGCGCCCCGGCCTCCATGGCCCGGAAGGTCTTTTCCACCTCCTGGGGGTTCCAGCTTGCCGATACGATCACGATCGGCGTGGGGGTCGTCTCCATGATGATTCGGGTGGCCTCGAACCCGTCCATGTTCGGCATGACGATATCCATGGTCACGACGTCGGGTCTTTTTTCCCTGACCGCCCGGATGGCCTCCTCGCCGTCGTGCGCGGTTCCGATGACCTGAATCGCCGGGTCGGAAGAGAGGATAAAAGTCAGAAGGTCCCGCACGACCGGGGAGTCTTCAACGACAACCACTTTGATCATTTCCGTTCCTCAATGTTTTAGATAAATCTTCGAAGAGTCTCCAAGAGATTGCTCTGATCGAAACTGCTCTTCACGATATAGGCGTTTGCCCCCACGTCGATTCCCCTTTCCCGATCCTCGCGGGACCCCAGGGCGGTGACGAGGACCACGGGGAGTTCCGCGATCTTTTTGTCCTCCCGGATCTTTTCCGTGAGGTTGAACCCGTTCATCCGCGGCATGTCCACGTCCGAAACGACGGCGTCGAATTTTTCCGTTTTCAGTTGGGAAATGGCGTCGATCCCGTCCACGGCGGTCTTGACCCTATAACCGGAAGTTTCGAGGATGTTTTTTAACAACATCCTGGAAGTAATGGAATCTTCCACGACGAGGATGGTTTTGGGGGCCGCCTTGCCCCCAGCCTGCGGCGCCTCCGGCTTTACCGAACGGGCCACGGATACGGCCGCCGACTTGACCAAGTCGGAAACATTGAGAACCGGCACGACCTTTCCCGACCCGAGAATCGTTGCCGCGGCAATATTCCTGACCCGGGAAAGGGGACGGCTCATGCTCTTGATGAGGATTTCCTGTTCGGTCAGGACCTCATCGACACGGAAACCGATCCTTTTCCCCTGTGACTCCAGGATGAGTACGGTGATGACGGGCGGCTCATCGTCTCTCTCCGAAAGATCGAGAACATCGGAAAGTTTTACAAGCGGGATCGCGATTCCTTCCAGAGAGAAGGTCTCACGGTTCTCGACGGTTCGGATCTCCTCCCGTTTGATCCGGACCGTCCTTTCCACATCCGTTGTGGGAATGATGAATGGGCGTTCGGCAGCCGTCACAAGAACCCCCCTGAACGTCGCGACCGTGAGCGGCAGGGTCATTCTGATTACGGTTCCCGTATGGCGGTCTGTTTCGATCGCTACCCGCCCGCCGAGCTTTTCGATCTTCTCCCGGACGATGGCCAGCCCGAGCCCCCGTCCGGAGATATCGGTAATGATCGGGCTTGTGGAAACGCCGGACTGGAAAACGAGAGAAAGAACATCCTGTTCGGTCAGATTCCGGGCCTCTTCCGGCGATACGATCCCGCGTTTGAGAGCCGCCTCTTTCAGGCTTCCCAGGTCGATGCCGCCTCCGTCGTCGGAGAGGAAAATCTCCACCCGGTTGCTTTCGCTGCGGGAAGCAACGATCCGGACAATTCCCCGGGGCGGCTTCCCGTTTTTCTTCCTCGCCTCGGGCTTTTCGATTCCGTGGTCGATCGTGTTTCGGAGAAGATGAATGAACACGATCCGCATCTCTTCCAGGATCCGGCGATCGATCTCGATTTCTCCCCCGCTGATTGCAAGTTCCACATCCTTGCCCTGGTCGCGGGACAGGTCCCGCAACAGTTTCGGGAAGGCCTCGAACAATGTAGAGAAGGGGAGCATCAGGATCTGTTTCACGTCCCCGAGCAGATTGTCCACCATCAGTCCGGTGGCGTAACGATCATGGTCGGATCTTCTCCGTAGTTCTACCAGTCTGCTTGCCAGGATCTTCATGTTGTCATGGGTCTGCTCGCCGAACTCCAGGAGTCTGGCAAACCGGACATCGTCCTGCCTCCTTTTCCCGCCCTGCTTGTCGTTTTTTTCCTGCACGCGGCGGTACTCGCAGATGATCGGGTATATCTTTGCCCACTGCTTATCCCAAAGCCCGAAAAGATGGGCCAGATCGATCTGGTCCTCCAGATGCCGGTCGGCCGCCAGCTTAAGCGAGAGCATCTCCTCGCTCTGCCTCAAAAGAGAATCCAACTTCTCCATGGAGATACGAACCGTTGACATTGCTTTTTTCTGCGTTTGAGCGGTTTCATCGGTTTCCCGGTCAGGGAGCGCCGGGCCGCGGGGAAAAGTTTCCGGTTCGGAAGGCTGCGGCTCATTCCGGGGGGCAGGCCGGTCACTCGGAACCGCCTGCTTTGCGCCGATTTCACCCACGGCTGCCTCTGCCAGTTTTTCTTTAATCCCTGAAATTTCCCCCGCGCCGGCCACCGCCTCCTCCGGCGGCGAGAGGGTGATCGCAGTCAGCATGTCCACCGACCGATGCAGGGTGTCGAACAGCGGGGGACTCAGGTCGATTTCCCGGCGTTTTAATCCGGAAAAAACACTTTCGAGGGACTGGCAGATGGACTCCATGTCCGACCGGTTCACGGCGCGGGCGGCCCCTTTCAGGCTGTGGGCTTCACGGAAGACGGTTTCAATAATCCCCGCTTTCACCTGCGGTTTCAGGTCTTTTTCCAGATCGATCAGCCCCGCCGTGATTTTTTTTAGGTGTTCATCCGCCTCGACCTTAAAAGTCGACAGGAGCCTTTTCATGAAAGCATCATTCTTCCCGGCCATTTTCTATTCCTTCGTGCTCACACCCTGTAGAACTTCACGATTTCCTGCAGCCGCTGGCCCAGGTTGTGGAGGTCGTGGGCGGACGTCTCGGTCTGCTTCGTGCTGGAGGCCATCTGTAAGGCAGCCTCACGAATGTTTTCCATGGCCGAGACGACCTGGTCCATTCCGACGAGCTGCTGCTGGCTCGATGCGGCAATCTGGATGGAGGCATTGGTCGCTTCGTTAACGCTTTCCGCCAGACCATCGATCGCTTCCCCTGCCTGCGTGGAGAGCCTCACCCCCGCCTCGACCGCCTTGCTTCCCAACTCCGTGGCCATGACGGCCGAACTGATCGCCTTCTGGACGTCGAAGAGGATGTTGCGCACCTGGGTGGTGGCCTGTTTAGACTGAGCGGCAAGACTCCGGATCTCCTGGGCGACCACGGCAAATCCTTTCCCCTGCTCGCCGGCCTTGGCCGCTTCGATGGAGGCATTGACGGCCAGCAGGTTCGACTGCTCGGCAAGGTCGTTCACCGTGGCGATGATCTCCCCGATCGCCTGGCTCTGTTCACTCAGCCGGACGACCATGTCGGCGATCGATTCCACCTGTTCCTTGATGCGGTTCATCCCCTGGATGGTGTCCTCGATCGATTTGAGCCCCGTCTGCGAGATCTCCACGCTCTTTCGTCCAAGTTCGGAGACGTGTTTCGCCTTCTGCGAGCTCACGTCTGTGGTTTGTTTGACCTCTTCCACGGTGGTCGTGGTTTCGCTCACCGCGGTCGAGGTCTCGGCAGCGCCCGAGGTCAATTGCGAGACGGAAGCCATAATCTCGCTTCCCGATGATGCCAGGACATTGACGCCCTCCACGATCTCCTGGATTTGCTCGCGGAGTTTCACAACCATTGTCGAAAAGGCATTTCCCAGGGCGTCCGCTTCGGAGAGGGGTGTCACCTCGACGGTCAGGTCGCCGCCCGCGATCTTTTGTGCGATCTGGGCCTTGTCTTTGAGGGATCGGATCATTCCGCTGAAGGCCCGGGCAAGATCGCCGATCTCATCCTGGCGGTTCTCGGAGGTGACCGCAACAGTCATGTCGCCGCCGGCGATTTTCCCTGCGGCGCCCACGAGGTGGATCAGGGGCCGCGAGATGCTGCGGGCAAAGAAGAAGAAAAAGACGGAGGCCAGGATCAGAAATATCACGCCGACGGAAACGATCATATTCCTGGTGAAGCGGGCCGGGGCATAGAGTTCATCGGTAGGGATAGAGCCAACGACACTCCATCCGGTGGAAGGTATGGGGGCGACGGCGGCCAACTTCCCGATGCCTTTGTTCTCATATTCTGCAATGTTAGATTTCCCTTGGGCGACTATTTTCGCCAATGGTTCTAATCCCTTAATGTCATTAATGTTTATCTTCAGGATGTTCTCCTTCACAGGGTGATGGACATAGATGCCTTTCTGATCGAGGATGTAGGCATAGCCGGTCTTGCCGATCTTTATCTTGTCCAGCATATCGGAGAAGAATTTGAGCTCCATGGCCATCACCACGGCCCCAGTGATCTCTTTCCCTTGGGGATCGTATATCGGGCAGGCCGCCGTGCAGATCACCCTGCCGGTTGCCCGGGAGATGACGACGGAACCGACATTGGGAGTGCCTTTGAATGCCTTGTCGAGGTAATCCCTGCCGGCAAGATTCAGCCCTTTGAATTTTCCGTTGTCGGACGAGGCATAGACAATCCCGTTCTTGCCGACCAGCGTCATACTGGAAAGCCGGTCCCCCTCCGCCTCTTTCATTTTCGTGAGCTCTCTCTGGGCAAGGAGGATCTCGTTTTGGCCGCTCTTCTCCCCATGCTTTGCCACCTTTTCGGCGGCGATGATGACGCTGTTCGTATAGGAGATGTTCCGGACCGTGACGATCTGTTCATTCATGCCGATATCCAGTGCGGCGGCAAGGCTTCCGGCTATATTGAGCATATCATCTTTCCCCATTTGGGAGATGCTCCGGGAAGATTCGTACACCGAAACAATGCCGATGATGATGACAGGAATCGCCAGGACCAGGAGCCCCCCCATTAATAATTTTGTTCCCAATTTAAGCTGCTTCATAAACCCTCCTTTCATACCCCCACCTCTTCATGAACAATGAGCTGCCTGTCGTTGAGAAACCTCTCCATGTCCAGAAGGATGATGCCTTCTCCGTCAACCCCCTGAATATATCCGGCGTGGATGCCGGTCATCGTCGAAAGAGGCGGGTTCAGACCGCTCTTGGGGATATTCCGGATCCCGATAATCTCATCGGCGAGAATCCCCAGCGCCATATCTTCTTCTTGGACAACGATGACCCTGTTGAGATTGGTGATCCCCTTTTCCGGAAGATCGAAAAACTTCTTCATGTCGATGATCGTGAGGATCTGCCCCCGGATGTTGATGATGCCGAAAATATAGTCCGGCGTGCAGGGCAGGGGCGTCAGTTCCGTCAGAGGATAGACTTCCCGGATGAAAACGGTCTCGACGGCATACGTCTCATGGGCGAGAAGAAAAGCCAACAGGTCAAGATATTCTTCGGCTTCCCTCTGTTTTTCAGGTTCCCGGGCAAGACTTTTCGCCCTTGATCGGAGAATGGTTCTCTTTTCTTCGGGTGTCACCTCAATTGTCCCGGCAGGAAGCGATCCCCGATCTTCCGCGGTTTCCGGTGATTTCCTTCCCGTCTTCTTCATGACAGCTCCTGCATCCTGAATGTCCCGATGATTTCCGCAAGCCTGCCTGCCGTGATCCCATCCGACTCGGGAATGATGTCATCCGGCTTGCATCCCGACAGGATCTCGGCGACATTGCCGAAGTGTTTTCGCGCGTCGGCCATTTTCCCCGATCGCAGGGAAAGATTGGCAAGGGCAAAGTGGGCCAGGACGAAATTGCGGTCAAGGTAAAGCGCCTTTTTCAGGGAAGCCCTGGCCGCATCCCCTTCTTTTTGCTCTTCGAGAATGGTGGCGAGCATATAGTGCAGACTGGCATTGCATTTGTCCACCAAAGCGGCCTCTTCGCAAATGCCGCGGGCTTCATCGAGCTTCCCCTGATTTGCCAGGACCCTCGCGAAGAGAAGGCAGGATTCCTGACTTCTGCCGCCGTTCGATATGAGTTTGCGTAGCCTATCTTCCGCTTCCGGATAGAGACCATTTTGGTACAGAAGGGCTGCTTCCTCGTAGGGTGTCCGTTTTGCCTTCTTCGGCTTTTTGAATTCGGCCGGTCTTACAGGCCGGGATGGTTTTTCCGGCCGGTGGCGCTTTGCGGTTATCAGAGGGATTGACGGGCCAGGGATGCTTGCCTTTTCCAGATGGTCTGCGGCTTTTTGTACAACCTTCGCTCTTTGGGCATCCTTTTTGTAAAATGTCGAATCCGGATAGCGGACCGTCACAAACGGCGAATGGGTCAGGAGCGCTGTCTCGACAGGGCTGACGATCAGACAGCCGCCGTCGAGAAGGGAGCGGTGGAAGCGTTCGACCGCCCGACTGATCTGACCGGGGGCAAAATACATCAGCACGTTGCGGCAGAAGATGAAATCCATGGCGTTGGTGTTGTTCTGCAGCGCGGGGTAGCGATCCTCTGAGAGGTTCAGATACGAAAAGGCGACCATCTTCCTGATCCCGGGCAGCAGCCGGTAATGGTTTCCGTCCGCCTTCTCGAAGTAACGCTCCTTGAACGAGGGCGGGTTGTCCCGGAATGACCAGTCCGAATAGATCCCCTCTTCCGCCTTCCGGAGGGCGCCGGCGTTGATGTCCGTCGCGAGAATGGTCACCTTCCAGTCTTTCAGGTCCGGAATCAGCCGGTCGAGCAGGATGGCGATCGAGTACGGCTCCTCGCCGGTGGAACAGCCGGCGCTCCAGAATCGGAGGCGCTTTTCCGTCTTCCGCCGGGCGGCGATCAAACCCGGCAAGAGGGACTGTTCCAGGATTTCAAAAGCACTCCTCTCCCGGAAGAAGTAGGTTTCGCCTACCGTGAGGTGGCTTGCGAGGATTTCGATCTGGTTTTGTGTAGGAGAGAGAGAAAGGAGCGATTCGATGAATTCCTCGACCCGGTCGAAACCGAAATCGGTCATGGCGGCGGACATCTTCTGCTGGAGGTCCTTCCAGTTTCGTTTCGCAAAGTGCAGCCCGACCCTGGCCGTCAGGTAGTCCGACAGTTTCTGCAGAAGCGCTTCGGGAATGGCGCGGCTATCCGTCTTTCCGTTCATCGCGATTCAACGCCTCCAGCGCTTCGTCCAAGGCCTTTTCCTCCGGGAGGGAAAGAAACTTCTCGAGATCGTGAATGAGGACCATACCGTCTTCCGTCTTTATGACGCCTTCCAGATACTCCAGTTTCGGAAGGATCTGTTTGGCCGCGATGATCTTCTCTCCTGAGATCTCGATCACGTCGTCCACAGAATCGACCATCAGCGCTATCGTTCGCTTCGCCGTGGTTGCAATGATCATCTGGTCGGCAAGGCGCATCTCCCTCGGGGGCATGCGGAAACGCATCCGGATGTCGCATACGGGAATCGGCGTTCCCTGCAGGTTGATGATGCCGACGACGATTTCCGGCGCCTTCGGCAGGGAGGTCACTTCCACCGCCTGGACGATTCGCTGAACGGCGGACACGTACAGGGCGAATTTCCGGTCATCCAGGCTGAATGTAACCAGTTTGCGCAGTCGCGTCATCGGTTTTTCTCCCGCAATTCATCCTCCGATACCTCCGGGCTGGGGACACCTTGCGGCAAGGTTTCCCCACATGTCGATTGGTTATTCCGATCCCCGTTCTTATTCGGATTTATCCGCCAGCAACTGATTAAACGTCTCGTAGATCTTCTCGATCTCCGTCACCTTGTCGAAGAAGTAATCGGCGCCCAAGGCCTGACACTTTTCCCGATACTGGGGATAGGGATAGTTCGTGAGCATGATAACGATCGGTGGCGGAATTTCTTTTTTGATCCGTTTCAAAACATCCATTCCGTTGCCGCCGCCGGTCAGGCGGATGTCCAGGATCGTTACATCGGGCTTCAGTTGCACGATGGATTGGATCGCATCATGTGCATTCATGGCCCGCCCGGCGATTTCAACGCCGTCGATGCCGGAGATCAGGGCCGTCAGTTTGTCGAGGACAATGGCTGAATCATCAACGAGAAATACCTTCATTTTAACCCCTTTTCAAAACAGGTAATGTCCATTTTCAAAACGAACTGTAAGCGGTGGGCTTCCATGATGCATCGTTCCCCACGACAGCATGCTATCGCATCTGGAAAGGTTTGTATGTAGGGGATACATGATTTTTTTGTAGGGGTATCTTTACAAGGAAGGTGTGTGTCAAGAGCAAATAGACATGTCCGGTTTGATAAGGTCACCAATGGAGGTGACAGATGCGACGGACGGAGATGCTACAGGAGATCCGGAAGATGCGATTTGAAGAGGTGTATTCAGAGTGGAATGACAGTCGGTTGAGCCAAGAAGAAGCAGCGCGCATCCTGGGGGTAAGGTGAGCAAAACACAGCTCACCCAGTTCGGCCGCACCATGAGACACTTGGGGATTCAGATGATCGCGGCCTATTCTGGAGTTACCCCACTTTCGTGGACGGATGATCGCTTGGGATTTCATTGGTTGACTGCATGACATTTTTCATACTCCATGGGGGAGAAATAGTCGAGCCCGGAGTGACGGCGATGAGGGTTGTACCAGGCCTCGATAAACTCGAAGACGGCCATCCGTGCCTCGGCCTGGGTCTTGAACCGGCGCCGGTCGAGGAGTTCGCACTCCAGGGTGGCAAAGAAACTCTCGCACAGGGCGTTATCGAAGCAATCGCCAACGGAACCGGTAGAGGGTCTCACCTCGGCCTCCTTGCACCGTTTCCCAAAGGCGATCGACGTGTACTGGCATCCCTGATCGGAATGATGAATCACGGCGGAGGGGCGGCGTTGCCACAGGGCCATATTCAATGCATCCAGCACCAATTCCGTCCGGAGGTGCGTTTCCATCGCCCATCCCACGATCCGGCGGGAAAAAGCATCCATCACCACGGCCAGATAGAGGAAACCCGCCCATGTCGGGATGTACGTTATGTCCGCTACCCACAAACGGTTGGGCGCGGCAGCGAGGAAGTTTCGCTTCAACAGATCCGGGATCACCTGTGCATCCTTGCCGCGGATTGTCGTTCGGATTCCTTTGCGGCGGCTGACGCCCTGCAATCCGGCTACCCGCATCAGGCGGGCCACCCGCTTCCGGCCGATCCGAAATCCCTCCTGGGTCAACTCGAAATGGATCCGAGGCATCCCGTAGGTCTGGCGGGAACGGCTATGAATCGCCCGAATCCGCTCCATAAGCACTGCATCGGCCGTCGCCCGCTTCGAGAGCGGCCGATCCTTCCACGCATGGTATCCGCTGGAGGAGACGCCCAACAGACGACACATCGTGGCTGCTGGATACCGATCCTGATTCACCTTCACGAGTCCGAAGACTTTTCGGGGATCGAACCGGTCTCCCGGGCGAACCAGGCCGCTGCCTTTGACAAGATCTCACGCTCCATCCGCAGTTGCCGATTCTCCCGGCGCAGACGGACCAGCTCTTTGCGTTCTTCGGTCGTCAACCCGTCGCTGCGCCTTCCCTCATCACGGTCCGCCTGGGCAACCCAGTTATGGATCGACTGTGCCGTGGGCTCGAACTCCTTGGCTAACGCTTCAGGTTTCCTTCCGGCCCGCACTAACTCGACCATGCGACGGCGGAACTCCGGGGGGTACGGTGGATGGGACTTTGGCATAATGGACACCTCCTTCTCAAATGATAGTGTGTCCACGAAAGCGGGTCAACTCCATTCTCCAGAAGCCCGGGGGCGAAGTGAAAGAGCATTTGAGACTCACCAAGACAGACTTGTCAAGGAGTTGGCTCTTGAGGGGATCACCGATATGGATGCCGCAAACCGATACCTGGCCCAGGAGTATAAACCCAGTTTCAACGTCGAGTTCATGCAGCCACCTCCTGAAGAAGGGTCAGCGTTTGTTCCTTGGATTGGGGCGAATCTGGATGACATCCTCTGCCAACAAGAGGAACGAACCGTCAATGCCGACAACTGTGTCAGCGTGGATGGTTATAAACTGCAAATCCCGCCGAACAAATATCGGTGCCATTACGTCCGGGTAAGGGTGATTGTCCATCGCTATCGGGATGGCTCACTTGCCATTTTCCACGGCCCGCGAAAACTGGCCGATTATGACAAACAAGGGAAACTCATGGAAGTCAAAACAAAAAAGGCGACATGACCCGACGGAGTTACCCACAACCATTTTCCGCTATGCTCCGCAAAAGCTGCGGGAGAATGGCTATGGATAACTCCTCAGCGAGAACCACTGACGAGGAAAGCGAACATCCGCCGCTCACCTCCTGTTCTAAAATGACCCTCCATTCAAGAACAGAAAAAGCGGACAACTCTATTTGCTCTTGACAGATCTTTTTTTTCATTTGTTTAATAAACCTATTGACAATTTAAAATATTCATTTTAATATGTAGCAAATGTAATCTGGAGGAAGCAAAAATGAAGCTCTATAGAGAGGGTACGGCAAGGACACGCGGAAAACTACTGACGGCCGCGGGCGAGATCTTTGCGGAGAAGGGTTTCCGGGACACAACGATTGCGGAGATCTGCACGCGGGCAGGAACCAACGTCGCCGCCGTCAACTACCACTTCGGCAGCAAGGAAGAGCTGTATGGCGAGGCCTGGCGGCATGTATTTGCCCAGTCCATTCAGGCTCATCCCCCGGATGGGGGGGTGGCCGCCGATGCGCCGCCGGAAGAGCGTCTTTTGGGTCAGGTCACGGCTCTGATCCACCGAATCGTCGACGAGAACAACCGGGAAATCTGGTTCATGCAGCGGGAACTTGCCAACCCCACCGGCCTGCTGGAAGAGGTGGTGCGGGAGGAGATCCGGCCGCTGCAGCAACGGACCGAGAGGATGGTCCGCGAGCTCCTTGGCCCGCAAGTCACAGAGCAGGAGGTGCAGTTCTGCGAGGTGGGGATCATCAGCCAGTGCATTAATCCGATGGTCATCCGGACCCGGCTTAAGGAGGGCGGGGAAAATCGGGCCGGCCCGCGGAGAATCGACGATATCGAGGCATACGCCCGGCATGTCGTGACCTTCTCGCTGGCCGGAATCGCCGCTATTCGTGCGGCGGCGGAAGAGCGCCGTGAGGGCCGCAAGGCGAAATCGCCCCGAAAAGAAAGATGTCCATGAACCGCCCGCCGAAAGCAAATCTGTTTCGGGTTGCCCGGCGGACTTTGGCGGCGCTCACGCTCGGGATTCTGGCCGGATGTGCGACGGTGGGACCCGACTACATTCCGCCCCAAACGACGACCTCTCCGGGTTGGACCACGCCGTTGCAAGGTGGCCTGGAGGGTCAAGGGACCGACCCGCAGACTCTCGCGACGTGGTGGAAAACCCTGAATGATCGGGAACTGACTGCCCTGATCGAACAAGCTGTGGCCGGCAACCGTGATCTGAAAAAGGCTGCGGCCAGCGTCCGCGAGGCGCGGGCCCGCCGAGGCCTGAGTCGGGCTGACCTCTACCCGACGCTTGACGCCTCGGGGACTATTACCCGCAGCCGCGGCAGTGCGGAGACCGGAAGTACCGCGACGGCTGATCTTTATTCCGCAGGTCTGGACGCCTCCTGGGAGATTGATCTCTTCGGCGGCGTCCGGCGCAACATCGAGTCCAAGGAAGCGGACCTGGCGGCCACTGGTGAGTCACTGCGCGATACTCTGGTCTCGTTGTTGGCCGAGGTCGCCACGAACTACGTCGATCTGCGCACGGCCCAGGTCCGGCTGGCATTGACCGAGACCAGCCTGAAGAGCCTGGAGGAAACCTACGACCTGACCCGTTGGAAATACCAGGCCGGCCTCGGTGACGAGTTGGCCGTGCAGCAGGCACGCTACAACCAGGAAAGCACCAGGTCCCAGCTTCCGGCCTTGAGGACCTCGATTGCGGAGGCCAAGAACCGGCTGTCGGTCCTTACAGGCAAACAGCCAGGCAGTCTTGGTGCGGGATTAGACATAACGGCATCGATCCCGGTCATTCCTGCCGCGGTAGCGGTCGGCATACCTGCGGATATCCTGCGGCAGCGGCCCGACGTGCGCCGGGCCGAGCGACAGCTTGCCTCGCAGACGGCTCAGATCGGCGTCGCCACGGCGGAACTCTACCCCAAGCTCAAGCTGAGCGGCGCCATCGGCGTGGAAGCCCTTAACTTCAGCGGTCTTTTTTCGTCGGGAAATGTCACCTCCAGCGGCTCTTCCGGCATCACCTGGCGGATCTTCGATGCCGGCGCGATCCGGCGGAACATCGAAATCCAGTCCGCCCTGGAGGAACAATACCTGATTGCATACGAGTCCGCCGTTCTCGCCGCGCTGGAGGAGGCGGAAAACGCGATTTCAGCCTATGCCCAGGAGCAACGGCGGCGGCAGTCGCTCGGCGAAGCGGCCCGGTCGGCGCAGGAGGCGGCCGAACTGGCGAAGATCAAGTACCAAACAGGGCTGACTGATTTCGGGACGTTGCTGGAGGCCGAGCGGTCCCTGTTGAGTTTCCGGGACCAGCTTGCCCAGAGCGACGGGGCCGTCGTCACGAATCTGGTCAAATTATACAAGGCCCTGGGCGGCGGATGGACACCACTGATCCCGGTTGAACAGGAAATGTCTATCAATGGAGAGAAGTCATGACCGTAAAAACGGATGAGAACGGGATCGCCAAAACCCTGGAAATCGGCAATGGCGGGGGTTCGGGCCGGAGATGGCGGCGCTGGGCGGCGCTTCTCCTGCTCGTGGCGATTGCGGCTGCCGCCGCCTGGTTTTTTCTGAAGGGCGATCAGAAGTCGGCGGCCATGCAATACAAGACCGAGGAGGTTCGGCGGGGCGACCTCACGGTGATCGTTACGGCGACCGGCACCCTGAAGCCGACCAACTCGGTGGACGTGGGCAGTGAACTTTCCGGAACCGTCAAGAGCGTGGAGGCAGACTACAACAGCCGCGTGAAGGTCGGGCAGGTCCTGGTCAGGCTCGACACCACGAAGCTGGAGGCAACGATCACCCAGTCCCAGGCGTCATTGGAGTCGGCGCAAGCCAAGGTCTTGCAGGCCGAGGCCACGGTGGCGGAAACCAAGGCGAAACTCGCACAGCTTAAGAAGGCCCGGGAGCTGAGCAATGGGAAACTCTCCTCGCAACTGGAGGTGGACGCTGCGGAAGCGGCATTTGCCCGCGCCCAGGCCGATGCCGCCAGCGCCACGGCGGCGGTCTCCCAGGCCCGGGCCGTCCTCGAGGCGAATCAGACGGATCTTGCCAAAGCGGTCATCCGCTCGCCCATCAACGGCATCGTCCTGACCCGCAGCATCGAGCCGGGGCAAACCATGGCCGCCTCCTTCACCGCCCCGGTGCTTTTTACCCTGGCGGAGGACCTGACGCGGATGGAACTGCATGTGAACGTGGACGAAGCCGATATCGGTAAGATCCAAGAAGGGCAGAAGGCGAACTTCACCGTCGCCGCTTACCCGAACCGCACCTTTGCGGCGCGGATCACCCAGGCGCGCTACGGCTCCTCCACGACCTCGGGCGTTGTGACCTACGAAACCATCCTCAAGGTCGACAACCCGGACCTCTCGCTGCGGCCGGGAATGACGGCTACCGCCGACATCACGGTCAAAGAGCTTAAAAACGCGCTCCTGATCTCCGGCGCCGCGCTGCGTTTTACGCCGCCCGTCCAGGAGGAGACGAAATCATCCACGGGGCTGCTCGGTTCCCTCCTCCCGCGACCGCCCCGCCAAACGAAACAGGTCGATGACACGGAAGGCGGCAAAAGACAGCGGGTCTGGATTCTTAAGGACGGCCGGCCCACCGCCGTTCCGGTCACGACCGGATCGACCAGCGGGAGCCTGACCGAGGTCACCTCCGGCGAGCTCACTCCGGGCATGCCGGTGGTGGTCGACATCATGACGGGGGCGAAATGACGATCGACGCCCAGAACGGCAGCGGAGACAGGCCGCAGGAAGAACTGATCGTCTTTCGGGGGGTGACCAAGGTGTACGGCCGGGGAGATGCTTCGATGCAGGCCCTGCGCGGGATCGATCTCGACATCGGCGCGGGCGAGTTCGTGGCGATCATGGGACCGAGCGGATCGGGCAAATCGACCTGCATGAACATCCTCGGCTGCCTCGACACGCCGACCTCCGGAAGCTATCGCTTCAAGGGGATCGAGGTCGGCAGCCTGAGCCGCAACCAGCGCGCCCTGCTGCGCCGTCACTATCAGGGATTCGTTTTTCAGGGGTACAACCTCCTGAGTCGCACTTCGGCGCTTGAGAACGTGGAGCTGCCCCTGGTCTACCGCGGCGCCTCCGCTGCCGAGAGGCGGGTGCGTGCCCGCGAGGCGCTGGAGACGGTCGGGCTCACGGGATGGGAAGCCCATTCGCCCGGCGAACTGTCGGGAGGACAGCAGCAACGGGTCGCGATCGCCCGCGCCATTGTCACGGGCCCTGCGGTCCTGCTGGCCGACGAGCCGACAGGAAATCTCGACACAGCCCGCAGCCGGGAGATCATGGGCCTGCTGACCACATTGAACCGCGAGCGGGGGATCACCGTCATCATGGTCACCCACGAACAGGACATGGCCGCCTACGCGACACGGATCATCCGGTTCATGGACGGCCTGGTCGCCTCGGATCAACCAAACGGGGGGGAATCGTCATGATCGGCAACACCATTCTTCTGGCACAGCGCGAGATACGGCGCAACGTTCTGCGTTCCTTTCTGACCATCCTCGGCATCGTGATCGGCGTGGGGGCCGTGATCACGATGGTCACCATCGGCGGCGGCGCCACCCTCCAAGTCCAGCAACAGATCGCCGCCATGGGCAGCAACCTGCTCATGGTTACGCCTGGCAAGAGAATGGGGCCGGGCCAGGCTTCCGGAGCAACGTTGTTCAAGGAGGCCGATGCGGAGGCCATTGCCACGGAGATCAGCGACATTGCCGCCGTTGCCCCGGTCTCCTCGCAATCGCTCAAAGCCATCTGGGGTAACGAGAACTGGACGACCACGGTAACCGGAACGGACAACCGGTATCTGCAGATCACCAACCGAGCCCTCGGATCGGGACGGACCTTTCACGACGGAGAACTGCGGGCCGGTGCGGCCGTCTGCATCCTCGGGGAGACGGTGAGAAAGAAACTCCTCGGCGCCCAGGATCCCTTGGGGGAGCGCATCCGCCTCCAGAATTTCTCCTGCGAGGTGGTGGGCCTCCTGAAAGAGAAGGGGCAAAGCAGCATGGGGCAGGACCAGGACGACATCGTGGTGATCCCGTTGCGCACTTTTCAGCGGCGCATCGCCGGCAACCAGGATGTGGCCATGATCCAGGTTTCGGTCCGCGATGGCGCCTCCACCGACAAGGCCAAAAGAGACATCGAACGGCTGATGCGGGAGCGACGCCACCTGGGACCGAGCGACGACGACAATTTCAACGTGATGGACATGAAAGAGATCGCCACGATGCTGACGGGAACCACCCAGATGCTCACTGCGCTGCTCAGCGCGGTTGCGGCCGTCAGCCTGCTGGTCGGCGGGATCGGCATCATGAACATCATGCTCGTGTCGGTCAC
>DIWG01000025.1:21161-23666 GCA_002423465.1 Syntrophaceae bacterium UBA6112 | reverse complement strand
ATATTGAACGAAGGGGACCTTATAGAGGCGATTCGCGCGAGCATCTCGGTCCCAGGCATTTTTACGCCGTTAAAGAAGAACGGCGGCTTTCTGGTAGATGGCGGTTTGGTCAACCCTGTGCCGGTGAGCGCTGCCAGGAATATGGGAGCGGATTACGTCATTGCCGTGGATTTGAACCACGACATATTCGACAAAAAGAGTGCAAACAACATCGGTCCGGTTGCTCCGCCGACAAAACATGCGGTTGGCCAGTTCATTGGCAAACAATGGAGAATCGTGCAGGCCCTGAACAAGAGGCATAGCGAATGCAACCCGCTCGCATTATCTCAAGTCAGGCAGTGTATGTACAGGGACCCCACGCCAAACATCTTTGAGGTATTGACGACTTCAAGCAACATCATGGAAGCACAGATCACGGCGGCCAGATTGGCAACAGATCCGCCCGACTTGCTGATTAAACCGCAGTTGGGGCATATCCGGTTTCTGGAATTTCATCGGGCACAGGAGGCCATTGACGAGGGATACCGGGAAGCTACGGCGCAACTTATAGAAAAATGGAGTGATTCTACCACAATAAACTTGCAACAAGAACTGTATTGGGGAGGATGAAGAATGGGATTTAATATTTGCTCGATCCAAGAAAAAAGGCTCGTTGACCGTGATCCATGCAATTGTCATCTATTCGTATGGCTGATCGGTGCGATCATAGCAGGCGCGCTAGCAATCTGGGCCATTACAAGCCATTTTCATGGAAGAACCGCTATCACTATCATCGGAGGGCTTATTATCAGCGGGTTTGTGACCCTGATCCTCGTGCCGCTTCCGTATTCCCTGGACCACCGGCGCAAGGCAGCACAGGGATGATAACACGGAAGTAAAGAAAGTGAGATGGATTAAAACCACTTCAGAAAGGAGAAAAACAATGGATGCTTTCAAGAAGGCAATGTTATTGGGGCTCGGCACGATCAGCCTTACGAAAGAAAAGGTGGAGGAGGCGGTGGATGACCTCATCAAACGCGGCGAGGTGAGCAAGAAAGAAAGGTTCAAAATGGTGGACAAGCTGCTGAAGGAAGCGGAAAGGCAGGAAGAGGAGCTAACCGGAAAGATCAGCGAAACCGTGCAGAAGGCAATAACCCAAATAGGGCTGGCCACCAAAAAAGATCTGGAGGATGTCTCGAACAGGTTGGCGGAGATAGAAAAAAGGATGTCCCGAGATGATGTCCATCTTTAAGGTTCATGAAACCTATCAGGAGCTGAAGCGGTATGGCCGCATTGTCAGCGTTCTTGTCCGGTATGGATTCGGAGATCTCCTGCAGCGATTGAAGGTCAGTCATGCAGGATGGCAAAGGATGCTCACGAAAGAGGCAAGGGCACTTGAAAGCCTCTCCGCGCCTGAGCGTGTGCGTCTGGCATTTGAGGAACTCGGACCTACCTTTATCAAGTTCGGGCAGATATTAAGCAGCCGGCCGGACTTGCTTTCTGCGGAGTTCGTCAAGGAATTAAGCAAACTTCAGGATAGTGTTCCGCCGTTCCCTTTCGGGGATGCCAAGGCCCTCATCGAAGCCCAGTTCGGGCGGCCCCTCCCGGAAGTTTTTGCCTCATTCGAGGAGGAGCCTTTGGCTGCCGCCTCCCTTGCCCAGGTTCACCGCGCCAGGACAAAGGCCGGCGATAAGGTGGCCGTCAAGGTGCAGAGACCGGGGATTGAGGACATTATTGAGACGGATATCCGCATCCTGTTCGACCTGGCGGCTCTGTGCGAGCGGCATCTGCCGGAAAGCAGATATTATGAGCCTGTGCAGATTGTAGATGAGTTTGCCAAAACGATCCGTCGTGAGCTGGATTTTGTCATAGAAGGTCGAAATATAGAGAGGTTCAGGAAATCCTTTGCCGATGATGAGACCGTTTATATCCCCAAGGCTTATTGGGATTTAACCACGCCGAAAGTACTGACCATGGAGTACATCCATGGCATCAAGATATCCGAACTGGAACAACTGCATGCGGCCGGAATAGACCGTAGGACCGTTGCCATTAACGGTGCAAATTTTATCCTCAAGGAGGTCTTTGAGTTTCATTTCTTCCATGCCGACCCCCATCCCGGAAATATCTTTGCCCTTGAAAACAACGTGATCGCGCCCGTGGACTTCGGCATGGTGGGGATGCTCGATGAGGAAATCGTTCGCCAGTTGGGCATTGTGCTCACAGCTATCGTACAAAAGGACGTGGACACACTGGTAAGTGTTCTCCTGAATGTTAGTCTGGCGCCGGGACCAATGAATCGAAGAGCATTCAGGACGGAACTGGCTGATTTTATTGAACGCTACTATGAACTCCCTTTGCAGCAATTAATCATCAAGGAAATTATCGACGATCTTATGGGCCTTGTCCGCCGTCACGGGCTGCGGTTTCCGCCGGAGTTGGTCATGATGGCAAGGGCGCTCGTGATGTATCAAGGCGTAGGCACGATGCTCTATCCCGAGTTTAATATTATTGAACATGCCGAAC
>DIWG01000025.1:0-21155 GCA_002423465.1 Syntrophaceae bacterium UBA6112 | reverse complement strand
TGAAGGAATTGCCGACCGACTTACGGGACATCCTTGTAAAATTGAAGAAGGATGAATTGGGAATCAGGTTTGAACATCGGGGACTTGAACGCCTTATCGATGAATTGGATAGATCCAGCAACCGTCTGAGCTTTGCGGTGATCATTGCCGCCCTTATTATCGGCTCATCTCTTGTGTTCCAAACGGAAGCAGGCCCGGAACTGTTTGGCTATCCCCTCCTCGGTCTTGCCGGGTTCCTCGTGGCGAGCATTCTTGGTATATGGCTGCTCGTCGGCATTTTGCGATCGGGGAGATTATAAAATCAGACAAAAAGGTACAAATCGAGATGAGGAGGGCTGACGTTCGTGATTGGCAGATTACTATGCAGTTGAATAAGGCTTTTGGTTGACCCAAAGACTGGCAAAGTCTTCTATGTCTGCGGCCCCGCTGCAAGGCGGCGACAGGAACGCGTCGCCGGTAGCGGGGAAAGAGGCGGAACGCCGATAGGGAGGACTGCACGGTCGAAGCGACCACCCGGATCAAACGCAAAGTCGTGATGCAAGGCAGATCACGGATTTGATCTTTTGATTTGGGTTTTCGGAGCGCCCGGAGTGGCGGACCCGACCACAGGGCGGGACCGTCCGGCGCCCTGGAATCCGCGTAAGCGGTTTCGAGGGCGAGGGCGCGAACCAGGGAGACGTGTCTCGTCCGGAGCGAAGCGGAGGGCGAGTCACGGCGACCGACAAGAAAGTGATTGCCCGCGGCCGCCTGTCTCCGACGAAGGAGGTGACAGGCGGCAGGCGGGCCACCTTGGCGCATGAGAGCGGAGCGTCCGCGTCTTTATGCGGTCGCGGAGCCGACTGCGCAAAAGCCCGCGACCTGGCGCGTCCGAGCGAAGCGAGGTCGCTCCGGGAGCGGGCAAATAAAAGAAAACCGGAGGGCCTAGGCAGTCAGCGCGTAGCGTCTGTCTGCCGACGGCCCGGAGCACCAAACAAAAGCGGCCGTGCGGAGCGTCCGCGGGTTTATGCGGTCGCGGAGCCGGCCGCAACGCCCGAGGACCGGCAGTCCGAGCGTAGCGAGGTCTGCCGGGACCGGGCAAAGAAAAGTACAATATGCCGGAGGGGCGGGCCTGTCGCCGCGAAGCGGTCGTCAGGCCTGCCCCGGAGGCAGGGAGGGAGCCCCTCTGGGGCGGACGGGCGCGGATGCCAAGCGGCCGGAGGGGCGGAGCGCAGCCCGGCCCTGACGGACGATGGCACCCGCGAGGGAGGGCGGGGGAGAACAGCGCGGCAGGCGGTGCACCAAGCCGGCAGGAAGCGACGCTGCGGCGCGACCCCGGCGACTGCAACGCCGGACGCCTTCCTCGCAGATCCCTGGAACGGAGGAGAGGCAACAAGCGAGCAGGTAAGCTCAGAACCTGAGGCATGGAAAGAAAACACCGCACGAGGATCAGCAAGGGCGGTGCCGGTCCCTGGGGCAGCGGAAAGGGCCGGCGACGCCCTTGCCCGAGCGCGGAAGGGAGAATGCAGGGGCCGTGACAGGGCTGGAGCAGAGGAATGCCCTGGCGCGGCCCCTGCTTCCGCCTGATGGGGTGGTGGGCGGGAAATCCCCCTCCGGGGGATGACAGGGGGGAAAAGGGAAAGATGCAAGGGGCGTGACGGCCACACCAAGTGGCCGGCGCGAACCTTGCCTACCGCTTCCTTCCCGCTATAGAATCAGTCAAGAGACGATAATACTGCTGACAGCAAACGGTAATCATCGTCACGAAAGCACGGCCAAACGATTTTTCGCACAAACATAGACCTCAACCCTTACACGGGATCGAGGCCCCGGTTTCAAGCCTGCTCTGCATCCATGGCCAAGAGAATGCCCGACGATTCAATTCTTATCTTCATTACCAGCCTCCGCTGCGCGATGATGACGTTGTCTTACCGATCCCTCCTTCGGCCAGGTCGCTTGAGCCGGTCTTTTGTCCTTTTCTGCCGAAAGGGATGCCTAATTTCCTCATCTTTGCTCTGAGCGTTGAGGAGTTCATTTTCAGTAGTTTTGCCGCCCCTTTTTCTCCGCCAACGCGATCGCCCGTCGTTTCCAGGGCCCGTCTGATGCACCGTGATACGGCCTGATCCAGGCTATCGCCGCTTCCGCCGCCCAGCAGAGGCGTGCCCGGCACCATGTTCTTCGCCGTTTCTCCAAGATCATCAAAGGTCAATGGGTTGCCCCGGTTGAGAATGAGGGCTCGTTCCACCGCATTCTGCAGTTCCCGAACATTCCCCGGCCAGGAGTAATGCATCAATTGATCAATGGCCCCCGGCGCCAAGGTGGGGACGTCCACCACCCCCATCTCGCGGGCCTTCTTCATCATGAAATGCTGGACCAGGGCGGGGATATCGGCGCACCGGTCCCGCAGCGTGGGGATCAGGATCGGAAAGACCCGGAGACGAAAATAAAGGTCCTCGCGGAACTTGCCCTCTGTCAGCATGGCCTCCAGATTGCGGTGCGTAGCAGTGATGACGCGAATGTCCACATTGAGGGTTTCCGTCCCGCCAATCCGTTCAATCTCCTTTTCCTGGATTACCCGCAGGAGCCTGATTTGCGCTCCCGGCGTCAATTCTCCGATTTCATCAAGAAAGATCGTACCGCCCTGGGCCCGTTCGAAGCGGCCGCGCTTTTGGAAAAGGGCCCCTGTAAAGGCCCCTTTCTCATGGCCGAAAAGCTCGCTGTCCATAAGGGACTCCGGGATGGCCCCACAATTCACCTTAATGAAAGGACCGTTTCTGCGTGGCGATAGATTATGAATGGCCGTGGCTATGACCTCTTTTCCAGCCCCCGTTTCCCCCAGCAACAGGACAGGACTGGTCAAGGGTGCCACCTGGCCGACCATCTCCATGACCTGTTTCAGACCGAAGTTGGCGCCAATGATTTCATCCCCGGTCTGCTGCCGCAGTTCGTTCTGTAAATACCGGTTGTCGTCCGCAAGGATGTCCTTCAGACGCAAGACCTCGCGGTAACGTATATAATTGCTGAAGGCAATAGCAAAAGGTTCGTTGAGCAGAGAAAAGAGTTGCACGTGCTCGTCGGTATACTTCTCACCTGCATGATTTCCGATGAAGATGCCTCCGAAGAGATTCCACTCCGGCTTCGGGCCGATGGCCATAAAAGCCGCATCTGGATTTCCCGCAATCGCGGCCATCGGTCCCAGGAGCGGATGTTCGCCGACCCGATCGGCCACGATGATGTGGGGCGCGCGATGGGCATTCTTCAGAATATCGTCGATGACGTGGCGGGCCGCCTGGGGAACCGTCAGCTTTAGGGAGGCAAGCCGGCCGCCCTGGAGATCGGCCCTCGCCAATGTCTCGCCGATGCCGGTACCGGGATCATACACGTTCATAAAGATCATATCGGCGGGAATGTAGTCCCGGATGTAGATCAAACAGTCCCATAACGCCTTTTCTATCTCCAGACTGCCGCAAATCCGCAGCGTCGCCTCCCGGAAAAAATCTTTTTCATCCACCATCGCGTCCGCCTCCATTCTTCAATTTTCAATGTATCTTATTTAACACTTTTACGCGATTGATGCCAAATATAACATAAAATTGTATTGCATATAACACTTATATCAGACGCTCATGTTCAAGCCATTGTATTTTAACAATTATTTAGTATGGCACGGTTTAGGCAAATGAAAGGCCCATTGAATATGGCGAGGGAGAATAACATGAAACGTCTTGAGGTCATTTCTTTGCGAGCTTCGGGCAATTCGGATCAACAGGCCCGTGAGTCTCTGAGGTCATTTTGCCAGAACCTTAAAAAAGTGAATAAATTTGAGGCTAACTTTTATGTCAGTGCCTTCATCCCCGGCGACCTCGCGATCGTCATCTCATCGCAGACGGAACAAGGCAAAAGACAGAAATCTGATGTGGGTGCGAGCCTGGCCGACGCGATGAAGCATTTCGGTCTGGTGGATCACACCTGTTGGCTTATGATCGAAGATTGATTGAAAACGTAGCGTCCCAAACCGTCATTGAGGAGCGGATGAAACTGTCGGGAATGCATTCATTCATTTATGGGCAGGGTTTGAATCATGAGAAAATCGAACAAGCGCAGCAACGTCATGCAAGCGGCGCTGGAACTCATTGCCGAACGGGGTTTTCACGACGCCCCGATGGCCATGATCATCGAAAAAGCGGGCGTAGCCTCCGGAACGATGTACCATCATTTCGAGAACAAGGATATCCTCATCACGGAACTGTATAGAGAATTGGAAGAGAAGATCAGCGCGACTCTTCGGGAAGGTTACCCTGTCGAAAGGCCCCTCCGGGGGAAATTTTTCTACCTGATCAGGGAACTTTTTCGCTATTTTATAAAGAACCCTCTTCATTTCCGTTACATGGCGCAGTATTTCAACTCACCCTACGGCATCTCCCTGCGCAGGGACAGGCTTTTGGGCACGCCCGGCAACCACGAAATCCTAATTGATCTCTTTGAAGAGGGGATCACTCAGCAGATCCTGAAAAATTTACCCGTTGCCGTGCTTTTTTCCCTGGCCCTTGGTCCCCTGATCTCTCTGATCCGCGACCACATTCAGGGTTTCGTCAACCTGGACGAAACCCTGATCAAACAGACCACGGAAGCCTGCTGGGACGCCATCAAGAGGTGATGCCCATGCTTTATGGGGAGTATCGAGTTTTCCCCCTAAAAAGATTGAACGCTCATTTTTGAAGTTATTTCCACCGTTTTTACCCATGATCAAAACGCCGTCACCGGGACGTGATCGACGATGGGTCACTAAATTTGAAAGGTCAGAGGTGTCGCATGCAGATTTATGACAGAGCCAAACAAATCGCCGCCGGGGTTATTCTAACCGGGATCTTGATCCTGGTCGGTTGCGGGCAGCAGACCGCTAAAAGCGGACCCCTACAGGGCGGACCTCCGGAAGTCGCCGTCGTGACGATACAGCCAAAGCGGCTGGTGATCACGACGGAATTGGCCGGGCGGACCTCCGCCAATTTGGTCGCTGAAGTACGCCCGCAGGTAGGCGGAATCATCCGGAAGCGCCTGTTTGCGGAAGGCTCCGATGTCAAGGCCGGCCAAGTGCTCTTTCGGATTGATGAGGCTTCTTTTCAGGCGGCGTTTGACAATGCAGCGGCAAATCTTGCGGCCATGCGGAAAGCCGCCGACCGGGCGCGGGCCGCCGTGAGAGCGAGCATCGCCGGCGTCACCCGGCAGCAGGCCACCCTGGATTTCGCCCGGACGAACCGCGAGCGCTTCGATGAGCTTTCCAAGGAGGGCGCAGTCTCCGCCAGCCAGCGCGACCAGGCCATGACCGAGGCCGACGTGGCCGAGGCCACGATCCGGGCCGCCGAGGCGCAGGTGGAAAGCGACCGGGCAGCGGTGGCCGCGGCCGAGGCGGCCATCAATCAGGCGGAAGCAGCACTGGAGACGTACAGGATCAATTTGGGGTACACATCCGTCACCGCGCCCATCTCAGGCCGCATCGGAAGATCCGGCGTCACGGAGGGCGCCTTGGTGACGGCGCATCAGCCCACAGCCCTGGCCACCATTCAACAACTGGATCCTATGTACGTGGACGTGCCCCAATCGACAACCGAACTGCTGCGATTGCGGCGCCGCCTGGAGGAAGGCAGCCTCAATCGCAACGGGGAGATCCGGAACAAGGTCCGTCTCCTCATGGAAGACGACGCCAAATACCCCTTGGAAGGGGCTCTTCAATTCCGCGACGTCACCGTCGATCCGACAACCGGATCGGTGATCCTGCGGATCGTGTTCCCCAACCCCAAGGGTGTTTTGCTGCCGGGCATGTTTGTCCGGGCGGTTGTGGAAGAAGGGATCAACCCCAATGCCCTCCTCATTCCCCAACAGGCCGTTTCCCGCAACCCGAAGGGGAATCCCGACGTTTTGATCGTGGATGCCGAAAGCAAGGTCCAGCAGCGGATGCTCACGCTCGAACGCGCCATCGGCGATGCATGGCTTATTTCATCGGGTCTCGCACCCGGCGATCGGGTGATCGTCGAGGGGGGACAGAAAGTGAAACCCGGCGTTTCCGTGAAGGCCGTTCCTTTTGAAGCTGGCAACGGCAAAAAAGATGGGGAAGGCAAGAAAACCGTCCCGACTGCTGCAAAATCGAACTGACGGAGGCGCGTAATGCTATCGAAATTTTTTCTGGCTCGTCCGGTTTTCGCCTGGGTCATCGCCATCATCATCATGGCGGGGGGAGGCTTGGCGATCTACAGCCTGCCTATCTCACAGTACCCCCAGATGGCGCCGCCGTCCATCGCCATCCAGTCCAGCTACCCCGGGGCTTCAGCCGAGACGGTGGAGAACAGCATCACCCAGATCATCGAACAGAAGATGACCGGCTTCGACAATCTGCTCTACATGTCCGCCACCAGTGATTCGGCAGGCGGCTCACGCATCGAGTTGACCTTCGAGGCGGGTACCGATCCGGATCTTGCCTGGTCCCAGGTCCAGAACAAGCTCCAGCTCGCCATAACGAGCCTGCCTGACGTGGTCAAGAACCAGGGTGTCCAGGTCAGTAAATCGACCCGGAACTACCTGATGGTCGTGGGCCTGGTCTCCGAAGACAACAGCATGGACATGAAGGACTTAATCGACTTTGCCAAGACCAACCTGGAGAGTGTTCTGTCGCGGGTGCCAGGGGTGGGCGAGACGGAGATCTTTGGTGCCGGATATGCCATGAGGATCTGGCTCAATCCCGAAAAGCTGACCGATTACCAACTCACGATCGAAGATGTCATCGCGGCGCTTAAGGCCTACAACGTCGAGGTCTCCGCCGGCCAGTTCGGCGGTGGGCCTGCGGTAAAGGGCCAGCGCCTGAACGCCTCCATTGTCGTCCAGAACATGCTCAAGACGCCGGAGGAGTTTGCCGCCATCCCCATCCGCACCAATCCCGACGGCTCCGTTGTGCGGATCACGGATGTGGGCCGGACCGAGCTGGGGACCGAATTCTATGACATCGTCACTACTTACAACGGCAAACCGATCGGCGGCATCGCCATACGTCAGGCCGCCGGCGCCAACGCGCTGGACGCGGCCGATGCCGTCAAGGCCAAGATGGCGGAGATGAGCCGATTCTTCCCAACAGGGCTCAAGGTCGTCTATCCTCACGACACCACACCCTTCATCAAAGTGTCCATCAATGAGGTGGTGAAGACGCTCTTCGAGGCGATCCTGCTGGTCTTCCTGATTATGTTGCTTTTCCTGGGGAATATACGGGCCACACTGATCCCGACCATCGCGGTGCCGGTGGTCATCCTGGGGACCTTCGCCATACTCGGGCTTTTCGGCTTCTCCATCAACATGCTGACGATGTTCGCCATGGTCCTGGCCATCGGTTTGCTTGTGGACGATGCCATCGTGGTCGTGGAGAATGTGGAGCGGATCATGGCCGAGGAGGGTCTCCCGCCCAGGGAAGCCACGGCCAAGTCCATGGAACAGATCACAAGCGCCCTGATCGGCATCGGGCTCGTGCTCTCCGCCGTGTTCGGCCCCATGGCGTTCTTTCCCGGTTCCACAGGCGTCATCTACCGTCAGTTCTCCGTGACCATCATCTCCGCGATGCTCCTGTCGGTGGTCGTGGCCCTGATCCTGACGCCGGTGCTCTGCGCGTCGCTCCTCAAGCCGGTGACGGCAGGACGTGAGGCAGAGAATACCGTCTTTTTCCTGCGCCCCTTTTTCCGATGGTTTAACCGCGTCTTTTTTCGTTCCAGACGCCTGTATGTAGGGTTGGTCGGCCACTCCCTTTCCCGAAACAAGCGCTATCTGGCCATTTTTCTGGTGATCATTGCCGTCATGGCAATCCTCTATCTTCGTATGCCCACGGGTTACCTTCCCGATGAAGACCAGGGCATGATGTTCGCCCAGGTGATCATGCCCAAAGGTGCCACGCTGGAGCAGACCACAGAGGTTACCAAGCAGATCGAGCGCTATTTCAATGAGAACGAAAAAGAGGCGGTGGCGACTGTGATGACCATCTCTGGTGCAGGCTTTTCCGGACGGTCGCAGAACAACGGCATGGTGTTCATCAAGCTGAAGGATTGGAAGCTCCGCGACCGGGATGATCTGAGAGTAAAGGCCATTGCCGGAAGGGCTACGGCGGCCCTTTCAGACATCCGCAACGCCATGGTCTTTGCCTTCCCGCCGCCTGCTGTCATGGAATTGGGCATGGCCAAGGGTTTCGACTTCGAGCTCTTGGACCGGGGCGGCCTCGGCCATCAGGCCCTGACAGAGGCTCAGAATCAACTTCTTGGAATCGCGGCCCAGGACCCGAGGTTGACCGCGGTCCGGCCCAACAGCATGGAAGACGTTCCCGAATACCGTATCGACGTGGACTGGGATAAGGCCGGCGCCCTGGGGATTCCCATTACCTCCATCCACCGGACAATCTCAGCGGCTTTCGGCAGCGCCTATGTGAATGACTTCATCCAGGGCGGGCGGGTAAAAAGGGTGTACGTCCAAGCCGACGCCCCCTATCGGATGCTTCCCAAGGACTTGGAGAAACTCTACGTTCGCAATACGACGGGAAAGATGGTTCCCTTCTCCTCGTTCGCCTCCGGCCGCTGGACATCCGGCGCCCCGAGGCTGGCGCGCTTCAACGGGTTCCCTTCCATTAATATCTGGGGAGAGCCGGCACCGGGGAAAAGCTCGGGTGAGGCCATGCGGGCCATGGAAGAGGCGGTGGAGAAACTACCCAAGGGGTTCGGTTTCGACTGGACGGGGCTCTCCTACCAGGAGCGGACGTCCAGCTCCAAGGCGCCCCTTTTATACGCCTTCTCGGTTTTCGTGATCTTCCTTTGCCTGGCGGCGCTTTACGAAAGCTGGACCATCCCCATTGCGATTCTACTGGTCCTCCCCCTCGGGGTGATTGGCGGCATCATCGCCTCGGGCCTGCGGGGGCTGGCCAATGATGTCTATTTCCAGATTGCCCTCTTGACCACCCTTGGGCTGGCGACCAAGAACGCCATTCTGATCGTCCAGTTCGCCAAGGCCGGGCTGGAAAAAGGGATGGGGCTGATCGATGCCACAGTGGAAGGGGCAAAGCTGCGCTTCCGACCCATCCTGATGACCTCCCTGGCGTTTGGTTTCGGCGTCCTGCCCCTGGCCCTTACCACTGGCGCCGGAGCGGGGGCCCAGAACGCCATCGGTACAGGCGTTCTGGGAGGAATGGTGACCGCCACGGTCCTCGTGGTCATTTTCGCACCCCTCTTCTACGTGTTGATCGAAAAGCTCTTCGGCAAACGCAAGAAGCTTGAGGCAGTCAAAATGGATGATGACCATCCGGCAGAGGATCGATGATATGAAAGAACATGATATGAAAAGAAACCTGTTTCTTCTTGCCGCGGCGATCACCACTTTTCTGGGTGGGTGCACGCTGACTCCGGAATACACGAAACCCGCATCGCCCGTCCCCGCCGACTGGCCCACCGGTGCGGCCTACCATGAAACGAAGTCCGACACATTCGCGCCAACGGCAGTTGGGTTGCCGTGGTGGGAGTTCTTCACCGATGGACGCCTTCAAGAGATCATTTGGATCGCGTTGAACAACAACCGCGATCTGCGGCTTGCTGCCTTGAATGCTGAAAGAGCTCGGGCGTATTACGGTATTCAAAGGGCTGAGTTGTTGCCGACGATCAATGCGGCCGGGAGTTGGTATAAAGAACGTGTTCCGGCGGATCTTTCGTCCACCGGGAGCGCGATGACCGCCGAACAATACACTGTCAATCTCGGCATCACTTCCTGGGAAATCGATTTCTTCGGCCGCATCCGCAGCCTGAAGGATCGGGCGCTGGAAGAATACCTCGCCACGGATGAGGTCCGCCGCGGCGCACAGATCCTGCTGGTATCCTCGGTAGCACAGGCGTATCTGGCCCTGGCTGCGGACCGGGAAGCCCTCAAACTGGTGGCCGCCACGCTTGAGACGCAGGAGACCTCCTACAAATTGATCCGGAAACGTCGTGACGTGGGGCTCGCGTCCGAATTGGATCTCCGTCAAGCGCAAAGCCAGGTGGATATAGCCAGGGGAGACGTTGCACGTTACACGCAACTGGCGGCGCAAGATGAAAACATCTTGAACCTTCTGTTGGGATCTTCCATACCGGCGGCTCTCTTGCCTTCGGATCTGGGCAGTGTCAGCCCACCCCAAGAGATTTCTACCGGCCTGTCCTCCGAACTGCTCCTGCGCCGACCGGATGTGTTGGCAGCGGAACATGGGCTCAAGGCGGCCAACGCCAATATCGGTGCCGCCCGTGCGGCTTTCTTTCCGCGCATCTCCCTGACAACCGCCATCGGGACCGCAAGCACCGATCTGTCCGGACTCTTCAAATCCGGCCAAGGTACATGGAGCTTCGCCCCGCAGATCGTTATGCCGATTTTTGACGCCCGCACATGGTCGGCTTATGATGTCACAAAAGTGGAAAAGGAAATCACCGTGGCCCAATACGAGAAGGCGATTCAGACGGCTTTCCGGGAAGTGGCCGACGCCCTTGCTGTGCGGGGCACGGTGAACCGGCAAATTGCTGCTCAGCAATCCCTGGTCGATGCCGTGGCGGAAACCTATCGCCTCTCCAATGCCCGTTATACCAAGGGAATCGACAGCTACCTGGGTGTCCTCGATGCACAACGTTCGCTTTATGGCGCGCAACAGGGATTGATCGTGCTCCACCTGGCCCGCCTCGTCAATCAGGTAACGCTCTATAAAGTTTTGGGTGGGGGACAGTAAAGGAGATTCGTCAATGTTGCGTAAAGACATTTCAAATGCCGACCGGGCCATTGCTTATTTTTCCATGGAAATAGGCATTGATGCGGAGATGCCGACATACAGCGGAGGCTTGGGCATACTGGCCGGCGACACGATCCGCTCGGCGGCCGATCTTAACCTTCCCATGGTTGCATTAACCCTCCTTCATCGTAAAGGCTATTTCTACCAGCTGATCAGCGACGACGGGCAGCAGACTGAAGAACCGGCTGAATGGGTCGTCGATGATTTTATGCAGGAGATGCCGGAAAGGGCTTCCGTTACAATTGAGGGGCGGACTGTCGTCATTCGTCCCTGGAAATTCGAAGTTAAAGGCGTCGGCGGCTCCAATGTGCCCATCTATTTCCTGGATACTAATCTGCCTGAAAACTCGGAATGGGACAGAACACTGACCGATTTTCTTTATGGCGGCGATCAGTGCTACCGACTCTGCCAGGAAGCCATTCTCGGGATTGGAGGGGTTCGGATTCTCCGCGCCCTTGGATATGGCCAAATCAAGAGTTTCCACATGAATGAAGGACACGCGGCATTGCTCACGATGGAACTTTTGGATGAAGAGGTCCAAAGAAGCGGCAAGACAGCCATCGCCAGAAGCGATATCGAAGCGGTGAGACAAAAATGTATCTTCACCACCCACACCCCCGTCCCGGCCGGCCACGACCAATTCCCGATAGAGTTGGTGAGGCGCGTGTTTGGGTCAAGGGAGGGCTTTTGGGATTTGCAGGATCCCTTCCTCCTGGACCTGGCGACGCGCGTGTTCGGATTCATTGACGTGCACGGGGACATCAACAACGCCTCCGAAACCCGTCTGAACATGACGCGCCTTGCCCTCAACATGAGCCACTATGTCAATGGCGTAGCCAAAAAACACGGCGAAATCTCGAAACTGATGTTTGCCGAATACGACATCAATTCCATTACCAACGGAGTGCATGCGGCCACCTGGGCGGGGGTCTCCTTCCAGAGGCTTTACGACGAATTAATCCCGGGTTGGCGAAACGACAACTTCAACTTTCGCTATGCGCTGAGCATCCCCAAAGCAACGATATGGGACGCCCACGTGGAACAGAAGAAACAATTGATCGAACATGTAAACCGGGAAAGCAATCTCGGCATGGGTGTGGACATCCTGACCATCGGGTTCGCCAGGCGATCAGCCTCATACAAAAGGGGTGACCTCTTTTTCACCGATATCGAGAGACTGAAAAACATATGCGCAAAATCCGGCCATATCCAGATGATCTATGCCGGGAAGGCGCATCCCCAAGATCTAAGTGGCAAGGAAGCCATTCAGCGAATTTATCAGGCCAGGGATGTTCTCAAAAAAGAGATCAAGATAGCCTACCTTGAGAATTACGATATCGACCTGGGGAAGATGATCACTTCCGGTGTCGATATATGGCTGAACACACCCCTGCCGCCCCTCGAGGCATCGGGGACAAGTGGGATGAAGGCCGCCCTGAACGGTGTACCGAGCCTGAGCATCCTGGATGGTTGGTGGATTGAGGGGTGCATCGAAGGATTGACGGGCTGGTCTATCGGAGGCAGTGGAGACGGGATAAAACAAGGCGGGGACAGATCAGGCGACGCCCTGTCCCTTTACGACAAATTGGAACGGGTGATTATTCCACTTTATTACCACGACCGTGATCGATTCATCGATGTCATGCTGCACTGCATCGCGATCAACGGATCGTTCTTCAATACCCATCGGATGGTCCAGCAATATGTCCTGAATGCCTATTTTTTATAAACACGCGAGATAGTGAACTGCGCCGGTGCAAACAGCGGGGTTATCGAATCGAAGGAGGACTCGTCAATGAAGATGCAGGAAATCCGCAAGATTGCAAGGTACTGGAAGGTGGACACGAAAATAGGTCGCTTCAAGAAGGACATCGTCCGGGATATTCAAGTCAGGGAAGGGAATTCACCCTGTTTCGGAACAAAGGAAACCTGCGAAAATGACTGCCTGTGGAAGGCCGATTGCCTGAGCTCCAAACAGTGACAGCGGATCAGGACGTGTATCGTAAATAAGGACTGCCCCATGCCGGTCGAGATATTGAAAAGAACCATCAAGACACCCATCCTCCAGATCGCACCCGAAACGGATCGGTTACCGGAAGACATGGGTGATCTGGCACGCTACATCTCGGGCAAGAGCGGAGGGCTCGGCGAAGTCGTGGCCGCTCTGTGTGAAGGGCTTGCGGAAAAAGGAATTGAATGCCATCTGGCGACCCTCGATCTGAAAAGACGGTTCCAGACAGAAGACAACATGAAAGAAGACAGCATGGATGAAAACCAGTGGCACGATTTCCGTGACAGGACCGATCCGGCGAGGATACACCTGATCAGCTCTTCCTTTTTTGACGATCTGCAGAGTGCTTATGGGGGAAATGTCCTCCTCAATGCAGTGGAGTTCCAAAGGCAGATCATCAATCATGTGATCACGACAATCCGCGCAAAGCATGAAGGCCGGCTGATCCTTCACAGCCACGACTGGATCGCCGGAGGGGCCATAACGGCTTATGCAAAATCAAGGAACTGGCCCATCCTCCATACGGTTCACAATGTCCACACCGGCCATACGCCCGTTGAGATGTATGCCGGCGTCAACATCGAAGCGCTTTCACCCTACCTCTATTTCTCCCGGGACAATGGAAAAACATGCATTGATTGCCAGGCGACGGCCATAAAAAATGCTTCTCTGGTCAACTTTGTGGGAAAAAAATTTCTTCATGAGATCATCGAAGATCATTTTCTGGATAGACCGATCATGTCGTACAGTATCCGTCAGGAGGTCAAAGAGAAATTTTATCAAGGATCCACCCTTTCCATCATTAATGCACCTTCAAAAAGGATCTATCCCGAGCAATGCCCGTATCTGGTCCAGCCGTACGGACCTGAAGACGAGGTCCTGGCCGCAAAACAAAGAAATCGTGTCGCGTTTCAAAGGAGGACCGGATTGATGGTGAACCCGGAGGCGATACTCCTCTATTGGCCGTCCAGGCTTGATCCTGCCCAAAAGGGAATAGAGCTCCTTGAAGATATCGCCCTCAAATTTGTCATTGAACATGGTGACGTTCAGATTGCCGTAGTTGCGGACGGAATCAGTGGTGACCGATCCCACGAGGAAATCATGGGCAGAATCGCCTGCGCATCGGCAGGTAAGATAACCTACCAACGCTTCGATGAGAGTCTCTCGCTTTTGGGATACGCCGCAGCAAGCGATGTGTTTGGCGCGTCGCTGTACGAACCCTGCGGCCAGATCGATCAGATAGGAAACCTTTATGGCGCCACGGCAACGAACCGGGATACGGGCGGATACCACGACAAGATCGGCGAGCTTGAATTCAAGGATGACGGTTTCCCTTGCGATGAAGGGAACGGCTTTCTCTTCAGGGATTACGACGCCGGCGGGCTGTGGTACGGCCTGGAGAAAAGCGTTTGTTTTCATCGAAGACCTCTCGAAATCAGGGAACGCCAACTGATACGGATCATGAAAGAAACCCGGGTGAACTACGACGTGGAGAAAATGATCGATCGGTACATAGGCATTTATAAAAAACTAAACGGCGGCGAACCGCTGGCTTGAGGGGCCGCATCATGAATCTTGTTCCTTGGACGGATTGAGATGAAACCAAAGGAATACACCGGGAAATACTCCATACATCAAAGCAAATCTGCCATTATTTTGTGTATTGTCGTGGGCGTATTGGCGCTTTCCGCGTGCGCGGCCCAATATCCGCTCAACCCCAAGGTTGATGTGAGCGGCAGGACGGGCCCTGACCGCAGCAGGCATCATATTGATCGTTCCGGCCCGTTGTTTCTGATTATCGCCTTCTCCGGGGGAGGAACCCGGGCGGCCTCATTGGCGTATGGCACGCTTGAGGCGCTGAAGCGGGTCGATCTTCCGGGAACAACCGTTTCTCCTCCAGACTGGAAACGGCCAGGAACAATGCTGGACGAGGTGTCCTTGATCACGGCCGTATCCGGCGGGAGCTTCACGGCAGCCTATTATGGCCTTCATGGAGAGGGTATCTTCAAAGATTTCCGGGAGCGTTTCCTGACACGGGACGTCCAAGGCGACCTATTCCGGCAGTTTCTCAATCCATTCAACTGGCCCCGGCTGTGGTCTCCTCGTTTCGGTCGAAGCGATATGGCACAGGAATACTACGACAGTATCCTGTTCAATGGAGCGACCCTGGCGGATATGGCCGTGAAGGAAGGTCCCGTTATTCTGCTTCAGGCCACTGATGTTGTAGACGGTGTTGTTTTCCCCTTTATACCGGAGACCTTTGATTGGATTTGTTCGGATTTCAACCAATACCCGGTTTCCAGAGCGGTCGCGGCCTCATCGGCCCTCCCGGGGCCTTTATCGCCGATGGTTATGAAAAATTACGCCGGTAAATGCAATACTCCAATACCCGCTTGGATATCCAACGCTTTGGAGAAACCCGATCCAACGAGCCGCGCTTACCACATGGCCGTCAGGGCAAACATCTTTTTGGATCCAAAGAAAAAGCCGTACATCCATCTGGTGGATGGGGGAATTTCGGATAATCTCGGCCTTCGCACCATCATCGATAGGGTCATAGCAAGAGGCGGCATCCGCGATGCCCTCACCGGTTCTGTACTGAAGGGAATACGCAGGATCGCCTTTATCATCGTGGACGCGGAAACGGAAGAGAGACCGGCTTGGAGTTTCATGGGGGATGTGCCGGGAGTCGGCGCGATCCTCGGAATCTCATCCACCGTCATGATCAACAAATATAATTTTGAGACGATCGACCTTCTGCGTCGCAATGTCCTGGACGGGCAAGCCATCGGCGCTTCGCATTCGATGCCCCTCGATTTCTATATGATCCACTTGACCTTCAATTCACTCCGGAAACAGGCCGAACGGGACTACTTTCACGGCATCCCGACCACACTCTCGCTTCCATCGGATCAGGTTGACCTCCTTCGGGATGTCGCCGCAAGATTGCTATACACTTCACCGGATTTCCAGCGGCTGGTCGCTGACATGGGCGGAAAAATATCGACGCCGGCTGAAACTGTCGGAAATGCATCCTCGCATTGATACGAAGAGGCCGACCATGAAAAATTACGTAGCAGGGGTTTCATTTCTTGAGGACCGTTCCGATGTCTAAGCACCTGAAAGCGGCCTATGTGACCGAAGTCAAGGTAGAAGACCCTGATTCGGGAACCATTGTGACGGTTGGAATCTACAAAGATCCCGATAGCAACGGTTTGTTTGGAGTGGAAAAACGGTTCCTTGAACAAATCGGGCAGCATGTGCAATCGCCATACAACGAAGACACCATGCTGAACTGTGATGGAATCTTGAGGCGCTGATATGAAAAGCAAACAAACGTTCTTGATATCATCAATGAGGCCGTTTGGTGCAGTCGGCAGGGCAGCGATCCGGTGGATCTGCCATCTGGGCGCGTCGATGATTTTCCTCCTTTTGGCGGTGTTGAAGATCCTGCGACCGAAACAATTGATCAAGATCATACAGCAAGTCTATTACATAGGGGCGCGGACCACCATGATCATCATGCTTGTTGGCCTGTTCACCGGCATGGTCTTGGGTCTCCAATCGTACCATGCCCTGGTTAAATTTGGCGCACAAGGGGCTCTCGGCACCCTGGTGGCCTGACCCTGGTTCGGGAATTGGGACCGGTTCTCACGGCGATCATGATTGCTGCCAGGGCCGTGCGGCTATCACCGCAGAGATCGGCATTCAACGCATCTCCGAACAGATCGACGCCCTGGACACCATGCGTATCGATCCGCTCGGATACGGGAAGGTGAACGACACCTCTTTCAGGATCGGCGATTATGAATCGCTCAAAGAAGTGGCCATCGATCCTTATGTGGCAATCGGTGACGTCTATGTTCAATATCGGATGAACATGGTCAAAAAAGCGAGTCTCAGTAAATGACAGGGAACAGCGATGGCAATGTGTCCGGAGTGCCGAAGGAAACTCGAAAAAACGGAAATTAAGAGATTCCATTATACGGGCTATGGCGTTGAAAACGTTTATCTTGAAAGGATCATCGAATACGAATGCCGAGGATGTGGTCGGCGCCGACTCAAGATTCCCGATGTTAAAGCACTTCATTTTCTGATCGCCGTTAACCTTGTGTTTAAAATGAAACCGCTGACGCATCATGAAATTGAATATCTAATAGAGATTATCCAAGAGAAATGCTGGCGCACAGTCAATTATTTTTTTGATGATTCTTACCAATCCGGCCGGATGATATTCCGGTGGACCGACGGAGAATGGCGATATTTTCAAGGTTAGAAATACAGAGTCAGCTATGAGAAAAGCGCACAGCTTCTTTTTATTTATTCACATGAAGGTATCTCGTAAAATGAAACCTAAATCGTTTCTGGCGCTGGCCTCGATCCTCATGCTTCTATTCCTGCCGCAACATGCCGTTGCCGGGGACGAAGAAGCGAGGAAGTCGAACACCCTGACACTTTACCTGGAAAACGATCTCTTCGCCCTCGGCAAAAATGACCGCTATTACACCCATGGGACGAAGCTTTCGTGGATTTCCCGGGATCTTTCGAACTACCGGGATGTCGTTCGTGCGCCGTCATGGGTGCATCGGCTTATCGAACGGATGCCGTTCGTCAACGATCCGGAGAATCAACGCGCGGTTTCCCTTTCCCTGGGACAGAACATCTACACACCGGAGGACAAGGAACGGAGCGACCTGATCTTAGACGACCGGCCCTATGCCGGGATTACGTACCTGGGACTGGGGCTCCACAGCAAAAACGAACGTCTAATGGACACCCTCGAATTCGATCTTGGCATCGTCGGACGACATTCCTATGCCGAGGACATCCAGAGGGGGGTCCACGTCTGGACGGATTCCGCCGATCCCAAGGGGTGGTCGCATCAGCTCCATGACGAACCCATATTGAATCTGTATTTTGAGCGCAAGTGGAAAGCATTCAAAACCAGAATTTCGGAAGGTCTCGGATTCGATTGCATTCCCCATATAGGAGTCGCCGTCGGAAACGCCTACACCGGAATCAACCTGGGAGGCCAGATGCGTCTTGGCTGGAACCTCCCGAACGATTTCGGGACCTATCTGATCCGGCCGGGATCGGACAGCAGCGCCCCCGTGGATGATGCAGACCCTCGTTTCTTCCGTCCGTTTCATCGTTTTGGCATCCACCTCTTCTTCGCCGTTGATGGGAATGCCGTAGCCCGGAACATCTTGCTCGACGGGAACACCTTCCGGGACAGCCACAGCGTCGACAAGAAACCGTTCGTCGCCGATCTGGTCGGCGGCATCGGGATGATCATCCACCGCTTCAAAATCACCTATTCCTATGTTCACCGGACGAAGGAATTTGAAGCCCAGACGGACGAGCAGAATTTCGGGGCGATTTCCGTGTCGTTCACGTTTTAAACTCAGAGGGAATGGAGATAAAAGAAGCCGAACCGAAAAACAGTTGGCTGTCTCTTACGGCCATCGATGGAGGGTTGATTTTTGACAAATCTCTCCCTTGGGTAGCGCTATTGATGCGAATGCCGGCAATCGTATGTTTCGTTTTGGTCCTCCTATTCATACCTCTCCTCGGCAATCACGAGAGCATGGCTCAGGAGATTCGCATCCTGGGCGGAAGCGCTCAGGAGGATGATTCACGGGACCGATCCTATTCCTGGGCCATCCAATATCTTCATGACCTGAACGAACATTGGGCCGTGAGTTTCTCGTGGCTAAACGAAGGCCATTTTGAACACCATCATCGCGACGGTCATACCCTGCAGCTCTGGGCGCGCACCAAACCTCTGGGGGAAAGGATTGTTCTCGCAGCCGGGATTGGCCCTTATCGATACTACGACACGCAGTTGGCCAGGGAAGGGGCCTCCTATGTGGACTCCCACGGATGGGGTGCCATCGCCAGCCTGTCCGCCACCTGGCAGATGGACAATCGCTGGCTTTTCTCAATACAGTCGAACCTGATTGAGACGTCGCGCAGCCTGGACACCTTTTCCGTACTGGCCGGAATCGGATATCAACTGGAGGTACCCCATTCTGCGGGTCAGCCGGCGCCGGCGTCATCCAAAGCAGACGAAACCGCTCACAATGAGATTACCCTTTTCGGTGGCCAGACGATCGTCAACAGCCGCGATTCGGAGAACTCGACAGCCTTGATGGTAGAGTACCGGCGAAGTCTCGGACGCCATTTCGACTGGACTGTCGGTTATCTAAACGAGGGAAGTCCGGGGCCGATCAAGCGTAAGGGGATGCTCACCCAACTGTGGCTCGTCCGGCCTTTTTTCGATGATCGCCTGACCCTCGGGGTCGGAGCAGGACCCTACGTCGTCCTCGACAAACACCGAAAACCGGAATCCGGAGGCGATAACGAACCGACCGTTGCTGGCATGATCACCATGTCAGCGACCTATCAAATCCGTCCGCCGTGGAGCATCCGCATTTCATGGAACCGGATCGTCACGGACTATGATCGGGATACCGATGTGTTATTGGCCGGCATCGGGTTCCGCTTTTAAATGCGGGATTGACAAGTCCGTGGACGTGGTCGTGAAGGAGCTCCGGAAACTGAGCAAATCCACTTAACCGGATGAAAGATATTTGCCCTGTAATGGATGCAGGTGATTTATGGAGCTGTCGGATAATTCCGCGAAAAGGTTGCTGCTGGAGTTGAGAAAGGATGACTATATCCACGTCAGCGGCAGGACAAACGCGGGTAAATGGCGCCCTGTCCCAATGAAGAACCAGGACCCTTATCACCCGAAAGGAGGTGACGCTTAAGCGCAACTTCGGCGCAAAATTGCCCTGAAAGCCATTCGGGTCTATCTATTAAAAATACTAAAAAAATGAAAGTTAGTTGTGAAACATCAAACGTTCTTATCGGAGCAGCAATAATGCAGCGGCCCCTTGGCGATAGCGACATCCATCAGCGTCTTGGCGGCAACGGGATAAAAGGTTTACCTTTCGTTGTCGCTGGAGAGGGTGGAATCTCTTCTTATCAGACCCCGCTTCAAGGCATCCGAGTACACGAGGAAGTGCCGGGAGCGGGGAGAGAGGCAGAATGCCGATATACTTCACGCGTATGGGAAAACGAACATCCCCAACCTCCTCTCTCAAAATTACCCTTCGCTGATCTCGGTTTCATCTTTTGATTTGGTTTTATCCGGAGCGCCCGGCCAGGCGGACTCGACCGAAGGGCGGGACCGTCCGGCGCCCTGTAATCCGCTTCAGCGGTTTCGAGGGCGAGGGCGCGAACCAGGGAGACGTGTCTCGTCCGGAGCGAAGCGGAGGGCGAGTCACGGCGACCGAAAAGAAAATGATCGCCCGCGGCCGCCTGTCTCCGACGAAGGAGGTGACAGGCGGCAGGCGGGCCACCTTGGCGCAGGAGAGCGGAGCGTCCGCGGGTTTATGCGGTCGCGGAGCCGGCTGCAAAAAGCCCGAGGACCGGCAGTCTGAGCTCAGCGAAGTCTGCCGGGACCTGGCAAAAGAAAAGTACAAAATGCCGGAGGGGCGGAGCGAAGCCCGGCCCCGACGGACGATGGCACCCGCGAGGGAGGGAGGGGGATAACGGCGCGGCAGACGGTGCACCAAGCCGGCAGGGAGCGACGCCGCGGCGCGACCCCGGCGACTGCAACGCTGGCCGCCTTCCCCGCAGATCCCTGGAACGGAGGAGCAGCACCAAACGAACGGGTGGGCGCATGACCTGCGGCCGGAAAAGAAAACACCGCGCGAGGAAAAGCAAGGGCGATGCCGGACCTGGGGCAGCGGAAAGGGCCGGCGACGCCCTTGCCCGAGTGCGGAAGGGAGAATGCAGGGGCCGTGACAGGGCTGGAGCAGAGGAATGCCCTGGCGCGGCCCCTGCTACCGCCTGATGGGGTGGCGGGCGGGAAATCCCCCTCCGGGGGATGACAGGGGGGAATAAGGAAAAAATGCAAGGGGCGTGACGGCCACACCAAGTGGCCGGCGCGAACCTTGCCTACCACAATCTCGTTATCGATACATGGCCACGGTCGAGCATCCTGGTTCGGGCGAAGCCGAAAGGCCTTATTCAACGATCCTGCATTCAATACCGCCTCCTGGTCCCTATCCGGACAACGGACTTATCCTCGGCCTGAATCGATGCGCGCGAATGCCCGATCTCAACGTGTTTTCTCGTCTCGCCTGGACCAGCCAACCGGAAATACTTGATTCGGTTACATTCGGTCAAATCAGTAAAATAAACGGATAAACTGCTTGACAATCGACCTGCGATTGATGGATTGTACGTATGCTTCTGCTGTTATGTCCGGATAGGCGCGTCGTTTGCTCGGATATCGAACGTTACCCCATCACCCTAGAAAATCGTCGCAGGATACTATGA
>DIWG01000023.1:36290-36413 GCA_002423465.1 Syntrophaceae bacterium UBA6112 | reverse complement strand
TCGAGGAGGCGGATATCATCCTCTTTTTGATGGATGGCCGGGATGGACTCACCCCCTCGGATCAGGAGATCGCCCGCCTGCTCCGGATGACGGAGAAGAAGGTCTTTTTCGTGGTGAACAAGA
>DIWG01000023.1:0-36136 GCA_002423465.1 Syntrophaceae bacterium UBA6112 | reverse complement strand
GGATCCTCGGCTATGAACGGACGATCGCGAACCCCCTGCCGGGGACGACCCGGGATGCCATTGATACCCCCTTCACCCGCGACGGGAAGAAATACCTTCTGATCGATACCGCCGGCATCCGCCGGAAGAGCCGGATCAGCCTCACGCTGGAGAAATACACGATCGTCCAGGCCATCAAGGCGATTGACCGGGCCGACATCGCGTTGATCCTTCTCGACGCCAAGGAGGGGATCAGCGAACAGGACGTCAAGATCGCCGGTCTCGCCCTGGAAAGGGGGACCGCCTGCATCCTCGTCGTCAACAAGTGGGACCTCGTCGAAAAGGACAACAGCACCGTCGGAACCTTTGTCGAGAATATCCGCTACAACTCAAAGTTTCTCGAGTTTGCGCCCATCATTTTCGTCTCCGCCCTCTCCGGACAGCGGATCACCAATATCTTCGCTCTGACCGAGAGAGTCTACGCTCAGTACACCAGTCGCGTCGAGACGGGCGAGCTAAACCGGAAGATTCGTGAAATCATTGAGATGAATCCCCCGCCCGGCCGGCAGAGCCGTCCGCATGTCTTCAACTACATCACGCAGGTCGCGATCAAGCCCCCCACTTTCGTGCTGTTCGTCCGGGATCCGGATGCCATCCATTTCTCCTATGAACGTTATCTGATCAACCGGATCCGCGAGACGTTCGGTTTCGCCGAGGTTCCAATCCGCCTCTTTTTCCGAAAAAAGGGAACCTGAACGTCACCAAACAATTCCCCGCTCCTTTAAATGGCCTTGTGCCGCCTTCAGTCCCAATCTTGCGGCGATTTTATGATTCTCAATCGCTTCGCTGGTATTTCCAAGTTTCTGATAGGCCAACCCTTTGTTATGATAAGCGCTTGCATAATCCGGATCCAGTGCGATTGTCCTGTCAAGATCCCGGATGGCCCGATTGGGATCGCCCAGACTATTGTATGCGGTCCCCCGGACATAATAGGCCTCCGCAAGGTTTGGATTCAGCTCGATGGCCTTGTCATACGACTCAATCGCCTCTTGATAGTTTCCGGCGACGGCGGCTGAATATCCCTTTTTAAACCAGTCGATTGCCGTGATGTTTCTCAGGGGCTCGTTATGTTCGGCACCCATTTCCTGCCGCTTGACGGCTCTTGCCGCCGTCACCTCTTTTCGCAGCCTTTCATTTTCCCGCAACAGGTCGTCCAACCGCTTTTTTATTTCCTCGAGTTCCCTTGTGATCTGAATATCTCTGCCAATGCCTTCCGTTGTCCAGACAACCTTGTTTCCCGGGCCTAACTTGATCACCCTGCCGTAATCCCTTGTCGCCCTGACGTAGCCGGGCTTGCCTTCGGTGGATTTCCGGACATCAGCGGCCCCGGCAAGGCTTCTGTCCAGCTCAACGGCCTTGTCATGGTCCTCACTTTCCTTATCTTTTTTACCCAGTTTTCCATAGACAACTCCCCGGTTATAATAGGCGTTTGCATATTCCGGGTCCAGTTCGACGGCCGTGTCGAAATCCTTGATGGCCTGGCTGAAACTGCCAAGCTTATAGTGGACCGTTCCCAGGTTATAATAGGCATCTGCAAATTTTTGATTCAGCGCAATGGCCATGTAGAAATCTTTTAACCCCTTATCCGGATTTCCCAGTTTGACATAGGCAACCCCTCGATTGTTGTAGGCCTCCGCAAAGTGCGGTCTCAACTGAATGGCCTTGTCATAATTCTGAATGGCCCGATTGAGGTCGCCCAGATCATCATAGAGAATCCCGCGATTGTTATGGGCCTCAACATGTTTCGGGTTGATCTCAATGGCCTTGTTATAATCCTGCGTCGCCCGATTGAGGTCGCCCAGATTATGGTAGGCGGTGCCCCGCCGGTAATGGACATCCGCATTTTCCGGGACGATCTTCATGAAGTTATCATACTCCCTGATCGCCCGCCGATAGTCGCCCCGATCGTGGTAGGACCTCCCCTGCTCCAAGGAACCTGCCGCCTCCATGATCGGCTGCCTGGTCTTTTCTGAGGCAGATAGAGGATCGGCAATCAACATGAAAGATAAAAACGTGAGCGAAATCGAACAAATTACATTTGGGATTGTATTGATCTTCATCATTTAATCCTCCTTGAGGTTAGGATTAGCCGATAATGGTTATGCCTGTTTCTTCGCGGTTTATATATCATAACCGTGGAGAAGATGCTCGTCAATTGTTGTCGTCTGAAATCCGATCTTTCTTCCGGGAAAGCCATCCGCGGAATCGGAAATCCAAAAGCCTGTCCCCTGCGCATACTTCCAAACCATTGCGATTGGACGGAATGACTCCTCAACGCGGGTGCACAATACCCCTTGAATATCCGGACGGAAAAAGGATATAGGTCCCTTTTGAAACGGACCATCGGAGCTGTTTGTTGCCTGACCGGATTTCCCGGGTCGACGCAGGGTCGCTTCCCGGGCCTTTGACGCTCACCGTGTCCATCGCAACGCAACAGCGAGGCATGGATGACGGTTGAGAAGATTGTATCGTGAGGATTTACAGATCGTGATCTACCTGAGAGACATCACTCTTTCGTTCGCCGACCGGAAGATCTTCGAGAAAATCAACTGGACGATCACCGACCGCGGTCGCGTCGGCCTCGTGGGCGACAACGGGACGGGCAAGACAACCCTGCTGCGAGCGATCCTCGGCATTGTCGATCTGGACGGCGGGACGATCGAGATCCCCGATCGCAAGCGGGTGTCGATCGGCTACCTGCCCCAGGACCTCGTCGAACTCGATCCCGTGCCGCTGATGGACTACCTCCGGCACAAGAGCGGCCGGGCCGGGCTGGAGGAGAAACTCAAACGCTGCGAGGAAGCGCTTTCGGAATCGGCCGCCGACGATCCATTCCACGAACGGCTCCTGAAGGACTATGAAACCGCCGTCGCCCGGTTCAACGCGAAGGACGGCTATGCCTTCGCCGCGCAGGCCAAACAGGTTCTTGCCGGCTTCGGATTCCGGGAGAGTGATTTCACAAAGAACTGTGCGGATTTCTCCGGCGGTTGGAAGATGCGGATCATGCTGGCCGTCATCCTCCTGTCGAAACCGGACATCATGCTCCTCGACGAACCGACAAACCACCTCGACACGGAGAGCCTGGAGTGGCTGGAAAGCTGGCTCAAGGGTTATCCCGGCACCATCGTCACGATCGCCCACGACCGTGTTTTTCTGGACAAGATCGTCACCGTCATCGCCGAACTCGGCAACCGAACCATCTCTCTCTACAAGGGGAACTACTCCTACTACCTGCGGGAGAAAGAGCGGCGCCGCGAAGCCCTGAAAAAGGAGATGGAGCTCCAGCGAACGGAGATCAAACGAATCAAGGCGTTTGTCGAGCGGTTCCGCTACAAGGCCACCAAGGCCAGCCAGGTCCAGAGCCGTCTCAAACAACTGGAGAAGTTCGACCTCATCCGGGAGGAGGGGAACGGCAAGACCGTGACCATCCGCTTCCCGGAGAGCCCCCGGAGCGGGAAGGAGGTCCTCACCGTGCGGCGCCTCGCCAAATCCTACGGGGATCTCAACGTCTTCCACGACCTGAACCTCACGCTCTACCGGGGTGAGAAGGCGGCGGTCGTCGGGGTGAACGGGGCGGGAAAATCGACACTTTCCCGGATCCTCAGCGGCGACGAGTCGCCTACAGCCGGCGAGGTCGTCACGGGACTGAACGTCAAGATGGCCTTCTTCTCGCAGGAAAGCGCGCAGAATCTGGACTACCGGCGGACCATCTGGGAAGAGGTCGGCGCCGCGGGCACCCGGAGCAACGACCAGGAGCGGCGGAACCTCCTGGGCGCCTTTCTCTTCTCCGGGGACGACGTCTATAAGGAGATTTCGGTCCTCTCCGGCGGTGAGAAGTCGCGGCTGGCGCTGTTGAAGATCCTGCTGACGAACACGAACCTTCTGATCCTCGACGAGCCGACGAACCACCTCGATATCCAGACGCGGGAGATCTTCCAAAACGCGCTGCTCAACTACCAGGGAACGATCCTGATCGTCTCGCACGACCGCTACTTCCTGGACTGCCTCGTCGGCCGTGTCTTCGAGCTCCGGGATGGGGTCTGTCACGAGTATCGCGGCAACTATTCCTACTTCATCGAGAAGCGATTGGAAGAGCGCCCCCCCTCCATTCCCCCGGTAAACGGACCGGCCCTGAATCCGGCCTCCGAACCGACGCCGCCGGGCGCATCGACGCCTGCCACCGCAGCGATGGAGACCAAGCCGGACCGGAAACCTCCCGAGGAGCGGAACCGCAAGACAAAGGAGGATAAGCGGCAGGAAGCCGAGGAGCGCAACCGGATCTCCCGGGCGACGGCCTCCCTGAATCGCGATCTCACGAAGGTCGAAGAGAGGATCGCCCTTCTCGAGGCGAAAAAGAAGGAAGCCGAAGAAGTTCTCTGCAAACCGGACATCTACAAGGATCCGGAGCGGATCAGGATTCTCGGCCAGGAGATCAGGGTCGCCGACGGGGAACTGGAGGACCTCTACTACCAATGGAACGATTTGAGCCTTCGACTGGAGGCGATGGAAGAGTCCCTGCGGGATTAAAGCCCGGCGGGCGGATTTCAAAGTAAGATCCGGACGGGGCCGCGGATGCCGGTTGCCCCGCGACAAACGGAATGACGGGCATCCCTAAAAAAACGGGCCGGTCAAGCCGGCCCGTCCATCCATCCGTCGGAATTTCCTCATTCGTTACGCCCCGTCCAAACTCGTGCTCTGGTTTTTCTGATACCAGGCTGCCGGATCAAGGAAAAACTCCTCCGTATCCTTGAGGGAGGCAAAGTGTTCATGCTCGATATCGGCGAGAAGTCCGAAGAACGCCTTCTCCCGCGGATCGGCCGATTTGTCCCGGAGATCAGCATAGAACTGCGATCCCTTGCCCTCAAAATCGATCGCTTTGCGGACGGCCGCCAGATCATCGGCGTCCCCGGCCGTCTTCACCCCTCCCTGGGCGGCCTTGCCGAACACGGACCGAACCGCCGTGTCCTTCACCCTCAAGGGAACGGTCTCCGGCCACTTCTGATCCTTCTTCCAGTTCTCAGCCAGTTGCTTGAGCCGCTCGTAATGTTCCAGTTCCTCGGCGGCGATCTGTGAGAACATCACCTTGCCGACGGGATTCGCCGTCCGTTCGGCGTTCTTCAGATAGAAATTGTGCTCGTTCATCTCATTCTTCAACGCGATTTCCAGTGCATTCAAACGCTCTTCCATTGAACTCTCCTTTTCATGCATGCGCCCCTGTCATTGCGGGGACAGCCTTTAAATGATTCCTTCTTCAATTGTTTGCGTGAAAAAATCCCGGCGGTTCGATTTCCGTTGCCGACGCATTCGCTCCGGCAGCCGGCGTCGCCGACGTCTACTCAATCTTCCGGAACATCTTTCCCTTCGCGCCGCACACCGGGCAAGCCTCGGGCGCCTCCTTCTCCGCCGTGTAACCGCAGACGGGACAAACATAGTAGGGATAAACCTCTCCGGCGCTTCCGAGACTATTCAACAGCTTTTCATAAAGAGCGGCATGGACCTTCTCCACCTCGTTGGCGAAATGAAAGGACCGTTCCGCCTCCTTGTTCCCCTCCGCCCGGGCCGACTCGATCATCGCGGGATACATGGACTTGAATTCATGCGTCTCGCCCGCCACGGCCTCTCCGAGATTTTCCCGGGTGGAACGGACCGCCTTCAGCGCCCGCAAATGGTTGTGGGCATGGATCGTTTCCGCGTCCGCCGCTGCCCGGAACAACCGGGCGGCCTGCGGAAACCCCTCTTGATCGGCCTTGGCAGCGAAGGCCAGATACTTTCGGTTGGCCTGGGATTCGCCCGCGAAGGCTTCCTTCAATGCATCTTCCGATTTGGACATGAAAAACTTCTCCTTTCATCTTAAAGCTTCAAGTTAAAGCTTCAGGCATAAGTTCCCGGAAAATTTGGTTTTCGCTTCTCCTTCTGCGCGCGGATCCCCTCCCGGGCGTCAAGGCTGGCAAAGACGGGCAGACCGATCTCCAGTTCCTTCTGGAAGGCGGCGGTGTAACCCATCTCCATGCTTTCCCGGAAGCAGCGGATAATCCCCTGGATGGCGAGCGGCCCATTGCCCGCAATCCTTTCCGCCAACTCCGTTGCCGCCGCCATCAGACCGCCGACCGGAACGACCCGGTTGAGGAATCCCCACTCCAGAAGGGTCTGCGCCTTGAAATTCCCGGCGGTCAGCAGGATCTCCATCGCCCGGCAGGGTGTCAGGATCCGGGGAAGATAGACGTTCGACCCGCCAGTCGGCATGATGCCGAGGCTCGCCTCGCGCATCTGAAAAACCGCATCCTCCGATGCCAGGCGGAGATCCGCCCCCATGATCATCTCAAACCCTCCGGTGAGGCAGTAACCGTTCACGGCAGCGATGACCGGTTTTTTGACGATGTTCGGCTTCAGCATCGCCTCTGCCACATGCGGCCCCACGCGGGCAAGCCACCGCTCCGCATCGGTTTCCGGCTCCCGCATCTTGGTCAGGATGGGAATGGCCGTCCGCAGGTCCATCCCGGAGCAGAAAATATCCGGCAGACAGGAATGGAGGATGACGACGCGGATCGCGTCATCGGCGTTGATATCCTTCCAGGCCTCATGGAGATCCATCAGGATCTGGGGATCCAGTGCGTTTCTTTCCTTCGGCCGGTTCAGCCCAACCCTCGCGACATGCCCCTCCTTCTCATAGTTCAAGCCCATTGACTCCTCCTTCGCAGTATCGGTTTCCCGGAGATTCATTCCACTTTCCGGATATGGAAATCCTCTCTTGACGGATCGGAAATTCTCAAAAAACAGACCGGGGATAACAACCAGACATCTCAACCCCCTTAACGGTCATTAAAGATACCTTTAACAAATTTCACTTTCGACCTCAAGCTGAATATGACGGCCGGCAAAATGGTCGAGAAAACCCGACAGGCCCATATCATTACCTTCTTGAAAAATCTCTGGCCCGTTGCCATTTCCAATCTTCTGCGGAAGGCGATCCGATATTTTCACGGTATATTGCTTTGCCATATTGTTGTTGACAGAAACAACCATTGCCGTTATAAACACCGGCAGAAAAATCATATCCCTTGACGACAAGGCTCGCTCTCGATTGCGGACCGCCGCGGGTTGACAAGCAAAGACTGATTTCCCAGGAGATCTCATTTTCAAACCGGTCATAGGGATGGGCGAAAAAAAGGAAGATCACTGTTTCATCGTGAAAGCGGAATACCTTCAACCTCTCGGGGAAGGCGGCCTTCTGCCGTCCCGGTCGTTCCGCCATCGAGATCTCCTCCAGTCCGCCCCTCATGCCCCCGTCATCAAACAAAAAGACCTGATCAAAACCCTCCATTATCTCCATTTTTCGAATACCCCTGTACTGGTCCTTCTCTCGGACTCGAAGCATAGAGAGGATTATCTCATACAAAGCCATCTTGAATCTTGTTCTGCAAAAGAGATCCTCTGCCGATGGCCGCAGGAGGTCATTCCCGTCCCGACCAACATGACCCCGTTGAATCTGATCGTGGAAGATGGACTCTCTTTGACCCTGCTCCCGATCCGTATCATCAACCGCTACGAAGAAGGATTTTCGTTCCAAATTCCCGAGGAGGGCCGTCTCTTGGGAAAACGACGCGTCGGCAGGCATGTTTGCCGGGATATCGATATTATCCTGACCCAGGACGGATTTGTCGCCCGGGGTAAGCTCATCGACTTCAGCCCGCTCGCTTTCCTCGTACGCGTCACCCCCGACACGAACAGCTCCCTGATCTGGATGAATACCCACAACCCTTGTATGATTTGTTTCTATGCAAACGGAAGAATACTCTTCTCCGGATCCTGCCGTTGCATCCGTCAAACGGGGGACCTCCGGGAGCGAGAAATTGTCCTTTCCCCCATCGGAAATGAAATACGACGTTTACAGAAGAGAAAAACGCGCGCACCCCGGCTGCGGATTACGCCGCCACTTGTCGCCAATTTTGCGCATCCGTTTGTTCAAAAACCAATACAGAGGGACATCCATAATCTGTCGTTCACAGGTTTCGCCGTCGTGGAAAAGAGCGACGAAAGTCTGTTGATGCCAGGAATGATCATTCCCGCAACGGAGATCCTGGATTCCGGAACGCTGAAACTGAACTGCGACGTACAAGTCATTTACCGGCACGAATTGCCGAAAGGAAAGATCTGTTATGGGATGGCCTTCTTGGACATGGACTTCAAGTCGTATCGTCACCTCAGTCACATCATGGTCCACGCAGGAAATCCCCAAGCCTGTTTTTCGAGCGAGCTGAATACGGACGCCCTTTGGAAATTCTTCTTTGACACGTCCTTCATCTACCCCAAGAAATATCATATGGTTCAGTCCTGTCGTGAGGAGTTCAAGGAGACCTATCGCAAGCTCTACCGAGAGGACCAGGAGATAGAGGCCCATTTCACCTATCAGGAGAATGGCCGGATCTATGGACACGTATCCATCTTTCGGGCATATCAACGGGCATGGATGGTGCACCACCTCGCGGCAAGACCTCTGAACGGTAAGCATACGGGACTTACCGTACTGAAAAACGTTCTTCGATTTTTCGATGGTTTATACCGTTATCCCTCGATCCAAATGGATCATATGCTCTTCTATTTTCGTCCGGAAAACCATTTTCCCAATCTTTTCTTCGGCGGTTTTGCCCGGGATCTCGGGAATCAGCGTGCCTGTTCCCTGGACCTTTTCGCCTACATGAACCATCCGACCGATATACCGCAGGAACCATTTCCTCAAGGCTGGCAACTTACGGATTTTTCGAACAGCCACCTTCCGGAACTGGAACACTTCTACAGGCACTCTTCCGATGGCTTGCTTCTGGATGTCCTTCGCCTCGGGCAAACGGACGAGGGGAGTGAATCACTGAAGGATATCTACCTTCGCTACGGTTTTCTCCGGAATTGGCGAACCTATGCGCTGCATAAAGAACAGTCACTGAAGGCTGTCCTTGTTGTCAATCGCTCATCCGCCGGATTAAATCTGTCCGAACTCCTCAACAGCATCAAGATCATTGTGACCGATCCGGCCGGTCTCCCGTGGAAAATCCTAATCAACGCACTGTCTCGGCTGACACCCGAATTCCAGACCGACGTTGTACCGCTCTTGATCTATCCCGCACATTATCCATCTGAACAGGGTTTAAAGGTTGACAAAAACTACTTCCTTTGGATACTGGATACGCAGTATGGAAAAGAATATCTGGAATACATGGAGAAAAAGACAACGATAACTCTTCAATTTCTGGTCAAGCATCTCTTGAGAAAGATAATGCCGAAATGAATGATGCACCACTTTACAACAGCAGGATCATCAAGACCTTCGTGGAATATCTAAGCACTCATTATCCCGGCCTGGATATCAATCCTGTTCTCGGCCACTCGGGCATGACCATCTGTCAGTTCGATGATGACCTTGCAGCAAGATATTTAGAGTATCAAAACCAATTGGAATCCACCTTTGTGGTTCGAAGATTCTACGGCAATAGATAAAGGAAAAAGTCGAATGAGCAAGCGAACAATTCATATCGAAGTACAACCATTGCGCGTAAGATTGAAAACAACATTCCGTCATGCCGCGGCAACCAGAGATACCGGAGAGAGTCTCTGGGTGCAGGCAAAAAGAAACGGAAATAAAGGGTTTGGTGAAGGTTGTCCGAGAACCTATGTGGCTGGTGATGACCTTGAGTCGAGCGTAAAATGGGTAAAGGATAATTTCGCTACCGGGAAGGTGGCATTCGAAACACTGGACGATCTGAAGCAATGGGTCGAGAATAACGGTGTGGTAATCGACAAGTACCCGTCGGCATGGTGCGCCATAGAAATGGCACTGCTTGATCTCTTTTCCCGTGAGAAGGGTTGTAACGTTGAAACGTTGCTTGGACTGGACGGCTCCAAACTCCGCGGATGCTACACCGCCGTTCTGGGAGACGACAAAAGATGGAAGTATACGATGCTGGCGAATCAGTATCTGATTCGAGGACTTACGGATTTTAAAATCAAGTTGAACGGCAAACTCGAACGCGACAGGGAAAAACTTTGTATTCTTGAAGATTTATGTAATAAGCATCACGTGAAAGACATTCGAATTCGTTTTGATGCAAATAATTTATGGAAAGATCGATGCGACGAAGCCATTGCGTATCTAACAGCGCTGGGCGGGCGGGTATTCGCCATGGAAGAACCCGTGAGATCACACAATGTTGGTGACATAAGCAAGATCAGTACGGCTTTGGGTCTGCCCGTAATCCTTGATGAAAGCCTGTGTACGCTGGATGATTTATCACACTATAGACATGTGTCCGGGGAATTTATTGCGAATATCAAGATATCACGGGTGGGCGGTCTGATACGAGCGTTGCGATTGATTGCGGAGCTGAAAAAACTGGAATGGCCGATTATCATCGGCTGCCACACGGGTGAAACCTCGTTGCTCACACGGGCCGCGCTGGTAGCCGCGTCTGCCGCCGGAGAGAGTCTCATTGCTCAGGAAGGGGCCTTCGGCGATTACCTCGTCGAACGGGAACCGGTGGACCCCATACTGAAATTCGGCCGCAAGGGTCTGCTGAATTTGAGTCATCCCTATTACCTCAGAACAGTTCATGGGCTTAAGGTCATACCGGTTGAAAACTGGAATACCGGATTTGGCATGCGAGGTCGCATGCCCATCATCCCCGACGACGGCTCACCGAAAGTAGATCTTCTCGAAATGCCCGACAAGTATAAAATCCACTACCGCGTCTGGGGTGAACCCGAAGGGGAAGATGTGGTAATGATTTTACACGGCGGGATGAGTCATTCGGGCTGGCAGGCGCCTTTGGCAAAACAGCTATGTTCACTGTCGCCGGACATTACCGTTATGGCACCTGATCTGCGTGGCTGCGGATTAAACGAGAAACGCGGAGATCTGGGTTCCGTTCAATCCGACATTGAAGATGTCGTAAAGCATATCGAATTTCTGAAAAAATCCTTTCAGCGGGTTCATCTCGCGGGCTGGTGCCAGGGGGCACTTTACGCTTCTGCTGCCGCAGCCCGACTGGAGAATAAGCTTTCCAGCCTGATCCTACTGACTCCGGGCTTTTTCTGGAACGAGCGGTTCAGGTCCGTCGTAAGTATCGCTGAGAAAACCGTTTTGAAGATGATTTCCGAATTCAAGCTGAAACCCGAAGGAAACCGCGCCTGCGTCCCTCTCCCCATGGAGGCGACCGATTTCACACTGGTCGATGAATGGCTTGATTTTATCGACAGCGATGATCTGAAAACAACCATGATTACGTTAAAATCCATAAATATTATGGATGAGGTTCAGGAGCTTTCCTGGTTCGCCATGCGGCAAAATACGCTTCCGGTACTGACAATCATGGCAAAAAACGATCGGATGGTGGACAATGACAAGGTCCTTCAATTTATTGGCCATCTTTTCCCGGATAATCACCGCAATCGGCTTGTTTTTCTGGAAAGTGGCCATGCCGTCCAGTTTGAAAGGCCGGAAGAAGTTGCCGCCGAAATTTTCAATTTTATTCAGTCGAGGAATAACCGGACACAGGTGCGGGCTTCCCTGACGCAAGGTGCAGCGGTTGATTTTCAGATTGGATAATTCTATACCCTGTCCATAGACAAAATTTGACCACTCAGCATCCTGAGGCCGTGAGAAACCCACTTATCAATCAGGAGTCAATACCCCATGAAAAAACTTTTGTTGATTAATCCCGTTGGTCGAAGAAGCGGTTATTTATTAAGCAAAGTATCTACGTTTCAACCCCTGAACCTGGCCTATATTGCTGCAGTCACACCATCTCACTGGGAAGTCAAAATAGCAGATGAGAATATAAATATCTTTGAATTCGAAGATGCAGATCTGGTAGGCATCACGGCCTTTACAAGCAATATCAACAGGGCCTATGAAATTGCACAGATGTACCGGGTGAAAAAGATAAAGGTGGTTATGGGGGGAATCCATAGCTCAATGCTTCCCGATGAGGCCTTGCAGTATGTCGATACGGTGGTAATAGGCGAAGGGGAAGGAATCTGGAAACAAGTCATCGAAGATTTCGAAAACAACAGCCTGTTGCCAAGATACAATGGCCCGCGAATCGATCTTTCCCAAACCAAAATCATCCCCCGGCGCAACCTACTGCATCCAGACTATTTCTGGACCTCGGTCCAGACTTCTCGCGGCTGTCCTTTCAACTGCAATTTCTGTTCAGTGTCAAGATACCTTGGTCAAAAGTACCGCCAACGAAGAGCTACAGATGTGCTCGACGAGTTGGAAGAAATAAAAGGTAAGTATATAGCCTTTGTCGATGACAACCTGATCGGTCATAGTCCGGAAAGCAGAAATAGGGCTGTAAAAATATTCAAGGGCATGCTTGATCGTGGTTTATCCAAGAAGTGGTGGATGCAGACATCCATTAATGCAGCCGATGATGAGAATGTTATCAAGTTGGCCGGCCAGGCCGGCTGTATGTTTGTGTTTATCGGCTTTGAGACACTCAACACGAAAACGCTCCAAGAGATGGGGAAAGGAATTAACCTGAAAATCGGAGTAGATAATTATAAAAAGGTGGTGGATAAATTCCATAAATATGGGATCGGGGTATTGGGATCATTCGTCATCGGAAACGATTATGAGTCCATGGAATACTATAAAAAATTAGCCGACTTCCTGGTCAGTTCCGGTATCGACATTGTTCAGTTTAGCATATTGACGCCCCTTCCCGGCACCGAATTGATGGACCAAATGCAGAAAGAAGAGAGATTGATTTATCGGGATTTTCCCAAAGAATGGGATAAATATCGTTTTTCTTACGTTGTTCACCGATCGCAAAAAGTTGAAGAAAGTACCATCTATGCGGGCAACAACTACATCAAGAATAAAATATACTCTTTTCCCTTTTACCAATACCGCCTGTTAAATTCAGCACGTCATGTTAAAGATCCGGCTAACATCTATGCCATATACAAATTAAATCAGGCTTTAAAAAAAAGTTGGCAAAGTTCTCATTATTATAAATGATTCAGCCTTTTGCATGACTTTGGATCCAATTTATCTGACAAGGAATAAAGAAACGACTTGAGTTTCTTTTGAAAAACATTGTAGCCTTTACAAGACGAAGACGAATCATGGGCAATAATAATATGGTGATGATCTAATGGAAAAACAAAGCAGCGACCCAAATACACATCCTTTCGCCCAGAAAAGGCTGTCCGAAAATATAACGGACGACACCCCTCTCTATAACAGCCGTATCATCAGAAACTACGTTGAGTATATGAGAGTCAACTTTCCTGATATAGATATCTCCTCTCTTCTGGAGTATGCTAACATTAAATTTTATCAGTTGGATGATGAAGGTCACTGGCTTACACAGAAACAGGTGGATCTTTTTCACGAAATGCTTGCAAAAAGGTTAGACAATCCGAACATAGCAAGAGAAGTGGGGCGCTATTCCGTAACTTCCCAAGCCTCCGGAGCCGTGAGACAATACGTCCTGGGATTTATCAACCCGGTCACGTTGTATGCCGTAATAGAAAAAATTAGTTCAAGATTCACTCGCGCAACTAGAGTAACAACCAAACCCATCGGGACAAACAAGATTGAGGCGAAAATAACGTTGCTGCCCAATGTGATTGAAAAGCCCTTTCAGTGTCTTAACAGGATAGGTTCCCTGGAAGCTTTGGCGAAGCTTTTCTCGGGGAAATTTGCCAATATAGAACATCCGGTCTGTCTCCATAAGGGTGGAAGCTGTTGTTTGTACATCATCACCTGGGATAAAACACCTGCCTTTTTTTGGAAATTGATCCGAAATTATTCTTTTATCGTCGGTTTCTTCGTTTGTATCCTATCCTTGAGTTTTGTTCCACCCGTTTACTGGGATGCCTTGGTTTTATCCTGTATCCTTATGATGCTTGGAACTACACTCTACGCCGAACATCGGGAAAAGAGAGAATTGCTCGTTAAAATCCACAACCAGGGGGATGCCGCTGACCGCCTTATCGATCAGATCAACGTCAGTTACAACAACACCCGCCTCATCCAGGAGATCGGACAAGCCACCTCCATGATCCTTGATATTAACAAGTTGCTCGTATCCATCATGGAAGCACTGGAGAAACGTCTCGATTTCGACCGAGGCATGATCATGCTGGCAAATCGGGAAAGGACACACCTGGTCTACACGACCGGTTACGGATATAATCCGGAAGAACGGGACTATCTGAAAAATATTGAATTCCATCTCGATAACCCCGACTCCCGAGGGGCCTTCGTCGTCTCTTTCCGGAAGCAGACGCCTCTTCTGATCAATGACGTCAGCGAAATTGCAAAAAATTTGTCTCCGCGAAGCATTGAATTCACCAAAAGGATGGGCACCCGTTCCTTCATCTGCGTTCCCATAACCTACGAAGGCAGATCCGAGGGAGTACTGGCCGTTGACAATCTACGTTCCGATCGCACCCTGAACGAGACCGATATCAGCCTACTCATGGGCATTGCTTCCCAGATCGGGATCAGCATCAACAATGCCCGCATTTACGAGAAACTCCAGGAGCGGGAAAAGCGATTCCGGATCCTGACGGAAAGTGCGCCGGATATTATTTTCACCCTGGATACGGAAGGGATTTTTACCTATGTAAATCCGGTGTGGGAGAAGATTTTAGGTCATAAACAAGAGGAAGTCGTCGGGAAATATTTCACCGAGTTTGTGCAGGAACACGATTCACACTCCGTTGTCGAGATATTGCGAAATCTTAGAGAGCATAAAGAAACACAAATGGATATTTTGCTGACCCTCATGAGCCGTTCCGGGGTCGAACGTAACTTCTCCTTCAATTGTGCTCCAAACATTGCTGAAAACGGCCATGTCGACAGTCTGGTCGGTATTTTCACAGACGTGACCGATCTGAGACGCTCCGAAGTCGAATTGAAAAAAAGCTATGAAAAACTTGAGATGGCCTTGTCCGGCACAATCAGCGTCATTTCGCTGATTGTAGAATCCCGCGATCCCTATACAGCCGGTCATCAGTGGAGAGTCGCCGACCTCGCCTCGGCCATTGCCCGTGAGATGGGGCTGCATGAGGATCGTGTCAAAATGATCCATATGGCGGGGCTCATCCATGACATCGGTAAAATCAACGTCCCTGCAGAAATCCTGAGCAGGCCGGGCGCATTGAATGCCATTGAGTTTTCTCTGATCAAAACTCACCCCGAAACGGGGTACGGCATCTTAAACAAGGTCGACTTTCCGGCGCCAATCGCCCAGATTGTGTACCAGCACCATGAGAAAATGGACGGTTCAGGTTATCCGTTGATGATTTCCGGGGATCAGATCATCCTGGAGGCACGTATCATCACCGTAGCTGATGTGGTTGAAGCGATGGCAAGCCATCGCCCCTATCGCCCCGCACTGGGTATAGAAAAGGCGTTAAACGAAATTCGTATCGGCCGGGGTGTCATCTATGACGCAGAAGTGGCTGATGCCTGCATCTCTTTGTTTTCGACAAATCGATTTCATTTCAAAGACGTCGTCTCGAATTGATCCGGCAGATACCGACAAGGTTCTGCTTCCAAATTAACTCCCTTACCGTTTCTGCAATCAGGCTTGCATCCATGTGCGTTAAGGACTTCCTACCCTTCGCCGTACTGTTCCCGGATCCAGGACTGATATGCGCCGCTTCGGATCCGCTCGCTCCAGGCGCTGTTTTCGAAATACCAGCGGACGGTCTTCCGGAGACCCGAGGCGAAGGATTCCGCGGGAGACCAATCCAGTTCCCCGTTCAACTTGGAGAAATCAATCGCATACCGCCGGTCGTGACCGGGCCGGTCCTTCACGAATGTGATCAGCCGCCGCCGGGATCCTGCCGCCGGCGCCAGCTCATCGACGAGATCGCAGATCATCTCCACGATGGCGATATTTTCCATCTCCGCATGGCCGCCGATATTGTAGGTCTCCCCGCGCCGTCCCTTCTCCATGATCGTCCGGATCGCCTCGCAATGGTCCGTCACGTATAGCCAGTCCCGCACATTTTTTCCGTCCCCGTACACAGGGAGCGGTTTTCCCTCAAGGGCATTGAGGACAATCAGCGGGATTAATTTTTCGGGGAACTGATAGGGACCGTAGTTGTTCGAACAGTTGGAAATCGTGGTCGGCAGGCCATAGGTTTCGTGATAGGCCCGAACGAGATGATCCGATGAGGCTTTGGACGCGGAGTAAGGACTGTTCGGACGGTAGGGCGTCTCCTCGGTGAAATACCCCTCTCGGCCGAGGCTGCCGTACACCTCGTCGGTGCTGATGTGATGGAAAAGCCGGAAGCGGCTGCCGGCGGCCCTTGCCGCTTCGAGGAGATTGAACGTCCCGATGATATTGGTCTGAATGAAGCTGTCCGGCCGTTTGATGGAACGGTCCACATGGGACTCGGCGGCAAAATGGCAGATGGCGTCAATCCCATGCCGGGTGAAGAGGTCCTTGAGCGCGGTCATATCGCATATGTCCTTCTTTTCAAAAACATAACGCCCCAGATACGCTTCCGCAACGCCGGTCAGATTGTCGGGATTCCCGGCATAGGTCAGACTGTCCGCATTGATGATCCTCCCCCGGAAGTGCTCTTGTGCAAGCAGATGGCGGATGAAGTTGCTTCCGATAAAACCGCACCCCCCGGTAACCAGTAAGTTTTCGCTATCCATGACGCTCCTTTCTCGAAAGCCGGCCCGGCGGCCGGCAGGGTTTCAATATTCGTTATATCAATGTGACTTCGCAATAAATCTCAAATGCTTAGCGCGAATGCTTCGACAAACCCCGCATGACCGTTATGGAGCCTGCCCCCGCGAAAGCATGGATGCTTTATTCGAAGCCGCAATCAGTATCGCCCGGTCAGGACGAAAGCGGCCCAGACATAGGGAGGATAACCCTCACGAAGCAGATAAAGTTGCGCCTCCCGCAGCGCATCGGCGAGGGGTTCCTTTTTCCCCAGTTGGCGGTAAAAAAGATCCAGAAGGTGTGCAACCGCCTTGTCGTCGCTGAACCAGAGTGTCGAAACCACCGACGGGCTGCCCGCATGAAGAAAGGCCTGTTGCAGTGTAGTCAGGCCTCGACCCTCCGGATCCTTTTCCGGCACCGGATCACATCCGCTTAAAACCACGGCCCTTCCTTGAAACCGGAGGCCGAAGATCTCACGGACGGTCAGAAGGCCGTCCTTTCCGGCGCCCGGGGTCAACAAAAGGCCTGAATTCAAGATATCTGTCGGAAAAAACTGCCCCCGGACGGCAAAATGGAGGAGGTCGTAACCGACCGCCATCTCTTCAACCTTCGCTTCCGATGCCTGTTCGCGGAGCAGAACTTTTGCGCCTCTGATCCGTTTCCGGATCCGGTCGACCTCCTGCACGGCATGCCGAAGATCCAGCGCCTTGTTTTCCAGATCGGGATCTCCCACAGCCAGTATACGCATCCCTTGGGAACTTTTTTGATCGATAACCCTGCCGAGCAGAGCGGCCTCGGGAAGATGAAAGATGGTAAAGCCTTCCGCGAGGAACTTTCCACGGTAATTCATGGCCGCGAAGGGAAGATAAACCAGCGCGTCGTCGGGGATAAAACCGATTCTGTCCCCGGAGATAAAAGGGATGATCGGTTTGAGCAACAGATTGTAGGCTCTGCGGGAGAGGGTTTTCGTCCTTCTTTCGTTCTTGTCGCGAATCGCCGCAAGAAAGGAGAGAACAAATGATCGCAATTCCTCCCGCGACAGTTCAATCCGTTCCAGATGAACCAGTCCCCGGTGAATGGCCCATACATATAGACCGCCCGCCGTCGCGAAGTAATTGAAGAGGGTTGTATTCTCGTCGAGGAGGCGCTGAAGGGCGACCGGATCGACGCCGCGCACGGCAATCAGCGAGAAAAGCCTTTCATCCGTTGCCGCGATTCGGTCGAGCAGATCGCGATAGGACGCTTCGACCTGTTTCAGCCGTTTCAGAAATTCGTCTGCCGTCGCCTCCCCGGAGATCTGCAGGATGCGTCGCTGAAGACCCCGGATCTCTTCGCCGAGAGCGATTTCCCGCCGCAGGAGCTCCCGCTCGACCGATGTCCTCCCAATTATCTCCTGCCCGGCCAAAAGATCCGCGGTCGTGATTGCCTTGGCTGCCTCTGCCGCCCTCAGGGCTTCGGCGGCCATCCCTTCTCCGGCCAGAAGATCAACGAGGGATTCATAGGCCGCCCGTCTCTGGCGTCTATAAACCTCGTCGAACATCTCTGTCTTCAACCCGGATCGCTGAGCCTCGATGATTCCGACCGCTTCCTGGAGAAATCGGATCGCATCCCGGTTCCGCCCCGCTTTTTTTTCATATCGGGCCAGGAGAAACCTCGACCAGAAGCGATAGGGCGATGCACCCCTGCGATCCGCCCTTTCCCGAAGCAACTCGGCCGCCTGACGGCCTTCGGCTCCATATTCCCCCGGGCGGAGACCGAGTTCTCCGAGGAAGAGAAGGCTGCGGATCTCTCCCGCCGGGAAACCGGCCGTCCGCGACAACTTCCCCGCATGGACAAGATGCGGGAGCGCCGCTGCCCCCTCCCCCCGCATCCCCTTTCCCAGCCCCAGAAAGTTGTGCGCCTCGGCCTCGGGCTTCTGGAAATCGGCTGCGGGGAGGAGCGATTCGAGCTTCGTCCGACGGAGCTCACGATTCAGGGCCAGCGCATTCCGGAGATGGGTTTCACCGCCGCTGTCCGACCCGGTTATCTTCATCCCGGTCTGACCGTAGGTCGCCAGCAACCCGGGAACGCAATCGCTTGCAATCCCGGCAATTCCTGCGTCCAGTTCCGTATCCCGTCTCAGCATCAGGAGGTAAGGATCCTCACGGGATGAAGGGTTATCGCTGAGCGCCCGGTTCAGCAGTGCTATGGCGCGTGAAAAATCCCCCCGCAGGAGGGCGCGATGGCCTTCGAAATATCCGGGAAAGGCCTTCAGCGGCGGCGCGTTCCATTTTTTTCCGGCCTCCCGGATGAGGTCAAGAGCCTCCGTCTCCCGGTCCATATTTGACAGGAGAATAATCTTTCTGCTCCACGCCGTCGCCTCGCCGCTTCGGTTCTTTCCCATAACAAACCCGTCGGCGGCCTTGTCCAGAAAATGGAGGGCTCTGTCCACTTCCCCCCGTGCTGCGAAGTGGTCGGCAACGGTTAAAAAGATCAGCGAAACGGCCTCATCGGTGGGCCCGCGAACGTCTCGCAACCGATCAAGATATTCAGCGGGAATTTCCTCATCATGAAATTCTTTAAGTTCGACCTTCGGCGGTTCTGCCGGCGGCGCTACGGGCGGCTTCGGCGTCACCGTCTTCATGCAGCCGGAAATGCCCAGTATAAGGCAGATCAGGATCGTCAGGCAGATCTGGAAAGGCATAACCCCTCGGTATCACAGCTCATGGAAGATCGAAGACAATGGAAATGCATCTTTGGGAAGAACGACAGGAAATTATTTTTGATCCCGGGAAAGACCATTTCCAAAACCTCGTCATCACGCAGCGAAGGACATACTAAAAAAGAGGGCATTTATCAACCTGCATCTGGAATAAATAATTGCGGAAAATTACAGGTACGATCGTGCCCCGACGAAAGTCCGGCTGAAATAGTCCTTCGTGATCGAGTCCGTGCGGATTTTCTTCCCCCTTCCGGGCGCGTGGATGAACAGATCATTCCCGGCATAGACGCCGACATGCGAAATCTTTTCCCCTACGCCGGTAAAAAAAAGAAGATCCCCCTTCCTTAGGGAGGAGCGGTCCACGGGTGTCCCCGCCTTGAACTGATCCCTGGATGTCCGAGGGAGATCGAACCCGTTCAACTGATAGACGGTCATCGTCAATCCGCTGCAGTCGAAACCGGTTTCAACCGAGACGCCGCCCCAGAGGTAGGGAACCCCGAGAAAGCTCCGGGCGGTCCGGACCAACTCATCACGGAGGTATGCCTCACCCAGCGCTTCTCTTTTTGCAGCCGCATACTCCTCGGGGCTGACGACGTAAAATTCATTAATCATTCCCGTGTTCCGCAGTTCATCGGCACGGGTGCGGGCCAGTTCCTTCGTCGTAAAGTTGCCGAAGCGGACCTTGTAGAGCCCCCGACGGGCAACAAAATAGGTGGCTTCCAGGCCTTTCTCCTGCAGGGAGCGGGTCAGGCGAACGGCATTTTCCGCGTTGGTAAAGGCGCCGGCCTGGATGGTGTAGCCCAGTCGGGGAAGCGCTTTCCCCACGACGGCCTTCGCCGGAAGGAAAGGAGGCGGGGCGGCAGATCGAACGGCAGGACGGCCGCACCCTCCGGCCGAAAGGATGAGGAGAATTCCGCCCAAAAGAAAAGCAGCCCTGTAAACTTGCCTGTCCATAATGAGATCCCGCCGCCGTCATTTTCATGAATCCGGAATAAAAATGCAAGCACTCCCAAAAAGATTTGTTTTGTTTGACATGGAACAGGTAATCGATTGAAATGACCCGGCGACGGCCGGTTTCATCCGGATCAGGCGTCCGGCGGCTTCCGATCGCCCCAGCGTTTCCGGACCCATTCACGAGCCGCGGGAGCATCGGCAACCTCACCGCCAAGCTGGGCATCCTCGACGGCACGGAGAATCTCCCTGAAAACCGGCCCGGGTAAAAATCCCATCCCGATCAGATCCTTGCCGGTCAGCAGGCGCGGCGGCCGGAGTTCCTCTTCCGGATACTCCGCTAATTTCTGCCTGCAGAATTCATAATGATCGAGAAGACCGTGGCTTCCGAGGCAGTCGAGACGGTGGAGTTCCAGATGCATTGCGAAATCCGGCATCCGCAGGAGGCGTTTGAGGCGGTTGGGCCGCATCTCCCGGACGTTCATGAAGAGCATGTGCCCGCGAACGAGGGCAAGGATCGTCTCCATCTCTTCCCGGGAGAAGCGAAGCCTCCGAAGGATCGCCGCCGAGATCTCCTCCCCCTTCTGAACATGCCCATAGAAGTGAGTCCCGGTTGCATCTTCGGATCGGGTGACCGCCTTGCCGACATCATGGAGGAGAACCGCCCAGGCGAGACGCGGGTCGGCTTTTCCATCCGGCCGGGGAAGGAGGGATAGCATCCGCAACGTATGTTCCCAGACATCCCCTTCGGGATGAAAGACCGGGGGTTGATCGATCCCCGGAAGGGCATGAACTTCGGGAAGGATTTCATTGAGAAGGCCGCTTTCCGAGAGGAGTTCCATGCCGCGGCGCGCCGCGGCGCCCGTCAGCAGCCGGGAGAGTTCTTCACGGATCCGTTCGGCGCTGATCCGCCGGATGGCGGCCGCCTGACTCCGCACAGCCGCAAAGGTGAGCGGTTCAATCGTGAAACCGAGCGTTGAGGAGAAGCGCACCGCCCGGAGCATCCGGAGATGATCTTCGGCGAAACGCACCTCCGGGTCGCCGATCGCGCGGATGACCCCCAATTCGATGTCGCGGCGTCCATCGATATGATCGATGATCCGACCCGTCTCCGGGTCCATGAGGAGGCCATTGATCGTAAAGTCCCGCCGTCGGACATCCTCCTCCGCGGTCGCAAAGGCGATGTGGGAAGGGCGGCGGCCGTCGTTGTAGTCCGCTTCCGTCCGGAATGTGGCTACCTCGTAAGCCGTTCCCTCCTCGACGACGAGGCAGACGCCGAAGCGATCGCCCACGGGAACCGTCCGGTGAAAAATCCCCTGAACCTCCTCCGGCCGGGCGGACGTGACAATATCGTAATCCGTCGGCGCCTCGCCGCGGAGGAGGTCGCGGACGCATCCGCCCACCCAGAAGGCCTTATGACCTGCCTCCCGCAGTCGGTGGACAATGTCAGCGGCACGATCCTTTTGCCGATTGACCGGCTCCTGCATTTTTCAGATTCCCTTTTCAACTGTTCCGAACCGATCATCCTCGGACTCGCCGCTGCGATCTCCGCAGGACATAGTGCAGCGCCGCCGTAAAAGCAATGGTCGTCAAGGTCGATCCCATCGGCAACTCCTGCGCCTTGATGAGATAATAGAAGGCAATCCCCGCAACGAGCGAAACGGTTGCAACGGCATCCGCCCGGCAGTCGCGGTTATCGCATTTCAGGACAAAGTAATCGCTGAGAAGGATGGCAATGAGGGGTGAGAAAACCGACCCCAGGAGATAGAGAAAATCCGTGTACCGCTCGATGGGAAAGATGAGCGCAATGGCCGTCCCGACTACGGTAAAACCCACCGCCGCCATCCGATCGTTCACCTTCGGGAAGATGTTGATCAAGGAGATCCCTGCCGAATAGACATCGAGGAAGGTGGTTGTCACGGTCGAAAGCCCCAGGATCGCCAGCGCGATCAACCCCATATTGGCGGCAAGCATGATTTTTGTCGGATCGGGCGATCCGGACAGGAGACCGCCCGCCATCCCGATCACATACATCCAGCAGCTCCCGATGAAATAGCCGAAGAACGGGGCGATCAGAGCCCCTTTCTTCGTTCTCGCGAGCGAGGTGTAATCGGAGATGAGGGGGAACCAGCTCAGCGGCATGATGATCGAAAGTTCGAATCCCATGCCGAATGCCCCTTTCTGCTTCACCGCTGCTGCTGCGGCTGCCGGATTCGTAAAGACGACCCAGCTCATCAAGATCGTGAGGACCAGGAGGAATCCGGCAGCGAGGGTGTTGATCCGCTTGAAACCCTTCACCCCCCAGCAGACCCAGAGGCCGACGAAAAAGCCGACCAGGCAGGACATCAGCAGCGGATGGTCGAAATGCCACAGCGAAACGGCAATCATGTTCATCGCCGTCCCCCCCTCGATCACCATGATCGCCGTCCAGCCGACGAGTTGGAGGATATTGATGATCGAGATCATGTAAGAACCCTGCTTCCCGAAAGAGATCCGCATGGACATAATCGCGGGGACCTTCTCCCGGAAACCGATCAGGCCGGCGAGAACGAGAAGCAGTGTCCCCGCAAGGTGTCCGAGGAGGATCGCCCCAAACCCCTTCGCCGCCCCCAGTTCAGCGAGGTATCCCCCCGTCAGAATCTCGGCGACGGAAACGGATGCGCCGAACCAGAGGAAAAAGAGATTGATCCCGCTCAGGCGCGTTTTTTCTTCCATGCGATCCACCTACCCTTCCGTTCTCCAGGATTCCGGCCTTGCGGCCTTGCCGCCGGCCCCCGGACTGAATAGCGGTGCAAGATGGTTCGTCGGCCCATGTCCCCCGCCAATACGCCAGGCGTGCCGAACAGCCTCGGTGATGTAACGTTTGGCCTCCGCCACGGCTCCGGAGACATCCATCCCGCGACCCAGGCAAGTCGCGATCGCCGCAGAGTAAGTACAGCCGGTTCCGTGGGTGTCCTCCGTCGCGATCCGCGGCGCGCTGAAGGTCTTGAATTCACGACCGTCGTAGAGGAGATCCGTCGCATCTCCGGCGAGGTGACCCCCCTTCACGACGACATGCCTTGCCCCCAGATCCCGGATGATCCGCGCCGCCTCCTTCATATCGGACAAGGTCGAGATCCGCATCCCGGAGAGAACTTCGGCTTCGGGGATGTTCGGCGTCAGAGCAAAGGCAAGCGGAACGAGCTCGGCAATCAGTGTTTTCTTGGCCTCCTCACGGATCAGCGACATCCCCCCCTTGGCCACCATCACCGGATCGACGACAAGTTTCTCAATCCCGTATTGACGGATCTTCCCGGCAACGACGCGGATGACCTCGGAGGTGGCCAGCATCCCCGTCTTCGCCGCGTCGATTCCGATATCGGTCGCAATCGCGTCGAACTGGGCGGCCACGAACACCGGCGGAACGTCGTGGATGCCGTGGACTCCGAGAGTGTTCTGGGCGGTCAGCGCCGTAATGACGCTCATCCCGAACCCCCCAAGGACGGTGATCGTCTTCAGATCCGCCTGGATTCCCGCCCCGCCGCCGGAATCCGAACCGGCAATCGTCAATATCCGGACCGGTTTCATCCCTTCTCCTCCCCCGGGAAAATCCCCGGCCGAAAATACCTCACCACAAGAAGGCAACCCGATTCCACTTCGATGATCCCCCTCTCCTCCGTCAGGCGGTTGCTGACCCCATAGGGTCTTCCGATCTCCATGACCGCCTTCGTCAGTGGAAATTCAAATCCCGTTAGCGTCACCCCGATAGCCGGCCCTGTAAAGGGGAAGAGGGAGACGGTCTGGCCGGTCTCCCCATCGAGAACCTTCTGTCCGGCGATCAGAAACAGCTCGCACCATTCGTCGATCAACTTGACCTCGACTCCCTTTTCCCTTCCCTGAACAAGCAACGAGATGTTCGCCAGGGCATGGTCCACACGATGGCCGAGGGCCCCCCAGATCCAGATCTCCATCGGTTCCAACCTGAAAGCCTCGTGGAGCGCCAGTTCCGTATCCGTTTCATCCTTCCGCCGCGGATGGCGGATGATCCGGCAACCTCTCGCCTCATAATCGGCCTGTCTTCGGGCATCCAGGGAATCCATGTCGCCAACGATGAAGTCGGGGATAATCCCCGCGTCATCGAGATGCCGGGCGCCGCCGTCGGCGCAGATCACCGCCGCGGGCGCCGCTTTCGCCGCCTGTTCCCGGAGGAAAGTCGGATTGCCAAGCTCTCCGCCGGAAATGACAAAAACCACCCTTTTCATGAGTCTTCTCCGCCAAAGCCTCCTTGCCGAACAGGGATCGGGCATGCCTAAAAAATAAAAAACCATACCCCGACGGGATATGGCTCAGAATCGATTCATGGAAAACACAACCACTGCCATTCCCTACGCTGGCATTACCCAGGTCAGGTTCAAAGGGTATCTTCTCAGCCGAATCGGCACCCCTTGCGCTTACGCGTCTTTTTCCTACTCCAAACCCTTTCCCAAATCAAGCCGATTTTTCCGCACGAGGCTGAAGAGTTTGCCGCTGCCGGAATCGGCCTCCTTCAAAATCCCGGCCGACCGGGGGAAAGGAGCGACGACGCCATCGACAAGCTCGTATAGGAGAAAATGGTATCGAATTGAGTTGAGCATTATTGATTGTATTTTCGTATGACGGCTCCCGTTCACAACCAAGTCTTTTCAAGTTTAAAACCTTTTTCCCGAAACAAGGTTAGGCAGGCATCCACCACATCACTGTCGTAAAAGACACCTCTGTTCTGCTCGATTTCTTTCAGAGCTGCGTCGATGCCCAATCCTGCACGATAGGGCCGGTGGGAGGCCATGGCTTCCACCACGTCGGCAACGGCCAGGATGCGGGCCTCAATCAGAATCTCATCCCCCTTCAAATTTCCGGGATAACCCGAACCATCCATCCGTTCATGATGCTGGTGGACGATCTCCGCCAAGGGCCAGGGGGACTCCACGTCTTTCAGAATTTCATACCCTTGCCGGGCGTGTTCCTTGATCAGCCTAAACTCGATGTCGGACAGTTTTGTCGGCTTGGACAATATCTCCGCAGGAATAGATAGTTTTCCAATGTCATGGATGGAACCGGCCATGCGTATGCCCTCGATTGTATCCTGTGGCAATCCCATTTCGGTGGCAATGGCACGGGCAAGGCCCGCCGACCGGGTCTGGTGACCGGATGTATAGGGATCTCTTGTCTCCACAGCGGACACCATAACCCGGATGGTTGTATTCACGGCCTTCCTGAGACTTTCGAGCGTATCTTGGAGTTTTTGCTCCGCCTCTTTGCGCTCGGTGATGTCCTGATTCACCCCATAAGTCTTGACCGTCCTGCCTTGAGAGTCCTTGACGATGAAAAAGCGGACGCTGATATAGCCGACCTTGCCGTCTGCATAGAGAATCCGGTGTTCAATTTGCCGGTTGAAATGGGGATCGGTTGTTTCGATGGCTTTCCGGGTTTCTTCCCCGACCATATCCATGTCGTCGGGATGGACAAAGCGATGGGCGTATTCGCTGGAATGCATGGCATACCCGCCGACTTTCTCGACCGTGGTGCGGAAAATATTGTAGAATTGATCATTAAACGTGAAGAGGTCGTTGGCAACGTCGTACTCCCAGTGGCCGAGATGGGCCATTTCCAAAGCGTTGGACAGTTGTGCCTGGTTTTTCTGGATCTCCTCCTCCGCCTGCTTGCGCTCGGTGATGTCCGTCATCATGGCGCGGCATTCCTGCCCTTCTGCGGTCACCGTCCCCTCGATGAATACCTGACGCCGGGTTGCCCCTGTATCGTCGTACCGGCCACCGGGGGATTCATGCAAATGCGGGCGATCCCGCTGCTCTTTCAGTGCCACTTCGCAGGATGCCTTGCCGGATGCGTCGTCCCGCTTCGTAAACACCTTCTGCAGGAATCCGTTGAATATGAAACGGTCGTCCTCGGAAACGAATTGACCGAAGCGGCGGTTGACCAGATGGGTGCGCTCCGTCCCCAGCAGGCCGGCACCGGACAGATTCACCCGGCGGATCGCCCCTTCGCGGTCGAAGGTGAAGTAGCCCACCGGTGCGAAATCATACAGGTCGGTGTAGAGCTCCAGACCTGCCTCTACCTCTGCCCGCGACTCCCACAGCTCTTCATTCTGCATCTCCAGTTCGATCTGGTGGATCTGCAGCTCCTGAATGAGCCGCTGCGGCTCTTGCGCGGCTTCCTGTTTTCCGGCGACACCTCCCGATCCCGCGGACCGCTGATTCTTCTGCTTTTCCTTGAGGCGCTCTTCCGCCCGGCGGCGCAGCCCGGCGGCATCGGATGAGGGTTTATGAGCTTTTTCCAAGATGTTCCCTCTCTTTTCTGTCGCGTCTTGGTTGACCCGGCAAACTTCTCGTTTGGGTCCTGTCTTGTTCCTGTCGGGAATCTCTCATTTCCCTTTTCCTGTTTTGTCTTGTTGTTCCACGATCCACGTTTCCAAACCGGCCTGAGTCTTGCGGAGCTCCGCCTCCAGCGTCTTGGATACGGTGATGTCCGTGAAGGTGATCACCACACCGTCAATTCGGTTCTCCAGCGTGCGGTAGGGCATGATGCGGACCCTAAACCAGCGCCCGTCGCGGGTGGCGACCGGCTTTTCCACAAAGACCAGGGTTCTGATCACTTCTCGTGCATCGGCGGCAAACTCGGGGTAGAGCAGGTCCGAGGCGATGTCGGTAAAGGGTCTGCCCGCGTCGCCCGGGATCAGTTTGATGATTTTGCTGGTCTGTTTGGTGAAGCGCCGGACGTTGAGCGCATCGTCCACAAACAGTGTGGCGATGTCGGTGCTGTCGAGGAGGTTTTTCATGTCGTTGTTCGTCTGGGAGAGCTCGGACACCTTGGCCTGGAGTTCGTTGTTGACCGTCTGCAGTTCCTCGTTCATCGACTGCATCTCCTCCTTGGAGGTGGTCAGCTCCTCGTTGGCGCTCTGCAACTCCTCATTGGTGGACTGCAGCTCCTCGTTCATCGATTTGAGCTCTTCCTGGGAGGTCTGCATTTCTTCGCGGGTGGACTGCAGCTCCTCACGGGCCTGCCCGATCTCATGCTCCAGTTCCGCCACCCGGGTACCTGGGGCGGAAGTCTTCTCGCGTTTGCTCGGCGTCTTGACTTCGGAGGGCGTGTCCACATCCGTAAAAACGGTCAGCAGCATCCCCCGCATCGCCTCCGGCTCGGCGATCGGCCGGATCGTGACGTTCACCGCCTGCATCCCGCCGTTGCTCCTCACCTTCAAGTTCCGGAGGGTGATCGCACCTTTCTGCCGGATCGCCTTCTGGAAGGCGCCGCTGAGTTCATAGCGCAGCCCCTCGCGGGCCATGACGAAGATGTTCCAGTTGGCTTTTCCGGCCGCCGGCTCCAGGTACTTGCCCGTCCTGCCGCTGATGTAGAGGATGTCGCCCTTGTCGTTCGTGAGCGCGGCCGCCGGGGCATATTGCGTCAGAAGCAATTGATCCGCCAGGACCTGGAGGTTGGGGGCGGGTTGTTTGGCCGCGGCCATTGGCCGGGCATCCAACTTGGCAGGGAAGAAGGTGGCGGGAAACTCGATCGGTTCGGACCTCAACTCGGATTCAAGACGGCGGTAGATCCTCGTCTTGCCATCCAGCGGAGCGAAAAGATCGGTAACGGCGCCGATCGTCTCCGCGCTGCCGAGGAACAGAATGCCGCCGGGGTTCAGGCTGTAATGGAAAAGCGGCAACAGCTTCTTTTGGAGCGCCGGGTCCAGGTAGATCAGAAGGTTCCGGCAGATCAGGATGTCGAGCTTCGTGAAGGGCGGGTCCATGATGACGTTCTGGGGGGAAAAGACCACCGACTCGCGGATCTCCTTTTCCACCCGGTAGCCGCGCTCCTCTTCGACAAAGAACCTGCGCAATCGTTCCGGTGAAACGTCGGCGGTGATGTTCGCCAGATAGGTGCCCGTGCGGGCCTTGCCGATGGCGTCCTTGTCCAGGTCGGTGGCAAAAACCTGGAGCGAAAAGTTCCCGGCCCGCTTCACCTGCTCCAGAGCCTCTCTGAAGACAATGGCCAGAGAATAGGCCTCCTCCCCCGTGGAACAGCCGGGCGTCCAGGCCCGGATCGTTCCGCCCGTTTGGCGGGTTTCCAAAAGTGCCGGGATGATCTTCTCCTTCAGTTGCTCCCATGGGGTTGAATCACGGAAAAAGCTGGTCACGCCGATTAGAAGCTCCTTGAACAGGAGTTCCGTCTCCTGGGGGTTCTCCTGCATGAACCGGACGTAGCTCGCGATCCGGTCGATCTGGTGGAGACCCATCCGCCGTTCGATCCGGCGGTAGACGGTGCTCTTTTTGTAGAGTGAAAAGTCGTGGCCGGTCTGCGTCCGAAGCAGGATGAAGATCTTCTCCAGCGCGCTTTGGGCCTTGCCCTCCAAGGGAAGGTCCGGCCGGGAGATGAGGGGCGCGTGCCGGAGATAGGCGACAATCCGGGCGGGCAACTCCTCCACCGGGGCGACAACGTCAGCCAGCCCCGCGTCGATCGCGCTTCTCGGCATGCCGTCGAACTTGGCCGAGGAGGGCGACTGGACGAAGGCCACCCCGGCCTTCTCTTTCATCGCCCGGAGCCCAAGCGTGCCGTCTGAGCCCATACCCGAAAGGATCACGCCGATGCTTTTGTCCTGCAGGTCGTCCGCAAGCGTTCGGAAGAAGAAATCGATGGGCAGCCTTAAACCCCGGGGCGCCGTCGGTTCGAGGAGGTGAAGCATCCCATGCAGGAGGGAGAGGTCCCGGTTCGGAGGGATCACATAAACACAATCGGGCTCGACCTGCATCCGGTCCTTGACCTGGACGACCGGCATCGGGGTGGACCGCTGGAGCAGCTCCACCATGATCCCCTTGTGGGTCGGGTCCAGGTGCTGGACGACGACGAAAGCCATGCCGCTCATTGCCGGCACGTTTTTAAGGAACATCTCCAGCGCTTCCAGGCCGCCGGCGGAGGCGCCGATGCCAACAATCGGGAAATTCTTTGGCAACCGATCCTCCTGGAGCGCACTTTGCTCCATCGAATCGCTTTCTTCTAAAAGCGTTTGCGACCCCGTCGGCCCGGAGGGCAGACGCCTGACCTTCTGCCTCTGAATGGCTTTCTTCCTGGTCATGGCGGGCCTCCCTATACTGGATGACTTATCTAAACGCGAGGGCAGGTTATATGACATGGAGGAGAACAAGCCCTCGACAACTTGTGTCTCTCCGGAACTTCCATGAGGAGTTCTATGATCCCGCGGTCATTATAGGGGATATTCCCCGGATAATCAAGGGATATCAAGGGTTAAATTGAGGCCCGAGACCAAAAAGCCGACGCGCGTTCTCTTCCGTCAACCGTTCCAACTCTCCTGCCGCAATGCCCCGGATCTCCGCCAGATAGCGGGCCGTCTCCACGACATAGGCCGGCTCGTTGCGCTTTCCCCGCCAGGGCTGCGGTGCGAGGTACGGCGCGTCGGTTTCGATAAGAAGCCTCTCGGCGGGAATCTCCCGTGCTACCGCCCGGAGCTGATCCGCTTTCCGATAGGTCACGGGACCGGCCACGGAGAGATAAAATCCCAGAGCAAGACACTCCCGGGCCATCACTGTATCCCCTGAAAAACAGTGAAGAACCCCCTGCAAACGGCGCTTCCGCGGCCGGAGGATCGCCAGGGTTTCCGCATGGGCCTCGCGGTCGTGAATGATCACCGGCAGGTTCAGCTCTTCGGCAAGATCGAGCTGTTCCGCAAACCGCTGGAGTTGAACCTCCCGCGGGGAGAGGTCGTAGAAAAAATCGAGTCCGATCTCCCCGATGGCGACCACCTTCTCCTGCCTCGCAAGAGCCCGGAGGGCGTCATAAGTCCCGGCGTCGATTCCCTTCACCTCATGGGGGTGGATACCGACGGCCGCATAGAGCTGCGGATGGAGACAGGCAAGGGCCGCGGCCTTCTCGCAGTCGGGAATCGTCGTTCCGACCGTAATGATCGCCGTCAGGCCGGCCGCCATCGCCCTCCCGAGGACTGCGTCCCGGTCGCCGTCGAACGCCTCCATCTCCAAATGTGCATGACTGTCAATCGTCATAATCGTCGAATATTTCAAATAGATGAAGATCTCCGCTCCTGAAGAGGCACAAACCATTTCGTTGTGCTCTCGCAATCCCCACGGCAAGACGCGGGAAATACGCTCGCAGGCGGATTCATCTGTCGCCCGGAAACGGACGGGACCCCCTCACCCAGCATACCCACCAGACGCCGCTCCGCCGCCTCGGCTTCCGCGACCATCCGGGAAATGATCTCCGCCACCGTGGGTTCGTCGTGAATGAGACCCGTCGCCTGGCCCGCGGGGAGGACTCCCTTTTCAGCATCTCCTGCCTCCGTCGCGGCCAGCACCCGGCGAAAGGCGTTGGCGAAATAGGCCAGTTGGCGGGTGGTCTTCCAACCGGAGGCAATGACCCCGACGCACAGTTTCGCAAAGGGAAGATGCATCTGCCGGGCGATGAGCCGGGCATTGAAAAAGGCCGCGGGCAGGTTAAGCGGCTGCTTGATAACTTTGCGCGCCGCCGGGGTGTCCAGGACCCGGCAGGGAATTCCATCGAAATGGGGAGAGTAGAGGGTGTCCTGGATCCCCTTTGAGACGGCCAGCCGCTTGAAATTCTGATGCAGGGCGCTCTCCTTCGTATTCATGAACCGGGTCCCCATGGCGATCCCATCCGCCCCCAGCGCCAGAGCCGCCGCCAGTCCTCGGCCGTCGGCGAACCCACCCGCCGCAATGACGGGGATATCGAACATGTCCGCAAGCGAAGGAACGAGGACAAGCGAGGTCGCCGGCCCGCCGTGACCCGCCGCCTCGTGCCCCGTTGCAATGACCGCGTCGCATCCGTAATCCCGGGCTCTTCCGGTATGATAGGCATTGGTTACGGTTGCGATGACCCGGCCGCCGTAGGCATGGGCCTCCCGGACAAGCCAGTCCCCTTTGCCGAGGGCGAAGTTAATCACCGGAACCTGCTCGGCGAGAAGGACCTCCGCATTCTTTGTCGCGCCGGGAAGCATCAGGGAGGTGTTGGCCCCGAAGGGTCTGTCCGTCCGCCTCCGAATCTCCCGGACGGCCTCGCGGGTCTGTTTCGGATCGAGCGGCCCCGTCGCCAGGATGCCGAGCCCCCCGGCATTCGACACCGCCGCCACCATGGCTGGAACGCTGATCCAACTCATCCCGGAGAGGAGAATGGGATAGCGGATTCCGAAGAGTTCGGTGATGCGCGTTTTCAAAACCGATTCCTTCCGTCCCTTTAGTCTATGTTCAGCCCGAAAATCGTCATCCCGGAAGCGTGCATTGGAGATTTTTTGGGGTACCCTGTGCGCGCAGCGCAGCGGCCGCCGGGAAAATTGTTTGAGCGCGAAGCGCGAGTTTTTTCCCGGCAGCGCAGCGAGCAGCTACAGGGTCGAAAAATATCCAGCACGCGAAGGGATCGTGATTTTCGACCGTCTGCACGGGCCGCTTCAAACGCCATGGATCATCCGGCGGGTGCGTTCCAGGTGCTCTTCGGCCTCGGCCGCCATCCGCTCGATCAGTTCCCGGCAGGTCGGAATGTCGCGAATCAGGCCGATGGACTGGCCGACCATCAGCGGGGCGTAATCCACTTCACCCTTCTCCCAGGCCTCCCTGATCCGCGGACCGGCCAGAAGCGGGATCAATTCCGCCAGCCCCCCGCCCCGCGCCTCGATGGCGAGGACCTCCTCGATGACCCGGTTCTTGAGCGCGCGTCCCTGGAGGCCGATCGACTTTCCGAAGATCAGCGTCTCATGTTCCTGCCTCTTCAGAAGTTCCTGTTTGATGTTTTCATGAACCTCGCACTCCTGGGTCGCCACGAAGCGGCTCGCCATCATGACCCCCTGCGCTCCCAGCACCAGCGCGGCCGCGAGCGACCTACCGTCGGCGATCCCCCCCACGGTCACGACCGGGATTTTCACCGAATCGACGATCCGCGGCGTCAGGACCATGGTCGTCACGTCGTCGTTCAGGGGATGCCCCCCCTCCTCGATGCCGGCCGCGTAGATGCCGTCATAACCCACCTTTTCGGCATGAAGGGCATGCCGGACGGCGCCGACCTTATGGAAAAGCTTCACCCCGGCCTTTTTCAGCAGATCGACCGTCTCCTGCCCGCAGGCCTTGTCCGCCGGCGTCCCGGAGAACTCGATGCCGCTCACCCGCTCCTCGGCGCAGACGCGGCAGTAGATCTTGTGGTGCTCCGAGGTGATGCGGACGGAGGGCAGAAGCGTGATGTTCACCATGAAAGGTTTGTCCGTCAGCCTCCGGGTCTCGCGGATCGCCTCCCGGAAGGCCTCTTCCGTTTCGTAGTTGCCCGCCGTGAGGTTGCCCATGCCGCCGGCGTTGGAAACGGCAGCGCAGAGTCGCGGTTTGCAGAGCCACATCATGGCCCCGCAGATGATGGGGTGGCGGATACCAAACATTTCCGTGATGGCCGTCTTGAACATGAACCTTCTCCTTTCCTGTTCGATTGAATCAACAATCCTCGAAACTTGTTTACGGGCGCGGCATGGAACGGGCGGCAGGTCATCAAAACGGCGCCCTTCTAACACATTTGGACCCTCTTGGCAAGAACGCCGACCACGCCCCCCGAAAATACCGGCCCTGCATGTCGGCAAAACGAAGGTCCTCCCGAATCAACGCCAATACCCGGGACTCCTCCCCGGGACAAGCCGCATCGCTAAGGAAACTTCTTGACATATTAAACCGATCTTCATATTGATTGCAGCAACTGCAAAACATTTCCGGGTGACGACGAAGGAGCCCGCCGCCGCACCAAGCCCGTATCCCGCGGTGGGTGCATGGTCCTGATTCCCCGAATGGGGAAGATCTTTTCGGCAAGGAGACAGGAAAATGAAGATGGCGTACAAATTGTTGGGAAACACAGGGGTAAAGGTGTCGCCGCTGTGCATGGGAACCATGACCTTTGGCAGGGAAGCCGATGAGGCCGCATCGGCGGCCATCTTCAACCGCTGCCGTGAAGCGGGAATCAATTTTTTCGATTGCGCCAACGTCTACGCCAAAGGGGAATCGGAGCGGATCCTGGGAGGTCTGATCCAGGGCTGCCGCGATGAAGTCGTGATCACGACCAAGGTATTCGGCCGGGTCGGTACGGACATCAACGCGGGCGGCGCCTCCCGTCGCCACATCATGGCCTCCGTCGAACAGAGCCTCCGCAGGCTAAAAACCGATCATATCGACGTTTATTTCCTGCACCACTTCGACGCGGAGACCGACATGGAAGATTCCCTGCGCGCCTTGGACGACCTGGTCAAGCAGGGGAAGATCCTCTATCCGGCCGCAAGCAATTACGCATCCTGGCAGATCATGAGGGCCCGTGCCATTTCCCGGCGCAAAGGATGGAACCCATTCCGGTGCATCGAACCCATGTACAATCTCGTCAAGCGCCAGGCGGAGGTAGAGATCCTGCCGATGGCGGCGGCGGAAAATCTGGCCGTGATCCCCTACAACCCCCTGGCCGGAGGCATGCTGACGGGCAAATATCTGCAGGACCAACCCCTTTCGGCAGGGAGGCTTGTCGAAGACAGCGAATACCAAAAACGATACGGCGATCCGCGGCTCCGGGAGACGGTCAGGAAATTCGTCCAATTCTCGCAGGAGCACGGTTACCGTCCAGCCGCCCTGGCGGTGGCCTGGGTGAGCCGTCATCCGGCGGTCACGGCTCCCATCATCGGCGCGCGCAACACCGAACAGTTGGAGGATTCGCTCCAGTCCCTGGAGATCGACATGACGCCCGAACTGTACCGGCAGGTGAGTGAACTGTCCATTGCGCCGCCACTGGCCACCGACCGGTGAAGATGAAAGGGGGCGATCATCCGTATTTTCGCCTATGGGGTATCGATTGCGGATTTCTTTGGATCATTTTCACCCCGCGACAGGTTCAAGGGTGATTATCGATACTCCACAATAAACGTTTCTGCGGTCCCTGAAACCTCATTTCCTTTCTGATCTATTGCAATCAGTTCCACCCTGTAGGCGCCGGGTTCGACAGCCAGATTGAATTCATGTTCAAATTCATAGATCGAGGGATACCAGGCAGCCGGGACTGCTTTGGAGTATTCTCTTTCGAGCGTGACGTTGCGGGTCGTCTCCGCGACAATTGTTCCCTGCGAGCCGGTGATCCGGTAACGGATCTGTGCGATCCGGTTATCGACATTATAGTACATGAAATTATCCGGATCTACGGTGACCGCTGCCTGTATGGGGGTGACGACGCCGAAAACGGCGAATTCCTCACCGATTGCAAGCTGCACACCGTCTGAGACATTGAGATCAAGCGTAGAGGGGGTCTCGTCTACGAGGCTGAATTTGTTGTCACCGTCTCCTGTTCCGCGCGCCCTGACGGCTGCCCGCGTCAAGACCAGCCTGTCTCCGTAATCGAACCGGGTAATGGTTCCATCAAGGGTTTTCTTCTGTGAATCCATCGCGACATAGGTCATATCAGGCTCTCCGCTGTTGTAGTAGTAAAAGTACGTATTGGGGCTGTCTATGACATTCGTCGCGATTGCCTTACCGATTTCCAGACAGGTTGTTGCGCCTTTATCTTTCAAATTATAGAGAATGAAACCGATCTGAGCATTGTCAGGCGTGCCGTAGGTTGCACCTTCAACCGTATTGACCACCTCCAGCGAGTTCCGTAACCTCGCCCGTTTTTGTATCATGTAGGAATCAGACCAGCTGATGGGGGAAAAGTATCCGGGAAGGGGATCATAAAGTTTTCCGTAACCGTTGTCGGTTGTAAAGGCGAAAAATTTGTTTCTGTGGTTGTCGGGTTGAAAGCCGCCAAAGACCTTGCGTACCGGTTTAAAATACACCTGGATGGTTTCCGTGTGTGAGGCCACCTCGCCGGACAGGCCGGTGACCTTGACGGTATAAACACCCTCGGTCAAGTCTTCCATCCGGTTTCCCTCGGCATCCGTGTAATCGGTATCAAAATCCTTTGTCGATCCCCCCAGGATTATTGCGCCATAAAATTCCCTGGTGACCAGCACCTTGTTGCCCGGATACCTGAATCCTCCGGGAGTGTTGATCAGGTCCGGAGCCTTTGTCATCTTCCCCACAACACGGCCCTCCGTGTAACCTGCCTCGACGGCGCTGTCCGGCGTTACCCCGGTAACCTCATCCACTTGGCTTTCCAATTTCCTTACGGGATTTCCGGAAGCTGTTGCACCGCTGAAAAGCTCTACGCGTATATTCCCGGGCGCTTGAATTCCCTGAGGAAATAATCCGACCACATAAAAATCCCCTTTTTCAGCAAAGTACCGTTCATCCACACTGGGATACTTTATGGTGAATGTCTTCGGCGAAGTGTCCGAACTCGAGTTTGAACACGCCAGGGTAAACAACAGACTCAGAAGCACATAAAATAGGGCAAGGCTTTTGCGGAAACTAAAGGCCTTCTTCATGGATCTTGTTTTCATCTTTCCTTTTCCCCCATCTTCATTCTACCGATTATTGGCAGGAATATCAGGCCGGAACCCGCGCTATGCCCACCCTGTCCGCAAAATCATCCAGGGTCTTGAGCACCCCCCGGGAAACCGGGATGCCGCTTTTGAGCATCTTCTGCTCGCTGATGTACTCCATCTCCCCGGGCATGAATACACCCGCAGACCCCGTCATGGGCGGAGAAGCTTTCAACTCGTCGATCAGCCCGTCCACCCGCTGTTTGAACGAATCGATGGATAGGAAGGCCCCGATATCGAAGGCCATGAAGAAATGGCCGA
>DIWG01000056.1 GCA_002423465.1 Syntrophaceae bacterium UBA6112 | reverse complement strand
GCCCTTGCCCGAGTGCGGAAGGGAAAGATGCAGGCGGTGTGACAGGGCTGGAGCAGAGGAATGCCCTGGCGCGACGCCTGCCTACCTCATTCTACCCGCTTCGTATCTCAGATCACATGATATCCAAGCGATACGGTCACGCCACTCACCCCTTGAACCATTTTCCAAAACAGGTAAAATAGCCCGAGCAAAAGGGCTACGGAATGATGTCGCTCAATGAACGGAGGCACCTCTATGAACCCGGACCTTGAGAAACGGATCAGGACGGTTTATCCCACCGGCCTATTGGACGAGCCGAATCGGAGAAGGCTGCACCGCGCAAAATTTGAGTCCGCCGTTCGCGAGGCTGTCCGGGAAATCGCGGCAGCCACTTCAACCGTCTGTGATGAATTCCCCGGTTGTTGGTGGGAGATCAGCCGCATCCTTCAGTTCGACTTTATCTTGCCGGGACCCAGTCATGAGGATTGGGAATGCCGCCTCGACGAAGCCCAGAGAATTGCCTGGCTTCGGGACCACCGGGACGTCTATGCCATCCTGACCCTGCAGGTCAGCAAAGTTTACCCTGCCTACTTCTTCTATTTCAACACCTGGCGGTTGGCCGGCCCGAAGGACATCGACCACGACACTTACGACGGCCTAGCCGATCCATGCTGGGCGCCCTTCTTCCAGGTGCTGCTTCGCCGGTTCAAGTCATTGGGGCTCATCCAGCTCAAAGAAGACGAGCGCGCGGAGAAGATCCCTTTTGTTCGCACGGAAGGATGCGGCGACCGCAGCGACGAGGGAAAGCCCATTCTCGTTCCGGCCACAGTGCATCAATGCCTCTTCGAAGAAGTCTGATGGACCGCCCCGCTCCCCCATCTGGTCAATAAGCGTCGGCAGACTTGACATATTGCCTACGTTCATGTACCATCGCTCCCCATGGTCACCGCAAGAAACAAAGCGATCGAGATCATCCGCACGCAGGGAGGAATCATCCGCACGCGCGAGGCCCTTGGTCAGGGGATCCATAGGAGAACCCTCTATGGTTTGCGCGAAGAAGGGGCGCTGATCCCCACCGGCCGTGGCCTTTATCTGCTGGCCGCGATGAAGAGTTATCCCGCTGAGCTCGACCTCGTCCAAGTGGCCAAACTCGCCCCTCGCGGCGTCATCTGCCTCATCTCCGCCCTTTCTTTCCACGGCCTGACCACCGAGATTCCCCATGAAATCTGGCTCGCCGTCGAGCGGAAGGCCCGCAGACCGAAGGTGGCCTATCCGCCGGTCCGGGCCATCTTCTATCCCGATCCCTGTTTCGGGGAGGGGATCGAAACCCATCGCATCATGAAACAGGAGGTGCGGATCTACAATGCGCCCAAGACAGTGATCGACTGCTTCCGTTGGCGAAATACCGTGGGGCTGAACGTAGCCCTGGAGGCGGCCCGGTCGTACCTGAAACAACGCGGGGCGAGTCCCGCCAGGCTTATGGAATACGCACAGCTCTGCAAGGTGCAAAAACTCGTCACTCCCTACCTGGAGGCGCTGGTCTCATGAGCCCTGCACCGGTTGACAAAATCGCGACAGCCAAGGCTAAACCCGCCGGGTGGCCACGGCATCACCAAACAGGATCCCGGCATTTTATGCATCTGAAAAAGGCCTCCCCTCTTGGACAGCTATTGACCGTCCTTGCGGCCCTGGCTGTCCTCGGCGCGGCAGCCCTTCATGCCGCGCCCATCCGGACCGTCACAGCCACGATCACCAGGATCACCGACGGCGATACCGTGCAGGCGATCACCGCGGAGGGAACGAAGCTGAAGGTCCGCCTCTATGGCATCGATGCGCCGGAGACCCAAAAGGGGAATAAACCGGGCGAGCCATTCGGCAATGCATCCAAGGACTACCTTGCTTCGCTGGTCAGCCGGAGATCCATCAGGGTGGAGATCCTCGATATCGACCGCTACCGGAGGATGGTCGCTATCCTCTGGTTGGCGGAACGGAATGTGAACCAGGAGATGATCGCCGCCGGCATGGCCGAGGCCTATGTGGAGTATCTGAAAAAGCCCTATCGCGCCCCCTTCATCCAGGCGGAACAGGAGGCCAAGGCCCAGGGGAGAGGGGTCTGGTCCCAGGGTAGCCGCTATGAAAGGCCCTCCCAGTTCAGGAAACGGATGGGGAGTTAGGGACTGATGATCAACAGCCTGTTCCCTTCGGTCGCCTGCGGCCCCTGGCGTCCGTATGATCTTTTCTATCCGGCCCCGCTGCAAGGCGTCTCCGGGTAGGCGCGGAAACGCCGGGAGCGGGGAAAGAGGCGGGACGCCGATACGAGCCGCCTACATGGAAATCCGAACGCCTCATCCCTTCCCAATCAGGATCACCCCTTGCTGATTGCCGGTTTTATCTGTTGGCGGTGCCTTTTCGAGCGTCCGGCACCCTGGAATCCGCGCAAGCGGTTTCGAGGGCGAGGGCGCGAACCGGGGAGACATGTCTCGTCCGGAGCAAAGCGGAGGGCGAGTCACGGCGACCGACGAGGAGGGTCGGCACGCAGGTGCCGCCCTGACGAAGAAAGAAGAATGATCGCCCGCAGCCGTCTGTCTCCGACGAAGGAGGTGACAGGCGGCTATCGGGCGCACCTTATTCATGGTTCATGTTTTCGCGGATGGGCGGAGCGGCCGCGGGTTTTTGCGGTCGCGGAACCATCCGTGGAAAAGCCCGAGGACCGGCAGTCCGAGCGCAGCGAGGTCTGCCGGGACCGGGCAAAACAAAGGTGACTTCAGCCGGAGGGTCGCGCCTGTCACCGCGAAGCGGTCGTCTGGCGCGGCCCGGAGGCGCAGAGGGAGCCCCAGCGGGGCGGACGGGAGCGGGTGTGAATCGTCCGACGGTGCGGCCGCGGAACGCGGCCCCGGCGGGCGATTGCAACCGCGAGGGAGGGCGGGGGAATAACGGGGCGGCTGCGGTGCACAAAGCCGGTGAGGAGCGACGCTTCGGCGCGACCCCGGCGACTGCAACGCCGCTACCATTCTCATGGAAACCCCGAGACCCGGTGCGCAAATTCATTTTTTCGCGGATGGGCGGAGCGTCCGCGGGTTTTGCGGTCGCGGAGCCATCCGTGGAAAAGCCCAAGGACCGGCAGTCCGAACGCAGTGANNNNCGCCGCGAAGCGGTCGCCAGGCGCGGCCCGGAGGCGTAGAGGGAGCCCCAGCGGGGCGGACGGGAGCGGGTGTGAATCGTCCGACGGGACGGCCGCGGAACGCGGCTCCGTCGGGCGATTGCAACCGCAAGGGAGGGCGGGGGAATACAGAGGCGGCTGCGGTGCACAAAGCCGGAGAGGAGCGACGCCTCGGCGCGACCCCGGCGACTGCAACGCCGCTACCATCGGGTTCCGTGGTTCTTTGTTGAAATGGCAATAACCAAGCGTATGCGCCCCGAGACAACCCGGCATCTCTTCGCCGGGTAGTTCGAGGGGCGCAAGCGGGCCACTGGCGCGGGTTCTTTGCGGGCCGGATAAGGCGTCACTGAAAGGTGGCAAGCAGCGCCCTTAGCGCCATCGGCGCGACAGGGTGATGCGGACAAGCGATGCCGATGCTTGTTCAGAGCAGCGGCGAGCGGGCGGATCGTGAGCAATTAAGCAGCGCCCTTAGCCGTCTCACGGCGACAGGGTGATGCGGGCAATAGGCAATTAGGGAGCGGTAGCGACCGGGGTAGCGGAGCCGCCCGCATGCGCCGTGTATCGGCGCAGAGGACGGCGGAGCGGGCCATCAAGTAGCAGTGTAGTGAGATGGAGCGGAGTAAGCTGGTGCGCAAGCGTCGGCGAACGAAGCGATAGCGAACGGGCAAGTGGGAAAACACAAGCGGAGCGCCTCCCGCAGGGTGGCGCGGAGCGGACTATCCGACGGATGCCATGCAGGTCTCGCAATCGGAAAAACAAAGAAATCGCAGGGGGCGTGACATAGCCGTCAGGCTATGGCGCGACCCCTGCGTACCGCAGCAAGGGACATGACAGACCCGTCAGGGGCTGGCGTGGCCCTTGCCTCTTCCGGGGCGGGTGGTCGGGAATCCCCCCTCCGGGGGATGAAGGGGGGACATGGGCAAGATGCAAGGGGCGTGACGGCCATCCGTCAGGTGGCCGGCGCGTCCACTTGCCTACCGCTTCTTGTATCGTGTGCTTTCTATCAGACCGCTTTTCCGATTGACATAGAACGGCCCTTAAATCATAATCGTAGAAAATCGAGCTTTAGCGGAATTTATCATGCAAAGAACGCAACCATGACTACTCGCAAACGACTCGAATCCATAGAAGAACAGGCCCTCGCACCCTATGCGACCAAGAGTTCTCAATCCCTTGGCCGGACGCTTCACGGCGACGAGCCGGACGATTACAGAAGCTGCTTTCAGCGGGACCGCGACAGGATTCTCTACTCGAAGGCGTTCAAGGATCTTCAGTACAAGACCCAGGTCTTCCTCATCAGCGAAGGGGATTTTTACCGTACACGGCTGACGCATACCCTTGAAGTCGCTCAACATGCAAGAACCTTTGCCCGGTGTCTCCAATTAAACGAAGACCTGTGTGAAGCCATTTCCTACGCGCACGACCTTGGCCATACCCCTTTCGGGCATGCGGGGGAGGAAACACTCAGCGAAATTCTGAAAGACGATGGCGGCTTTGAGCACAATCTCCAGAGCTTGAAGATCGTGGACCATCTTGAGAAAAGGTACGCACAGTACAACGGGCTGAATCTCTGCTTTGAAACGCGAGAAGGAATTGCACTCCACAGAACCACGCACGACAACCCGGCGCCCATTCAGGAATTTTCGAAGTACGCAAAACCTTCCCTGGAAACCCAGACTGTGAATATGGCGGATCCGCTCGCCTACTGCGCCCATGACCTGGAAGACGCCCTGAACGCCGGATATCTGACCGTGGAAGAGATCCGGAGGATGGGTAATCCCTTTATCGATAGAATCCTGGAGAAATGCTCAAAGTATCGTGAATTTAACGCTTCGGACACGGTCCTTCAATCCCGCCTCCTGGTGAGGACCCTCATCGAAGAGGCTAATGTCCTGGTCATTGAACAGACCATGAAGAATTTAGAGGCATATCATATCGGCACCGTGGAGGATGCGCGTCAAATGGACGTCGATATAGTATCCATGCACACCGATGAGTGGCGGGATTTCGAAAGAATCAAGAGCTACCTTTTCGACCATGTTTACAGAAAACCCCAGGTCTGCATCATGAACGAAAAGGGTAAGATGATTCTTTCTCGGATATTTGCGCACCTGGAAAAGAACCCCAGGATGCTGCCGCCCATTTTCAAAGCGAGATTTGAAGCAGAAACAAGCAAGACGGGGCGGCGGCGGGTGATCGCCGACTACATCGCCGGCATGACCGACCGTTATGCGATGGATCTTTATAAAATGATGTTTGAGCCCTATGAAAAAGTGATGTTTGAATTCAGAGACTGATGCGCTCAAAAAAAAACGCTTGACAATCCCGTCATTCCCCTTTACCCTCGGGCCACAATGTTGCTTGTGAATCTATCTGCGCGATAGAGACGGACAGGCCCTGCGGGATCTGAAAAAGTTGGTCTCCTGAGTAATCGGTACTGCTCACGGAGGCCTTTTTATTTGTAAGATTAGCCTCCTCGAAGTGGTATCCACCATTTCCCGGGGGCTTTTTTATTATCCCACGGCGGGATGGAGGAGGCTCTACAAATTGATATGGGCTGATAATTTGAGTCGGGAGGAGAAACCTGCATAGGGTAAATGAAATATGGAAACTGCAAACATTTTTGAAATGATGGGGACGGCTGGCTCAATGATCATGTGTGCCAGTTCCGTTCCCCAGATCTGGAAGACGTACAGCACAAAATGCACTGATGGCCTCAGCGGTTCTTATCTTGCCATTCTGATACTCGGAATGGCGCTGATCCAGATCTATGCCCTGTATTTGCGGAATATCGTGTTCATCTTCGGCAATGGTCTTTCACTGTCATTGACGGCGATGCTGATCGGACTTTGGTTTCGGTACCGTAAGACAAATAATAAATTGCTTGAATTGGAGAGAGGGGAAATGTAAAAATGAGCCATAAATTTAATCGTCTTGTTCAAGTGAGGTGATCCGATGGAATCTTGGGAGGATTCGTTTCAGCAGGCAATCGCGCTCCGTAAACAGTGCCGGTACGAGGATGCGACCTATTACTTGGTGAATGCCCTAGGCACAGCACCGGGGCAGATGTCTTTGATTGCTGAGTTCACCGATCTGCTCCGGGCTTGGGCACGGCAAGCTAAGGATCAGGGCGATGGCGGCTCGGCCTTTCAGAACCTTGAACGGGCCGAAGGCTTTCTGCGAGATCGCTTACCATTTGTGGCCTCGTCCGATGTTCCAAAGCTCCTCCAGCTGATCCGGGACGTCATCCAAGAACGGGATACAAGTTTCGCTGCGCCGCCTGCCGAGCAGGATCCAAGGGATGTCCAGGCACGCCAAGATATTGCTGCGCTCAGTTCTGGGGAGTTTGACCTTTCCGACCAGGGGAAGGCGCTAGAGATACAAAGGCGAATCGAACGACTGCGCGGAGTGCTTGAACTGCTGCCGACCATGGACCCCGGTGAAAAGTTGAACCAGATTCCTTGGCGGTTTTCGTTGAAAGCGGAGAAGGCCAAGAAGGTCGAGTTACACAGCAGTTTCCTGACCGGCGTTTGGCAAAAAGGGATCATGCTGAAGAAAGATGATAATGCCCTCTGGGCGACCACCGTGCCAGTGCCAATCAATCGCGTGGTGGAGTACAAGTTCATGGTCGATGGTGTGGACTGGGTGGAGGACCAGGCCAACCCACCCAAGGACACCCATGCTAATAGCTCCATCCTCACGTTTTCCTACGCATCTTGGCTCGAAGAGCGCATCGGCAGGCTTGAGATGGCCTTCCGGTTCGAGACGCTGTTCGAAGAGGTCCATCGGCTGCTCGAAACGGCCCGCACGCACCCCCACCGCTCAGCCGCAGTGATGCTGCTACAGCAGGCCGAGCAGGCCGTTCGGCAGTTGGTCACATGGCCGGAAAACGATGGGCGGGTGCAGAAAATAGGACAGATGCTCGACAAACTACGCATCGAAGGCGATCGGATGGCGGAAGCCGGTCGCAAAGACGATGCGGAAGCAGTCTGGGATCGGTTCCAACTGACCTTTGAGCAACAACTGGTAGAAGCGAGGTACTGGTTTGCTGGTAATGGGCCTGCCAAGATTGATGGTAGCGGGCACATTCAGAATCAGATCCGAAGAATCCAGGTGTTGATGCGTGCTCTGCAGGATGTGCTGCCCAAGCTGAATCATCAAGATGTGGCGAAGAAGGCGATCGTTGTTGCCGAAGAGTTCAGCAATCTGATGACGGTGGCTTCGCAGAAGCAGCAGAGAGCCTATAACGAATGGGCGATGACATTATTAAAGAAGGCGATGAAGGAAGGAGATGTGCACACAGGCGTCATAGATGATGAAGTATCTCTCGGGAAGAGCATGGAGAACAACTTCGGTCCGATTGACACAAGATTGCTCACCCAGGAAGTTCATCGCTGCTACACAGAAGTCTTTGAACACTTGTTCAGCCATCTGGACAAACCGGATAATGAGAATGACTTTGAAAAACCCGGAGCTAAACTCAAACTCCTCAGGGATCTTTTTGCGTTCCAGAAAAAGGATCCCCAGGACTTCTGATGAAAGGGTGAGTATGCTGCCGATTCCAGAACAGGCTCTTGGACGTTCACCCCAGCCAACCATTGCATTTGCGACGGGACCGCTTGCAGCCCTCAGAGCAAGACCCAACTTGAGTTTCTGGGCAGGAGCCCCCCGGGACGCAAGAAGTTGGTACACGACCGGCTCTCCACAGGTTGCTCTGGTCACCGCGAGTTCATCAGCCACCGAGTCTGCCCAACGACTCGCTCCATGGCTTTGCGCAGGACCCCCAACCACGGCTTGGGGTATGAACCCAATCAAAGGTGCCTTCACTGAACATGCGATGCAACGAGCTCTGACTTCGGGGGCGTTCGAGGGCACTCGGTGGGCCACGGCAACACCCTACCGCGCGGGCAACCAAGGAATCGATGGCCTCTTCTTCCGCACCGACAACCGGGCCAATCTCACCAGCATGATGGTCAGTGATGCCAAGTTCGGCACCGCAAAACTGAACCAGACGTCGTCTGGACTGCAAATGAGTCGTACCTGGACACGACCACGGCTGGAGCAGACCGCCCACTCCTACGATCGGATTGCGTCCCGGATCGAATCAGGTGGCTGCCGGCAGACCAAGCTACACCCCCCATCTGGAGTCAAGACGACTGATGTACCTTGGAAGAATGGTGACACCATACAGGTCTGGGAGGACCATGGAAAGTTCGTGTTCCGAGGCCCTGACGATACGATCCGCCCCCAAGATTTAGTGCGGCAGATCCGACGGACGAGTCAATGGCTGCAAGGTGCAGCGGAGGGAAAGGTCGACTACCGCTCCACCCTCACGACGGTGGACATCGTTGACGGAAAGTTTGTGATCGAAATCAAGAAGCTGGATCCAGAAACGGCCAAGCAGGTCGGTGAGTCGGTCACCATCAAGTTCAACGAGAGGATGAAGGCTGCTACTGAACGCTCGCTTGGAAAGGCATTCCGCGAGTACGGATTTTCTGATCAGGATGCAAAGGCCTTGGCCAAACACTGTAGCCAAGACCCCGAATTTCTGAAACAGATGAACCCAAAATCCAGGCTCAACTGGCGAGCCGGGATCTCTTGGAGGGCGGTTGGAGTAGCCGGAATCGCAGCAGGCATATTCTTCATCGGCTCCTCTTTGCTTCAGTTACTATGCACGGGAAACATCGACCTGAAGAAGACTGGTTTTTTCGCTGTACTGACGGCAGGAAGCACATTCTTGGGTCAGTATGCCGGGATCCAGGCGACATCACTCCTGACTGTCACCTCGGCTGGCCAGCGTCTCATTGCCCTCCTGCCACTGCGATCCCTCGGCGCGGCTCGACTCGCTGGGTCTTTAGGTGGATTCGCCGGTGGGTTCATCGCGTCGATTTTGATCTCTTACCTTGCATGGGGGATGGGCTGGTCTGACCTACGAACAGCGAACAGAAGCCTTACCGCCAACTTGGCAGGCCTTGGAGGATTTGCCGGGATCTATCTTGGAGCGCAAATGGCTGTCGCCGCCTGGGGGGTTGCGTCCACAGGCACAGCGATATCGACCTTGAGCGGGGCAGCCGCAGCGAACGCAACCATGGCTTGGTTTGGAGGCGGTGCCATCGGTGCCGGCGGCATTGGGGCAAGCTGGGGCGCAGTGATCCTCTCTGGTGGGGCAGCGGCCATAGCAATCGTCCTGACGCTTAGCGTCACCGGCATCTTCCGTATCCTCGACATCCGGGAACGACGTCGATTGGTCCTAGGGCGAATCGAACTCGTGGGTAGAAGGGTTTCACAGGCACTCCAGCCCGAATGGCATGCCCTCTGTGCTTCGTGAAGGCAGATCATGGTTCTGCTACCCGACCACAGATGCTTAATTTCATATACTTCCTGACGATGGTGATTCCATGCGGGACTTCTACGTTACGGCCCTAGATGAAGAAACTATACCGAAAACAGCGTAATGCTGATCCGGCGTTTCAGCCGATAGATGGATCATAACATGATTACATAGGGAGGGGTCAAATGCTAAATGCCAAAGAGATCATAGTCGTAGCTCCAGATCATTACAAAGATCTTGCCAGGAAACTAACCCACGAAATATCAAAACTACCTGGCTGTAATGGAGCATTCTGGTCAATCAAGCAATATGAAGATAATGAGTTTCAGCTTGGTGGCAACCGCTACGTCCTTCTGATGGGAAACTCAAATGAGAACCGGATCACTAAGGATTTCTTGCCCGTGCTCAGCACCTACCTGAATCAAGCTGGGGCATGCTACGGATATGATGGGTCGAAAGCTTTAGTTTTCGGTGAGGGTAAGTTGGAACAGGCGGAAGCTTTCAAAGAGGTGCTTAAAAAAAGTGCTGCCTATGCGACCACTGCAGGGGCAGGGGCAGGGGCAGGCGTAGGAGTGGGAGTTGGTCTTGCGGGCATTCTTTATCCGATCGCCCCGTTATGGCTTCTAATATACATGGTTGGACGCTGGCGAAGATCTGCAAAGGAAAAGAAACTCAGGCAGGAGCAAACCAAAGCGGCGTTAACACTCTTCTTGGCTGAATGCTTCGATAAATGGGTTGGAATTGGCAAAACGGAGCAAGGGAAATGAGCTCTTTCCAGGAAGGCTTTGACCGTGTTGTTGATAACATAGGCGGCATTACAGGAACCGTCGAATCGGCCCAGTATGCGAATAACGTCCAAAAAGCAGTGGATGGTGCCATAGATGCGCTTCGGCGAGAAGCTGTTCACCGCTCCAAGGTCTCCGACGATTATCTCAAAGGTTGGCTGGCAGAGCAATGGCACGCCGAAACACTAAAGGTAAGCGGGGCAGCACGGGGGCGTAGTGATGTCTGGGCGAGTGTTCCTGGCGACAACGGACCAGGTGATGTTCGATTTGGCGATGCGACCACTACACGAGAGGCACAGATCAAATACTGGAAAACTGGTGAAGATACGGCAAAGGCCGTCAGTAGGCCCGACTACGAGGGAATGGAGAAGGTGGTTCCCCGTGACCAACTGGAAAAGTTAAAGGAAGTCGCTGAAAGACTTGCTCAGAAAAACCAGATGAACCGCCCTGAACAAGCCGCCCACTATCAGGACACTGCCGACCGCTCTAGTGATCACGTGGAAGTGGGAAACGCATCTTCCAAGCCACTGGATGAAAAACAAGCCAAGGAGATGGCAAAGGATTTTCGCAAAGAAAAGGACATTGATCCCGACAAGTACGATCTAAATACCGAAACCTATGTAGAATGGTCAGATATCGCCCGCCAAGCGGGCCAAGCCGCACTACATGCCGCCGTTATGTCCGCTGCTCTATCGGCGGCTCCCCATATTTGGGCCATTGTGAGAGAACACATTGAAACGGGGCAAATAGACACCAATAAGCTCGTAGAACGTGGCCAAGATGTTTTACTGGGCGCAAGTACTGCTGGTTTACGAGGCGGGGTGGCGGCGGGGTTGACTGCCGCCTGCAAAACCGGCCTGATGGGCGATGCATTGAAGAGCGTTTCACCGACGGCTATTGGCATGGCAACTACACTCACGCTCAATGTCTTGGATTACTCCATTCAGCTTCAACAGGGAAGAATCACGAACCGAGATTTTGCACATCACTGTCTTCGTGACACATTCGTGCTGTCCACCGGAATACTTGGGGCTTCAGTGGGCCAGCTACTCATTCCCATTCCAATGCTCGGTGCCCTGGCGGGTAACCTCGTCGGCTCGACATTAGGTGCTGTCGCCTTTGAGGGCGCTAATCAGGTAATCCTGGGTATATGTGTTGAATCTGGATGGACCTTTTTTTCTATGGTTAAACAAGACTATACAGTCGCCGAGGAAGTGCTGCGGCAAGCCGGGTATGACCTCTTCTGCACCCACTCGTTCAACAGACAATCGTTTTCAACGGGAAACTTCAGCACGCAGTCTTTCAGAACCACAACACTGAGTTTTATGCCTATCCGCCGCGGGGTTATAGCCTGCAACGCAGTCGGTTATCTGCGAGTATAGCAGGAATGAAGAAGATGCCCCAATCAGGTAATCGGGGCTTTTCTGCCCCACGCTCTCGTACCACCTAACATGTGGGTTTACACCGGGCAGGGGGCAGTTCATAGAGCTTACTTGGCCGTATCCAGAATCATTTCATCACTTATCATTTCACTGATCACTCTGTTATCATTGGTGACATTCCCTCAGTATTTATGATATGAATATGCTGCTGTTGATCACGTAGCCCTCATCCGACAATGAACCGGCCCTGTGCGAAAAACCGAGCAGGCCGGTTACTTTGAACGTTTGCACAGAACGAGGTTGTTGTGAGTATCGTAGAAAAAGCGAAAAGTAATTCCAATGTTAAGTCTCTCCTTCATGAAATCCAGCAAAAAGTGAAGCTGAAGTTTCACCGATCTCAAGTCGAAACGTGGGGCTCAGATATGGGGTCTGATACTGCATATATCTATTACCAAAAATGCATAAACCCAGCCGCATCAATGGCTCATGAACTATTGCACATAGCCACACAATTGCGAGGATACAGGCGAATAAGAATCGGCGTATCGTCATACGACCAGACATCTCTATTCAAGCGCTTCATGGGATGTATAGACAACGAACTGCAACACCACAAATTCTACAATAAGTTCTTAGAAATGGGGTTTTCACCAAATGAGATGTACTGTGAGAATCCTTTTGAACTTGAGAGAGATTTGAAAGAATCAATTAAGAATACTCAGAAGTTTATTGAATTAATTCCAGATTTCTTTACCTTAATTGCGCCTGGGGGTTCTTTGACGGATAACGTTAAAGAAGATCTTTTGAAGGAGGTTATGCTCATCAATGGTGGGGAATACCAGGACCAGCTCAAAGCGATTGAAAGTATCGTTGCAGAATGGAGAAGAAGTGAATCGTATGACAATTTGCCCGTGATCAGCGAGATCATGTTGGTGCTACAGCCAAAACCGAACTTTACTTGGTTTGGGTTCACAACGAGTGATTGCCCACCCAATCAAGGCTTTTTTGTGGATAAAGTCTTTAAAGTGGAAAATGGCTAATAAAAAATGCAGCAGACGACGCGGGACGCCTTTTTCTTTCTTCTTATTGTACCTTGGCCGCCGCTGATTTTTAGCGTTCGGTGCCTAAAAGTAGAGGAGGACAAGAATGCTGTGTATCTATTGTGGACAGGCTCTCGACGGTAGCGATGAGCACATCCTTCAGCAAGGCTTCGGATCCACCCTTTCATCCACAACAATCATCTGTAGCACATGCAATGCTCTCTTTTCGAACACTCTCGACAGTCACTGTGTTTCTCGATTCGATTTGATTTACAACCAGATGGGAATCTCTGGGAAGTCGAAAAAGGGGAAAGATTCGGTAAGCGGAAGGTCGGTCACTCTGGAGACGCCTGATGGACGCAAGGTACTTATCGATAATGATCAGCGGATTGCTACTCAGGACAAGCCTTTGGTGAAAAAGCGATATAACGAACAAGGGAATATCGTGGGCTTCGAGCTAAGCGGAACTGATTGGTCAGCACTGAATGCGGTAATGAAAAGCATCAAGAAGGGCCTTAAGGAAGGACAACAACTCAGTCTGGCCTCTAAACCAAGAGTTACTGGCGAAAGGCCCCCTCAACTAGTCAGCAAGAAGAGCTTTGACAATCTCTACTTCAAAGGAATTAAGAAGTCGATATTGAATTTCATTGCATACCACGACCGCGCCATTCTCGGTGATAGCGACCTGATGCAAAACGTAAAAGATGTATACGAGTGTGCCAAACTGACTCAATCTCAATCTGACGCTGCAATAGCCGGTGAACCGGTGCAGCCTTTCTTCTCGATAGATAAGGCCGCCATTCTGGCCTTTGTGCGAAACCATGCAGAAGTCCAAGGCATCTGCCATGTACTGCTCGTCAGCTGCAACAGAGAAGATCATTGCATTATCGGAATTGCGGTCCTATTTGGACAATTTGTTCATGGATACCTCCTTAGTGCATGCTTTGAAGGAAATTCGGAAACCTTCTTCTATTTGCACGGCCCACTATCAGAAGGCCAAAAGACACATCTTGCAAGTGCACAAGAGGCTTTGTTTGCAATGGGAGATTTGAGAAATATCGCTTTGAGCGACAAGAGGGTCGAAGATCAAGTTATTGAATCTTACAAGCAACTATCCCCCGATATGTGGGAAATGGCTCAAAGAGAGATTATCGGCCAGAAGATCGCAAACATATTCGCCCCGTTGCCTTATCCCAATGGGCACATAGTAGACTGCGAGGAAGAAATAGTTGACGCCACCATCCGATTTTTCGAAACCTTGGTCAACATCGAGTATGGAGGGGTGCTATCTGGGGATGCGGTACTGGAGCGCGAGCTTCAATCAATACTCGAGGGCGCATCAAGAACATTGTTTGCTGTTCTAGCTCGCCAGCATGGCCAGCGCACGATGGACAAGGACACCTTAATGAATATAGGCGTTAACCTCTTTAAGGCTTTTAGAGAGATTGTCGAGCCCTTGCTCAATCCATTAATGGAGCAGCTCAAACAAGGGGAGTATATTTAAATGGTGGGCGTCCAAGTTCTTAGCTCGCGAGAAGCAATACAGAACAAATGCATCGAGTGGACGCCAAACCACGCGGGGCATATTTGGATGTATTGTCCTGAAGCTCTGTAGCCGTCTGGTTTGGCACCGATTATGCTTGTGTTTAGCATTTCTACCAATAATTTTCGATAGCTCAAATTATTACCTACCCTTCGTTTGTAGGCCCCAATAACCGGCAAATGTCATTTCCCCATTGGTCACTATTGCGTATTTCTAAAAGTAAGGAACTCCCCTCCTCCTCACCGAACCGCCTTATACCCTCCGGGAACGCCATGCTTTGAGAAGACGACTTGCCAAAGTTGAACGTGCCGGGCGCGAAAGGACCCGGCGCAGTAAAGCAGATAGTATTTCCATAAGCGGTAGAACCGCTCGCCGTATTTCGCTTTCAATCGATCCCAGCCCGAGTCGAAGTTTTCAAACCAGGCCATCAGCGTCCTGTCATAATCGGGGCCGATCAGGTGCCAGTCTTCCATCACAAAGCTCTTCTCAACGGCTGTGCCGATCTGGGCAATGGACGGCATATTGCCCCCCGGGAAAAGATATTTGGTCATGAAGGGATCCGCCGTGGTCGTTGTCGATAGCTCTTTGCCGATGGTATGCATAAGAAAAAGGCCGTCATCGGCCAGGCATAGCCGGGCGACCTGCATGAAATCCCGATAATTCTTGTAGCCCACATGTTCGAGCACCCCCACAGCGACGACGCGGTCGAAAGCCCCGCTTGCATCACGATAGTCCTGGAGCTTGATTTCGATCGGGAGCCCCGCGCATATCTTCCTGCCCAGGTCCACCTGTTCCCTGGAAACGGTGACGCCGGTCGCCGTGATTCCATATTTTTCGGCGGCGTATTTCATGAGGCCGCCATAGCCGCAGCCGATATCCAGGAGCGTCATCCCCGCACGCAGTCCCAGCTTCCTGCAGATCAAATCGAATTTGGCTTCCTGCGCCGCGTCCAGGTCTGTGGCTCTCAGCCAGTAACCGCACGTGTAGGCCATGGATTTGCCGAGCATCAACGCAAACAGATCGTTGCCGATATCGTAATGCCTGTCGGCGATCACGAACGCCCTGCGCCGGGATTGTTGATTGAACACGCGCGACACCGCCGCCCTCAAAAGGAGCGGCCAGCCTGGTTTGATTTCTTGCTCCAATTGCGCGCGCAATATGCGACAGATGAATTCATCGATCCGGGCGCAGTCCCACCAGCCCTCCATGTAGGATTCCCCGAGCCCGAGGCTTCCGTCTTTCAGCACGCGGCCATAGAATCCCTCTTCCCGCACCTGTATGTCCCAAGGATCGGGGCCGTCGATCCGGACGCCGGCAGTGGAAAGCAAGGGCTCGATGATCGTTCGGTGATTTTTCATATCTCGCCTTCCGAGTAACTTTAGGGGTTCCTCCTTGATAAATTGCCCCGCGCGGCGTGGATCGCTAATCCCACTCCCCACCTGACTTCCCACCGCATCCAGCCTCTTGATTCCCACCACCACCCATAACCTTATTCCCCACCTGGCCCCCTTCTTGATCGTCCTACGTTTCTTCAAGTACGGTCCTTTGGATGGTCAAGGCATGCCCGTCCGTTGCCTGACCCCACTTGGCTAACCGGAGACGCGGGCCGTTCTCAACCGTGATCTCGATCCCGGTGATGCAGAGCGGATGAACGCAGGACCCGGTGTTGAAGTAGCTCCGGTCGGGCTGGTGCTTGAACTTGACGCCGTCGGTCCTGACCTTGGACTCCAGGTAACGCTGCTCCGTCAACGACAGATTCTCGAACACCGCCCGGTGAGTGTGGCCGGCGATGATGGCGGCGATGCCCTGGTCGTTGTTGTTCGCCCATTCGTGGAGGCGTTTGTCCACCTCGTTGCAGAGGCCGGGATTGAGGGCTGCCCGGGTCGGATCTTTGATGCCGACCCGTTGCAGGTCCGGCCAGAAGTTGTGCACGAAAAACTTGCTGACGGCAGCCAGCTCCCCGCAGCACTTCGGATCCGCCTGGTGGCCGTGAATGAGCAGGATGGCGCCGCTCACCCCCCCGCCGCCGCCCTCCCACTGCACCGTCTCCAGGACGATCCCCTCGTGGATCTCGATGCCGGGAAACAGCGTCCGATAGACCGCCTTGTTGTCCTTCCAATACAGGTCGTGGTTCCCCCAGACTTTGAGGTAGCGGGACTTCTCCGGATCCGGATCATGAAATTTTGCCAACAGCTCATAGACCATCGTGTGGGTGATGTAGATCTGGTCGAAATTGTCGTTCTCCCAAAGCTCCTCGGCGTCGCCCAGCTCGACGTAGGTAAAGCCGTCTTCGAGGTAGTGTTCCAGCGCGCAGCGGTAGATCAGGGAATTCTGCGCGAAGTCGTCGGCCCCAGAGCCGTCCCCCCGGTGCATGTCGGACATGCAGACAAGTTTTATGCCGGGCGTCAGGGTCAGCCGCCGGACGTGTTCCAGTGTAGGAAGGGTTTCCATTTTCTACCTCCTCCATTTCCTCTGGGGACTTCTCCCGGATCTTCCATTACGCAACACATTCCGAGTCTCACAGATACTGCCTTCAGAAGAGCCGTCTTGCGCGAGCGCCTCGCCGAAGCAATCGACCTTCCGGAAGGCATTCTCAGCAGACCAGATCACCGGTCCATGGCCCGGAAAAATGATCCGAACGCGGAGAGATTGCACCAATGCCGTGAAGGTTCTCCTTGTCTGTTCCTCATCCCAGCAGAAGCGATTCACGTAACCCCGACCGTTCTTACGCCCCAGGATCAGGTCGCCGGCAATGAGTTCCCCGGAGGTCTCGTTGTAGTAAACCACCGACTCCTCCGTATGGCCCGGCGCGGCGATCGACTCCCAGTCGCCGAAACCGATCCTGGAACGGGGGAGGCGATTCCCCTCGAGATACTGAATCCGATCCACATAGGTGACTTCTTGGAGATCCCGGAAGAAAGGCAGAGGCACGCCGGCCGGACCGTCAAAAGCGAGATCGGACCATTTCCCGACACCAAAGCGGCCTGCAATCAGGATGGGAAGCAGTCCGGTGACCCAGTGCTTCATCGGGGAGATCGGCCGGCCCGCCTTCAGGTAGGCCTTCACGAGGGGATGGAACAGGACCGTCGTCTTCGGGGAGCATTTTGAAAGCAGTGCCGCGATCCCGCCGATATGATCGATGTGAAAATGGGTGGCGGCGATGATCCGGATCGCCATGAGAGAGCGCTTTATCGTGTGGACACAGAAATCCTCAACGGCCAGGGCGGCGCCGACGCTGCCGACATCGACCACCATCAGTCCGTCATTCGCATCCGATATGAGGTAAGTCTGGGCAAGACCACTGCCTGGGATTGGATGAACCATGCCGGTTTCTCCCTTGCAAATCATTCTCAATGACCTCTCGGCTTTGTTTGCGCCCCCCTTACCCGTCCCCGAATTCCGCCACGCCCTAATCAGTGCCCTGCGAGGGCCCCGTGGTTTCTGTATCGCTGGGAGGAGTAACCTCGGATTCGGCCGGTGCACACTGGTACCAGAGGCGTTCGAATTCGGCGGCAAAGGATTGGATCAAGGCCTTGTTGTTCGTGAAGATTGCAGCCTCGTAGTTCCGGAACTCCGATTCGTTCGTAAAATTGTAGCTGCCGGTCAAAAGGCACTTGCCGTCGATGAGGATAAACTTGTGGTGCATTTTGCCGCCCTTGACCGCGATGAAACGGACCTCGATCCCCTCACCGGCGAGCCACTCGTCGATGGAGTAGGACTTTCGGGCGTTGTCTCCGTCCAGGAGGATCCGGATCTTGACCCCACGCATCAGGGCCGCCGACAAGGCCTGGCCAAGGTACTTCGAGGAGAAGGCATAGGCGGCCACGGCGATCTTTTTCTTCGCTGCCTTGATCAGCCTGGCCAATTCCTTCGATGTCCCGCCCTTCGGCGAGAAGATCACCCTGGTTCCCGGTGTGCTAGCCATTCTTCATTCCCCCTTCATGATCCCCCTTCTGCGCCATGGAGTTTGTCCCGGTGGCACTCCTTGGGTTTGGGCCCCCCCTTACCCCCCCAAACCGGCCCCCCGGAGACGGGGGCACCCGCCACACCCGGAATGCGATGTGGCGGGCGGAGTGAGGGGCGGCGTGCCGGACGGTGAGGGAAGAGTTTCAAGGAGGTAGCCCGGCACGCCCTGGGGTTTACTTCTTCTTTCCCTTGGCCTTGGCTGCCACCTTGGGCTTCGGGGCCAGCTTGGGCAGGAGAACCTTGACCTTGTCCCGCTCCTGCTCCCTTTTCCGCAGTACCATCCCCTTTTTCCAGGACTGGGAGACCTTGAAGCCCAGCCGATAGCCGGCCGGGATCGTGATCGGCTGCTGCGTCTTGGGGTTTATCCCCTGCCGCTCCTTGGTCTGTTTGACCGTGAAGGTCCCGAAGTTGGCCAGGCGGAGGGTCCCGGACTGCTCGAGGACGGTGAGAATCCCCTCCAGGACGGCGTTCACCACCTTTTTCGCGTTCTCCTTGGTCAGTTCCGTGGTACCGGCCACGGTCCCGACCAGGTCGTTCCTTCCGACTCTGCTTGCTTTTGCCATGGTTTGGTCCTCCTTTGGTTTAAGGTTGCACGATCTTCACGGCGACGAGATAGACCGCGTAGCCGATCGAGCCGATGATCAGGGCGCCGAAGACCCAGCCCGTCTTCTGGAAGAAGGCACCGATGAACCGGGCAGCCCACTTCGACGGGGTAACGTAAGCCTCAAGAGCGGCAATCCGGCCTTGGAACTCCCGGATCCGCCGGGCATGTTCCCGGCAGGCGAGGTCCTCGACAATGGTGGTAATCCGGCGGACCTGGGCCAGGAGATCGGCCATGACCTGATGGTCGGCCTGGAGACTCGCCTCGTAAGCCTGTTTAAGGAGGCAGATCGTCTTGTCCAAGGCAGCATAACGGTGGTTCAGTTCCTCCGTCTGGCCGGAGAGCTTCCCGATGCTCTCCAGGAGGAGACGGTTGTACCGGTCGTTGCTGTTGTTGGCGCTGTCGGTCATCGCAGGTACCTCTCCAGAAAGGCGGACCACCGGCAGCCCGCACAAAAGTCTAGGGCCCGGTAGGCCGGATTGATCAGGTCCGCAGGAAAGTAGATCGACAGACCACCGGTGCCCCGGACCTCACTGCCGATCTTCCCCTGGCTGAGGATGGCCCGGCCCTTGCCGGGGTTGAGTGCAGAAATCAGAGACTCAGCGGCGGCCCGGAGATCGGGACCGGCCTTTTTACGGAGGTTCTTGGCGAAAGAGAGGAGGTCGATGTAGTTGTCGTCGTAGAAGCGGGGGCTTTTCTCTCGGGCGGCTGCAATGGCCTTGGTGTCGGTCTCGAGGGCGGCAAGGGCGTCGATCTTCGCTACCACGTCGTTGATTTGGACCAGGTCTAGGGCTGATTGAGTGACTGTCTCGCCTTTCCCCTTATAGGAGGCAAGGTAGCTCTTCACGATCCACCGGGCAAAGGTGGCGGCATCCTGGCGGGGACGGGCGGTGAGGCGGTTCAGGATCTCGGCATAGGGCCAGCCGTCGAAGGGCTCCTCGATCTCCGAGCCGACGATGACGTTCACCGAATCGCGGAGTTGCCAGGCCACCTCCACCATGTTCATGAGGCAGGCATCCATCCCCAGGAGGTCGATCTTCCGGCCGAGGAGCGTGCAGATCCCGGTGAGAACGACGCGCAGTTCGCGGTTGTCTAGGGCATCGCCGCCGGAAGTGTCGTCGTAGCAGATGCTGCGGTGGGCCTGGGGAAAGCTGTGCTTGAAAAGAGGCCGGTGCGGTCTCCTGCTGGCGGGACCGGCTGCCCGAGTCTTGGCATCCTCCCACCAACCGCTGCCGTGGTTCCAGAGGATCAGGGCGTAGCGGTCGGCGGGATAATTGTCCACCGCCCATTTCGCGAAGCTGTAAAGGATTTGCGGATCGCCGGTGTTGGTCTCGCTGAAGGTCTCGATGCAGTCTTTCTTGAACCCGCCGCCCGGGGTGATCCGGAAGCGCCGGGTGAGATTATCCTCGATGCGGTCGAGCTGCACCAAGATGTGGACGTCTTGTGTGGAGCCCGCTTTGGCCATCTCGGCGATGTCCCGAAGGGCCGCGCCGTCGAGGTTGTTGTCCCCGGCCATGTAGACCAGGAAGGTCCATTTGGCCTGGCCGGTGGTTTGCCGATCCGCCCTTCCGCCCCTGTCTTTTCCTTGGCTTTCCATATGCGCCTCCTTTTTGAAGGCATGGTAGAAGCAGAGAAATGAAAAAGTCTAAGAGCAGGGAGGCTATAGAAGCTATAGAGGCTATAGATAGAGAATTTTATCGCCGACACCGCCGAGCGGCATTGGAAGGTCATCCGGAAGGCGTTGATTTGCAGATGACTTTCAATTGACAGATGCGCCGATCTCATCTATTCTGATGGCGAAATCAAACTGTTTCCTTGAGATGTTCGGTGAGTGGAGGAGGGAACGGTTCATAGAAGAGAGAAGGTGCCCTATGTCGCTGACAGCCAGAAAACTGGATTACCCCTACATCACCTCGGATCCCGGCATCGCCGGAGGACGGCCGGTGATCGCAGGAACCAGGATCACCGTCAACTGCATTGCCGGGTATTACCAGCTCGGCATGACCATCGACGAGATCCTTGACAGCCTCCGCCACCTGACACCGTCCCAGGTCCATTCCGCCCTGGCCTATTACTTCGACCACCAGGACGAGATCAACGTGGATCTGGAAGAGGCGGGCAACATCGAATACTGGAAGAGTCAGGTTCAGGCCCATCCCGCACGGCAATAGCATAACGGCGAACGATGAAACTGAAACTATTTCTGGATGAGGATATCCACACCGGCCTCTCCCACGCCCTGCGGCAGAGGGGATATGACGTCGTTCACGCCCAGGACCTGAAGCGGAAAGGAAAATCGGACAACGAGCAACTTGCCTTTTCCGCCCAGGAAGAACGCTGCCTCGTCACTTTCAACGTCCGGGACTTCGTCAATCTCCACAATCTGTATGCAGGAGAGAACCGGGAGCACTGGGGGATCATCGTTTCCCGACAGATGCCCATCGGCGAGACGCTCCGGCGGCTGCTGAAGAAGGTCGGGTTGGCGACCCGGGAGGATTTCAAGAACCGGATCGAGTTTTTGTGAAGGATCGGATAAGAAGACAAGCGGAAACGGCGGCCGGACGATGTAACTAAAATGTAACCGCCTTATCCGAAGACAAACCCAGAAAACCCAACCTGATCCAAAATGCTCTTTCTAACCGGACGAACTATAAGCGATTATTTATGATGGGAAATCGCCTATTTTAAGTTATTGACTTTTAATCCGTTGGTCGCGGGTCCGATTCCCGCACGACCCACCAAACAAATTCAGGGGCTTACAAGTCGTAACAACGGTTTGTGACCCCTGTTTTTTTGTGATTGTAATAAATTTTTATACAATCCATCTGATACAAGTTCTCTCCGCTATTCAGAACCTGTTAGCGCATAGGTTGACTCAAGCTCTGGCGCGTTTTCTGTTTTCATGACCTGCGCTTACTCAGTCCAATACAAAGGTGGAGTCCGGATTGTCTGAGCAATTCATTGATAACAGTATCAAATGTGGCATTAATAGAGATTGTTTTTTCCGATGATCGCAGGTATTTAGAACTTTCTCCTACCATGAAGTCAATAACAGCTCTTCCCGTTGAAATATTCAATATTGCAAATGGTAATGATCACATTATTCTCCGTTACAGATCTTGACATCCAGTATTTATGAGTGTAAATATAAACAATACTTACAGTATATAGCAATCCCCCCTTGGATCCTTAACATTAAATCGTGAGGGTATCATGGACGAATGACCTTAGAATCCGTGTCTCGAAAAGAGAGCGGGGTTTTGTGATGTATCGTAGGATACAACATCATGAAAATCAAAACATCGTTCATGGGCCTCCCTTTCCGAAGTCAGTTTTTCAAGGCCTGTCTCTGGGCGATGATCGTCATTGCTTCCCTATCCGTCTGGAAATCCCTGATATCCTATGACGATGCCACCCCTATCTATCTATCCATTTCCCTGAAATCATCTCAGAAGGGCATCGCTGAACTGTTCTATGATACCGGTAGGGGATTCAACAGTACGCAGGTTGTGTCAGCGTCCATCCGGGAGGACGCACAAGTATCCGATTATCTGTTCAGGATACCCAACAAATCCATCCGCAACCTGAGGCTGGATCCGCCATTTGTCCAGGATAACATTATCCCTGTCTATAAAATGGAAATCATGGACGGTTCCCGCAAACCGGTAAAACGGCTGAATCTGCATCAAATCGAGCCCCTTCAACAGATAGCGTCATTGACGGTTTCCGATGAGAAGGCCGACATCCAGGTTCAGGAAGGGGCAAACGATCCCCAGGTCAGAATCCGTCTTGAATCGCCACTCTCCGTAAATAATTACTATTCTCTGTTCCTGTTTGCCGGCACGACCGTCCTTGAATTCCTCTCATTGCTCCTTGTGACCTTTCTGCTCATTTATATCGGACTCCGTTTCCGGGACAAGGTCATCGCGACGGTCATCGTAGTCTCCCTGGTGATTTTCGGTTGGCGCTGCCTGATATGGTACGACGATGCGGGGTCCCTTTTCTTGAAGGTCAACATGGGTTCCACGGTCAACGGCACCGCTCAGGTCTATTATGATCTGGGCCAGGGGCTGAATGAAAAACACATGCAACCGGTGGACGTAATCGGACAGAAGGATCTCCATTCCTATCAATTCAAACTGCCGAATGCACCGATTTACGAACTGCGCTTTGATCCGCTGATGACGAAAGGAAACGTACGAATCGGCGGGATCATAGTAACCGATGCATTCGGCAGGGTCATCCGGGAAATTGACTTGAAGCAGATCAGGCCCCTCAAGCAGATCAAGTCCATTCAGATTGTCAAAAACGAGCTGGATGTGTCCGTGGCGGAGGACGCTGACGATCCGCAACTGGCCATCGATCTGTACGGCTATCTGAATGTCGGAGGGAAATTGCCCTTCCCCGTCGGGAAATTGGTTTTGAAACTAATCACGGAAGCGATCGTGTGTTTGCTGATCGCCTCCATCCTTTTTCTGGCTTGGAGAAAATGGGGCAATCTTTGCCTTGACGGTTTGGACAGTCCCTTTGTCCAGGAAAAGGTGCCTCTGATTTATCTGGGGGCGGCCTTCGGTATGATGCTCGCGATGGGATTTGTCAGCGGCCTCGATGTCCACCCGGATGAGTGGGGTGGCCACATGAAGGCCGCCACTTACTATATTCGGAACTGGCTGCCTCCGGCGGTGGACGACCCGCGGATTATAAACAGCATATCCTCATACGGTGTCAGCTACCTCTGGCATATCGATCCGCTCTATTTCATTGCCGTCAAAGCCACCCAGTTCTTGTCCGGCATCGTGTCCGATTTCTATCTGAGGTTACGCTTGTTCAATGCCTTTTTATTTCTAGCGCTTGGGCTGTTTATTGCTGCACAGATCAAACGGTCAAAATGGGTGGTCCCTTTCCTCTTAGCCACACCACAGCTCTGGTATGTGTTTTCTTACTTCAACAATGATGCATTCCCCTGGTTTATCGCCATTTTTTTGGCAATGCAGGTCGTAGACCCCGAATCATCTCTCAACCGTTTCATTTCAGCCCCTGTCCTTTATCAAAGCGTCAGCGGCGGGATTCTGTCGGGGATTCTATTGGGGCTGCTCATCTCTTCTAAATTGAACTACAGGCTCTACATCGCTTTTCTGATCTTTGTCGCCCTATGGAAGATTCTGTTTGAAATGCCTTCCCGTGAAAGAATCCCGCGCTTGAAAAAATGGATTTTCATAGGTTCTGTGGCGCTTCTGTTCTATCTGCCCATTTATGGATACGATCAGTATGTCAATGATTTCAATAAAACCGAAAAGGTGATGAGCGCTATGGAGCATTATGCCGAGCCCCGATTCAGGCTCAGCGCCTTACAGGATGATTTCTCTTCTAAGGGATTTCACCTGAAGGACAAGGGGGTCTCTTTTCAGGAACTCTTCCTGCATAATACGTTCTGGCGTGATATGTCATTCAAGAGCTTTTTTGGCGTATATGGGTATATGAAGTTTTTTCCCAGCGCTGACTATTATCGGGCCGTCAACTATGCACTGAGCGTTTTCTTTCTGCTGGTTTTCTTTTATGTGGCATTCACCCTTTCTATCAGAGACATGATTTTTTCCTTGTTTGTGTTGCTTTTCGCAATCCTGGCGGTAGGTCAATCGGCTTACCATTCCTGGATCAACGACTTTCAGGCCCAGGGACGCTATTTATTTCTGATTCTTCCCATGTTTCTAGTAGGTCTTTCCAGGCTCCCGGCCTCTTTCCGCACGCGGATCATGCCCCTGTTTGGTATAATTTTCTTTTTTCTCAGCGTCTGGTCTTTTCTGTTGACGGGTTTTACAATGATCCCCAAAATAAATTAGCTTGCAAGTTTTGAACGGATTGTAGAGTAGCCCCTTTTCCGGCCAGCCAGTGATAATTCCCTCGTCTCGGTGAAAAGGTTTCGACTCCAAGTGCGTTGCTGTTCATTGATCGACTTTACAAGCAGACCTTCCCAACGGTCCCGGATGTATTTGATCGCTTCATCAGTGCGCGGATCGTAGTTTCCCATTAGAACAGCTTCGGCCTGGGATCGTTCCCAATCAAGGCGTTGCCGCTCCTCCGTAAGATTGGCCCGTGCGAATGTTAGTTTGCCCAGGATACACCTTCCGGGTACTCCTGGTAATCTTCAATTTCGTTAACAAGGGTTCCCTATTTTTTACAGGTGGACAAAAGTCCGAGATCATTGATATTTTATCTAGGCATGCCTCATTGATAAGCAAATACAAATCGAGAAGGCGGATGGTTCGTCCAAGTCATCGAATGCGGAGTGAACGCGCATATGTCAGATGGTCCAATTTCCCCTTATCGGAACAGACGGGCTGTAACAAAGCATTTGGTAATTTTGCAGAGATCCACTCTTTCAATGGGAATTCAGCGATGATCCCATTATGCTTATAGATTGAAATGGTGTTTCTGATTTTTCTAAAGGCTCATTCGTGCCTCAGCGCCACGATGGGATCGAGCCGAGCGGCCTTGAGGGCCGGGAAATAGCCGAAAATCACCCCCACCAGGGCCGAGAAGAGAAAGGCGATCAGGACGATCCCGCCGTTGAAGACAAAGGGCACGTTGAGCACGGCCGACAGCCACAGCGATCCAGCCAGGGCCAGGGCGATGCCGATGAGGCCGCCGAAGGAGGAAAGCACCACCGCCTCCACCAGAAACTGGGTGAGGACTTCCCTCTCCAGGGCGCCGATGGCGAGCCGGATGCCAATTTCGCGGGTCCGTTCGGTCACGGAAACGAGCATGATATTCATGATCCCGATCCCGCCCACGAGGAGGCTCACGGCCGCGACCGCGGAGAGGAGGGCCGTCAGCATCTTGGTGGTTCCCGTCAGCATGTTCGTGATCTCTTTCATGTCCATCACGGTGAAGTTGTCCTCGTCGCTCGGACTCAGATGGCGCCGGTCGCGCATCAGCCGTTCGATGTCCCGCTTGGCCTTGTCCGTGGAGGCGCCCTCCCGGACCGAGATCTGGATCATGGCCACGTCCTGATTGCCCGAGACGCGGCGCTGGAAGGTGCGTAGCGGAATCACCACCAGATCGTCCTGATCCGACCCCATGCTGCTCTGTCCCTTGCCCTCCAGCATGCCGATCACCTCGCAGGAGAACTTCTGCAGGCGGATCCGCTCGCCCAGGGCCTCCTGGCTGCCGAAGAGCTTCTTCTTCACCGTCTCCCCCAGGAGGCAGACCGCCGCGCCGGCGCGCAGTTCGCCGTCGTTGAAGGACCGCCCCGTCTTGAGGGCCCGGCTGGTGACCCGGAGGTACCGGTTGTCGGTCCCGACCACGGCGGTGGTCCAGTTCTGGTTCCCGAAGATGGCTTTGAGCGACTGGGTGGTGACCGGAGCCACGGCCGCGATATCCGAGATCTCGGCGTCGATGGCCGTCGCATCGACCTCCTTGAAGAGCGACGCGCCCGATGTCTGGCCCGGCCCCATTCGCTTCCCCGCGGTCACGATGAGCATGTTGCTCCCCAGGCTCGCGATCTGCTGCCGCACCTGGAGGGTGGCGCCGCCGCCGATGGTCACCATGGTGATCACGGCCCCCACGCCGATCACGATTCCAAGGATGGTGAGGAAGGAGCGCAGGACGTTGCGCTTGATCTCGCGCAGGGCCAGAAGAATGGTGTTTCCGATCATGAGGATTCCCTCCTGTTGGGCTGGTCAGAGGCGACCAGGCCGTCCATGAACCGGATGATCCGGGTCGCAAAGGCGGCCATGTCCGGCTCGTGGGTGACCATGATGACGGTGATCCCCCGCTCGCGGTTGAGCTTGGTCAGGAGATCCATGATCTCGCGGCTCCGGGCCGTGTCGAGATTTCCGGTAGGCTCGTCGGCCAGGAGGACCTCAGGGCTCGTGACGATGGCCCGGGCGATGGCGACGCGCTGCTGCTGTCCCCCCGAGAGCTCGCCGGGCGAATGGGTCTCCCACCCCGTGAGCCCCACGGTCTCCAGGGCCTCGCGGGCGCGGGCGCGGCGGTCGGAGGAGGAGGCGCCGCGGTAGAGGAGGGGCAGCTCCACGTTCTCCAGGGCCGAGGTGCGGTTGAGGAGGTTGTACCCCTGGAACACGAACCCCTGGTAGTGGCGGCGCAGCAGGGCCCGCTGGTTGCGGCTGAGGACGCCCACCTCGACCCCCTTGAAGAGGTAGCTCCCGGAGGTCGGCGTGTCCAGGCAGCCCAGAATGTTCATCGCAGTCGACTTGCCCGATCCGCTGGGCCCCATGATCGCCACGAACTCGCCCGCGGCGATGTCGAGGTCGATGCCGCGCAGGGCCTGCATCGAGGCGTCTCCCCGGCCATACACCTTCGTGACCCCCCGGAAGGCGACCAGATTTTCGGGCTGTGGCGTTGCGAGTGCTGTGGGCGGCACGTTGGCGCTTTCTTCCTGCGTTTGCGCTCCGGTTTTCAGCTCTGCGTTCATCACTTCGTTGCCCCCGCCAGGATGTCGGTGACCAGGGGCGTGCCGGCCGCAAGGTTGCCGGATGTGACCTCGGTCAGGCTGCCGCTGGTCCAGCCGGTGGTGATGACCACGGCCACGGGCTTCTCGTCCTTGAGGATCCAGACCCGCTGCTTCCCTTTGCCGGTGCCGACCTCGTCGTTCTTCTGCGCCTGGCCGGCCGGCCGCGGGAAGAGCGAGAAGAAGAGGCCCCGGGAGGTTTTCTCTTCCACCTGCACCACCGGCGGGGTGAAGCGGAGCGCCGCGCCCGGGACCAGGAGGGCCTCCTTGAGCTCCCGGACCGTGATGTCCGCGGTGGCCGTCATTCCGGGCCTGAGGGCCAGGTCGGGATTGGCCACCTTGAGGATCGTTTCGTAGGTCACGACGCCCGAGGTCGTGGAGGAGCCGTAGCGGGCCTGGGTGATCTGGGCCGTGAAGGTGCGGTTCGGATAGGCGGCCACGGTGAAGGTCGCCTTCTGCCCCTCGTGGATCTTGCCGATGTCGGCCTCGTCCACGTTCACGTGCAGGTCCATCCGGGTCAAATCTTCGGCCAGGTTGAAGAGCACCGGGGCGGTGAAGGCGGCGGCCACGGTCTGGCCGGGCTCGATGCTGCGAACCAGGACGATGCCGTTGATCGGCGAGCGGATCACCGACTTGGCGAGATCCGTTTCGTTCGCCTCGAGGACGGCCTTGGCCTGGGAGACCGCTGCCGTGGCGCTGGCCGTGTCGGCCTGGGCGCGCGCGAAAGCTGCCTCCGCCGCATCCACCTCGGCCTGAGAGGAGAGCCTGCCGCCGCTGATCTCCCGGGCGTTTTTGAGCTGTGCCAGTTTTGCCCGGGTCTCCGTGACCGTGGCCTTGGTCTGCAGGACCTTGGCCTGGGCCGATTCGAGCGACGCCCGCGACTGGGTGATCGTGGCCTCCAGCTTCGAGGTATCGAGCCTCGCCAGCACCTGGCCGACCTTAACGCGGCTGTTGTAATCCGCCTCCACGGTCTTGACGATTCCGGAGAGCTCGCTCCCCACGTCCACGGAGTTGGTCGGCTTGAGCGTCCCGGTGGCGGTGACAATCACCGTGAGGTCGCCCTTTTTGACCGGCTCGGTCTTGTACTTGGTCAGCGTGGCTTTCGGGTCGGGCTTGAGAAAATACCAGGCCACCCCGGCCGCGATGGCCAGGACGAGGACGACGATCAACCAGCGCTTCCATCTGAAGCCCGGCCCGCCTTCCTTGCCGAGAGCCAGGGTCTCGGCGATCCCCTTTTCAACATTTTGTTCGGTCATGGTTTTGCTCCAAGAAATAACAGTTCTTTTGTCATTCCGGTGTTGCTATTTATTTGTCATTCCGGGCTTGACCCGGAATCCAGGAAAGCACTGGACCCCGGCTTTCACCGGAGTGACGACTCGTTGGTCATCATGGTTTTGCTCCATTTGTGGACATTTCCTTTTCAGCCGGGCTAAGCGCGGTCCACCCGCCGCCCAGGGCCTTGTAGAGTCTGACCATGTTCGTGACGATGGCCCCGTCGCTCTGGGCGAGCTGATCCCGGAAGCCAAGGAGCGACCGCTCGGCCTCGAGAACCGCGGTAAAATCGATCAGCCCCGCGCGGTACTTCATCCCGGCGAGTTCGGCCGCCGCCTGAGCGGACAGGGCCGCCTCGGTGAGCGACTTGCGGCGCCGCTGTTCCTGGGCATAGGCCAGGATCGCGTTTTCCGCCTCCTCCTGGGCCCCGAGCACGGCAGATTCGTAAGCGATCAGGGACTGCTCCTGCAGGGCGGACTGGATCTCGATATTCTGCCGGATCGCGCCGGCGTCGAAGATCCGCCAGGTGACGCCGGAAGAACCGCTGGAGGTGACGCTTGCCGCATTGAAGAGGCCGCCCAAGGTGAGGGCCTGAAGGCCGATCGCGCCGCTCAGCTTGAGTTTGGGGTAGAGTTCCGCTGTGGCCACGCCGATCCTCGCCGTCTGGGCCGCGAGCTGGCGCTCGGCCTTACGCACGTCGGGCCGCTGGCGCAGTTGATCCGCCGGCACCCCGATGGCGACTTCCGGGGGCAGGGCCGGAAGCGGTTCGGGCTTCGAAAGCTCGGCATGCACCGCGCCCGGCGCTTCTCCCAGAAGGACCGCCAGGCGGTTCTTGGCCTCCGCGATCGCGGTCAGCAGGGCAGGGATCTGGCTTCTGGCGCTCGAAAGGTTGTAGCGGGCCTGCTCCACGGCGAGTTCGTCGCCGAGGCCGGCCTGGCTGCGCCATTTCGCCAGGCTCTGCGTCTCCTCCAGGCTCTTCATGCTCGTCTCGGTGACGGTCAGGCGCGCCTGGGCCGTGCGCAGGTCCACGTAATTGATGCCGACCTCCGCGAGGAGCGAGACGAGGGTGTCGTGCAGGTCTTCGCCTGCGGCCGCCAGGTCCGCGTCGGCGGCCTCCACCGAACGCCGGACCCCGCCGAAAAGATCGATCTCCCAGGAAGCGTCCAGGCCCGCGGAAAAGAGGTCGGTGGTCGCGGTCGGACCCGTGTCGGCGCTGCCGCGGCTCCGGGTCGCGGAGCCCGAGGCGTCGAGAGTGGGGTAGAAACCAGCCTTACTCAGCCCCCGGCGGGCGCGCGCCTCGCGGATGCGTGCCGCGGCCTTCTTCAGGTCGAGGTTGCCCGCGGCGGCCCGTTCGATCAGACGGGAGAGTTCGGGGTCGTTGAGGGTCGTCCACCAGACCGCGAGATTTTTGGGGTCGGCCGAGACCGTGATCCCCCCCTGCAGCGGCGTGTTCCATGCGGTAGGCGGTGTCGTCGGGGGCTGGATGTAATCCGGTCCCACCGTGGCGCAACCGGCCAGGACCACGACCGCGAGCGCCGAAACGATCAGGGATATCGCCCCTGGAAGGATGACGCGAGAGCTTTGGAAATCTTCCCTTTTTGTCATTCCCGCTCTCTTTGTCATTCCCGCGAAAGCGGGAATCGAAAGGATCTTGCAAGGCCTGGATTCCTGCTTTCGCAGGAATGACAGTCTGTCGAGTTTTAGACGAAAGATTTCTTTGCTTGATAACAACTTCAGCGGCAGGCGGTTCATGGGCGGCTCCCTTTCCCGGGAGCTTTCGCCTTGGCCCGGCCCCGATTCGCCTCGGCCGCCGCGCGAACGGCGGCGATCCCGGCCAGGGAAAAAGCCAAGACATGCCGGGCGTAGGCCTCGATGTCGTCGATTCGCCGCGGGCCCTCCGGGCTTTCCTTGCCCGGGGCTCGCCCGCTCCGGATGACGATCGGGTTGATGCACTGGCTGATGATCCCCACTTCGCAAAACTTCACCACCTGCTCGGCGATCTGCGGGCCGAGGAGCTCGCGGACCACCTGCTCGGTCCGCTGCTGCAGGGGCCGGATCTCCTCCCGCGTCACCTCTTCCAAGAGGCCCGTGGGGTTGGAAAACTCGCGTTGCATGAACCGGAACTCCCGGTTGTTCGGGTCTGTAATCCGATGGAGCAGGGCCGTGACCTGCCCCCGCAGGCGCTCTTCCGGCGGTGCATCGACGGCCACGCCGCCGTCCGGGGGGTGGGCCTCTATGGATTGGGCAAAGGCCTGCCGCCAGGCCTCGCTGTACAGGGCCTCCTTGCTGCCGAAGTGGTAATTGACGGCTGCGACGTTGGTCCCGGCCTTCAGGCAGATTTCCGCAATCGTCGTTTCCCGGAAACCCTTCTCCGCAAAAATCTCGCCCGCTGCCGCCAGCAGCTTGCCACGGGTTCTTGCCGTATCCTCTCTCGGGATCTTCATCGTTGCCTCCTATAGATGACCTTTAATGCATATTTAAAACGTTTATTTGAAATAGTCAATAGGTTTTTTGAACAGCAGGAGCATGTGTCTACCAAAGGGAAAAATTGGATACGATTACAGCTTGTTGGAACCGTCGTACTTTATGGGGCCGGGCCAGAGGCGACGATAGATTTCATCACGCGCTACGATCTGCCTCGGCTTTGCCGCCAGGATCAGCAGGTACTGGAAGCCGGCCGGATTCTTTCTCCACGATTTCAATGCGCTGCCATCGGAGAGCGAGATGAATCTTTAACGTTTCATCGATCGGTTTAAAACAATATTTTCAAAAACAGCCCTGAACGGGTTCCCCAACTCGCCTGATCCATAACGCTAAATCTCTCTTATTACAAACAATCACAAATACATAAAATACTATATGCATGAGCATTCTTCATTGGCACGCTTTAAGCAATATCGGAAGGCAAACAGGCGGCAATCCCGCAATCATAAAATAGACATTAGGAGGGACAGATCATGAAAAAGACATTCGGGACCATGATGGTATCGGCGGCGGTGGTTCTTTTAACGGCAACCTTCAGCTTTGCGGAATATGCGGCAGCCGGAGCGGCCAACTTCCCCTACTTCCAACTCGGCGCGCTGATTGTCGGCGGGCTCATCATCATCTCCCTGAAGAGCAAATTCGAGAAGATGTACACGAGTGAAGCGGTTGGTGCTTTCGCACTCTACGCCGTTTTTATCGCCTTGTTCACCAATCCCGTGATCGATACGGTGAAAACCCTGGTCAGCTAAGGAAATAGGGACAGGTGAATGACCACGATTGAAAAGAAGGAGGAAGGGAACATGACAACCAAGACGACATATCGAAACAATCTTCGGCAGATGCATCAGCTTGGACCGATCCTGATGTTGAGCGCCTGGGGTCTGGCCATTGTGGTTGCATCGTTTCTTTTCCTCTATGTGGGTCATCTGTTGGATCAGTGGTTGGGGACAGAGCCCAATTTCATGCTGGGCCTCTTCTTCCTGGCCATTGTGACCACAATCGGAAGACTCTATCAGGAAGCATGGCTGAAGAGAAAAAACGTCTGAAGCCGTTATTGATCACAGTAGAAACCCCTTCCGATCCGTAATAGAAGGGGTTTCTACTTCATCTCCAAAGAAGTCTCCATCTGCAATTCATTCACAAATGAACAATCTTGACGAAGATGCAGGATTGCAATCCTTTATCATTGATGTTATTTTTTACAATAAAGTCATCCTGCTCTTTCAGGAAAGATTCGTCCATATGATTCGAAAAATCGCGAGAATCCTTGCCGAAACGAAATCCATTCGGGGAATCCTTGAGCATCCGGCGGATCTCTCGGAATTCCGGGAACGTTTGACACCACGGTTGATTGCCGGACTGATCCTGATGGGATTCAGTTACCTCATCGGCTGGCCGGCGGTGACCGCCTTGAGCATGCTTGCCGTTTATTTACAAGAGCCTCTGATCGCCATCATCGGCTGTCCAACGACCTATGGTCTTTCCTGCTTGGTTTTTTTGATCGGCGCGTGGTTCGCCCGCGCCCCCCATTACTTGGGTGTCGTGACAAGATATGCCATTGGAAAACTCTTTCTGAAGCTTCTCCGATAGGAGCCCGGACATTTCCGCTGTAATATATTGTTTTGGCTCGAGAAAGTGATGATCATGAATCACGTTCATGCAGATGCTGCCGTAAAAAATCCGGTTCCCGGCTGGGATTTTTTTGATCGTTTCTACTGCATTTCCCTGAAAGAACGTGAAGATCGTCGCAAGTCGGCGCTCAAAGAATTTTCGAAAGTAGGACTGGCTGATCGCGTTGAGTTCGTCATTGATGAACGTCATCCATACAATATGGAGGAGGGAGTTTATGAATCCCACATGATGTGCCTGCGTAATGGGTTGGAGGCAGGTGCGAGAAATATCATTGTTTTTGAAGACGATGTGGAATTTGACCGATTTGATCCGGAACGATTGAGAAGTTGCACTGAATTTTTGAGAGAACATCCGGAATGGAAAGTTTTGCTTCTCGGAGCTTTGATTCGCTCCAGCCGTAAAACGACCAATCCGTGCGTACAGAAAGTTCGTTACCAGAGCCTGACCCATGCCTACGCATTAAATCGGAAATATGCGGAAACTTTAGCCTATGAGCCCTGGCAGGGTATTGTGAACGACACCCTCTTTCGGCCGCTGACGGATGATGTCTATGCAATTTATCCGATGTGCGCATTTCAAAAAAATTTAATCTCGGATAATTATAAGTATCCAACGCTTATAATTATCCGACGCTTGTTGGGCGGACTCAATCGTATTCAAAAAGCTATTGAATTCTACCATCGGCACAAATTTGGCATTTATGCCATCCATATCATTGTTATTTTACTGGCGCTGTTCGTTTTTTTTGATTGATCACCGATTTTCGGATTACATACCTGTTTCCGGTTGATTTCCACCATTCTCCCCATTGGAATCCAATCCGTAAAATATCCATGTAATTTCATATGATTGTATTCATGATTGGCTTGACCCTGTCCTCCCGCATAGAAGCCTTGATCGCCGGGTCATTTGGTGGTAAGAAGACAATCGCTACTCACCCTCTGAGAATGTTAGCGTTGAAGGAGACGACTCATGGAAATCAAGATTATTCAGGCTCCTCCTGAAAAATGGAAGGTGAAACCCACAGATGAATCCAAGTTGGGTTTCGGACGGATCTTCACCGATCACTTCTTCACCATGCCCTGGCACAAGGGCCGGGGCTGGCACGACCCGCTGATCGAACCGTACCGGCCGCTTCAGCTCGATCCATCGGCAATCTGCCTGCATTATGCCCAGGAGATCTTCGAGGGAATGAAGGCCTACCGGGGAAAAGGCGACGCCCTGTTCCTGTTCCGGCCGATGGAGAATATCCGGCGGATGAACGTGTCGGCGGAGAGGCTCTGCATGCCCCAGGTCGATGAGAATCTTTTCCTGGAAGCATTGAAGAAACTAACCCTGCTGGAGAAAGATTGGATTCCCCACGGCAGCGGGACCTCCCTCTACATCCGCCCGACAATGATCGCCACCGAACCGGTCATTGGCGTCCATCCGGCCCATGAGTACCTCTTCTTCATCATCGCGGGACCCGTCGGGGCCTACTACCCTGAGGGGTTTGCCCCGACCAAGATCTATGTCACGGAGGAATACTGCCGCTCCGTTCCCGGTGGAACGGGTTACTGCAAGGCCGGGGGCAACTATGCGTCCAGTCTCTATGCAACCGAAATTGCGAAAGACATGGGTTACACACAGGTCCTGTGGCTCGATGCGATCGAACGGAAATACGTGGAGGAGGTCGGAACGAGCAACATGTTCTTCATGATCGGCGACGAGCTGATCACCTCCCCCCTGACCGGAACGATCCTCCCCGGCGTAACCCGCGACTCGGTCATCCGTCTGGCCAAAACCTGGGGCGTGAAGGTGTCTGAAAGACGCCTTTCCATGGACGAGGTCATGGCGGCAATGGCCGATGGAACCCTTCAGGAGGCTTTCGCCTCGGGAACGGCGGCCATCGTCTCCCCCGTCGGCCAGATCTACTACCGCGGGATGGAACACCCCATCGGCGGCGGCAAGACCGGCCCCCTGACGGAGAGGCTCTACAACGAGATCCTCCAGATCCAGTACGGAATGAAGGACGATCCGTTCGGCTGGAGCATGAAAATATCGGATTGACCGGAATCGAAGTTTCCCGCCCACAGGGCGGGTCTTCCCGGCAAGGAATTTGTTTGTCTTTGATTGCGCCCATGATCCCTTCCGGCAAGACGGGGCTCGCCGATTTCGCTCCCGGTCAATCCGATATTTCCCTTGATCCGGGAACTTGGGAAGGGAATCCACAGGGATGTTGAAAGAGTTGTGGATAAGGCTGTGGATAACTTTTATAACTCTTCAAATGTCACGATTTTCTACCGATTTGCACAAGGGGTAGGCAGTAACTATGTCCATTGATATCAAATACTTGAAAAATTATTGCACCGTCCCGGCCATTTACGGCATTCTTTTACGGGGTTATAAACCATCGGAATGTAATGTGCCGTTTTCGCACTTCCGACCGACCTTTTTTCCTGTCCGCAGGAACCGTATTCCCGCCATGCGAACGGCGGGGATCGTCTTCCTGCTCTGGACTACGATTTTCCTTTTTCCGACCCCGGCGGTCCGCGCCGAGGTTCTCTCTCTGGAGCAGTTGGCCGCCAGGACCCAAGAGGTCTATGAAAAGACGGCCGATCTGAAGGCCCGCTTCATCCAGGAGGTTACGATCAAGTCGATGAAGAAGACCGAGCGGGAGGAGGGAACGGTCTGGATTAAGAACCCGAAGATGATGCTGTGGGATTATGCAAAACCGAAGGAGAAGAAACTGGTCATCAACGCACAGAAGGCTTGGCTTTACGTCGCCGAAGACAGGGTGGTCTATGTTCAGAACGCCGATGACGTCTACCGATCGCGGATGGCCGTCAAGTTCCTCTCCGGCATCGGCAAACTCTCCGAAGATTTTCAACTCCGTTTCGCGAAGGGAAACCCGCTGGATGAGGAGGGGAATTATCTTCTCACCCTGACCGCGAAGGAGAAGGGCAATGGCATCGACCGGCTCCACTTGACCGTCGACGCAAAGACCTTCCAGATCCTCCAATGCCGTTTCAGCGACGACTACGGGAACACCACCCGCCTCCGCTTCAGCGACATCCGCACAAATACCGGTGTTTCAGATAAATTCTTCACCTTCAAACCGCCCGCCGGGGTCGAAATCGTCAATATGCCCCAGTAGATCATTGGGGACAGACCCTATTTTTTGACGTAAAATTAATAGGGCTGTAACGGGAACACGATACGGCGTCATGTTCCCGCACACGGCACGGGACGATGGAGGAGATACCATGATTCGAATCGACTTGCGGGAGTTCCAGTCTTCGGACGACAGCCGGGAGTGGCTTGAGACCGACGGCCGGGGAGGGTCCGCATCGAGTACGCTGGCGAACCGACACACACGGCGTTACCATGGCCTGTACATGGCCAATCTCCAAACACCGGCGGGCCGCCATCTTCTCCTGTCCAAGTTGGAGGACTCCCTGTTGGCGGAAGGGGAAGAGCACTTTTTCAGTTCCCACCGCTATTCCGGCGTCCTTTTTCCACCCGGCCAACCGGTTCTGGAGGAGTTTCTGCTCGACCTCTGCCCCAGTTTCATCAGTCGGGCGGGTAGAATCCTTGTAAAGAAATCGATCCTGATGCCCCTCGGGAAAGGGATCTTGCTTATTCGTTATGACCTGGAGCGGTGCCCGAAGGGCAGCATCCTCCGCCTGAAACCCTTCCTCGCCTTCCGGGGGTATCACAATCTTGCCCATCAAAACCCTTTCCTCCGGGATCGGGCGGAAGAACTCGAAAATGGTTTTCGGATCGAACCTTACGAGGGCATGCCGCCCCTCTTCATCCAGACCTCCCGGGCGTCGCGTTTCACCTCCTCGCCCGCATGGTACAGCCGTTTCCAATACACAGAGGAACGGAACCGAGGCTTCGACTGGGAGGAGGACCTCTTCCTGCCGGGGATTCTGGAGGTCCCGATCGAAAGAAAATGTACGGTAATCCTCTCCGTCTGCTGCGAAAGGGACGCGATAAGGCATCATGTCCCCAATGCGGCCGCGGTCTGGAAGACGGAAGTTGTCCGGCGAGGCCGCGTCCAGGCGGCCGACAAAAGACAAACCGGCGGATTTACGGGTGAAGATCGCGAGATTCTCCTCGCCCTCCTGCGCGCCGCGCGGTCGTTTCTCATTACCACACCTTCGGGAAGGCCGGCCATCATCGCCGGTTATCCCTGGTTCGGGAGCTGGGGACGGGACACCCTGATCTCCCTGCCGGGCCTCTGCTTCTCCACCGGCCGCATTGCGGAAGGAATCGAGATCCTGACGGCGATCGGCCGGCATGAACGGGACGGACTTCTGCCGAATTTCTTCTCCGCGGACGGCGCCCCCGAGGCGTACAACACCGTGGACAGTTCGCTCTGGTATTTCTGGACGGTTCAGGAACTGGGAACACGATGCGGCATCAGGTCCCCCGAAAAAGCCTTGATCCGTGAACGTTTCTGGCCCGTTATGAAGCGGATCATCCGCTCGTTCATGGAGGGAACGCACTTCGGGATCGGCATGGACGCCCAAGGGCTCCTCCACGCCGGAAACGGGCAGACCGCCCTGACCTGGATGGACGCCACGGTGGGAGGAATCCCCGTCACGCCGCGGCATGGCTCTCCGGTCGAAATCAACGCCCTCTGGTATAATGCCCTCTGCTTCGCACGCGACAGGGCTGCGGAATTCGGCGAACCATCGTTCATCGACTGCGATCTCCTCCCGCTGCTGCGCCGTTCGTTTCGGGAGGCCTTCTGGAACTGGGGATACGATACGGTATCGTATCCCGAAGGCTGCCTCGGCGACGTTTTCCGCGACGGCGTCCTGGATGCGGCCATCCGGCCGAATCAGATATTCGCCGTCTCCCTCCCCTTCTCGCCGCTCGACATCGCGGAACAGGTCGCCGTCGTCCGGGTTGTCCGGGAGAAGCTTCTCACCCGCTGCGGACTCCGAACGCTTTCACCCTCCGATCCGGCCTACCACGGCCGTTATGAGGGAAACCCCGCCGAACGGGATGGCGCCTACCACCAGGGGACCGTCTGGCCCTGGCTCCTGGGCGCCTTCGGAGAAGCCTCCCTCCGCGTTGCCGATGACCGGGAGCGGGAAAAAGAAAACATTCGGCAGTACCTCCGAATGTTTCTCCGGCAACACCTGGTCGAGGCGGGGATCGGAAGCGTCTCCGAGGTCTTCGACGGGGACGCCCCCCACCGGCCGGGCGGCTGTATTGCCCAAGCATGGAGCGTTGCCGAACTGATCCGCCTCTATTCGCACCTCGAAAAATAGGAAGAGACGGCCGTCGATTTTCCCCGCCCACGGGACGGGAAAACGGTCGGATCACAAGATCAAGTCATTCATGAGAGCAACCGCATGAAATTACGTGAATATTATACGAAAAGGTCGTTTTGATGTATGTTCTCGATATCCAAAGCTTTTCGCCTGACTATGACGGGGCCTGGGGGTAGATCTCGCAGATAGATCTTGCAGGGGTGTCGCAGGGGTTTATTTTCAAGTGCAATTGTGTTATCATCGTGCCGCTTGGTCTTCAAATTCATTGATCCCGTGTGTTTTTTCCGTCTTGAAACGGATGGCGTTTACAATCAGGTAAGGAGACGGTAACCGTGCGCATCCTGATGTTCGGATGGGAATTTCCGCCATGGATGAGCGGCGGCCTGGGCACGGCCTGCTACGGTATAACGGCGGCTCTGGCCGGCCTCGGCCACCGGATCACCTTCGTCCTGCCGTGGGATGAAGAGGCAGGCGCGACCTCTTTTCTGAATCTTGTCTCCACCGCCGGCATCCCTGTGTCCGACGCCGATCGGGACGACGGCACCGAGACGCTCATCCGGCGCCTAACGTTCCGCCCCCTTCCTTCCCTGCTCCATCCCTACCTGGATCCGAAGCATTATCAAACCTTGTATCTCTCGAAGCGAAGGAGATTCCCGGAAACGGCAAGTGTTTACGGCCCGGACTTGATCGCCGAGGTGATCCGCTACAGCCGGGCCAGCGGTGTCCTCGCCCGCACCCTTTCTTTTGACGTCATCCACGCCCACGACTGGATGACCGTTCCCGCCGCCCTCCTTGCCCGCCGGATCAGCGGCAAACCGCTCGTCCTCCACATCCACTCCCTCGAATACGATCGCAGCGGCGAGGGGGCCAACGAAGAGATCTGCGCGATCGAACGGGAAGGGCTGGAAAAGGCCGACCGGATCATCGCCGTGAGCCACAGGACGAAGCGGATGATTGTCGAGCGCTACGCCATCCACCCGCAAAAAATTTCCGTCGTCCACAACGCCGTCTCCCAGGCGGAGGCGAGGCAAGCCTGCCGCACTGAAGAATCTGGGGAACGGAAAATGGTCCTCTTCCTCGGCAGGATCACCTTCCAAAAAGGGCCGGACTACTTCATCGAGGCGGCGTCTCTGGTTCTCAAGGTCTTACCCGACGTGACCTTCGTCATGGCCGGTGCGGGCGATATGATGGGGCGCATGATTGAGCGGGTGGCAGAGCTGGGGATCGGAGACCGCTTCCATTTCACCGGTTTCCTTCAGGGCGAGGAGATCGAACGGATATTCTCCCTGAGCGACCTCTACGTCATGCCGAGCGTGTCCGAACCATTCGGCATCTCTCCCCTCGAGGCGATGCTGTACGACGTCCCGGTGATCCTCTCACGCCAGTCCGGCGTTTCCGAGATTCTCAAGCATGCTTTGAAGGTCGATTTCTGGGATGTCCGGGATATGGCCGCCAAGATCATCGCGGTACTGAAACACCCCGTCCTGGCTCGCGCGATGACAACCAAAGCCCTCGACGAGCTCCGGAAGATCCGCTGGGAAATCGCCGCGGAGAAAATCGCGCTGGTGTACCGCGAGGCGGCTCCCGGCGCGTCGGAAACGGAATAAACCGCATTGCGTATTGAAGATCACCGCGGCAAGCTGTGGAGAATCTTCGATCGTTCGCAGCAACAAACCCTTTCGTTTGGGCTCGCAACCCCTGCGGCAAGCTGCGGGGAATGCGCCCGCCGGCGGATTCAGGAAGCGAGATCGTAATCGATGCCGAACGTCTGTCTATACTTTCAGGTTCATCAGCCCCGTCGTCTGCGGAGATTCTCCTTCTTTGACGTAGGCCATCTCCATGACTACGAGGACGAGGCGGAAAACCGGCGAATTTTAGATCGCATCGCGGAGAAATGTTATCTACCCTTCGGCGCTCTCCTGCTGCAACTGATCGGAGAATACGGAGGGGCTTTCCGGTTCGCCCTTTCCATTTCCGGCGTGCTCCTCGACCAGATCGAGCGGCATCGACCGGATGTCCTGGAAAGCTTTCAGCGGCTGGCTGCAACAAAATGCGTCGAGTTCCTCAATGAGACCGACAGCCACTCCCTCGCCTTCCTCTTTTCGCCACGGGAGTTCCGGGCGCAGATTCTCCGCCATCGGGAGCGGATCCTTTCCCTCTTCGGGCAGGAGGGTCGGACCTTCCGCCACACGGAGCTGATCTACAGCGATGCCCTCGCGACAGCAGTGGAAAAGATGGGATATCGGACGATCCTCGCGGAGGGCACAGAAAAAATCCTTGGCCGGCGAAGCCCCAACCTGGTATACCGTCCCGCAGGATGCAAAAAGTTGAAGCTCCTGCTGCGGAACTACCGCCTTTCGGACGACGTGGCCTTCCGCTTCTCCGACCGGAACTGGGCCGAATACCCGCTCACGGCGCAGAAGTATGCCCACTGGCTCCATCGGATCCGGCGGGAGGAAGCCGTAATCGGCCTCTTTATGGACTATGAAACTCTTGGCGAACATCAATGGCGGGAAACGGGGATCTTCGATTTCTTCCGGAACCTGCCGGGCGAGATCCTCCGTCATCCCGATTTCCGTTTCCAGACCCCCGCGGAAGCGGCCGCAGCCCATGAAGCCGCCGGAGAGATCCACTCCCCCGCTTTCATATCCTGGGCCGACGAGGAACGGGACACAACGGCCTGGCTGGGAAATGCCATGCAGCAGGACGCCGCACGCATGCTCTATGGTCTGGAGGCGGCGATCCGCCACACGAAGGACCCGGATCACCTCGGGACGTGGCGGATGCTCCAAACATCCGATCATCTTTATTACATGTGCACGAAATGGTTTTCCGACGGGGATGTCCACCGCTATTTCAGCCCGTTTGAGTCGCCCTACGAGGCCTACATCAACTATATGAACATTCTGGATGATTTATCCCGATCGATCCGAGGAAAAAAGGAGCGGCATAATGACAGAGAAACAAGAACATTATCTCTTTGAGGTGAGTTGGGAGATCTGCAACAAGGTCGGCGGGATCTACACCGTGATCGTCAGCAAGCTGCCTGAGGCAACCAAGGCTTACGGCGAACGTTACTTCGTCCTCGGCCCGGATCTCAAAACCAACCCCGATTTCGAAGAAACGGACGAGGTATGCTGGAACCACATCCGCGAGGGGGTGGCCATCAAGGAGATCCCCTGCCGCTTCGGACGCTGGAAGGTCCCCGGCCGACCCAAGGCGATCCTCGTGGGCTTCGGCAAGAAATACGACAAGGACCAGCTCCTTTTCCGGATCTGGGAGGACTACGGCGTCGACTCCATCGCCGGGGGGTGGGACTATGTGGAGCCGGTCATGTTCAGCTATGCGGCCAGCGAGGTGATCGAGACCATTTACAACATCGTCTTGCGTCCCCGGGGGCAGCGGGCCGTCGCCCAGTTCCACGAATGGATGACGGGGGCGGGCCTCCTGGGCCTCAAGAAGCGGATCCCCGAGATCGGAACCGTCTTCACCACACACGCCACGATGCTCGGGAGAACCCTGGCTTCCAGCGGAATGGACATCTACGGCGCGATGGAAAACATCTCTCCGCAGCGGGAGGCAAGCGCCCACAACATCACGGCCAAGTGCTCGCTGGAAACGGCGTCGGCCCGCGAGGCGGACTGTTTCACCACGGTGAGCGAAATCACCGCAACGGAAGCCACGAACTTTCTCGGCCGGACGCCGGATCTGATCACCCCGAACGGCCTCGACATGGAGAACATCCCCGATCTCACCGCCGACCGCTCACCGGCGCTGCATTCTCGGGAAAAGCTCCTCGCCTCCGCCGCCCGTTTCCTGGGGAGAGAGGTTTCCTCCAACGCCAAGATCATGCTGATCTCGGGACGCGGCGAATTCCGCAACAAGGGGGTCGATCTCTTTCTCGAAGCCCTCGGACGGCTGAACGCAGAGATGACACCGGACCAGACGATCCTCGCCTACCTCTTCGTTCTGAGCGGCTACACGGATCTGATTCCCTCCCTCAAGAGCGACGAGGCAAAGCCCGACCCGGCCAACCCGCCCATCTCCACCCACCGGCTGCAGAACGAGGCGTTCGATCCCATCCTCCAGACCTGCGAGCGCCTGGGCCTCAAGAACCTTCCCCAAAACCGGGTCCAGGTCATCTTCATCCCGGCCTACCTGAACGGATACGACGGCCTGCTGAATATCCCCTACTACGAGGCCGTCGCCGGATGCGACCTCGGGGTTTTTCCCTCTTACTACGAACCCTGGGGCTATACCCCGCTGGAGAGCGCGGCCTACGCCGTACCGACGCTGACGACGGATCAGGCAGGTTTCGGTCTCTGGGCGCAGCAGGTTGCGGGCGAGTGCAACGGGATCATCATGCTCCGGCGCAGGGGACAGCCCCCGGAAATCATCGCGGAAACCCTTCACGATATCTTCCGGGATTTTCTCGTCCTGAGCAAGGATGATCTGCAGTGCATGCGCGTCAACGCCCGCGCCGTGGCCAGTCGGGCAAACTGGAAGGATTTCTTCCGAAGCTATGAGGATGCCTACGACCGCGCTCTGTCGGCCTCTCAAATCCGCGCGGAGAAGTTTGCCGGAGCGGACCTCCGGGCCGAACTGAAACACACCTTCTCCGGGGCGGTCTCCGTCTCGCCCCACTTCCGGGCCTTCACGGCGGTCGCCAATCTTCCGCAGAAGATCTCCCGTCTTCGCGAACTCGCCCACAATCTCTGGTGGGCCTGGAACCCGCTCGCCCGCGAGCTCTTTTCCGCCCTGGACCCCAAGCTATGGGCGAGAATGGGTAACAATCCCGTCCGGATGCTGGAGACCGTGTCCTCGGAACGCCTGCTGGAGGCCTCGGACAATGCCAGTTACCTGAATCTTTACCGGCAGATTTTCCGTCAGTTTGACGAATACATGAACGACAAGACCCCCTCGCCGCTGATCGGGCCGCTAAACGGCCTGAAATGGTCGCAGCCGGTCGCCTATTTCTCGACCGAATACGGCCTTCACGACTGTCTGCCCATTTACTCCGGCGGTCTCGGCACCCTCTCGGGCGACCACCTGAAAACGGCGAGCGATCTGAACATCCCCCTCGTCGGCGTCGGCCTCCTCTATAAGAACGGTTTTTTCAAGCAGGTCATCGACCGAAACGGCCAGCAGGTGGCGGAATATCCTGAAAATGATTTCTCCAGCATGCCGCTGGAGATCGTCCAGGATGACCGGGGGAACGCCGTGCAGATCTCCCTGGAACTGCCGGGAAGGACGCTCTTCGCCAACATCTGGGAGGTCCATGTGGGGCGCGTCTCCCTCTACCTGTTGGACACCGACATTCCGCAGAATACCCTTCAGGACCGGAAGATCACGGAACGTCTCTACTGCGCTGAACCGCGAACGCGGATTGAACAGGAGATCCTTCTCGGAATGGGGGGCGTCCGACTTCTCAAGAAGCTGGGAATCCCCCCCCGCATCTACCACATCAACGAGGGGCACTCGGCCTTTCTGCTGTTCGAGCGGATCGGATCGCTGATGACGGAGGAGGGGCTCTCTTTCGATGAGGCAAACGAGGTGGTCCGCGGGAGCACCGTCTTTACAACCCATACGCCGGTGGAGGCGGGAAATGAACGGTTCAGTAAGGAGTTGATCGAACATTACTTCGCGAACTTCGTGAAATGGACGGGGATCTCCTGGTCCCAATTCTGGGAACTGGGAAGAAAAGAGAGCGGCGAGGGGAAACCCTTCTTCATGACCATCCTTGCCCTCAAAATGGCCCACAAGAGCAACGCCGTGAGCCGCCTTCACGGGCAGGTCTCCCGGCGGATGTGGCGGGACGTCTGGAAAGGTTTCGACGAATCGGACATCCCGATCGGCCACATCACCAACGGCGCCCATGTGCTCTCCTACATCTCCCCCCGGATGAAGGCGCTGCTGGATACCTATCTCGGCATGGACTGGGACCGGCACATCACCGATCCCGAACGGTGGGCGCGCATCCAGGACATCCCCGATACCGCCCTTTGGCGGACCCGGTACGAATTGAAACAAAAACTGATCGACTTCCTGCGGGACGACCTCTCGCGGAACTGGCTGAAGTACAACTACTCGAAAACCTGGCAGGAGGAGCTCTTTTCGAGGATCAACCCGGCGGCGCTCATCATCGGATTCGCCCGCCGTTTCGCCCCCTACAAGCGGGCCGACATGATCCTCTCCAACCTCGATCGCCTGGACCGGATCCTGAACCACCCCACCCGGCCCGTCCACATCGTCTTTGCCGGCAAGGCCCACCCGAACGACGAAATGGGAAAGGATCTGATCAAAAAGGTGATCGGCGTCTGCAAGGATGACCGGTTCCGGGGCAAGATCTTCTTCGTCGAGGGGTACGACATCCGGATCGCCCGCCACCTCGTCCAGGGAGTGGACGTCTGGCTGAACAACCCGCGGCGGCCGCTGGAGGCGAGCGGCACCAGCGGCGAGAAAGTGGTCGCCAACGGCGTCCTCAATCTCAGCATCTCCGACGGCTGGTGGGTCGAAGGGTACGATGGAACGAACGGTTGGACCATCGGACCCGTCGTGAAGGGACTTCGTGAAGAGACGGCCAATGCCGACGAGGAGGATGCCCAGTCCCTGTTCACCCTGCTGGAAAACAGCGTAATCCCGATGTTCTACGACCGGGAAATGTCCGGCATCCCCGAGAAGTGGATCGCGATGATCAAGCGGTCTATGCAAACGCTCGTCCCCCGTTTCAACACGGACCGAATGCTCATTGAGTATTTTCGAGACCTCTACCTCCCCACGTCGCGGCGGGAGCACCAACTCTACGAGGAATCCTATCGAATGACCCGGGAGTTGGCCGACTGGAAGCGGAAGATTCCCCTGCGTTTCTCCTCCCTGCGCCTCCTCGACGTCAGCATCGAGGGGATCCGTGGCGATACGATCCTTGTGGAGCGACCGTTCGACGTCAGCGTCCGGATCGATCCGGGAAAGTTGGAACCGGCAGAGGTCCTCGTGGAGCTGGTCATCGGAAAGAAGGAAGGCTTCGGTTTCGCTGAGCCGCCGGAGTATGTCCCCCTCCAGCCGGCAGGAAAGAACGCAGACGGCGTCTTCACCTTCTCCGTCTCCTACACCGTCCGGCAGAACGGCGCTTACGCCTACGGCATCCGGGTTATCCCGTTTCACCCGAATCTGGCGACCAAGCAGGAAACGGGGCTGGTCTACTGGGGGTAGATGCTTGGCAGGATGACAGAGTATTCCTTTCCTCTTTACAAGAGATCGGAAGATGGTTACGGAGGCTTTGAACTCTCGGAAGAACGCCCTGGACAAGGCCATCAGCCGAGCGGCCCAAGGCGGTAAAGTTATAGCGTGAAATGATCGGCGGCATTACCATCGCATTAGTCAAACCTTGTCCCCACCTCCGGTGGTCTCCCAGGCGAAGGGCTTTTCCCGCGCGAAGTCGGGGTTGAGCGCCCTCTCGTCGACCTCCTGGGTGTAGAGCTCCCCGAAGCCGAGGTCGAGCGCGGCGTTGACCACCCGTTCGTATTCCTCCCGCGTGACCCGCCGCCCGAGGAGGGGGTGGCGTCGCACATCCGGAATCGGGGTATACTGGGACATCAGACTCACCGGAATGAAGGGCGAGACCCCCCGGATCATCTTCAGCGCGGCAAAGCTGTTGTCCTCCCGCCCGGGCAGGACAAGGTGGCGAACGAGAATCCCCCGCCGGGCGATCCCTTCTTCGATGTCGAGCGCATCGCCGACCTGGCGGACCATCTCCCGGAGGGAGGCAAGGGCGTGGCGCGGGTAATCCGGCACCCCGGAAAAGCTCTCCCCCGCATCATCCAGACCGTATTTGAAGTCGGGAAGGTAGATCTCGACCATCCCGTCCAGAAGCCGGACGATCTTATCCCGTTCATATCCGCCGCAGTTGAAGACGAATGGGATGCGCAGGCCCCGTTCCCGGGCGATCCCCATCGCCTCCATCATTCCCGCCAGGTGGGGGGTCGGCGTAACCGGCTCGATGTTATGGCATCCCCGGGCCTCGAGATCCAGCATGATTCCGGCAAGCTCTTTCACACTCACCGGCCTTCCCGCCGGGAAGTGGCTGATCTGATAATTCTGACAGTAGACACACTTCAAGTTGCAGGAGGAGAAGAAGATCGTCCCCGCCCCGCCGCTTCCCGAGAGCGGCGGCTCCTCGCCGTGGTGCGGAAGCGCCGAGTTCATGACCATTCCCGCAGCAAGCCGGCAGAAACCCTGTTCGCCGGCGATCCGGTCCGCCCGGCACATCCGCGGGCAGAGGACGCAGCGCTTCAGACTCTTTTTGAAAAAATCGATCCGGCGGGCGATTCCCGAATTCTGCATGTAAATATCTCTTCCGGCAAAGGACCGATCCGGCTCCGGTCCATGTTTCCGAACAGGATACAGGCCGCCATTCCCGCGAAGGCGGGAATCCGGCGTTTTCCGCTTGGATTCAGGATCCGGAAAGACTAAAGATACGTTCCTACAGTCTTTCCACGACATCCTGCAGCCGGCCGCTCGCGATCAGCTCCAAAAACTCCTCGCCGAGCGGGACTGACAATTCCACGGTGCGCCGCCAGTTCGCGATCCTTGTCGCCGGATCATCGATGAAGGTCTCGAAATCGCCGCGGTCCGGGATCCGGCCGTCCGGAAGGCTCTCCACAAAACCCTCCGAAGGATAGACCATGACGACGGAGTCGAGAAACGCGTCCGGCGGGCGGCGCCTTTTGAGTCTTTTGTCCATCCAGCCGGGGATGATCCGCTCCTGATGATGGAAAAAAAGGGTCAGCCCGCCGCTTTTGGTCCGGTAATCCTGGTTGATGTGGTAGTCGATCAACCCTCCGTCCCGATAGACGCCGTCCGGGGCGTCGAAGATATCCCGCACGCCCGCGACAGCGAGGGGAATCGCGCCGGAAGCGACCACGGCGGCCTTGAAATTCACCTCGCTGAGCGGGAAGAAGCGGCCGCGGAACCCTTTCCGCAGGCAGAAATCGGGCGGCTGCGCCCCATAATAGAAAACGATTCGTTCGGCAAATCGGTAGATCAGCGCCGGGTGAAAGAGGTTGGCCAGGAGGCCGAAAAAGAAGCCCGTCTTCTGCACCCAGGGTCCTTCGGAGGCCGTCAGATGCTTCGCCCGGCAGGTCAGAATCGCCAAGCGGTACGTTTTGCAGGCCAGGGCGAAGGAAAGGGCGTCGTCATCGATATAGCGGTTGACGATCGCCCTCAGGGACTGGAGGATGGTTGCCGGGGTGTCCTTCCGTCCGTAGGTTGCGACAATGTATGCCTCCATCAACGCGCGGTAGCTCTTCTCCGCCTCCGGCTGCAGCCACGCCGCGAAACGCCATGCCCCGGCAGAGGCGCCTACAAGCCATACCGGTTGCCGTTTGCCGAGGGCGCCTTCCCGGATCAGCGTCAGATCGAAACCGCTTGCAACCAGCCAGCGGGGACCGCCCGCCGGACCGAAATAGGTCGCAATTCGGTCCAGGCTGAAACCGCCTGCACGGATGAGGTCATAGGCCCGTTTCCCCGCCCTGACACGGATATTTTCCCTGCTCATTCTCCCTCCGGGCGCGATCGACCGCCGCGAATCCCCCCTGGCCCGGGACTACTGCCCCGGGATTGCTCACCGCGCAAACGCTCAAATGTTCTTCTGGCAAATGACCTTGACACGGCGGGAGGCGTCTTGTAAATTAGCGCCGCCTGCTTTAGACGGGCGGTTTTATACGAATAGCGCCGGAATTGTCAACGCCTAATGTGGATCTCACGCCGGGGTCAATTACGGCGTGTGTGTCCCACGGCTCGCTTCAGGAAATGAGCATCATGGCGGCTTCGTAAAAATCTGAGATGTCACCCTGAGCTTAGCCTGTCCTGAGTTGATCGAAGGGTCGAAGGGTGAAGACAACTCATCGATATTCGTTCATGCTTCGACAAGCTCGGCATGACAAAACCCGAGATTCTGATTTTTAACGAGGGCATCAACCATGGCGGATATCGCATCACAGATGACGGAAATGGGCCGGCATGCCCGGCGGGCCTCCGCCGTCCTTGCCCGGACCTCAACCGATGTCAAGAACCGGGCGCTCACCGCGATGGCGGACGCTCTGGTCCGGCGCGGGGATCTCCTGATCCGGGAAAACGAAAGAGATCTCGCTGATGCGCAGGATCTCGGCCTCTCCCAGGCGATGGTCGACCGATTGACGCTTACAGAGGCGATCATCGCGGGGATCGCCAAAGGACTCACCGAGGTGGCCGCCCTGCCCGATCCGGTGGGCCAGATCCATTCCATGCGGCGGCGGCCGAACGACCTCCTCGTCGGCCGGATGCGCATCCCGCTCGGGGTGATCGGCATCATCTATGAATCCCGCCCGAACGTCACTACGGACGCGGCCGCCCTTTGCCTGAAATCGGGAAACGCCGTCATCCTTCGCGGCGGCTCGGAGGCGATCCACTCCAACCTCGCCATCGCCGGGATCCTCCAGGAGGTCCTCCGAAATCTTGCCCTCCCGGAGACGGCGATCCAGGTGGTTCCCTTCACCAACCGGGAGGCGGTGTACGAACTGCTCCAGTTGGAGGAGTTCATCGACCTGATCATCCCGCGCGGCGGGGAGGAGCTGATCCGCGCCGTGGTCCGGGACTCCAAGATCCCGGTGATCAAGCACTATAAGGGGGTCTGCCATGTCTTTGTCGATGAGAGCGCCGACCTTGACATGGCCGTCCGGATCTGCATGAACGCCAAAGCGCAACGTCCGGGAGTCTGCAATGCGCTGGAGACGCTCCTCGTCCATGAGGCCGTCGCCGGGGCTTTCCTGCCGCTCGCGGCCGGAAAGCTCCGGGAGGCGGGCGTCGCGATCCGCGGTTGCGAAAAAACCAGGGCGATCCTGCCGGGGGCGGAAGCGGCGGTTGAAGAGGACTGGTATCGGGAATACCTCGACCTGATCCTCGCCGTCCGCGTGGTCCGCGACCTCGACGAGGCGATCGCGCACATCGAGAAGTACGGCTCCCTCCATACCGAAGCGATCGTAACGGAAAACTACGGCCGGGCGCAGCGGTTCCTTCAGGAGGTAAACTCCTCCACGGTTCTCGTCAACGCTTCGACGCGCTTCAATGACGGCTTCGAGTTGGGTCTGGGGGCGGAAATCGGCATCAGCACCACCAAACTCCACGCCTTTGGACCGATGGGGCTGGAAGAGCTGACCACAACCAAATTCATCGTATATGGAAACGGGCAGGTGAGGACATGACGGCCTTGAGACCTTAAACTTTATGAGGGCGTGAGGACATGAAATGGGGATTGTTCGGAGGCACGTTTGATCCGATCCACATCGGACATCTCCGGTGCGCATCAGAGATGCTGGAGATCTTCGATCTGAACCGGATCATCTTCGTTCCTGCGGCGCGGCCGCCGCATAAACTCAACGCCGCGATCACCCCCTTCTACCACCGCGAGCAGATGATCCGCATCGCCATCGAGGGAAATCCGGACTTCTCCTTCTCGGACGTGGAAAACCAGCGGGAGAAGACTTCCTATTCGGTGGAGACGGTCGAATACATCCTGGACAAGTACCGTCTGGAAAAGGTCGAACTCTACTTCATCCTCGGTCAGGACGCTTTCCACGCGATCCAAACCTGGAAGGAGTGGGAGAGGCTCCTCCTGATGTGCCACTTCGCCGTCATGACCCGGCCGGGCTGCGGCCGGCGGAGACTTGATGAGATCCTCGGCGCCGAATTCGCCGCCCGATTCAGGTATGACGAGGACGCCCGGGGCTTCCGTGGTCCGACGGATTACATGATCTATTTCCGCGAGGTCACCTTCCTCGACATCGCTTCCAGCAACATCCGGAAGCGGGCGAAAGAGAGGAAGGACATCCATTACCTAGTCACGGACGAAGTCCGCCGTTACATCCTGAAAAACTCTCTCTACCGGGGGGTATAGAGTAAGCGGAACCCCCGAAATCCGCTCCTTCCACCGAGCGGCGCGGCAGGGCGGCCCTTCCCTTCAGCCCTGAGATTCGTCGGTTTTCTTCACCATCCCTTTTACCACGGGAATATGGGTTCTCCCTGCTGAAAGGTGATATCGCCGGGTTGGGTCAATATTTTAATTTGAGCATGCGCCTGCGCCTCTTCCAGCAGGGCCTCACTGATCACGATTTCTTCCAGCGCAAAGGTGTTTTTAATCCACACGACCCGTTGTTTCCCAGGGGCTACCCCATTACAGGTCTTGAGGGCAATCCGCAGCGCATCCTCCTTGGTGCCCGCGACCATGGGAATCTTTACCGGCAAAAACTCCGTACTGGTGAAGGCATTGGTATAGGTGCTGATAAAATTGATCTTGTCAAATAAGTTTCGTGTGATCACGTCGGCGCTCCCCATCCCATTGGCGTTCCCATGGGTTTCGTCAGACAAGTCAAATATCACGCTTTTTTGAAATTTCGGCCCCCCATCGCAATACATGGTTATATATAAGCCCGTGACATTGGGATCTTGACCATCCCCACTAATGTTCTTTCCAATTTCTTCGATTACCAACGCATCAAACTCGGGAAACAGGATCCGCCCCATAATCCTTTTGCTCTCTGCGAGCAACACCTTCTCCTTTTCCATCGCCAGGATATCTTTGCGGGTAAACGCCTCGATCCTGTAGGATTGTTCATAGGCGTTTTCAACTATCCCCAGCGCAAACAGCATTTTGGTCTTTTCAACCACCACCTGCGCCATCCTGGGAATCAGTTCTGCAAAACGGCCAAAGCCCTGATTATGGATGAAATCAGCCCCGATTTGTTTGCCCATTCCAATCGTCAACATCTTCGCCACGCCGCTTTCGATCGGGCCTCTGAAGGCGGTATGAGCCTTCACACGGGCAATCACGACAATGCCATCCGCCTGCAGTGCACTCTTGGCTACGTAAACGGGAAGCCCCGGCTCAAGATCCCCGATGCTCGCCACCTCCATGGAGGCGTCGATCGGCACGCCCATGCTTGCCGGTGTAATCCCATACGATGCCAACACTTCGGCTTGTCCGGAGGCCGTTGCCCCTCCATGGCTGCCCATGGCGGGGATGATCGATGGTTCGGCTCCCGCCGCTCTCAATTCATCGACAAGAGTCTGGGCGATTTCCTTGATATTGGCAATTCCCCGGCTTCCGATCCCGACTGCAATTTTTTGACCTTTGAGATGGGTTACGTGAGGCGCCGACTGCGCCCTAACTTCTTTCGCAATGTTGTGAATCCGCTCTTTTACGAAGTGTTGTTTCACTTTTACGAATCTCGGCAACACAATGGCGGAGAACCGCTGTAAATCTAAAGATTCAATCACCCTTCCTCCATACTCCCGTTCATGATTTTTCTTAGCAGAAAAGGGTTGAGATATTCAAGTTTCTTAAAGGTTCAAGATTCAATTGACACACAAAACCATTCTTCATAGAATGTCAACCAAGAAATATTTCCTTTCTTGGTGGCGGAGATAACCGTGTTTCAATCACGCATCTTCCCGAGATGATTCTGTTTATGCCACGGATGTCCGGCTTCGTGGTATAGACGTTATCCTGAATTCAACCTGCAACATGGAGAAAAGCCCGTTCACTCAACGCAAGAAATGGTGAAAATGATGATCAAAATCAGACATTCCCGATGTACGGAATGCCAGATCTGCATGGAGATTTGCTGCTGGCGGCATTTCGGAGAAAACACCACGAAGCGATCCCGCATCCGTGTCGAGGTCGACTGGCCGGAGGCGCCGGTGATCAGCGTTTGCCTGGCCTGTAAAGACCATGAATGCGTCGCCGCCTGCCCGACCGCCGCGCTCGCCTGGGACCGGTGGATCCGGCTCGACAAGGACCGGTGCGACGGCTGCGGACAATGTGCGGAAGCCTGTCCCGTAAACGGAATCCATCTGGATTCCCACACCCGCCTGCCGCTGATCTGCGATACGTGCGAGGGTGAATTTCAATGTGTTCAATGGTGTCCCACCCGGGCGATAGAGAGGATGAAGCGATGAGCAACAAGCTGGGAGGTTATGCGGGGAAAGTGCTCGATGTGGACCTCGGAAAAGAGACCATCCGGGAATTTTCCCTTGATCCGGAATTGGCGGGCAAATACATGGGCGGGAAGGGTTTTGGGGCGAAGATCCTTTTCGAGCAACTGCCCGCTCGATGTCCGCCTCTCTCCCCGGAAAACATCCTGGTTTTTGCCGCCGGTCCGCTGACGGGGACCTTGACGCCCGCGAGCGGACGTTTTGAGGTCTGCACGAAGAGCCCGGCAACCGGCCTGTGGCTCGACGCCAACTGCGGCGGTTTTTTCGGGCCGGAACTCAAGTATGCGGGCTTCGACATGATCATTGTCCGGGGGCGTGCCGCAGGCCCGGTGATGCTCGTGATCGACGACGACCGGGTCCATCTGAAACCGGTTCCCGAACTCTGGGGACTGGACACCATCGCCACGCATCGCCGGATCAAAGACGATTACGGGAAAGAATTCCGGGTTGCCTGCATCGGCCCCGCGGGAGAGAGAGGGGCGCTGATTGCCGGGATCATCTCCGAATACCGGGCGCTCGGCAGGGGGGGCGCCGGCGCCGTGATGGGATCGAAGAATCTGAAGGCTCTGGCGGTCCGGGGTACGGGAGGGATCGCGATTCATGATCCCGAAAGGTTCATGATCATGTGCCGGGAGGCCTACAATGAACTGGCCATCCATCCGGACACCGGCGGCGGCCGGCAGAAATACGGAACCAATGTGATTCTCTCCTGTATGGATGACGCCGGAATTCATCCGGTGAGGAATTTTCAGAAGGGCAAATTTGACGGAACCCGGCAGATCAATGAGGAAACGCTTCGGGCGCTTTATGTCCGGGACCGGGCCTGTTTCGGATGTCCGATTTACTGCAGCAAGATTGCCGAGGTCAAGGAGGGAAACTACAAGGGAAGCTTTACCGAAGGGCTCGATTATGAGAATGTCTGGGCTTTCGGCGCCCAGTGCGACAATGCCGATATCGGCTCCATCGTCGAGGCGGAGTATCTGTGTGATCTTTACGGCATAGACGCTGTTTCCACCGGAAATGTGATCGGGTTTCTGATGGAATGTGTCGAAAAGGGGGTTTTGACGGAAGCCGACATCGGATTTCCGCTTCGTTTCGGAAACGCGGAGGGAATCATCCGGGCGATACACCTGATCGGCAAGCGGGAGGGCCCCGGGGCTCTCTGGGGGGAAGGGGTGAAGCGGATTGCCGAGAGGGTGAAGGGCGCGGCGGAATTTGCGATGCACGTCAAGGGGCTCGAGCTGCCGGCGTATGATCCCCGTGGATCGACCGGGATGGCCCTGGCGTATGCAACGAGCGATCGGGGAGGGTGTCATCTTCGCTCCTGGCCCGTCGGAGAAGAGCTTCTGTCGGCGGAGCAGAGGATGGATCCATTTTCCGATGAGTTCAAGGCCGAATTTGTCAAAAATCAGCAGGATCTCTTCTGCATGATCAATTCCCTCGGCATCTGCCTGTTTGCGACATTCGCGATGAACTTGAAACAGATCGTGCCGCTGCTGCACGCGGCGACCGGAATGGAGGCCTTTGCCGATGCCAAGGCTATTCTAAAAATCGGCGAGAGGGTCAACAATCTTGTGCGGCTATTCAATTTGCGGGAAGGTTTAACCCGGGAGCAGGATACCCTGCCGAAGAGATTTTTCAGGGAGCGCCTGAAGGAGGGACGTTCCCGGGATCGGGTTGCGGATCTGGGCCAGTTGATGAAAGACTATTACTTCGTGCGGGGCTGGGATGCGGACGGAATACCGACGGAGAAAACGTTGAAAGAACTGGGCATTTATCAAGATAATGGAGGTCAATGATGTTCAAGCCTGAGGGCGTCCATGTGGCAATGCTAACCCCTTTTTCCGCCGATGGGACCGTGAATGAAACGGAATTGAGGCGGATGGTTGATTTCCAGATCGAAGCGGGTGTACACGGATTATTTCCTGTCAGCTCGTGCGGGGAATCCATTCATCTGACACGGGAAGAAAAGATTCGAATGATGGAGGTTGTCGTCGATCAAAACCGGGGTCGGGTCCGGGTAACACCGGGCGTGGGGAGCAGCCAACCGGCCGAATCCATTTATCTGGCCGAAAAGGCGAAAAAACTGGGTTGCGATGGGATCGTGATCGCTCCGCCCTATTTCTTCCCGCTTTCACAGGAGATGATCGAAAAGTATTTCGAGGCGATCATCGATGCCGTGGACATCCCGGTGATCCTCTACAACATTCCGCTCTTTACGCAGCCGATCAGTTACGATGTCGTGAAGCGTCTTTCCCGCCGCAAGAACGTCGTGGGGATGAAGGACAGCAGCGGAAGCATGGTTGATCTTATGCACTTTATGGATAAGGTCAGACTTGCCAGGGAAGAGACGAATTTTTTGACGGGAAGGGAAGAGACATTTCTGGCGTGTCTGATGGCCGGCGGCAAAGGGTGCATGACGGCCACTTCCGGCATTCTGCCGGAGATCATGGTGGGGATTTACAACGCCTGGCAGGAAGGCCATTATGACCGGGCGAGGGAGCTGCAGTTTTCCATACTGCTCGCGGTGCGCGCCATGTTTGCCATGCCGTTTCCGTTGGGGTTCAAAGTAGCCCTGGAGACGAGGGGTTTTGAGATGGGCCCGCCCAAGCAGCCGCTGTCTGATGCCGAGCAGTTTAAATTTGAAACGGTGAAGGCCAGAATCGAAAAGATCATGCAACCCATTTTGGAAAAGCTGAATCAACCGACCATGGTTCGAAAGGATCGCCCATGAAGGTTTTGTTTACCGACCATGACGTTCTCGATATATCGCTGGAGCGGGATATTTTCCGCCGGGCCGCCATGAACATCGTCGACTGGATGAAAACCGGGCGGCCCGGCTATCCGGTGGTGCGGGGCACCCGCAAACCATGGAACCGATTGCGGACCCAAAGCCAAGTTATTCCTTGCTAAACCGTTCCGGCGTGGAGGGGGTCTCTACATCAAAGCCACTGATTTCATGAATCTTTCAGGATACGCCGCAATCTCTTTTACAGCAGCGGGAATCTCTCCGAACGATACCGTGCGCGTAACGAGAGAAGCCACATCGATCCTGTTTCCGGCGATCAGATCGATGCTTTCCTGAAAATCCCGGAAACTGTTTCGCGATCCCATCACATCGAGCTCTTTTTTGGTAATCATGGCCGTCACCAGAGAAACTTCACCCTTTGGCCATCCGACCAGCGAGATCCTTCCCGAGTATGCCGCATAGTCGATACTGCTGCGAATCGCAGCATCGCTTCCCGAAGCCTCAACCACCGCTTCCGCCATTCTTCCGCCGGTCATTTCTCTGATGCGTTCAACGGCGCTTTCCTTTACCGGATTGATCCCATAAGGAATGCCCAGCGAACGTGCTAACGCCAGACGCTCATCGAGCGGGTCAACCACAATCGGAACGGCTCCGATCGCCAAAGCATACTGCGCGGCCAGAATTCCGATCGGACCCGATCCGGTCACCACGAGATGCTCTCCCTCGGCAACATGGGCGCGTTGAACGGCATGAATCGCGATGGTCAGAGGTTCAACCATGGCAAGATGCGTCCACGAGACATCGGCAGGCGCCTTGTGAACCAGATGGCGCGGATGATAGCAAAATTCCGACATCCCTCCATCGACATGCACACCCCGTACGGTCAGATTTTCGCAACAGTTCATTCTCTGGGTCAGGCAGGGATAACATTTGCCGCAATACACATAGGGCTCGATGACCACCCGGTCGCCGGGCATCAGTTCCGTTTCGCCCTCGGGCGCTTCAAGAACCTCCCCCGCAATTTCATGGCCGATGATCCGCGGGTAACTCACCAGGGGGTTGATTCCCTTGAACGCGGCAATATCCGATCCGCAGATCCCCATGCCGCGGACCTTGATCATCACTTCATTTTCCTTTCGCGACCCGTCAGATACTTCCATGATGGAAATATCCTTTGGTGCACGAAGAACGATCGCTTTCATCCATTTCTCCTATTTTCAGCCATCTGATGCCGGGGCAAAAGGCAGGGATCGTTGACCATGGGCACATCCCTGCGTTCAAGACTACAAACTGACCCCCTGTTTCCAGGGAATGAAGTCGTCCTGGTTGAGCAGAACGGCTTTGGGGGTAACCTCGCCGCCGGCCGCCTGAATGCAGTATTCCAGGATCTGTTCGCCCATTTCTTCAATGGTTTTATCGCCCTCAATAATGGGACCGGTGTCAATGTCGATGATGTCGGTCATGCGGCCGGCGAGCGAACTGTTGGTCGCCACCTTGATCACCGGGCAAACGGGGTTGCCGGTGGGTGTCCCCAGGCCGGTGGTAAATAAAATAAGAGTGGCGCCGCTGGCCGCCTGCCCCGTGGTCGCTTCCACATCGTTTCCGGGGGTGCACACCAGATTCAGTCCCGGTTTTATCGCCGGTTCGGTGTAATCGAGCACGTCTTCCACGGGAGACGTCCCGCCTTTTCTGGCGGCGCCGGTGCTTTTGATGGCATCGGTAATCAGGCCGTCTTTGATGTTGCCGGGCGACGGGTTCATGTGAAAGCCCGACCCTACCTGATGAGCGGCCTCATTATAGGCCGTCATCAGGCGGATGAATTTTTTCGCGGCGGCCTCCTCGCGGGTGCGGTCGATCAGGTCTTGTTCGGCACCGCAGAGTTCCGGGAACTCGGCGAGCAGCACTTTCCCCTTCAGGGAAACCAGCAGGTCGCTGCAATAGCCCACGGCCGGGTTGGCGCTGATGCCGCTGAAGCCGTCGCTGCCGCCGCATTTTACACCCAGGCATAATTGGGAAAGCGGCGCCGGCCGGCGTTTCATTTTATTGAGCTCAATCAACCCGGCAAATGTCTGTTGAATGGCTTCCGTAATCAGTTGATCTTCGCTTTGGCTTTTCTGATGTTCAAAAATATGGAGGGGTTTGTCGAAATGGGGATTCCGCGTCTTCAGGGCGTTCAGAAAATCCGGCACCTGCAGATTCTCGCAACCCAGGCTCAGCACGGTCACACCGCCCACATTCGGGTGGTCGGCATAGGCCGCCAGCAGTTTGCCGAGCAGGGCGGCATCCTGGCGGGTTCCGCCGCAACCGCCCGGGTGGTTCAGAAACTTGATGCCGTCCACATTATGAAACAGGCGGTCCTTTTGCCCCATCGCCCTTTTTACGCTCAAATCCGCCCGGCCGATCTCCACGCCCCTGGCATACAATTCGACCAACCGCTTCACTTTTTGCCTGTACCGGCCGGTAACGGCATAGCCCAGTTCACTGTGCAGCGCCTCGCGAATCACATCCAGGTTCCGGTTCTCGCAGAAGACGGTGGGAATGAACAGCCAGTAATTGGCGGTACCCACACGGCCATCGCTGCGGTGGTACCCACTGAAGGTGCGACCGGCAAATTTGCTCACATCCGGGGGAATCCAGCGGTAGCGGCCGGGCCGGTAACCAAACGGGTCGGCGGCATGCTTGACGTTGTCGATGGTCATCAGCCCGCCGGCGGGTATAAATTGCTGTACCATTCCTACAAGCACGCCGTACATGATCACCTTTTCGCCGGGCTGCATATTCCGTTCAAAAAATTTGTGTTTGGCGCTGATGTCGGCTGCCAACACATGATCTTTCCCCCGGCAATGGATGGTTTCGCCCTTTCGGAGGTTCTGCAATGCGACGATGACGTTGTCGGCCGGATGCACTTTCAGTACGCGTTGTTTCATTTTTTTTTAATTTCCCGTTTCGTGTGAAGCGGAGGTTTACGCGCTACTTGTAGAACAGGTTCGGCAGGTACATGACCATGGCCGGCCAGTAGGTGACCAGGGCCATGCTGATCAGCAGCGGGATCATGAAGGGCAGACATGCCTTGGTCGTCCGCTCAAAGGAGATTCCCGACACCCGGGCCAGGATATAGAGGACCATCCCCACCGGCGGCGTGAGCAGGCCGATCATCAGGTTCAGCACCATGACCAGGCCGAAGTGGACCGGATCCACGCCGATCTTGTCCATCAACGGCAGGAGCACCGGCACCAGGATTGTGATGGCGGCGATCGTCTCCATGAAGCAGCCGACGATGAGCAGGAAGATGTTCACCATCAGCAGGACCATCCAGGGCGTTGTGGTGACGGAGAGGACAAGCGCGGACACATGGTCCGTGACCTTCGTCAGCGTGATCAGGTATCCGAAGATGGAGGCCCCGGCCACGATCAGCAGGATGAGGGCCGTGGTCTCCGCCGTCTCCAGGCTCACTTTGATGAGTTTCTTGAGCGACAGCGTCCGGTACACCGCCATCCCCAGGAAGATGGCGTAGACGGTGGCGGCGATGGCCGCCTCGGTGGGGGTGAAAACGCCGGTGGTCATCCCTCCCACCAGGATGATGGGCGTCAGGAGCGGCAGAAAGGCCCGCTGGAACGTCCGCCAGAGGGCAATGATGGAGAATCGGGCGTCCCGGTGCCAGCCGCGGGTATGGGCGTAGTAGGTGACCATGATCATCATGGTCAGCGCCATGACCAGCCCCGGAATGACGCCCGCCGCGAAGAGTTTCCCGATGGAGGTGTTGGCCATGACGCCGTAGATCACGAAGGGAAGCGAGGGGGGAATGATGGGGCCGATGGTCGAGGAAGCCCCTGTGAGCCCCACGGCGAAGTCCACGCTGTAGCCGTGGTCGCGCATGGCCTTGATCTCGATGTTGCCGAGTCCGCCCGCATCCGCCACCGCCGTCCCCGACATTCCGGCGAAGATGACCGATCCCACCACGTTCACATGGCCGAGCCCGCCCTTGAGCCAGCCCACCAGCGCCAGGGCAAAGTCGTAGATGCGATTCGTGATGCCGCCGGAGTTCATCAGACTCCCGGCCATGATGAAAAAAGGGATGGCCAGCAGGGGAAACGAATCGATGCCGCCGATCATCCGGTGCAGGACGACCAGATGGGGCTGCACCCCTTCCAGCATGACGTAGATGAGCGATGAGCCCGCAAGCGAGATGGCCACCGGCACCCCGATGACCAGCAGGAGCAGGAAGCCGCCGATGAGCGCGAACGTGATCATTGGTGCCGCCCCTCCTCCCGCACCTTGAGGAGCGGGCTAGACCCCGTCCGCCGGTTCTTCAATGCCACTTGGATCGACCGGAGGGTCATGAAGGCCAGGCCCAGCGTGCAGATTCCGTAGACGATGCTCATGGGCCAGTCGATGACCACCATGGGCTGGGTCCGCATGATTTTGGTGATCAGCCAGCAGAGCCAGGTTGCATAGGCGAAAAAGACAATACGGATCATATCCACGAGGGGCGACAGGGCGCGGGCCATCCAGCCCGGCATGTACAGGTACAGGAACTCCACGTGGATGTGGCTGTAGCGCCGAACCGCCAGGGAGCCGCCGAGGAACCCTACGCACATCAGGAGGTATCGGGCGATCTCCTCGGTCCAGGCCAGCGAGTCGTTTAGAACGTAGCGGGTGAAGAACTGGAGGAAGACGATGATGGCCATGGCCCAGAAGAAGGCCAGAGTCACCCAGTCCTCGATCCGGTAGTCCGAAAGGTCCGGCTCGGCCTCGTCATCCATGACGCCGATGGCGGCCTCGCCGAGATTCGGGCCGATATAGTCGTCATCCTTCATGGAGATTTGTCCCCGGACGGCTCGGGCCGACCGTCTGATTGGTCTTGGTGCGGAAACGTGTGCGGCGCGCGCGTCGAACTTCGGGATGGCGCGCGAGCCGCGTGACTGCGTCCGGAGCGATGCTACTTCAGGGCCTGGATGCGGTCGTACAGATCCCTGGTCCAGACGGCCCCGAGGGAGGCGTCGTTGTGGATCTTGAGCGCCGCCTCGCGGAAGGCCTTGAGGTCGGGGGTGACCACCGTCTTGCCCTGCTGTTTGAACCAGTCGACCAGTTTGGCCTCGGATTCGCGGATGCTGGCGCCGGCCCTTGCAGCGGCCTGCTTGTAGACGGCATCGAAGATCTCGCGTTCCGCCGGGGTCAGCTTGTTCCAGAGGCCGGAGGAGATCGTCGTGGTCAGGTTGTCCAGGATGTGGCCGGTCAGGTTGATGTGCGACTGCACCTCGTAGAACTTCTTGGCCTGGATGGTCGGCAGCGGGTTCTCCTGCCCATCCACGGTTCCGTTCTGCAGGGCCAGATACACCTCGGCGAAGGCGATGGGCGTGGGGTTGGCGCCGACCGCCTTGGCGAACATCATATACATGGGGGCCTGCGGGACGCGCAGCTTCATCCCTTTCATGTCCGCCGGCGTCCTGAGGGCCTTGTTGGCCGTGGTGTGACGGGCGCCGTAGTAGGTGACGGCCACGATCTTGTTCTTGGTCTGCTTGAAGTATCCGTCCATCAGCTCGCCCAAGAGCGGACTTTTGCTGAAGGCCGTGTGGTGCGCAATGTCCCGCCAGATATAGGGAGCGTTTACAATGGAAATGGGCTTGTAGATGGCCCCCACGAAGGAGGCGCCGAGATACGCCATGTCGATGGTACCGAGAGGCAGTGCCTGGGAGATCTGCTGTTCGTTGCCCAGCGCGGACGCTGGAAAAACATCGATCTGGTACTTGTTGTTCGTCCGTTTGGCGATCTCTTTCGCCGCCCAGAGCGCCTCGACGTGGAACGCCTCGGACGTCTCATATACATGGGCGAACTTCAGTTTAGTCTGGGCCGCGGCCGGCATGGCCACCGCCAAAGCCAGCAGGACCACCAACGCTCCGATTACACGTGTTCGCATGTGACCCTCCTCTTTGTCTGATTTTGTTTGTTTTTTGATGACATATTGCTTTTCGGGTCGAAGTATAGGGAGGCTGTTATTGCTTGTCAAGGTATATTATTATGCACTTTTTCCTTGACTTCCTAAATGGCATAATTCTATATGTGCAACACATGTCATAACGGATCTCCGTCGAGGAGGGACGGAGTTCCCGTTGTCGACCGGTCCATTTCCCGCCACGGGCGTTCATCCTCGGGTCCGGAAGACGAAAACCGCTCCAGCCTCCCTTCACCACACCGCGATCTCACGCTCCGTTCTTATCGCTCTGCATTCTTGATCTGACATCCAAACGGCAAGACTTGAAAAAGCCTCCGACCGTTTTTTTCAGAAAAGGAGAGGCGGAGAAGAACGTATCTTGCCTTCCTTGGTTCAGCTATTCGATCGTAAACCGTTCGCTGACAATGGGAAAAATGTCGGCTTTTCGTCATTCCTTGCCACCTGCTTGCGGGAGGGAAAGACGGGCATTTCTCCCCATTTTTTCCGATTTCCATGACCCATCACTCGGGAAGTGATCGCCGAAAACTGGATTTCCCGGGCCAGTGCGGCAGAAGAATGTGCGGAGGAAACCGCCGCCCGGTTGCGGAAGCGCAGGGACGGGCGGAAAGAAGGTGCCTGCCAACCAATGAAAGGAGGGTCTGTAATGAAGAGAGGGATGCTTGTGATGTTGACTGCGGCTTTGATCTTGTGCATGTGCGGTGCGGCCGATGCGGCCAAGATGAAACTCAAATGGGGGTCCACCAGCGTGGGGTCGGGCCTCTACGCGAACACGGTCACCATGGCCGGCATCGTGAACCGCGCCTATCCGGGTGAAATCGATCTGACCGTGGTGGAAACCGGCGGGTTCATCGAGAACCTTGCCCGGATCGAGAAGAAATTCATCCACCTGGGTCCCGCAAGCGCGGCGGCGGCCTTCGCGAGCTACCAAGGGATCATCGACTTCAAGAAACCGAATCCCACCCTGCGTTCTCTCTGGGGGGGGTATGTGACGCCGATCCACATCATCTCCAGCAAAAAGAGCGGAATCAACACCCTCGAAGGTTTCAACGGCGTTCCCTTCGCGATGAATCCCGGAACAACCTCGGGGCGCATCATCGAGCTCTTCTTCGATGCGCTCGGCATCAAGCCGGACTACAAGCTCATGGGGATCTCCGCCAGCGTGGACGCAATGAAATCGGGCAGCGTGAAGGGGTGGTTCAAGGCGGGATTCAAGGATGCCGCGATCCTGGACCTCGAATCCGCCATGGAGATCAACATCATCCCCGTCAACAAAAACTACATTGACAAAATGAATGCAAAATATCCGGCGCACGGCCTGTTGATGCCGATTCCCGCGGGGCTCTTCAAGGCCACGCCGAAGGAGCAGATCAGCTACGCCTATGTGGTGAGCGACTTCGTTCACAAAGACATCCCCACCGATGTCGTCTTCAAGATCATCAAGGCGGTCTACGATCACAGGAAGGAACTCAACGCCCTGGCGACCCTCAAGGAGGGTCGTTTCGAGGAGATGTACAAGATGGCCCTGGACTTCGATCTGAGAGTGCCGTTTCACCCGGGCGCGTTGAAGTTCTACGAGGAGACCCTGAAGGTGAAGGTGCCCGCGAAATTGTTGCCTCCGAAATGAAATGATAAAGCAAGAAAGGGAGGGTTTGCTCATGAAGCGCTTTCGATATGCATGTTGGATCGGAATCATTGCGGTATCGGCTTGTCTGATCCTGGGCTGTGCCGCGGGAACCACAGCAACCAAAACCACCGAAGTGCCAAAGATCTTTATCACCCCTGATAGCGGAAAAGCATCAGCCAAAATCACGATTTACGGAACCGGATTCAAACCCGGCGAGGAGATCGACATTGTCATGGTGGTCGGAGCAGGGGAGAAGGTCGGCCTGGGAACCGAGAAAGTGGATGTGATCAAGGCCAATGCCCACGGCGCCTTCACGGCGAAAACGGCGATCTATGTGCGGGCAAAACCGGGCAACTATGCCGTCGAGGCCAGCGGAAACCAGGGAAGCGAGGCCAAAGCTTCGCTGACGGTCATACCCAAAAAATGACCCCCTCCGTCCATGAGACACCTCACAGCAAGCTGCGGGGTGTCCCATGGTTGTTGGCTTCCCTCTAATCGAAGCAAGCTTCGGGGAATATGACCCGAAGAGCTTGAAACGAGAAAGGATCCCGTATGAGACAACTCACCGGTTTCTGGAAGATTGCCGTCAGCATCCTCGTCGCCGTCTGGAGCGCCTTTCTTCTGTACACCGCGCTCACCGTGGCGCTCCACCCCGTCCTCCAGGGCTCCATCTCCCTGAGCTTCGGCCTCGCGATTGTGTTTCTGAGCTACCCCCTCTCCTCCGCAATGGCCAGGAGAGCGAAAGGGGCAATGCGGGTACTCCTGTTCGGATCCGAATCCTCTCCCTCCCTGCTGGATCTGATCCTGCTGGCGCTGAGTCTCGCGCCCTGCATCTACATCATGTACGCCTGGGAGGTGATCGTCCGGAACCCCGGCCAGTACGAAATGTACCAGCTCTACATCGGCAGCGTGCTGATCCTTGCCCTTCTGGAGGGCACGCGGCGTTCCCTCGGGATCATCATCCCGCTTCTGGTTATGGGTTTCTTGCTCTACGCCCTGTACGGGGAGAACATCCCCGGCCGGTTCGGACACGGCGGATTCGGTCTGGAAGAGGTTCTCTACCAGCTCTACCTGATGACCGAGGGGGTATGGGGGCTCCTCACCGACATGACGAGCCGGCTGATCGCCCTGTTCGTGATCTTCGGACCGGTGCTCTTCGCCACGGGAGTCGGCAAAACCTTTATGGATATTGCAAAGCTTGGCGGGGGAAGGATCCGGGGCGGACCGGGGCATGTCGCCGTGATCGCGAGTTCCTTTTTCGGCATGCTCTCCGGCTCTGCGGTGGCCAATGTCGCAACCACCGGGGCTTTCACGATTCCCACCATGAAGCGGATGGGATTCCCCCCCCCCTTCGCGGGGGCCGTGGAGGCCACGGCAAGCTCGGGGGGGCAGATCATGCCGCCGATCATGGGGGCCGGCGCCTTCATCATGGCGGAGTTTATGAACGTACCCTACCTCACCGTGATGGTGGGCGCCATCCTCCCGGCGATCCTCTTCTACTTCGGCGTCGGGGCGGGGGTCTATGTCGAGGCCTGCCGGTACGGACTGGGAACCATGCCGAAAGAGATGATGCCCAAAGTGCGCGAAGTATTCCACCCGCGGCAACTGATGGTGTTCGTCCTGCCGGTGGGAACACTTCTCGTCCTGCTCGTGATGCTTCTTCCGCCCCAGATGTGCGCCGCCTGGGCCCTGGTGGTGACCATGGGCGTCTTTCTCCTGACCGGGGGGCCTCTCTCCGGCAAGGGGATCTGGGAACGGATCAAAATCATCTGGGAAGGGTACTTCCGGGCCATCCTCACGGCGCTCGCCTGGCTGATGGTGATGATGAGCTGCGTGCAGGTGGCGGTAAGTCTGATCTCCCTCACGGGCTTCGGCGTGAAGGTCTCGCAGCTCATCATCGAGCTGGCGGGCACCCACATCTCCCTTGCGCTGGGAGCGGCCATGCTGACGGCCCTCATCCTCGGCATGGGAATGACGACCACCGCGGCCTATGTCATCGCGGCGGCGGTTCTGATCCCCGCCATGGCCGGCCTCAACATGCCCCTGCTGGCGAGCCATCTGTTCGTCTTTTACTTCGCCGTCTTTTCGGGCCTCACCCCTCCCGTCTGCATCGCGGTCTACACGGGGGCGGCGATCGCGGAGGCAAAGTGGATTCCCACGGCCTGGATCTCCATCCGGCTCGCCGCTTCGGCTTTCGTGCTCCCCTTCTACTTTATGTTCAATACAGCCTACCTGATGCAAGGAACCGCCATAGAGATCATACTGCTGGTGGTGGGGGGGCTTGCGGCGATGCTCTTCATCCAGGGAGGGGTCATGGGCTATATGTCCCGGCACCTGACCTATGTCGAGCGGGCTCTCTACATTGCGGGAGGGCTTGTCATGCTGGCGGGAGGAAAATGGGCGTGGATCGGGCTGGCGGTGGGCGGGGTTGGGTATCTCCTGATGCGGTTCGACGTGCAGATCCCCATCATCGGCGTGCGCGGGTCGGCTGTGGAAATGATTAAAAACGACTGAGACGCCTGTTCTTGACGGAATTTGTCTTTCAGCGCACGAAAGAGTGGAAGCGGGCGCAAGACAAAAGCGCGGGCGCTGCCGGATTGGACAGGTCTATCGTAAGGCAGGATCAAGGCCGGAAGTCCGACAAGACCCATTGCAGTGTATGATCCATTAACAAGGCCGGGCTGCCATGCCCGGCCTTAGCCTTCTAAAAACTTTTCAACCATAACCGGTTCAAGGCAATGAACCGTTCCCTATCCTGCCTTGACACAGGGAGGGCGCACCGCTATACTCCACACTTGTTGAGAACACAGGGTCTTGCCAAACCCGCCGGCGGCGTCTTGATATACGAGCCGGGAAAAGAGAGAACATGTCCAGAAGAACCGATATCATCATCATGTCGAAGCCGTTCCTCGCCTTTCTCTACCGATTCGTCCGCGCCTACGCCTGGACGTTTCGCCTGGAGGTGGAGAACGAAGCTCCCTGGATGCAACATCATCAAAACGGCGGTCGGGTGCTGCTTTGCACCTGGCACCAGCAATTCTTCGCCGCGATCCGCCATTTTCAAACCTATCGCGCCCATCGGCCGGGGCTGATGATCTCCCGGAGCAAGGACGGCGAGATCATCGCCTCCGTGGCCAGACGCACCGGCTGGGATCCCGTGCGCGGCTCATCTTCCCGCGGAGGCGTGAATGCCATGAAGGAACTGATTGAAAAGCTCCGGCAGACCGGGCTGGCCGGCCATATCGTCGACGGACCCCGGGGACCGGCGGGCGTCATCAAGAACGGGCTCATCCGAATCGCCCACGCCGCCGATGCGGTGATCGTCCCGTTTTACGTCTCCGCGGACCGGGCCTGGTATTTCAACAGTTGGGACCGTTTCATGCTGCCCAAACCATTTTCCCGGGTCCGGCTGCATTTCGCTGAGATGATCCGGCTGACGCCTACGGAAGATGAAACGGAATTCGAGGCGCAGCGCGTTCAGGTGGAAAGGATCATGCTCCCGGGTTTTCAGGGAGAACTCCCCGAAGAGCCGCACCCGACGCCCCCTCCCGGATAACCCAGCCGCCGGGATGAATGGATATCAGGGCCAGAGCTCTGGAGGCCCGGCACCGGTATCGGGAAAAGGCGCTGTGATGTGCCGTGCAATCCCTACGAGGAATACGACGGAGCTTTTCCGCCGGGGAGGCAGCCATGAATGAAGCAACGGCTTTGAATTATACCATAAAGGAGCCCTCGGAACTTTCACCGCGGATAACATGGCTACGGGATTATTATTTTCGGGGAAATGAACGGGCCTGGAACAACCAGTTCACGGCCTGGACCACGGGAACCCCTTGGGACAACCTCTTCAACGAGATCACCTTTTACATCGTTCCGGAAACTTTCTTGCTCCTCTCTCCCCTGAGCGGCTCATTCCTTCAGAGCGCGCGAAAGGTACCGCTCCATCCGGAGTTCTGGACATGGAGTCTCCCCGAAAGACGGGCATGGTTCGTCAAGGAGGTCATCGTCAACCAGGTGCCCCGGGAAATACTGCCCGGCGATCTCATCGCCGGGGCGCGCTTCAACGTGCAGACATCGCTGTGCCTCAATGAGAGAGAGGCGAAGGAATGGGACCGGCTGGTCAGGGGAAAGGGTGGAGCACGGCGGCAGACGAAGTGGTTCCACGATCACGGCTACGGCAACGCCGGGGCAACGAGCGGTCACCTCATTCCGGGGCATGAACGGCTTCTCACTCTGGGCTGGAAGGGAATATATGCCGATCTCATGGAGAAATACGGCGCTTTAGACCCGCAGGAAAAGCGGGGGGCGCAGGGCAGCCAACTGAAAGCCATGATAACCGCCTCCACCATGGCCCGAGATCTGGCGGGGAAATATGGGGCGCGCTGCCGGGAGATGGCCGCCGCCGAAGACGACGCCGGCCGCAAAAAAGAACTGGAGCGGATGGCAGCGAACCTGCAAGGCGTTCCCTGGGAACCGCCCGCAGACTTTTGGGAGGCCGTGCAGACCCTCTGGATCAACCATATGCTGGTCATGACCGACGAGAATTATCCCGGCGCCGGCGTCTCTTTCGGGCGTCTTGACCAATACCTGCTTCCCTATTACGAACGCTCCATGAAGGACGGCATGGACCGGGAATTCGCCAAGGAAATCCTCAAATGCTTCTGGGTCCACTGCAACACCGCCTACGACGCCATGATCACCAACGGACACCAGGGAATAACAGCTGGATTCGGCCAGCTTCTGACCCTTTCGGGACTCGGTGAAGCCGGAAGGGACATGACGAATGAGCTCACCTACGTCATTCTTGAAGTCATCGACGAGATGTCCCCCATCCTGGAACCCAAACCCAACGTGCGGCTTCACCGGAATTCGCCCGAGGAGCTGCTTGACCGATGCGTTTCCATGATCGAAACGAGCCAGGGCGCACCCTTCCTGCTGAATTTCGATGAACGATCCATGGCGGGCATGATTTACCAGGCGGAAAAGACGGGACTTCAACACTTCATCAACAGTGAGAATGTCCACGACTACGCCCCCGTAGGCTGCCTGGAAAACACGATGGCGGGCAACGACCGTTCGGGCACCGTGGACAACAACATCAACCTGCTGAAGGCGGTGGAACTGGCCCTCACCGGGGGGAGGGACATGCTTCCCTTCGTTGATCCCCTGACGGGAAAAACGGAAAAGGTCCGGCAGGACGGACCCGCCACGGGCGATCCCTGCCGGTTCACCTCCTTTGACGAATTCTGGCGGGCCTATGAAAAACAAACAGCATTTATCATCCAGAAATGTGTTGACCTTTACGAAGTATCCGAATCCATTCGGGCAAGCTATTTCCCCACCCCCTATCTTTCCTGCATGGTCAAGGGATGCGCTGAAAAGGCGATGGATGTCACCCAGGGGGGAGCCGAAATCAACTTCGCCACCATGGAGGCGGTGACCTTTGCCACCACCGTGGACTCTCTGCTTGCCGTCAAGTACCTGGTCTTCGATAGAAAAGCCTGCACGATGGCTGATCTTATTCAGGCATTGCGGGACAACTGGCAAGGCCACGAGGTCATCCAGACGATGGCAAAGAATAAGGCTCCCAAATACGGGCGGGATGACGACGAGGCCGACCACATGGCAAAGCGGGTCATGGACCTCTGGTGCACAGAGACATGGAAGCATAAAACGATATCCACGGGCCGCCGGTTCCGTCCGGGTATGCTGAGCTGGAACTACTGGGCAGGCGACGGCTTCATCATGGCTGCAAGCCCCGACGGCAGGCCTCGCGGTCAGTTTCTGTCCAACGCCATCTGCCCCTCCAACGGGGCCGACACGAAGGGCCCCACAGCCAATACGAACTCGGTGGGGATGGTCCTGGGTGGAAAAGCGAAGGATGGCGGGGGGCACTGGAAAGAGTATCTCAACTGCCTTCCCAACGGTGCGAGCCACACCATCACCTTCAATCCTTCAATCCTGCGGGATCCGGAGCATCGCGACAAATTCAAGGCATTCCTCCGCGGCTACGCCGCCAACGGCGGAACCGCTCTTCAGATCAACATGCTGGATCCGGCAATGCTCAGGGACGCCCAGCGGCACCCGAAAGATTACCGTCATCTGCTGGTTCGCATCACCGGCTATAATGCCTACTTCGTCACCGTGGGCAGGGAACTGCAGAACGAAGTCATCGAGAGGATCAGCCACGGAAAATTCTAGGACGGCAAAAGGCACAATGGCGATAATGGAAACGAAACAGTCCCTCTCGGGCAGGATACTCGAAATTCAGCGGATGTCCACCGAGGACGGTCCCGGAATACGAACCACGGTTTTTTTCAAGGGCTGTCCCCTGGCCTGCGGTTGGTGTCACAATCCCGAAAGTATCTCTCCCCTGCCCCAGGTTCAGTGGGTCGGGGTGGATTGCATCGGGTGCGGAACCTGCGTTGCGGTCTGTCCGAAGGAAGCGCTCTCCATGGACGGGAAGGGCGTCCATATCGACAGGGAACGGTGCAGCGGCTGCGGAACCTGTGCCGAAGAATGCCCGTCCGGAAGCATGGAGCTTCTCGGAACGGCGTGGGATGTGGATTCTCTGGCCCGGGAACTGGTCAAGGACCGTGTCTTCTTTGAGCAATCCGGGGGAGGCGTCACCCTCTCGGGAGGCGAAGCGACCCTGCAGGCGGCGTTTTGTCACGCTGTTCTCGAAAGGCTCACAAACGAAGGAATACAGACCGCGCTGGACACCTGCGGGCAACTGTCACGCCGCAATTTTGAAAGTCTCCTTCCCCTCCTGGACATACTGCTTTTCGATGTCAAGGAGATGGACCCGAAACGGCATCTTCATTTTACGGGACGAAGCAACGAAACCATTCTGAACAACTTGGCCTTTGCCGGAGCCTGGGCTCGTGAACATAAGCATCTCCAGCAGTTCTGGGTCAGGACGCCCCTCATTCTTGGAGCAACCGCCACGGCGTTCAACATTCGTTCCATCGGCGCCTTTATTGCGAAGCATCTGGCCGGCAATGTCGATCGTTGGGAACTGTGCGCCTTCAACAATCTTTGCGGCGATAAATACACCCGTCTCGGTCTTCGATGGGACTATGCCCATACCCCCCTCCTTTCGCCGGAGCAGATGGAAACCTACGCCTCCATCGCGAAGGACTCCGGCGTAGACCCGGCCATCGTCTTCTGGAGCGGAACCACGCTGGCGGGAGAGGGGAAGAGAACAGCGACATCGGCGAATCCGGACTCGGACAGGCAGGAAGCGTCGCATGGCAGGGGGATCGCCTGCTGAAGGGAAGAAGAAAGCCATGAAAGAAAACCGAAACAGGTTCAGCGAAGAAGAAACCAGGGTATTTGCTCCCTCGGAAAAGATCGGCATCGTAGCCACGATTCCTCAAGAAGGGCCTCCTCACATCACCTTGCTCACCTCCATCATGGCGGCCTCACCGGACAAAGCGGTCATCGGTGAATTCTGCAGAGGCGAAAGCAAGTCCAACATGGTCGCGAGGCCCACGGTCGCCTTTGCCGTGGTGACTCTTGACAAGCGACTCTGGAGAGGCAGGGCGCGATGGACCCACCTCGTGAAGGAAGGCCCCGAATACGATACCTACAATAACCAGCCCATGTTCCGTTATAATACCTACTTCGGCATCAATACGGTGCACTGCCTTGACCTCATCGAAATAGGGGGCGGTACACCCCTTCCCATGGGAACCATCGTTTTCTCGGCCCTGCTGACGAAACTGGCAAAAAATGGCGCGGCCCGCCCAGGAACGGAACCGATCCTTACTCACTTTTCCGAGAGCCTCTTCAATCGCCTCGATTCGCTTTCATTTTTGTCATACATTGATGATGACGGGATTCCAGTCATCATACCCGTGGTTCAATGCCAGGCCGCCGACAGCGGAAGACTCGCCTTCCACCCCGGCGTCTTCGGGAAGGAACTGTCGGAACTGACACCGGGAATGAGCATCTCCGTTTTCTGCGTTTCAATGCAGATGGAAAGCGTCCTCACCTGCGGCGTTTTCGAAGGATTTTACCGCCACCGGGGGATCAGGCTGGGCCTCATGGACATCGGGCGGGTCTATAATTCCATGCCCAGCAATCACGGGTGGATTTACCCTGAAAAACCTCTGGAGCCGGTGATTAACTTCTGAAACCACCGACAGGTAGGGGGTCATTTCTTTATTCAGCAATGCGGACATCATGAATTGAGGAGATGCCACCATGAAGAAGAAAAGCTTCTTCCCCAGGGAAAACCGTTTCACCCGCCGGGAGTTTCTTAAAAAAACCGGTGCCATTGCCATCATGGCGGGTATGGCCGGAACGGGACTGGGCATGTTCGCCACGCCCAGGGCTTACTCCACCGATCCTGTTCGCCTGACCGTCCCCCGTGACCTATACGTACCCGCGAGCGTAAGGCTTCGGAAGGACAAACCCAATATTATCGTCATTCTTACCGACGACCATCGATGGGACCATTTCAGTTGCATGGATCACCCCTTTCTGGAGACACCGAACCTGGACAGATTTGCCGATGAAGGAGTGATGTTCGAAAACAGCTTCGTCACCACCTCTCTCTGCAGTCCGTCGCGGGCGAGCTTCCTTACGGGACAGTACGCCCACCGCCACGGCGTGGTGACCAACCACACCCCCTGGAACAATAACAATACCTGTTTCATGGAATACATGAAGGCCGCCGGATACGACACGGCGTTTATCGGGAAATGGCACATGCCCGGTAGAGCCCTTCCCGAACTCAGGGGCGTTGACCGGTTCATCACCTTCACCAAGGAGGGCGGGCAGGGAGTCTATTACGACTGCCCGCTCGTCATCGATGGCGTGGAAACGCCCCGCCCCGGCAAATACATCACCGACGACCTGACCGATTTCGCGCTGGAGTTCATGCGACGCCCCCGGACCAATCCTTTCTGCCTGTACCTTTCACACAAGGCGGTTCACTTCGGGTTCAGGCCACCCGAGCATCTGCGGGGCGCCTACCGGGGTGTCGATCTCCGGCTTCCGTCTGAATCGAACACCTTCAACACCTACACCAACAACCATATGTTCGTGGGCGCGCCCATTCCCATGAACATACTCTACCGGATGTACTGCGAAACCATTCTTTCCGTGGACGAGCAGACGGGGAGGCTCTTCTCGGCGCTTGAGGAAATGAACGCCCTGAATAACACGATCATCGTCTATGCCGGCGATAACGGCCATTCATGGGGCGAACGGGGTCTCTACGACAAGCGCCACCCCTACGAGGAGTCCATCCGTATCCCCTTCATGGTTCGCTACCCCGGGGGAATCGTCGAACCCGGAAGGAGAGTTCGTCAAATGGCTCTTCATATCGACCTTGCCCCCACTCTGCTCGACATCCTGGGCATACCGGTGTCCGACGAGATCCAGGGGGCAAGTCTTGCCCCGGCGCTTCGGGACCCCGACGCCCGGATACGCTCAAGCTTTCTCTACGAGCATTTCCCCGTTTTCCCCATCCCCGTACCCGGCATGACGGCGGTGCGCACCGATGATTATAAATATGTTGCCTACCACAACAATGTTCGCCCCGCCGAGCTCTACAATCTTAGGAACGATCCGGGCGAGAGGAATAATATCATCAAAAGACCCGACGCGCGGGAAGTCCTGGCGGACCTCACCTTGGAACTGGAGAGACTGAAGCGGGAAACGGGATACCGATATTATACCCGGGGATGAAGACGAACGAGACCTGTCCCGCATAGGAGAGGCACAGCATGGAACAACACCATATCCTCAAAAGAATGGTTCTCCCGGCGGCCATCATGCTGGGAGTAATGGTCATTTCCACCAATGTCTACAACCTGTCCGGCAGCATAAAGAACAGCAGCCTTCAGGCTGTCGTTGTCTATGTCTCAATACTGTTCATGTTCGTCAGTATCTGGCTTGGTCCGCTCTTTGTGAACACCTTCGCTTTTTTTAAAGGAGCGTCGGGTCCCGAGCGTCTGGCAGCAAGTTTCATCGCGCCGGCGGCCTGGATAGCGAAAACCTACACCTACTTTATCGGAATCTATTCATTCGGCGAATTGCTGTTTTTGATCCTGCACCCGCTTCTGCTGGGAAACATCGGGGTCAACCTTCTATGTGTAGGGGCATCAGAGCTGTTCTGCCGACGGCGCATGCAAAAACAGGGTGAAGCCATCCGCCTTTTCGCGCTGCCCAACACTGCGGCCCTTGTGGCGGGATTCCTCATCACCTTCGCGGGATTGTGGAACGGCGGACACACCTATTATTATTACTACATGGACGTCTATTCCTGGCTGTTCATGTGATAGACGGTTCAACGGAGGAAGGCCTGAAAGGACACGATCCCAGTCCATTTGTCATGTAAATATAACTGCATTGAGTGGCATTGGACGCATCAAAAGAGCCTTCTATCTGATTTGTTAAAAAGAAACACACAGGGAACGGATTTTCGGGATGGGAACAATCAACCGGGAAACGAACATCAATATTCGAGAAGAAGATTTGTGCTCGGACAGGATATGGAGAGAAGATCATCGGATCCGGGCTTATGAAACAGACCTTCACGGAAGCCTTTCCATTCCTTCCATCTTAAATTATCTGCAGGAAGCGGCGGCAAATCACGCCCATGCCCTCGGAGTCTCAACTTATCAGATTATGCCTCAGAATTACACATGGGTTCTCTCCCGTTTGGCCCTGAGAATGGATTCCCATCCCAGATGGGGCGATCCGATTCATGTTTACACCTGGCATTCCGGTTTTCGCGGTCCCTTCGCCCTTCGGGACTTTATCGTTACCGGGAGAGACCATCAGTGCATTGGTGCCGCGGTTAGCGCGTGGCTCGTGATCGATGTCAAAACACGGTCCCCATTGCGGCGTGTTCCGTCTGTACTGGATAAGCTTAAACCTGCGGATATCGAGCATCCGGTTGACAATGCCCTTGGTAAACTCCAGCGGTCCGAAGGGCATGACCAAGAAGAGACGTTTTCGGTACGGTACGGCGACCTGGATTTGAATCGACACGTCAACAACGTGAATTACATCGGATGGATTGTCTCTAGTCTATCGCCCGAAATACTCAATACATTTGTTCTGATGGAACTGGAAATTAATTATATCTCGGAGGCTTTCGCGGGAGATGAGATTCTGGCAAGGTACAGCAAAACAGACGAATCCCCGCTGTCTTTGTTCCATGTCCTTATCCGGAAAAGCGACAAGCGGGAATTGCTTCGTGCCAAAACGGCCTGGAGATATCGAGAACAGGCTGGACCCCTCAAAAGCAGAAATTAAGCCATCAAGAATTTCCTCCTTTCCTCCCGTCGGTCGCATCCAAGGCCCAACTTCCACCTTACAACCCGTGATCAATACGGCCAAGCTTGGTCAAATATCCACTCCTGATCCAGGTACCGCATCCGCGCCCGGGAGAAGGATGCCTGGATGATGTGCCGCGCCATGAAACGCCGTGCCGGGGGTATCTCTCGCTTTTTCATTGACACATGCGGACATTCTCTATAGGAAGGGTGCTAAAATCATTCCGGGAGGTCGTAATATGAAAAGATTCGCGCTCATTGTATCGGTATTTTCATTGCTGGCCTGTTTCTCCGTCGCCCCTCTGTGGGCAGCCGAAAATGTCAAGATCGGCGCCGCGTTCGCTCTTTCCGGCAGCATCGCCGTCTACGGCGAGGGATTCAAGAAGTGCGTGGATCTTGCCGTGGAGGAGATCAATGCCAAGGGCGGGATCAACGGAAAGAAGATCGAGATCGTCTATGAGGACAATAAAAGCAACCCCAAGGACTGCGTTTCGGCGGTCCGCAAACTGATCACCGTCGACAAGGTCCCCGTCCTTTTTGGACCTGCGGGAAGCTCCAATTTCATGGCCGCGGCACCGGTGGCCCAGGAGAGCAAGGTGGTCATGCTGTCGGCCCAGGGCACAGCGGAAAAACTCACCCAGGCCGGCCCGTTCATCTTCCGGATCATCCCCTCCAACTCCAAACAGGGGCAGCGCCTGGCAAAACTGGCCTTCGAGCTGGGTTATCGCCAGTTGCCCGTCATGTACATCAACAACGACTGGGGACTGGACCTCAAGGACGGATTCGTGACCAGTTTCAAGAAGATGGGCGGCGTCGTCACGGACATCATTCCCTTTGACGAAAAGAAGACGGATTACCGCACCGAGCTCCTGCGGGCGAACAAGGACAATCCCAAGGCCATCGTCAACCTGACCTACATCAACGAGGGGGCGGTGCAGTTCAAGCAGGCCTTCGAGATGGGCGTCAAAACCCAGTGGCTCTGCGGTTCAGCGGCCCGGGCTCCCAAGATGGTCGAGCTGGCCGGCAAGGCCGCCGAGGGGGTCATGGGAACCTATCCCTCCGTCATCCAGGACACCAAGGAATACAAGACCTTCAAGGCCGCCTACCAGAAAAAATACGGGGACGACAAGATCCCCATCTTCGGCGACTACAACTACGACATGGTCTACCTGACGACCAGGGCCATCGAAAAGGGGGGCTATACGGCGGAGGGCATCCGGGCGGCCCTGCCGGCGGCTGCCAAGGGCTACAAGGGCGTCACGGGCGACAAGACCTTCGATGAAAACCGGGGGATGGAGCATGCCGATATCGGCATCTGGATCGTCAAGGGCGGCAAGATCGAGGACCACAAGAAGTAGATGAATACCGAGACGGCGCCTTTGTAAGCCATGGATTCTCTGCCCTACTATCTGCAAACCGTGGTCAACGGCATCCTGGCGGGCTGCATTTACGCCCTCTTCGCCATGGGTTTGACCCTGATTTACGGGGTGCTCAACTTCGTCAATTTTGCCCACGGCGAATTGATCATGTGGGGGGCCTATTTTCTTTACCTGGCCATGGCGGAACCCTTCGCCCTGCCCCTTTACGCCGCCGTGCCCCTGGCCCTGGGGATGACGGCGCTTTTGGGGGCGGCGATGGACTTTGCCCTGTTTAAGCCCCTGAGGAAGGCCAACCGTTTGACCCTCCTCATTGCCGCCATCGGTCTTTCTTTTTTTCTCCGCAACGCCGCCCAGCTTTTCTGGGGAGCCCAGGTCAGGACCTACGGATTCGAGATTCGGCAGGGATACCGGTGGCTGGGCGTTTCCCTGACGCCGCAGCAGTTGGCCATCATCGCCATCTCTCTCATCTGCATCTGCGGCGTCTATCTGCTCTTCTTCAAATCCCGGATGGGAAAGTCCATGCGCGCCCTGGCCGACAACCTCGATCTGGCCAGGATCTCCGGCATCCACACCGGGAAGGTCATCCTCTCGGCCTGGATCATTTCGTCGCTGCTGGCCGGGGTGGGGGGAATCCTGATGGCACTGGACACCAACCTCAACCCGGAGATGGGAGTGGTCAATCTCATCAAGGCCTTTGCGGCAACCCTCATCGGCGGCGTGGGGAACCTCTGGGGGGCCCTGATCGGCGGCCTCATCATCGGCCTTGCGGAAAACATCGCCGTCCTGTTCATCTCCCCGGGCTATAAGGATGCCGTGGCTTTCGTCATCATGGTCATCATCCTCCTCGCCCGGCCTTATGTTGTCACCGACAAAAGGACCGACTGATGGACCTTGTACTTCACCTGGCTATCGTCGTGGCTATTTACAGCATCTTCGCCCTTAGTCTGAACATCGAGGTCGGCTATACGGGTCTGTTCAATTTCGGTCATGTCGCCTTTTTCGCTATCGGGGCCTATGTCTCGGCCCTCTTGTCTCTCCAGGACGCAACCTTTTCTCTTGCCCTGATCGCCGGGATTGCCTGCGCCGGCGTGGGGGGGCTCCTCATCGGACTCCCGGCGCTGAAACTGCAGGGCGACTATTTCGGGATCGCCACCCTGGGATTTGCGGAAATCGTCCGCATGCTTCTCCAGAACCAGGTGGCATGGACGAAAGGGCCCATGGGACTTCCCGGCATCCCCAGACCGGAGATTTTTTCCTGGCATTTCGACACCCTGCCTGCCTATCTTCTCCTCACCCTGGGGGCGGCGGTCCTGACGTTTCTCGTCATCGGCTTTTTGACGCTGAGCCCCTTCGGGCGCGTCCTCAAGGCGATTCGGGATGATGAGACGGCAGCGGCCGTTCTCGGCAAGAACCCCTTTGCCTACAAGATGGAGGCCTTCGTGATCGGGTCGGCATTCGCGGGGCTCGCCGGGGTGCTCTGGGCCCATTTCATCACCTTTATCAGTCCCGGAGATTTTACCCTCACCGAAACGATCCTCGTGCTCCTGATCGTGGTTCTGGGAGGCAAGGGCACCCTGTGGGGACCGGTTGTCGGGGCGGCGGTTCTGATCTTTTTTCAGGAATCCGTCCGCTTCCTGAGGTTGCCGCCCGAATGGAGCGGCATCCTGGGGCCGCTGCAACAGATGATCTTCGGTCTGCTGTTGGTCATCCTGATGATCTTCCGACCCGAAGGGTTGATCCGGGAAAAAGGGAAAGAAACCATTGATCGAGATTAAGAACATAACGAAGTCCTTCGGGGGGACGCGGGCGGTTTCCGATTGCTCCCTCAGTCTCGCGGGACTGAAGATCGCCGGGCTGATCGGTCCCAACGGCAGCGGCAAGACAACGCTTTTCAACCTCATTACCGGTCTGATCCGTCCGGACAGCGGCGAGATCACCCTCGAGGGGCGGCGGATCGAGGGCCGGATGCCCCATCACATGGCGAACATGGGCCTGATCCGCACCTTCCAGCTCTCCCGTGTCTTTCCCCGCCTGACCGTCATGGACAACATGCTCCTGGCCCCCAGGGGGCAGGCCGGGGAACGGCTGTGGTCCCTTTTTCTCCGCTTCCCCCGGGTCCACCGGGAGGAAACGGAGCATCGGGAGAAAGCCTGCGAACTCCTGGAGATGCTGGGGATCATCCATCTCCGGGATCAGTTTGCCGGCAATCTCTCCTACGGCCAGCAGAAGCTCCTGGAGCTGGGCCGGGCCGTCATGGCTCAGCCGAAGATGATCCTGCTGGACGAACCCACGGCGGGGATCAATCCCCGCCTGATCCAGACGATGATCGACATGATCCTGAAGATGAAGGCGCGGGGGCAGATCTTCTTCATCATCGAGCACAACATGGACGTGGTCGTCGAGCTTTGTGAGCGGATCTTCGTCCTCGATCACGGGGAAAAAATCGCCGAGGGATCGCCCCGTGAGATACAGACTGATCCCCGGGTCATCGAGGCCTATCTGGGATGAAGGGCATGGAAGGAAGAGATATTGTTGCCGGCTACGGGAAGATCGAGGTCCTCCACGGGGCCTCGGTGCGGGCCGGGCAGGGTGAGATCGTCTGCATCATCGGTCCCAACGGCTCCGGAAAGTCGACGCTGCTCAAGTCCCTCTTTGGCCTGATCATGCCGCGGGAAGGGGCTGTTCTCTTCGCCGGACGGGATATCACGCGCCTCGCCCCGGAGGAAAAAGTGCGTCTCGGCATCGCCTTCATCCCCCAGGGAAGAAATGTTTTTACATCCCTCACGGTCCGGGAGAATCTGGAGATGGGAGGAACTCCCCTGGATCATGAGCGGGAGGTGCGCCGGGCGATCGACGAGGTCCTTGAGGCTTATCCCCTCCTGAAGGATAAGCTGCGTTACCCGGCGGGAAACCTTTCGGGAGGGGAAAAGCAGCTTTTGGCCCTGGCCCGGGCCGACATGGTCAAACCCCAAGTGATTTTAATGGACGAACCCTCCATCGGACTGGCGCCAAGGATGATCGAAGAGGTTTACGAACAGATCAAGGCGATCAACGCCAAACGAAGCGTCACCTTCCTCATCGTTGAACAGAACGCCCGTAAAGCCCTGAGTATCGCCCATCGGGGTTATGTCCTCGATCTCGGCGTCACCCGCATCGAAGACTCCGGCGCCGAACTCCTCAACAATGAAGAGGTGAAGAAACTCTACCTGGGAGGGTAAAACACGGTTAAAGATGCTTGCGAACTTTCTTCATGTTACCGGCATCTTATTACTCCGGCAATCCTAAATGCCAATCCTGTCATTCCCCGATAATCTTAACCAGTACCCGTTTTCATCGCCCTCCATCAAACTCTCCATAGAAAATCTGTTCCCAAGGTCCAAAATCAAGTTTCCCGTTTGTGACGGCGACAACAACTTCCCGTCCCATGATCTGCCTTTTCAAGTGCGCATCGCCATTATCTTCACCCGTCCTATTGTGCAGGTATTGTGATGCGGGTTCGTGGGGTGCCAGTTTTTCAAGCCATTTTTCATAGTCCTGATGAAGTCCCGATTCGTGATCGTTAATAAAGACAGAAGCCGTAATATGCATGGCATTGGTCCTTTAAATGACCTTAAGAATACACGGAGGATTCCTCTCGGTTGCGGGTGGAATGCTAACCGGATAACCGACGATTATGGGTGCAATGATTTGGCAATCCGCTGGCACCCCGATCTCATCCAGGATTTTATCATCGCGGACATGAGCCCCCAGCCCGATCCAGCAGGTTCCCAATCCCCTTGATGTCGCAGAGAACATAAAATAGGCCGCGGTCAGGCCACAGTCCACATCGAGGGAATAAACATTCCTTTCACTATCCTGAACACAGATCTATCTTGTTGCGATTTTTCCTTACGGCCGCGAATATCAGACTTCCATACCCTTGCTCAGGGCCTTGATCGCCTTCATATACGCATCGAATCCTCTCATAAAGATATCATTATGATTTGCACCCGGGATCTTGAGAAGCGTTTTACGTGGTGATGGACAGGCATCATAGAGCGCCTGCGCTTCCGAAAAGGGGAAAAATTGGTCAAATTCGGCATGGATCATCAGGGTCATCTTGTCCCAGGTCCGGATCTTTTCAAGGTTTCTGAAACCTTTTCCCTCACTGAAGCCGATCTCTGAAGCGCTTACGCCAAGGAACTCCAGCAGCGTTGCGGTACTTGCAAAACTGCTCTCCAGAACCAGGCCGTTGATCCGGTCTTTGTGGCGGCTTATAATCTCCAGCGCAGAGGCGCTGCCAAGGGATCGGCCCATCACGATAAAAGCTCCTCCGTATCCGTTCTCTCCCAGCCATCCTTTTGTAAACTCAAAGATGGCATGGCAGTCCTTCATCATGGCTGTGACCGTGGGCCTGCCGGACGATCTGCCATAGCCCCTGTAATCCACCACCAGGAAATTCATTCCCGTGCGATGGTAAACAGGACCTAATTCATCATAGTCGCCGGCGATTTCACCGTTTCCGTGGAAAAAAAGGATATTCGGGGCCGATTTCTCCTTCATATGGAAACGCCCGGCCACCAGAATATTGTTCTCCACCGGGATTGACACGTCGATTGTGTTCGCAACTCTCTCAGTCGACCCATATTCGAGCCTTGGATGGAAAAGTCCCATGAGAATTTCAGGACGGTCCAGGAGGGAATAGTCGCTGTCCGATCTCTCTATCATTTTAACAAATCCTTTTCTTTGGATTGAAATATGAGTATAGTCCCAATCTGAAGAAAAGACCACGCCTGATCCATCATCGTGTGAAATGCAATACCGACGGGGGAAAGCCGACGATATCGTTCTCCATATGACAATCCGGGAAGAAGCCTGTGGCTATGACCAAGCAGATCGCCCATCCCAACCCTCTGCCGGATGACCTCCATCCGGCCGTGGATGCCCTTGTCGAGCGGCTCCGCGCCCATTATCCCGACATGAGCCGATTCTCGGTCGTGTCGATGACGGACCGCGGCCGCGACTTCCTGCACCACCTCATCCATACCCGGATCGGCGGCCTCCTCCCGACCATCCTTTCTTTCGACGAATACAGGACTCGCCGTATTGCGGAGGCAGCAGGTCGCATGGCCGTGCCGGAGGATGAGGCCTTTCTCCTTTTTCACGCCCTTCGCTGCCGGGAAGAGGGCGTCTCCCAACCCCCGGCCGACACCCGGCGGCTGCTCTCGTTCCTGACCACGATCGCCGAGTTTTCGGTCAGCATCCCGGAGCTGCGCGCCCTGGACCGAATCGGGCACGAACAACTCGATCGGATCAATCGGTTTTTTGCGACGATGGTGGCATTCCGCGCCCGCCTTGCCGTCGAGGGGCTGTTCTATCCGCCGTTCGAAGCGGCGCGGTTTGCCGACCTCACGCCGGGCGATTGCGAGTTTTTCGTCGGTCTTCCCCTCATGACCCCGGCGAACCGGCGTTTTTTCAGCAGTATCCCGCGCGAACGGCTCTTCGTCGACGCGCCGCTTTTCGGCCCCAATATGCCCACGGAGCCGCCCGAATACGAGACGGCCCTGTCGCTCATCCGAAATATCGGCATCGTCGAACGGCGCAACCGCGGCGAAGAACTCGGTTTCTCCGAACTTGCCGAACGGGCCGCGCTGCCGGCGCTCCTGGCCCATGAGATCGACGTTTTTTTACGACAGGTGCAAAACGATTCGGAACAGCTCTTTATCGTTCCCTTGGACGAGAGGCTTTCGTTCTATCTGTGGGAACTCCTCTTTCGTTCGCTCGGCGGACAGGTCAACTTTGCGCCGTGGCTCCCCTTCACCCACTTCGCGGCGGCGCAACGCCTGCGCGATGCGATCCGCAACGGCAAGAGGTTGGAAGCCGTGCGGCGGGATCTCGTCGCGGAACTCACCGCCCGGTGGAATGAACTCGATGAGGCCGACCACTCCGCATTCGAGGGGGCGATCACCTTGAGCGACGAACTGGAGCGGCTCCGCCCCTTGATGGGCGCCGAGTGGCCGTCCATCGCCGAGTACCTGATCGCCGCGAAAAAACTGCGTTTGCGCGGCAGACGCAACGCACCGATCCAGGTGGTGGGCATGGGCGATGCAACCGGCATCCCCTATCATCGCGCCGTCGTCCTGCCGATGAACAGCGGCATCTTTCCGAGAAAGCCCTTCAGCGGCCCCTATCTGAACCTGATCCATCTGCCGCGCATCCACCGGGCCCAGTTCGAGGCGGACGATCTCGCACTGCGGCAGTTTCTTTCATTTGGTCGCTCGGCCCACATGGTTGCCCTCTATGACCAGGCAAACGGCGAGGCGCCTTCGCCGCACTTCTCGTTTCTGGCCACCGAGTTCGGCAAGAAACCGGTAAAACGGCTGATCGCTCCAACACCGTTCCGGGCGCCGACAGGCCGCCCCAGCATAAAGAATACGGATGAACTGAAAGAGCAGCTTCGGCGGCACACCTGGTCTTTCAGTTCACTGGGTCTCTTTTTCACCTGCCCCTATCGCTTCATCCTGGAAGAGATCCGGAAGGTGACGGCGCCCCCATGTTTTGAAGACGAGGAGCGCGCCAATCTCCTCATCGGAAATTTTCTGCACCATCTGTTCGCGGAACTGAAGGATCTTCACCCTGCCGTCGAGCGGTGGCGCAAACAATTTGCAGAGCGGTGGGAGAGTAACGCGGAGCTGCGCGCGAAGCTCCCCGACCGCGCGGTCCGGAAAGCGATCGTTCACAGTCATCTCGCCGATATCGCCGCCTGGGAGCGGGAAACGGGCAGGCGAATTCTCTTTTCCGACGAGGTGACGGCGACCGAACTCGATCTGACCGCCCCCTTCGGCAACGGCCGTTACCAGCTCAAGGGGCGTATCGACCGCCTCCAGCGTCATGAGGGGAAACTGTTAATCGCCGATCTGAAATACAAGGAAAAACAGGACGGAAAGGGGCGGCTGGCCGACCGGGTGGAAAAGACCGACTCGTTTGACGACCGGTTTCAGCTTCTCATCTATGCCTATCTTGCCGTGCACAGCCAAACGGCGACTCCCGACCTGCTCGATGCGTCCTATATCTTTCTCCGGCCGAGGGTGCGCGGCGACTATGAAGGGCCGCTTGCAAAGGAGGAACTGGCGGACTGCGATTCGACGATGGAGCGGATTGCACGGCGGCTCGACGGGATGCTGAAAATGGAGAGCTTCGCCCCCAACGATCGCGCCGACGGCTGTCCTCACTGTCCCTGCAAGGCGCTCTGTCTCAGACCCGACCTCTACCGGACGGGAGGTCGCCCATGGTGAAAAGCCTCTTCGTCACCGCATCGGCCGGCTCCGGGAAGACCTTCCGGCTGACCCAAGAGGTGCGTCGCCATATTGAAAACGATATGGCGTTCGTCGTCGCCGCCACCTTCACCCGCGCGGCGGCGGCCGAAATGGAAAAAAGAATTCTCGATGAGATTGAAAATGGAATCGAGAGCGCCGTCGACAAGCTGCGGCTCATCATGCGGGCCGACCGGGTCCATTTTTCGACCATCGATGCGCTTTTCCACCGGTTCCTCTCGACCGAGGCTTATGTGCCGCAAGTGGCGGACGATCACGAGAAGGCGATCATCACCGCGATCGCCGACGAGCGTTTCTTCCAGCATCCGCGCATTCTCGCCGACATCGAAAGCATTCTGATCGCGGCGCGCATCCTCCAGATGCCGCCCGAGTCGCTTCTCGATGCGCTGGACAAAAGCAAGGAAGCGCTGGCGGCATGGGAGTGTCCCGAATGCCTGCTCGACAAACTCAAAGCGGAGCAGGCGCGCCTCACCGCCGAGTACGAGAAATTGCGGGAACAGGTGCGGGCCGTCGCCGAAGGAACAAAGGGAGCGCTGCGCACGCAGGTGGTCGGTCCCCTCCTCGATCCGATCGCGGAGATCGATCTCGGCAAGGCCCTGTTTCTCAAATCCGCAGTGACGGAGGTCCGGGTGGCCGCCGCCGATCGCCAGACGCCCGCCTTCACCGCATTACGGAACCTTTACCCCCCGATGCGCCGCCTCATCGCCGAACATCTCATCAACACCAAACGGTTGCGCAGCGCCCTTCTCAAGCGCTTCAGCGCATTGCGCGCCGAACTGCTCAACGAAGAGAAGGAAAAACTCGGCCGCCTTGATTTCGACGATATCCCCAAAGCGCTGATGGCCCTCGACGGACCCGACAACCCGGATCGGCCCCTCTTCTTGGCGCGCCTGTACGAACTGGGCTTCCACAGGACGGCGCATCTGCTCCTCGATGAGTTCCAGGACACCTCTCGGATCCAGTTTGACCTGATCAGGCCGCTTATGGAGGATATCCTGAGCGGCGTGGGGGAGAACGCCGAGGGGGAGCTGTCGCTCTTCCTGGTCGGAGACTGGAAACAGTCGATCTACCAATGGCGGGATGCGGCGCCCGACCACCTGAGGGCATGTATCGACCCCGTTTTGCGGAGCGGACAGATCGCCGCGGAGACGCTTCCCCACAACTACCGCTCGACGCCGCTTCTGATCCACTTCTTCAACCATCTGGTCGCCGACCTGTTCGCGGAAACCGATCAGGTCCACCCCCAGACGCCGCCCCAAAAGCCGAAGCATCCCTACGGCGGCGTTTCCGAGGTGGCGGTCATCCCGGCCGTTTGCAGCGCCGGTGACGGGCCGGCCTATGAACGGCTCATCGGGGTCATCGAACAGAAACAGGCGGAGCACGGGTGCGCCTGGGGCGACATCGCGGTCCTGTGCCGCACCAATGCGCATATGGACAAGGTCGCGGCGGCGCTGGCACAAGCCGGAATACCCACCTCGGGGATCCGCGGACGCGAGCTGTTGTCGCTCCGCGAGGGAACGGCGCTCTTCCTTTCGCTCATCGCCGTTTTCACCGGGCATGACGACCGCTTCATCCCCCGCGCCCTCTCCGCACTCGGCTATGACGAGGCGCTGACGGCCGCCGTCGCAAGGCTTGCCGGAACCATCGGCACGGCGCCCCGACCCCACCGCTTTGCGACCTTCGCCGCCGCCCTGCGCGATATCCTGCCCCACTTTCCGCGGATCATCATCGAGACGCTGTGGGATGAGGCGGAGCGTTACTTTAGCCGTCCCGACACCGTTGATGCCGCCGCCTTCCTACGCTATCTCCTGGAAATGTCACACCTGATCACCGTACCCGAAGGAGAGCACGCCGACCGGGTGAAACTGGCAACGATCCACAGCACCAAGGGCCTTGAATTCCCTCATGTCTTCCTCTTCTGGAAAGAAGGGCTCGACAGGACGCCCGAGATCCCGTATCCCGACGACGGCTGTCCGCTTGGTTTGAACAAGAATGAGATCGCATTTCTCGCCACCGGCCCGATCGAAGGGGCGGCGGCGATCGCGGATGCGGCGAAAGCGATGCAGGAAGAGAGGACCGGGGAGACGACAAACCTCCTCTATGTCGCCGCGACCCGCGCCGTGAAAAGCTTGACGATCCTCCTACGGGCCGACAGGGAGGGCAACCTCAAGGGATTCAGTGAACGGATGTATCGTACCGCAGAAAGAACGATACCGGACGCCGAGAGGACCGAATCCGGTTGGCGGCATGACTACGGTCCCGAGAAACCGCGGCCTTCCGACCACGTGTCGCTGGCGGCGCCCGACCTTGCCGGAGGCTTCTTCGCGCAGTCCGCCGGCGACGAAATGGACCCGGCGCTGCGCTCGGCCGCTATCGAGGCGGGGATCGAACGCGGCCTACGCATCCACGCGGCGCTCGCCCGGCTCACCGGCGATCACAAAACGATCGCAGCGGGCAACCTCGCCGAAGAGGAACTTGCCGCCGTCAATCGGTTCCTCCGCGAGGAGAAGGTGCGTGAGATCCTCTTCCGGCCCGGGACCGTGCTCACCGAACAGCACATCTCCGATACCCGCTCCTTCGGCATCGTCGACCGGCTCATCATCGCCCCCGACCGGATCACCCTCATCGACTTCAAGACGGGACGCATCGGCCATCTTGCCGACAAGTACCGACCCCAGATGATCCGCTACAAGACTATCCTCCAACGTCTTTTCGACGATCGCCCGGTCGAATGCTGCTTGATGTTTGTTGACGAACCGCACCGCATGCTGACCGTATGAACGGGGGATACGGGATCGAATCCCTCAACATATTGAGGTTCCGCCAAATATTGAGGCCAAACGAACCATTTCATACATTTTTACTGTACCCTCCTATTCATTTAATCCCTTGTTGTTAAACGATTAATCAAATTTTCTGCTTTTCTTTCGATTGTTGGCAGGTCATTTGCAGTTCATGTTTTCATGATCCGGGTAATCACATGCATGAAGATCCTTTTAGAGAAGCGCATGGAGAGGTCACAGACAATTTCTTCAGGGTCCGGTTTCATAAAGGGTTACAGAAACGACAACTATTAAGAAAGGAAGGGATGATCGATGAAAGCTGAGATGGGAGAGAAGATCAAGTACGGGGTTTGGGGATTGATTGGTGGGGCCGTCATCGCAATGATTATCGGCTTTGTCTGGGGAGGTTGGACAACTTCCAGCACAAGCCAGACGAAGAGCGATGCGGCGGTCTTGGCCAGCCAGGCAGCGATATGTGTCGCCCAATATATAAAGGAACCCAACAGCCAAGAAAAGCTCAAGGAATTTGAGGCAGTCGAAAGCTATAAACGCTACGAATTCATTGAAAAGGGTGGCTGGGACAAAATGCCCGGGCAAAAAGAGGCAACCGCCGGTGTTTCCAGCGCCTGTGTCGCGGGGCTTGAAATTCTGATCAAGAAATAGGCCGAATCCGTAAAAAGAGAACGAAGGATATCACGAGGAAAAGTAAAGACGAAATGCTGTGATGCACGTATTGAGTCTGTTCTACTGGATATCAACGAAAAGAGAATCATAGGATCTTCGTGGTGATTGTCACCCTTATCGACCGGATCTTGAATGATGGACTCCGGTATAAGATTCGTCTTTTCGTTTTTTATAAACCAATCAACACCTCCAAACCGGCTCGGGAACCATTTCTTTTTTCATCCTCCCCGTCTTATTCAAATTGAATATTTCATTGACATACATGCGTTGCTTTCCTATTCTTCCTTCTCCGGAAAGCACGTTCCGATCAAATCAAGAAGGCGAAGGAATCTCACATGTCTGCAGATAAAACTGCCATTAGACCAAGGATTGCCGATGGGGAAACCCTGATTTTGGATATACGGGGGTCCCTCAACGGCGCCTGCAAAAACACTTTGTCGCGGTCATTGGACGAGCAAATGGGAAAACATAAAAACGTCCTTTTGAATTTTGCCGATCTCACCCGGATGGATTCGGAAGGGGCAATCCTCCTGATCGTTTATGCAAATGAACTTGCGCAAAAGAAGATCGGACTCGCGGCCTGCCGGCTCGTTGAACCTTTCAAGGATGTCTTTCACCTGACATGCCTTGATCAGGCGATCTCATGGTTTGACACCGAAGATGAAGCGTTGCGCAGACGTCCCTTTCCAACAGGCGTTCAACCCGTCCGTGCGTTCCAAACGTACAAGGGGCCCTCCGCCCCCGGCTGGGCGGGAAACGTTGCGCATATCGCCGTCGGCGATGTGCCGGCAGAGGCGATGAATATCAACGCAAACGGCAGAAAAGTCACCAGTCCCGTCAACGGATTCGGCCGCCTCTGGGAAAAGAGATACCGTTTCCAGATCAAAAACTCCGCTATGGAGCCGCAAAAAATCATCTCTCTTTGGCGGAAAGAGTTCCCAGATTTCTGGCCGAAGGGAAACCGCCTTTTCACCTCCGGCGGCGCTCCCATCGTCCCCGGTGCGACGGCGCTCCTGAATCTCAGCGTGGGGGGCCTGCTGGTGCTGGCGACCGGCATCATCGTGATCTATGCCGATGACCATTCCTTTTGTTTCTCGACGGTCCGGGGTCACATGCTGTGCGGCTGGATCAACTTCAACAGTTTTCGTAAGAATGATCAAACGATCATCCAGGTCCATCCCCTCTTCCGGGCCGCCGATCCCTTGATGGAACTGGGTTTCCGATTGGGTGCGGCGCGGCAGGAGGATCAATTCTGGCACCGGACCCTGCGTAACCTTGCCGCACGCCTTGGCGTTGAAGGCCAGGTCGAGCAGACAAATGCCCTGATCGACCCCCGCCTTCGGTGGGGCGAGTTCGGAAACATCTTGCATTGCGGCGCCATTCGCTCTTCTTTGCATATGCCGTTGTATCTGCTGAAAAGGATTTTCTCTTCCCGACGAAAACATGCATGAAGGCCAAAATACATTGACGCCGAATAAACAACATTATGATGCGGTCGTCGTAGGCAGCGGCCCGAACGGCCTGGCGGCCGCCATTACGCTCCGCAGAAAATTCCCCTCCGTGATTGTGCTGGAAGCGAAGGAAACCATCGGGGGCGGGTGCCGATCCACAGAATTAACGCTGCCGGGTTTTGTTCACGACGTCTGTTCCACAGCCCATCCTCTGGCAATCTCCTCCTCTTTCTTCAAACCCCTTGAACTTCATCAATACGGCCTTTTCTGGGTCAATCCGGACATACCGCTGGCCCACCCGTTTGAGGATGGATCGGCTGTTTTTCTACACCGCTCGCTGAACATTACGGCCGATGCGTTGGGTCGGGACGGCAGGGCATACAAAGATCTTCTTCAACCCCTGGTCGAACGCCATGAAAAATTATTATCCGCGATACTCCGGCCGATCCCTTTCCCCGCCGATCCCTTTTTGATGGCCGGATTTGCCTCCAGGGCCCTTTTTTCCGCGAAATGCCTGGGAGAAAGAAAATTCGTCAGCCATCGGACGCGGGCGCTTTTTGCCGGGCTTGCCGCTCATGCGATGATTCCTCTTCACGAACCCGCGACGGCGGCTTTCGGCATTATCCTTGCGACATTGGCCCATGCCGTCGGGTGGCCGTTCGTAAAAGGCGGCTCGCAGAACCTGTCCGAAGCCCTGGCCCGTTCATTTCTGAACAGCGGAGGTGAAATCATCACGGGAAAGCCGGTCCATTCCTTGGAGGATATGCCGCAGGCGACGTATTATTTTTTTGACGTCACACCCCGGCAGTTGTTGGATATCCAAGGGTTGGGTCTGTCGGAAAATTACCGGAAACGGCTTGCCCGATTCCGCTACGGGCCGGGCGTCTATAAAATGGACTGGGCCTTGAGAGAACCGATTCCCTGGAGGGCCGACATCTGCAGAAAGGCAGGGACGGTTCACCTGGGCAATTCGTATGAGGAGATCGCCGCTTCCATCCGTTCCGTAAACAGAGGCGAGCCATCGCCAGCGCCCTATGTGATGCTCGCGCAACAGAGCCTATTCGATCCTTCACGGAGCCCGGAAGGCAGGCATACGGCCTGGGGGTATTGCCATGTTCCCCATGGTTCAAACGCGGACATGGCGGATATCATCGAAAACAAGATTGAACGATACGCCCCGGGGTTTCGGGAGGTCATCCTGGCAAGAAACTCGCTGTCGGCGACGGCGATGGAACAGTACAACCCGAATTATGTCGGAGGAGACATTAACGGCGGGAAGCAGGATATCTTTCAGCTTTATACCCGGCCGGTGATATCCCTCAATCCCTACCGGACATCGCAGCGCAATATATGGATCTGCTCCTCGTCGACGCCTCCCGGCGGCGGTGTTCATGGCCTTTGCGGCTATTATGCAGCAAGGATTTGATCCATGACCGATCGGGAATGGTTCGCCATGGAACGATGGACCGGAACTTGGGACGGCGCCGATGATTTTCAAATTGACAGATTCACGGATCTCCTCTATTGTCGGCGCGAAATAAAGTTGTCCCCGCGAGGTTATAACCGTTTTTACGGATGCGGGAGCGATTCAGACCTGGAAGAAGCGGGCGATGTCGAATACCGGCAGAACCAAGTTCAATCTCCTTCCACTCGACAATGGCGGCGACGTCCGCTGTGAAAGGGTAAGGCGGATATTCCGGATGAAAAAATGGAATCAGCAGAACGTTGGGGCTCATTGTCGGCTCTTGATCCTGTTCGTCTTTTCCATTTCTCTCCTGTCTTGCATCGGTTGGATATTGGAGAAGCCGTCCTTCGTCCTTCACGGGATCGTCATCAGCCCCCGTTCCTTCACACAGATGAATCTTCTCCTCGGTCTTGAGGCACAGAACCCGAACCGTTTCGACCTTACACTCCGCTCGTTCGAATACACCGTTTATCTTGCCCATGAGGAAATCGCAAAAGGCCGCCTGGAACAGGCATTCCTGCTTCCCGCATCATCCACAACGCGGATCGAGGTGCCTGTCGCCGCAGAATTCAAAGACTTGGGCGCAAGCCTGAAGGCCGTGATCACCGGGGGCGATCTGCCTTATAAGATCGAGGGAAAGGCCGAAGTGCGGGCGTTATTCACAAGCATCCATTTCCCTTTCTCGAAAGAGGGGCGGATCGATTTGAAGAATTAGCGCGCAGCGATCGCATCAACGTCTTCAAAATGACCGAAAGTCGCCTGAAAACCAACAGAAATCCGAAGACTTTGCAACGAACGAATGGTCGCTCACCGGACGGGCCCGGACAGGCATCCGGATTCCCGCGGCATGATCCGTCCGGTTATCGTTTGAACGTCTCCTTGACCAGCAGGGCGCTCACGAGGGCAACGACAGCGCCGGCCAGGAAGAGATAGATCACGGGAATATAGGCGTCCGGCCGATAGGGGGCGCTCCCGGATCCATCCAGGATTATCCCGGCAGACAACTGGAAAACCATGCCGCCGGCGAAAGGAAAAACATTCAGCGTTCCGATCGCCGTACCGGCAATGTCGTTTGGAAACAGTTCCTTGGCCGCCGTGACTCCGATGGTGCCGATTGCGCTCGACGTGAGTCCCATGAGGAAAAAGACGGCACAGAGCGCCCCGTAAGAAAACCTCCCGTGGAAGGCCAGCAGGGCTGTCAGGCACAGCAAAAGGGTTACGGCGCCCGCCACAAGCACCCTTTTGCGGCTCTCGAACACCCGGTCGGACAGAAATCCCAGGAAAGGAGCGCCCAGGATCATGGAAAAAGCCACCATCGACAGGACGGTTCCCATTGCGGGTTTGGAGAGTCCATAGGCATCCAGGAGATAGGGACCCGCCCAGAGCCCCAGAAATCCCATGCTGATCCCGTTCACGCAGAAGATCCAGACCACCATGATCCAGAAGCGCCAGTTCCCGATCACCCGCAGAAAAGAACCTTGCAGGGCGGGGCGGGCGGAAGGATCGTCCACCGATAACCCCACCGGCGAATCCCGATCATCGAGGGGCCTCTCCAAGAGCCAGAACCAGGTACAGATCGAAAGGAGCAGCCCGATTCCCCCAATGATCAAGAAGACCGCCCTCCAGCCCAGGCTCTGCGCCAGGAAGGCCAGAGGGGTCGTTGCGATAAGCCAGCCGACGCCGCCGAAGGCCAGAAAGAGTCCCGAAATGCGCGCATACTGATTTCCCCTGAACCAGTTCGCGAAGAGCTTCATGGCGCAGACGAAAAAGGCGGAGACCCCGACGCCGACGAGGATCCGAGCCGCCGTGGCCCATCCGAAGGAAGGCGCCAGGCCGAAGGCGACGCCGCCCAGGGCCGCAAGACAGCCGAATAGAGTCACCGTCTTTTTCACGCCCCAGAGGTCGGCGAGCATCCCCACGGGGATCTGCATCACCCCATAGGCGAAGAAATAGCTTGAGGCAAGGATGCCCAGGGAGGCGCCGCTGATGCCGAAGGCGCTCACCAGTTCCGGAGCAACCACGGCCGGACAGACCCGGTGGAAATTGCCGATGAGGTAATGGGCGGAGATGATCCAGAAGGCGATCCAAGCGAACCTTCGCGGGTTTTTCATCACGATTCCCCGGGGATCCGACGGTCGGAGGGAGGGTTCATGCGGAAATCCAGCCTCCATCGACGTTCATGACTTGCCCCGTGATGTAGTCGGAGGCGGCCGACGCGAAAAAGATCACTGCCCCGCCGATATCCTCCGGCTTTCCCAACCTTCCCAGAGGGATGCGGGAAACCGCCCAGTCGCGCTTCTGCGGGTTCTCCCAGACGGCCTGGGTGAGATTCGTCTGGAAAAACCCCGGGGCGATGGCGTTGACGCAGATCCCGTGCGGGGCAAGTTCGACGGCAAGACCCTTGGTGAGGGAATAGACGCCCCCCTTGGAAGCGCCGTAGACCGACAGGTTGCTCACACCCTGGAAACTTGTCTGCGAGGCGACGTTGATGATCTTCCCCCCGCCGCCGGCCGCGATCATTCCCCGGGCGACCTTCTGGCTCAGAAAATAGGCGGCCTTGAGGTTCACTGCGATCACCCGGTCGAACTCCTCCGGGGTAATCTCCGCAAACGGCTTGCGGACAGTCGTTCCCGCATTGTTGATCAGGCAGTCGATCCGGGGATGGCGTTCATGGGCCTGACCGACCATCCGTTGGATATCGTCCATTTCCCCCAGATTTCCGGTGATCGCCAGGGGCCTCTTCCCCGTCTCCCGGAAAATCTCCCCGGCCGCCTCCTGCAATTCCTTCTCCAGGGCATCGATCAGGATCAACTCCGATCCGACGCCGGCCAGGGCCTTGGCCATGCCCAGCCCAATCCCCCGGGCCGCCCCGGTGATCAGGGAAATCTTTCCTTGTAATGAAAACAGCGGATGCATCTCCTCCATCAAACGCCTCCCAAGTGAGACCTACCACGCCTCACCATGCAAGGCAACGAAAAGTGAGAGGGCGACAGTCGAAATCCTCTCCACAGCAAACTTCGGGGAATTCAAGACCGAAGGGTACCAAACAAACGTCGGAGAAGATGCTCCAAAGGGATTTATGCACCCTCCAGCAATTCCACAGCGGCCCGCAGGCCCAGGAGGTAGCTCTGCAGGCCGAATCCTGCGATCTGCCCCTTGGCCAGCGGCGCCACAACGGAAAAGTGGCGGAACTCATCCCGGGCGTGGATGTTGGACATGTGAACCTCGACGATGGGGACCTTGAGAATGGCCAGTGCATCGCGCAGCGCGTAGCTGTAATGGGTCCAGGCGCCGGCATTGATCAGGATTGCATCCACCCTGTCAATATGGGCCTGGTGGATCTTCTCACAGATTTCCCCCTCGAAGTTGGTCTGGAAGGTCTCGACTGCGCAGCCCAGTTCCTTCCCCAGTTCCTCCAAATTTCTGTTGATTTCATCGAGGGTAATCGTCCCGTACGTGGCTGCGTCTCGTTTCCCGAACATGTTGAGATTGACGCCGTGCAACACGAGTATCTTCTTCATCTCTTTGCCGCCTCCCTTTAAGAAATTTTTCTTGAAAATTTTCCCCGCAGCTTTGCCCAGAGCTGGGTCTGACCGAGGATCATGAAAACGATCGACAGGGTCAACGCAAGGGTCAGTGGGTTTACGAAAAACTGGGCCAGGAATCCCAGAAGGTTGTTCTGCTGATCCATCATGGCCTGGCGATACCCCGTCTCCATCAGGGGGCCCAGGATGACGCCGAGGATGACCGGGGCCACCTGAAACCCGTACTGCTTCATGAAATAACCGACAATGCCAAAGCCCAGCATCCAGTAGATGTCGTAAATGCTGTTGTTGATCGCATAGGCGCCGACGATGGAGATAATGACAATGATCGGCATCAGCAACCCTTTGCGGACCTCGACCATCTTGGCAAACGCGCGGATCCCCGTCAGTCCGAAGATGAGCAGAAAAACATTCGCAAGCAGCATGCAGCCGACGATAAACCAAAGAAGATGGGGCGTTTCAATCATCAGCATGGGGCCGGGCTTGAGGCCGTGGATGTACAGGGCCCCGATGATGACGGCGGTGACCGCATCCCCGGGAATGCCGAGTGTGAGCATCGGGATGGAGGTGCCGCCGATGCAGGCGTTGTTCGCCGTCTCCGGGGCGATCAGCCCCTCATAGGCCCCCTCGCCGAAGGGACGCGTCGGATGCTTGACGCTCCGCCGCGCATGGCCGTAGGCCAGAAGGGCGGCGATGTCCCCGCCGGCGCCGGGCAGGGCGCCGATGCCGATGCCGATCAGCGAGCACTTGATGATCAGGTACAGGTGCTTGAAGAGCAGCCGCCAGGAAGGAATGATCCGGCTCACGTCCTGCTTGATCGGCTCGATGTGGAGGTCGCGCAACTGCACCATCACCTCGGAAACGCCGAAAATGCCGATCATGATCGCCACGAAATGGATCCCGCTCATGAGCCCCACGTTCCCGAAGGTGAACCGGCCCTGGCCGGTGAAGTTGTCCATCCCCACCATGCTGAGCAGGACGCCCAGAGCGCCGGCAAATATCCCTTTCGCCAGGGATTCGCCGGAGAGGCTCCCCACCAGGAGGATCCCCATGATCGCCAACAGCAAATAATCCCGCGGCGCGAACATGAGGGAATACTCCGAGATCACGGGCGCCGCAAAGGCAAAGGCGACGACGCCGATCACGCCGCCGATCACCGAGGCCGTGGTGGACAAGCCGATGGCTTGGCCCGCCTCACCCAGTTTGGCCAGCGGATAGCCGTCAAATCCGGTGGCGACAGCCGCCGGGGCGCCGGGAATGTTCAGCAGGATGGACATCCGCGATCCGCCGTAAACGCCTCCGGTCCAGATCCCGATCATGAGCGCCAGCGCCGGGTTCAGATCCCAGGAAAAGGTAAAGGAGATCAGGATCGAAACCGCCATGGTGACGGACAAACCGGGAATTGCGCCGATGTAAATTCCGCATAAGGTGCCGGCGGCGACAAGGGAGAGCAGCTTTAGGCTGACGAAAGACATCATCACATATTGTATCGCGCTCAAATTTTCCATATCGATTTTTTCTCCGCTACCAGAGGATGACCTTGAAGATGGTTTGAAAGAGGCCATAGATGATCGCAAGCATCACAGCTCCGATCAGGAAGGATCTCGCCGGTGTCGCCCCTTTCAGGAAAAGAAATGAACCGACAAGAAAGAGGTACGAACTGAGCAGAAAATGCAGGGGCTCCGTCAGCAGAATATAGAGGACCAGTATGACCACATAGCCGATCACAACCTTAGGAAAGGTGAAGGACCGGGAAAGCCGCAGCTCCTCGCGAAGCGCCATGGCTTTGTAGCGCCTGCGATTCTGCCAGAGGATGCAGAGTGCCGATCCGATCATGGTACAGGCGATAAAAATGGGAAACACGCCCGACGACGAGAGATGCTCCAGGTTGGGAATCAACAAGGCCATGACCAGCACGGCAATGCTGAAGGCAAGCATAAGCCAGACCAGGATCCGCTCTCCCGGCCGTAGTACAATTTTTTCCTCCATAACAAACACTCCTTTTCGATTTCCGGCCGGGCTGAAATCGCCCGGCCGGAATGGTCTGCAAACGGTCTTTGATCAAGCTATGGTTTCGGAATTCCGAACTTCGCCGGCGAGAACTTGACCTCTTTCGCATCATCCAGAAGCCATGTCGTGACGGACTGCCAACGGTTGAGGAACTTTTCCGCCTCCGCCCCGGAGATCCCCATGAATACGGAGCCGAAATTCTTGATGAACTCCTGGGCCTTGGGATCATTTAAACCCTTCCGGTACGCGTCGACAAGGGCCTTCTTCACCGCGTCCGGCGTGTCCTTCTTTACAAACACACCATAAAAGGGACCCCAAGGCAGGAACTTCTTGTAGTCGGCAGAGGCGCTGGTAATGAGGGGAACATTCTCGAGTCCGGCAACCGACGTGTCCGACACCAGGGCGAGAGCCCGGAGACGGCCCGCCCGGATGTGCTCTCGCGCGGACGCGAGACCCACGGTCGACCACTGGACATGGCCGCCCAGCATGGCCGTGATGACAGGTCCCTCACCGGGAAAGACAATCGGATTAAAGGTCACGCCGTTGATCGCCTTGAACATGGCCCCCGCCACATTGGTCAGACCGCCCGGACCGGTTGATCCCATCTTGATCTGACCGGGGTTCTTTTTGGCGTCCGCAAAGAGTTCGTTGACGTGCTTCCACGGCTGATCGACATTACAGATCACCACCCCGACATTGCGGGCAATGAGTGCGATCGGATAGAAGTCTTTATACTCCAACTGCGAGATGTCCAGAACCCGATACAGAAGGGGGTTTTCCGCCCCGTACAGCAGAGTGTAACCGTCCGAGGGCTGGTTATGGACCCACTGCACGGCCACGGCCCCCGTGGCTCCGGGCTTGTTCTGCAGGATGACTTGTTTGCCGAGGACCTTTTCCACATACGGGGTCACGGCCCGGGCCACATTGTCCGTGGCGCCGCCGGCGCCCCACTGAATGTACCCCGTAAGATCCTTGGCAGGAAAATCCTCCGCCTGCGCAGAGGCAAGGAAACAAACGGTCAACAACGCAACAACCCCATACAGCCATTTCATTTTTCTCATGCTTATCCCTCCTTTTAAAATGGTTGGCTTACCTCGCTGACGATACTTTTGCAGTATCTCTCTTGTAAAACGCTTCCGGGTTCGAACCCGTTTCGCATGAAAGGTCATTGTTCCCCAAACCGTCGCCTTCATGCAGGTCATCCGGGGACGGATTTCAAATCAGCCCACAGGTTCCCCCATCAGGGCTTGTACGGTCCCAAAACCTTCACCGCATTGGCCGCAAAAGAGGCGTCGGCCATCTTCTCCTGGGGGATCTCGGTCGTATAATTCGTCCAGCCGGCCCAGCGGAAAATCTCTTCCAGGTTCTTGACGCTGTCGATATAGACCTTGAGGTCGGGATCATAGACCTGCGGTTTTCCCGCCCGGATGGCCGCTTCCGTGGAAGTGACATACCGGAGATAGCCCTTCAGGTTGGCCGGGTCGAGGTATTTGCTTCCCTGCATCGCCCGCGCCCCCTGGACCAGTGCAACCATGAACCGCTTGGCCACATCCGGGCGCTCCTTGATGAATTTCCCCGAATACATGTAAACGGTCGTCATGGCGCCGGGCGCCATGTCCTTGGCCAGAAGCACGCCCTTGCCGCCGGCGAGGATCTGGTCCGAGTAAGGAGACCCGGTGAGTGACGCATCCACCGAGGACTTCTCGATGGCCAGCGGCATGTCGGGATTGGCCAGGTTCACGATCTCGATGTCCTTCACCGTCAGCCCCGCCTCCTTCAGCGCCCGGGCAACGAAGTAGGCGCCCGTCGTCCCGGCCCCACCGGCGATGGCGACCTTCATCCCCTTGAGATCGGCCACCGATTTCACCTTGCCGGAATCCCGCAGATCCTTCCGGACGATAATGATGGTGGAACCATCCTTCCAGGGCTGCAGCGCAGCCGATCCGACGATGCGAAGGTCGAATCCCTTGTTGAAGGCGTTGAAGGTTGATGCCCCGATGCCGATCCCTCCGGCATCGAGGGAACCCTGGGAAAGAAATGCCATCGCCTCGGTTCCGGAGGCGACCTTCTGCATCTCCACTTCGATGTTCTGCTCCTTCATGAAACCCCGCTCGATCGCCAGATAGAGGGGCGCAAAATGCATGATGGCGACGTATGCGACCTTGACCTTGTCAGCGGCGGCCGCCGGAGAGGCCAGAGACATCAGCAGCGCGACGGCGCCTACCCAACCCAAAAACACTTTGCCTTTCTTCATTATGTCCTCCTTTGTTTTCCACTGTTCTCTCCTTGCCTGCCTCCATCCGGATAACCAGTCGGTGTCCGAGAATGCGCATCTTCCCGGTGAGGCAGGTACATAGCATCTGCAAATTCCCTATCAAACCCGGGGAAAGCGGCAAGTTCGACAAATTCAAGTTTCCGTTCGATTTCATCGGCCTCGTTTCTCCTGTTACGGTTCAGCAATGCCATGCGCGCACCTTCCCCGGCTGCATTACCGACACTATTGATGTTTTCACAGCCACAGTTGGGAAAAAGGCCGATGACCGCCGCTGATTCCGGATTGATCACATTCCCGAATGCACCCGCCAATATGATTCTGTCCAATCGTTCAACACCTGCTTTTCGCATCAGGATCCTGGCTGCCGCATGCATCGCCCCTTTTGCCAGCTGCACCGCTCGGACATCCTTCTGGGAGATAAAAATCGGCCTGCCGAAGGAGGTATCTTCCTTTCCAGCAACTACAAACGCCAGTCCTCCATCTTCTGTACGAACAAGTCGACTGCGAGCATCCTCTATCAGACGACCGTTCCTCCCCACAACTCCGGCAAGAAACATTTCCGCAATTGCATCAATGATGCCCGAACCGCAAATGCCGACAGGTCGGATCCCACAGTCTTGATTCGCATCATGCCCATGATCCTCGCCGATGACTTTGTAACTCACCTTCAGAGTTTCCGGATCGATCCGGACTTTTTCGATGGCTCCGACAGAAGCCCGCATGCCGCATTGGATATTCGCACCTTCTAAAGCGGGACCTGTTGCGCAGGACGTGCACAGCAACCGCCCATGTCCACTCAATACCAGTTCCCCATTGGTGCCGATATCAATGAGAAGAACATTTCCCTCACATTTCTGCGGATTCTCCGCGAGGATCATGCCGATCGTATCCGCACCGACGAAGCCGGATACCACCGGGAGAAAATGGACATACGCGCCGTCCGCCATTTCCAGCCCCAGTTCTCGAGCTTTGACGTCGAGAGACTGACGAACTGCAGGAACAAACGGCGCGCACCCGAGGGTATCCGGAGCCATCCCCAGGAATAGATGGTGCATGCAGGTATTACCCACGACGCACATATCGAGAATGCTGTTTTTCTCAAACCCGACACGGGCGGCGAGCCGATGGATGATCCGATTGATTCCCTGGATTATGGATCGGTGCATGACCGCGGCGCCATCGGGGTGCTCCATTGCATAGGTGATTCGCGACAAGACATCTTCCCCGTAGACAACCTGCGGATTAACGGAAGACTCCGTTGCCGTCAAGTCTCCGCTCTGCAAATCGCAAAGATAGGCAGCCAGCGTTGTCGTTCCTAAATCGACGGCTAAACCGTACGTCTTTACTTCAGGATCCATCCCAATCTGAATCAGTTCCCTATCCATCCAGACCCAAGTAGATGATAATCGCGGCGAGCGGCTTAATTCACGGCTGCTGTGACAGAGTGCCCTGAAATCCGCCGAAACATCGTGCAAATGGATCTGTTCGGAAAGAAAGAGCCTTATACGATCCCAGTTCGATTCGGAGTCGCCTAAGGATGGCAAAGACAGGTCGTGTTTTTCTACGGCGGGAAAAAGTTCAACGGAAAGTCCGCGTATAGGCTTGAAAACCAACTGACCTGAGGTACAACTCTCTTCCGGAATCCGAACTACGATATCTTCATGTATCTTCGCCAAACAGGACAGTCGATACTCTGGAGGGAAAGGGTGTTTCTCAAAATAGGATTGTTCCTGCTGATCCATTTGACTGACCATATCGACATCCGTACCGGCGGGAGGCAAAATAGAAGTCTGGTCTTCAATTGCGACCATACATTTTCCACAGATCCCTTTCCCTCCGCATAAGCTCTGCAAGTCTACGCCCAAATCCCTGGCAGCCTCCATGATCGTACGACCATCATCAACCCATCCACGCTGCCCGGATGGCTCAAACAGGACCTTATGTCTTTGAGTGACCATCTCTTCGACCCTAATCGTGCGCTATGAACATGATATGAATATCCTGAGGCCTCGCCACACCGATCTCCACTTCAATCGCCTTTCTGACGGCAAGCGGCAAGGGACAGGCCGCATGGGGAATAGTCTCTCCTTATACAAGCTGAGCAATTTTCGTGTCCGACCGAAAACTGTCCTGCCAATTGAACTCACGAAGTCCTTGGCTCCACCGTTCTATGATTCCGCAGTCGCAATCCACCGTGATGTTCATCAAATCGCGATTAATTTTTGACGCGGAGATCATCGCGGAAAAATTGCACGCCGCTCCTTCGACCGATACCATCGTCACTTCCATCCCCTGTATTTTTTGCTTTTTATTTTGTATTCAGCGTCTTTGCATTTGACGCCTCAATTTCCATATCCGCTATTCCTGAGATATCGAGTACCAACGGATCGTAAACAATGTTCTTTGACAACCGAGTGTCGTACCTATCATGAGACCATATCAATTACCATTGTATTCGCCATACATCATGATAGCCTTTTGCATCAGATACACATGATATCCGGGAGTCTCGGGAGATACCTCGCATCCCGAACTGAACATAAAACCGCGTGGGGATTTTTTCCCTTTTTCAATGACCCGGCGGCAGCGCTCAAAAATCTCTTCCGGGGGTCCGCTTAGAAGCAGGCTCGGATCGATATTACCGATGATAACAGCCTTTGAACCTAAGCACTCGATCGCTTTGCCGATATCGATTTCCTCTCCGAAGCTGCACAAGCCCGGATCGCCCATCGGGACCTCGGCCCACAGAGGCAAGTTGGCATTCTGATCGCCGCAGATGTGATACAAGATGTTACGAACCCCCATATCCAGAATACGCTGCGACGTCTCGGCAAAATACGGGAGCACGAATTCCTTGAACTGCCTCGGGGAAATAATTCGGTTGGAGGCAACCGGTTCCCAGAACTGGGGGATCACATTTTCAGCTCCGAAAGTGGCCGCCCAATGAGCTACGATGTCAACAATGTGCTCGGTCGACAGACGCATTATCCGGTGAACAATGGCCGGCTTTTTCAGTATCCAACGACAAAGTTTTTCAATGGCGCAGATATTGCCCGCAATCGTCAGATTGCCGCCGACTACCACTGAAATCGGTGTGCCGTGTTGCTGCTGAAGCTTGGAGAAGGCCATGGCGATTGGAAGGCATCCGGCCGTTTTGACGTCAGGCATCGCAAGACGCTCGATGTCTTCCTCCGTCTGAACCGGAAACATTTTATGGGCCGGAGCCTGCTGGTAGTTGCCGGTGGGCATCTCGATCTCGCCGCCGAACTCCCATGTACCATAAGAGGCATATCCGTAGATCGGACCCCAGTCGATACCATACTGTTCGAATGTGTTGTACTGAGCATTAAAACTTGCTTCGGCATCACTATATATGATCGAAATCGGATGCCCGAGATTTTTGGCGCAAAAACCCAGAATGAAGGGGAAATGGGGCACCCGATCCACCGGTTTGTTCGATAAGATGGCCGCGATCCTCTCCTTGGAAGTCATGCTCTTCATCTTTTTCCCCTTTCCAGAATAGTCCAAATAATGTTTACGCTCATGAGCTATTTATGTTTGATCGATTTAAACATTCCACAGCCTTCCTTCATATTACTCGTACCACCCAAAATCGTGAACGGCTTTCGTCATCGCATAGACATTGATGGGTGGCGGCGTTATCGGAAAGCCGCAACTGGGTCCTAAAACAAAACCACCTGGCGCCTTTTTGCCTTTCTCAATAGCCAGTTTACATAGTCTATATACATCCTCTGGTGAACCTGTCTGTATAACCGCCGGCTCGATATTTCCGTATATAATATCTTGGGGAAAGTATTTCGCGGCTACATCCAGATCAACTTCATGTCCAAAGCTGAGGACACTCGGGTGCTTCCATGGCAATACTTCAGATAAAATGGGCAAATTAAGATTTTGTTCTCCACAAATATGAAAGCCAAAGCGTTTTATACCCATTGCTTGAATCCTTTTTTGGTATTCCACAAGCGATGGAATAGCGTATTTTGCAAAGTGTCTAGGAGAAATAACCTGGTTTGATTCCGTTGGCGCGATCATCCATGCAAAAACCCTTTCGCTTCCGAAAGTTTCCACCCAATACCGCAACACATTGGTAATATGTTCCAAGGCAAGATCGATGAGCCTCTCGCATAACTCGGGTTTTTTCAACAACCACCTGCAGAACGGCGCTACCCCAGATATATCGGCAGCCAGCGTAAACGGCGATCTCGACGCGAAAAACACGGGGAGATCATGTTCAGCCTGGAGTTGAGCAAATCTCATGGCTATGGGAATCCGTCCCGCGGTTTTTGGATCCGGCATCGTCAGCCGATCGACATCTTTTTCGTCTTGAACAGGATATGATTCCACAACGAGGGCGCCTTCATATACACTCTTCGGCGCTCGAACCCTGCCACCGAAATCTTCAGCCCCAAAAACAGCTGTCATCGATAGCTGGGATATCGGGTCCCATCCATATTGCTCGGCTGTCCATTTCGTTGCCCAAAAACTTTTTTCTGCATTCTCATAAGCGTCACCAAGCGCGTACCCGCAATTTATCAATTGAAAACCAATACTTAAAGATCCGAGCGGCACTCTATCCGGCTTAATGTTTTGGAACAGAGCATTTATCCGTTCCTTTACTGTCATACGATCCTGTTTGAAATGCATAAATTACCCCTCTATCATTCTGAAGGCATTCATATATTCCCAAAATTGTCAAACTCTGTGAGTCCCCCGGCGAAACCGGGGGACTCACTCAGAAGAATTCAACATCTCTTCCAAAAGAAATTCATCTATGGTCTGGGAAACCCGAATTTTTCGGGGGAAACCTTGGCTGCCCCTGCATCGTGGAGCAACCAGGCTGTAACATTCTGAAATCTCGTCAGAAACTTGTCTGCCTCCACTCCGGAGATTCCCATAGGGACGACCCCCATGTTCTTCAGAAAATCCTTGAATTTTGGATCTTCTGAACCCTTTTTAAAGGCACCCACCAGTTTTTTCTTCGCATCGTCAGGCGTATCCCTTTTTACCCAGACTCCGAGAAACCATCCCCAAGGGAGGAATTTCTTGTATCCGGGATTAAAGCTTGTGATCAGCGGGACCTGTTCCATGCCCTCAACCGGTTCATCAGAGAGTATCGCCAGCGCCCGGAGACGACCCGCCCGGATATGTTCCTTGCATGCCAGCATCGTGGGAGTCGAGAACTGGACATGACCTCCCATGATCGCTGTGGCTACGGGCCCATCACCAGGGAAGATGATATGGTTGAAGGTGGCGCCATCAATCGCTTTCATCATGGAAGCGGAAATATGGGCGAGGGCTCCCGGTCCGGTGGAACCCATCTTGATCGCTCCGGGGTTCCTCTTTGCATCACTTATGAGATCCGCAAATGTCTTCCAAGGCGCATCAACATTGCAGACAACCACACCGACGCCCCGGCCATAAATATTGATCGGATAGAAGTCCTTGAAATCCAGTGGACTGATGTCCATAACCCTGTAGATCTGGGGGTCTTGCGCTGCGTAAAGCAATGTGTAGCCGTCGGCGGGCTGGTTATATACGTATTGCACCGATACGGCCCCTGAAGCCCCCGGTTTGTTCTGGAGAACAATCTGCTTTCCCAGGGCCTTTTCAACCAGTGGGGTGAGTGCTCTAGCCCCTATATCCGTGGGCCCACCGGCCCCCCACATGATAATACCGTTCAGGTCCTTCGCCGGAAATTCCGCAGCTTGGGAAAAGGAAACCATACTTACCAAAAACAACCCTGCAAGCAAAAAAACCTTCGTCCTTCTCATCCTCATTTTCATTTCCTCCTTGTTAGATCTTCGATTTAAGAACCGGACAACCATTCACCTTTGCCAATCTCACCAAACCTCTTCTTCATGAATACAATTATTGCCTCCTTCTCCGTATCATCTATTCTTTTTATTCCTTAGACACTGAAGAATTCTGTAAGCTTCTTGAACTGCACTGCTGGCGTCCCCCGCATACCCATCGGCTCCATACGCCATTGCTATATCTCGCGTTATGGGTGCTCCACCTACCAGAAGGCCAACATTGGGATTCTGTGCCTTGACCATTTCAATTACTTTCGGTATGGCCAACATACTGGTTGTCATAAGGGCCGATATAGCCACAATTTCGGAATTCGTCTTAAGTTGCTCCTCGGCAAATCTTTCTAATTTTACACTCTTTCCCAAGTCGTGGACACTCCATCCGGCAGCTTCAAACATGACTTTCACCAAGTTCTTGCCGATGTCATGAATATCGCCCTCGACAACCCCTATGACTATCTGTTCCTTTGTGGAAAATTCTTTTTCTTTCGTTTTGATGTGAGGCTGCAGTATGTTAAGTCCCGCATATAAGGCATCTGAGCATAAAAGCAATTCGGGAACAAAATAATAGCTCTCAGCATATAACTCACCGACCCTTTGCATCCCAGCAGCCAAGCCATTCATCACTGCATCGTATGGATCTATACCCTCCTCCAAGGCTTGCTTGCTTAACTCTACAGAAGTCTCTTCGTTATAAGATATCACTGCCTGACTGAGACCTTTGAATATTTCCTGAGTCCTTTCCTTTGAAACCATTTTACGCTCCTCCTTCCAATAAATTTCCTAATGATCGAAGCATGCTCTCCATGAGCGATTCGACGTCACGGCAAGTGCGCGGACCCGCCCTGCCCCGATATTTTCTCCGCACGCCCTTGCCGACGGGAACGATAACCGGCTACGACCCTCATCATAGCTGCGGAGGGAGCCCATCACTGGATAAGGATGCCCCCGCTTTCTGCGGGATGCCGACGGGCGTCCTCCCACATCCCGCGGAAAAAACCGTACGCTCCCAAATCTCTGTAGCAGCCGTCAGGGCTTGTACGGTCCCAGAACCTTCAAAGCGTTGGCCACGAAAGAGGCGTCGGCCATCTTCTCCTGGGAGATCTCGGTCGTATAATTCGTCCAGCCGGCCCAGCGGAAAATCTCTTCCATGTTCTTGACGCTGTCGATATACATCCTGAGGTCGGGATCATACACCTGGGGTGTCCCTTTCCGGATGGCCGCCTCCGTGGAGGTAACATACCGGAGATAACCCTTCAGGTTGGCCGGGTCGAGGTATTTGCTTCCCTGCATCGCCCGCGACCCCTGGACCAGCGCCACCATGAACCGCTTGGCTGTATCCGGGCGTTCCTTGATGAATTTCCCCGAATACATGTAAACCGTCGTCATGGCGCCGGGCGCCATATCCTTGGCCAGTATCACGCCCTTGCCGCCGGCAAGGATCTGATCCGAATAGGGAGACCCGGCGAGCGCCGCATCGACCGAGGACTTCTCGATGGCCAGCGGCATGTCGGGGGCGGCCAGATTCACGATCTCGATGTCCTTCACCGTCAGCCCCGCCGCCTTCAGGGCCCGGGCCATGAAATAGGCGCCCGCCGTCCCGCCTCCCCCGGCGATGGCGACCTTCATCCCCTTGAGATCGGCCACCGATTTCACCCTGCCGGAATCCCGCAGATCCTTCCGAATGATGCAGACGGTGGGGCCGTTCTTCCAGGGCTGCAGCGCAGCCGATCCGACGATGCGCAGGTCGAACCCCTTGTTGAAGGCGTTATAGGTCGATGCCCCGATGCCGATCCCCCCGGCATCGAGGGAACCCTGGGAGAGAAACGCCATCGCCTCGGTTCCGGAGGCGACCTTCTGCATCTCCACCTCGATGTTCTGCTCCTTCATGAACCCGCGTTCTATGGCCAGATAGAGGGGTGCAAAATTCATGATGGCGACGTATGCGACCTTCACTTTGTCGGCGGCGGCCGCAGGAGAGGCAAGAGACATCAGCAGCGCAACCACACCGATAAAACAGACGACGAGTTTGCCTTTTTTCATAATGTGCTCCATTGTTTATCTCTGTTTTCCATTTGCCGTCCTTTGCCCCGGGCCACCTGCCGGCGTCCGGGAATGTAGAGAGAACGCGTGAACCATCCGCTCCTAACATTAAAAAACCGTCATGCCTTGGCACCCGTTCCTCCCATGTCCGCACCGTCGGCGGAGACCAGCGTCGGCAGCTCCTCTCGCTGCCAAGGCATGAGCCGCCGTTCCAGGGCCTGCAGACCGCTCGTGAACAGCGCTCCGAGAATCATGATGACCACGAGGCCGGCGAACATGTTTTCCGTCAGCAGAGTCTGCCAGGAAAACCAGATGAGGTAGCCCAGACCGTAATTGGCGGCCACGAATTCAGCAGCGATGATGACAATCAGCGAGGTGCCGAGGCTCAGCCGGAGACCCGAGAAGATGATCGGGAGGGCCGCCGGGATGATGATGTGGCGGAACATCTGCCGGTGGTTCGCCCCGTAGTTCTTGCCCGCTTCAAGGAAGATGGGTTCGATGTCCCGCACGCCCACCGTGGTATTGATCAGGACAAGGAAGAAGGAGGCGATGGCGACGATGACGATCTTGCTCACCTCGCCGATTCCGAACACCAGCATCACCAGGGGAAGGATGGCAATCTTGGGGAGGACGTAAACCGCCGAGACGACCGGGTCGAGGGCGACCCGGATCGTCCGGTTCATCCCCATGACGACTCCGAGGATGATGCCGGGAACGGCGCCCACAAAAAACCCCGAGAAGATTCGGAACAGGCTCACCCAGAGGTGCCCTTCCGCGAACACCTTCCGGGCGCCCGACAAGTCTCCCGCGGCGATCAGACCGGGCAGAAGCCAGAGCTTTCCCAGAAGCTCGCCCTTGACCGTAAGCTCCCAGAGGGCCACTGCCACGGCCGTGGGCGCCGGAAAGAAACGCCCGTCGAGCCATTGCAGCCGCACCGCCGTCTCCCAGAGGGCCAGGAGGAGGAGGGGAAAACCGATGGAAAGAAGACGATCCCGGGTGTTGGAATCAATATGCCAGCAAGATCTGTTCATGACTGTTTCTCCATGGTTCGCTTCACCTCAACCTCGAGTTCCTGCCAGATGGCGTAACTCAGGCGCGCAAATTCGGGCGCGCTGGTCAACTCAAAACTGCGGGGGCGCGTAAAGGGCACTGCATATTCTGTTTTGTACGTGCCGGGATGGGCGGTCATCAGAACAATCCGGTCGCCGAGGAGAACCGATTCCTCGATACTGTGGGTGATATAGACCACGGTCTTGCGGGAGGCCTCCCACAAGCGGACCAGCTCTCCCTGGAGGATCGCCCGGGTCTGCGCATCCAATGCGCCGAGTGGCTCATCCATGAGGAGGATCTCCGGATCGTTCGCAAAGGCCCGGGCGATACTCACCCGCTGCTTCATACCGCCGGAAAGCTGGTGGGGATAGGCATCGGCAAACTTCGCCAGGCCCACCTTCCGGATCCAATCGTGGGCCGTCTCACGACGTTCCTTCCGGGGAACGCCGCGCATTTCCAGGCCGAAGGCCACATTGTCCAGAACCGTCTTCCAGGGGAAAATGGCATATTCCTGAAAGACGATGTTCTGGAGCGGCGCCTTTTCATTCCGCGGGAAAAGCTTGATTTCACCGGAACTCGGGGCGAGCAGTCCACCAAGAATTCTCAGAAAGGTCGACTTCCCGCAGCCGGAGGGACCCACGATGCAGACGAATTCCCCTTCCTCCACGCGCAGGGAGAAGTCGCGCAGGGCGCACATCGGCCCGTTCCGGGACGGATACACCTTTGATAAATCCTTGGCTTCGATCTTCACCGTCATAAGATTTCCTCAATTTTATAGCGCTTTCCTACACATTCGGCGCCGACAATATATCCTGCCCGAGCATGGGACCTTCCATGTCGCGGCGGAGGGAGCGATATCCGTTCCACATCATCAGGAAATCCACCAGCACCATCGCCGCCATGGCTTCCGCCACCGGCACCACCCGCGGAACGATGGTGGGGTCCCGGCGCGTCTCCGCAACGAGTTTTTCATTCCGCTTCTTGATCACATTGATCGTCATTTGATCGATGGAGATGGTTGAGGTCGGCTTAACGGCAATACGAAACACGATGTCGTCGCCGTTGCTGATACCGCCCAACATCCCGCCGGACCGATTGGTCTTGAATTTGACTTCCCCTTTTTCATTGTAATAAGGAATGTCATTATCTTCGCTGCCCAGGCGGCGTGCCTCTTCAAAACCATCGCCGAACTCGATGCCCCTGACGGAACCGATGCTCGTCAAGGCATGGGCCAGGACAGCCGTCAGTTTGTCGAATACCTGCTCTCCCAAACCGGCGGGGACCCCGCGGGCGATCACCTCGATGATCCCGCCAACGGTATCCCCTTTTTTAGCGGCCTCCAGCGTCTTGGCGATCATCCTCTCGCCGGCTTCCGAATCAGGACACCGGGCAATATTCGTTTCCGCATTGGCGACGATGTCGTCCCAGGTGAGGCCCGGTCGTGCGGAAATGCCCGCCATCTCCTTCGTATATCCCCGGACCTCGATCCCTTCCCGGGCAAGGATCTTCTTGGCGATGGCGCCGGCGGCCACCCTGCAGGCGGTTTCTCTTCCGCTGGATCGGCCGGCTCCCCGCCAATCCCGAAATCTTCCATATTTGATGAAAAAGGTATAATCCGCATGACCGGGTCGGACGCGCTCCATCACTTTGGCGTACTGCTTGACATGAAAAGGCTCGGTATCATTATTGTAAATGATCATCCCCACCGGGGCTCCCGTCGTATGGCCGTCAAAAACACCCGCGACAATCCGGACCTTGTCCTTTTCCTTGCGGGGAGAGGTGATGGCGCTCTGGCCGGGACGGCGACGGTCGAGTTCGTACTGAACCTCCGCATCCGTAATCGGCAGTCCCGGCGGAACACCGTCAACAATAATCTGTAAGGCTGTACCGTAGGACTCACCGGCAGCCGTAACACGAAAAATCCGCCCAAAGGTATTCCCCTGCATGGTTCTCCTCCTTTTTTCTATTCAGTCCTCATCTTTGCCCCGAGATTCCCCATCAGCTCAAGGAAGTTCGGGACAGTAACATTCACCGCCTCTGCCGTGTCCACCTCCGTCCGGCCGGGAATGGCCAGGCCGGCGACCGACAGGGACATCACCACCCGATGGTCGCCGTACCCCCGGACGGGGCAACCCTCGAGTCCGCTTTCATGGATGATCATGCCGTCAGGAAGTTCTTCCACTCTAGCCCCAAGTCGCGCCAGTTCCGTTGCCATGACAGCGATTCGGTCCGTCTCCTTCAAACGCGCGTTGGCCACGTTGCGTAAAACGGTTTTCCCCTCTGCAAAGCAACCGACCACCGCCATGGCGGGAAGGGCGTCCGGCGTATCGGACATGTCGATCTCCACGCCGTGAAGCGATCCCCTCTGCACCCGGATCCCTCCGTTCTCAAAACGGATCTTCGCCCCCATCTCCTGCAGGTAGGCCACGACCTTCTTATCGCCCTGGACATCCTCCATGTCCAACCCCAGGAGGGTAATGTCCGCATCGCAGACCACACCGGCAACCAGAAAGAAGGCCGCCGAGGAAAAATCACCGGGGATGGTCACTTCCTGACCATGGTAGGACTGCCCCCCGAAAAGCTTGAAATGGCTCATGTCATCGGAAGCCTCATAGCGGATCTGCTGTCGATCCAGCCATTTCAGGGTCATCGCAATATAAGGTTTCTCGTGAACATCGTAAACCTCGAACTCGGAGTTATTCCCGATCAGGGGACAATGAATCAACAGGCTGGAAACATATTGGGAGACGATCCCGCGGAGCCGTGTTTTCCCTCCCTTGAGAGGCCCTTTGACAACGATGGGCGGCAGGCCGTTTTTCCGGGTCGAAACCACTTCCGCCCCAAGCCCGTTCAAGGCCTCGATGAGCGGCTGGACCGGTCGCCGAACGATTTGATGGTCTCCGGTCAAGACAGTCGTCCCCGTCGTCAGGCTTGCCGTTCCCATGCAGAAATTCATTGCGGTCCCGGAGTTCATCACATCCACGACATTGTCAGGGACATGGGGAACACCGCCGACGCCTTCCATCGCCCAGGACCTGCCCAAATCGATCCGCGCACCGAACATGCCGGCCGCTTTGGCCGCAGCCTGGCAATCCGACGATTCCAGGGGATGATGGATGATCGATTTCCCGTGGGCAAGACCGGAGATGGTCACGGCCCTGATGGTGTGCGATTTGCTCGTCGGAATCAGAACATCGCCGCGGAGCGCCGATTTCTCGCTGATCATTCTCAGAGATTTCTTTTCCATCGTTTGTCTCCTACATACATTATGGGTTCCGCCGAAGAAGGGCAGAACGCTGCCCGAATTCTTCTCCCTACATCTCGAACAACACCTTTGCGGTATCCCCCGCGTGAAAGGCATCGAACGCCTCTTTGGCCTGATCCGGAGTAAATCGGCGCATCACCATCGGCTCCGCCGTTACCTTCTTGTACTCCACCCAGCGGACGGCCTTCTTGTACCACTTCGGGGTCACCGCCACGTCCCCCCAGACCTGCAAGCCGCTGCGCAGGAGGCTCAAGGGGCTGATCGTCGCCTCGGGGTAGAGCCCGAAGAGCATCACCCGACCGTAGGCGGCCGCCAGATTGATTGTCAGGCCCGCCGTTTGAATGATTCACAACTCCTTCTAATGAATCAGGATCCCGCCGTTCAGATCCAATGTTACACCCGTCACCCAGTCCGAGCGGCGGGAGGCCAGAAAAACAGCGGCATCGGCGACGTCTTCCGGCAGACCGTCCTTGACGATTGTCCGACCGGCGTTCCAACTCGCAAAAACCTCCGGCGGGTACTGCCGCGTCTGCTCCGTCAGGATCGGACCTGGGGCGATGGCATTCACGTAAATACCCGATGCCCCCAACTCCTTCGCCAACAGTTGCGTGATGCCGACCACCCCCGCCTTGGAGGCGGCGTAATTGACCCCTACCCCCGGACGACCCGTTCGTCCTCCGAGGGAGGCGATGTTGATAATCTTCCCCCGCTTCTGTTCCTTCATGAAAGGGGCCACCGCCTTGCAGCAGAGAAAAGCCCCCTTGAGATTCGTGTCGATGACTTCGTTCCAGATCTCGACGGTCATCTCCTCCAGGGGCTTGTGACGGGAGATACCGGCATTGTAGACCAGGACATCGATCCGGCAAAACCTGCCCATGATTCGAGAAACGGCCTCCGAAACCTGTTTTTCATCCCGGACGTCCGCCGTGACCGAGAAGGTCCGCTCACCGGCAGGATCAATGATGGAGGCAATCTCCTTGACGGTCTCCGACCGATCCCATAGAGCCACCCGGGCGCCTTCCCGCAGGAACTTTTCTGCCATGGCCAGCCCAAGCCCTTTACCAGACCCGGTAATGATGCAGACCAGATCTTGTAATTCCATGATCCCACCTCTTCAAGAGATCCCGGAGGTATTATGCTCTCCGGCAGCACCCGGCGGAAATTTCGCCAGGATGTCGTTCTTCTTCATCCGTGCCTCCACCTTCTTCTTGGTCGTCGCCTGAAAAAAGGTTTTGTTCGGTTTGTTAAGATGCCCTCTTTCCGGCCGCGGATCACAGTTTCCTATGATAGAAATCCGGATCAGGTCCTTGACTCGGATGGGTGACCGAAAGTCAGCGAGCGCCTCGGGGAGTTTCTCCAAGGGATAAATGTTCGTAATGAAAAGATCCGAACGGATCACCCCTTTCTTTAGGAGATCGAGGGCCGTGCGGAACTCGTCCCGGTAGATCATGGCGCCCTGAAGAAGAAGTTCCTTCCGTGTGATCAGGGCGGTCGGGACGGATGATGCCTTTTCCGGCAGGCCGGTTAACAGGATCCTGCCCCCCGGTGCGCACCATTTGACGATGTCGGCAAGGGCATCGGCCGTACCGCTCGTCTCGTAGACGGCCGTGAAGTCTTCTCTCCCCGCTTCCAATTGCGCCCCGGAGCTGAAGGTCCGGGATGCCCCCAATTTTCGGGCAACATCCAGACGGGGCTCGGCGATGTCAAGCGCCGTCACCCGGGCCTTTGCAAGGACGGCCAGTTGAACATAGAATAGGCCGATGGTCCCGGCCCCGTAAACAAGCACCCGGTCTCCTGCCGCAGCGGGGGATTTCTGGAAACCATGGAGGGCGACGGACAACGGCTCAGTCAGTGCCGCATCCGAATAGGAGAGGCCTTCCGGAAGAACCCAGACATAGTTTTGGGGTGCGGTGACGTATTCAGCGAAAACGCCGTCGACATCCAGACCCAACCTCACCCGTTGCGGGCAGATGTTTCCCCGTCCGCTCAGGCATGTCTCGCATTCTCCGCAAGCGAAATTGGGCTGGATCGCCACCCGCTCTCCGATACGAATCTCCGTGACCCCGGGACCGAGGGCAACGATCTCTCCCACAGCCTCATGACCGGCGATGACCGGGAAGTTTCCCCCGAGATCTCCCCGATATTTTGCAAAATCCGTCCCGCAGATCCCCGCTTCCCGGACCTTGACGAGTACTTCACCATTGCGAGGCGACGGCGAGGGGACATCCCGGATTTCGATCTTCCCGGGTTCGATCAGTACGGCTGCTTTCATGCTACCCATTTCTCAGGATCGGGATTGTTTTCTCTCATTATTACTTATGTTTCCATACGAATTTTGCCGCCGATCTTCTGCATCAAGTCAACAAAGTTGGGAACAGTAACCTCAACGGCCTCGGCCCGTTCTACAACCGTTTGGCCCGGGATAGCCATACCGGCAACCGCGAGAGACATCACCACCCGATGGTCGCCGTAGCTTTGAACCTCGCAACCGTGCAAAGCACTTTCATGGATGATGAGCCCGTCGGGCAATTCCTCTATCTTGGCTCCGAGACGGCCCAATTCCTTTGCCATGACGGAAATCCTGTCCGTCTCCTTGATCCGCGCATTGGCCACATTCCGAATCGTCGTTTTGCCTCTGGCAAAGCACCCTGCGACAGCCATGGCGGGAAGGGCGTCCGGCGTATCGGACATGTCCAACTCCACACCTTGGAGCGATCCGCCTCGCACACGAATGCCGTTCTCTTCAAAATCGATTCTGGCTCCCATTTCCTTGAGATAGGAGATGACCTTTTTATCCCCCTGACGATCCTTCATATCGAGACCTTGAAGGGTGATGTCCCCCTCCATGATCGCCCCTGCAACCAGAAAAAAGGTCGCCGAAGAAAAGTCGCCTGGAATCGTCATTTGCTGGCCATGGTAAGATTGACCTCCGAAGAGCCTGAAATAGTCAAAATCATCGGATGCCTCATAGCGGATCCCCTGCCTGTCCAGCCATTCCAGCGTCATATGGATATATGATTTTTCAGGAAGCTCAAAAACCTCAAGCTCCGAATCATGTTCAGCAAGAGGGCAGTTAATTAAAAGACCCGAAAGATACGTGGAAACAATGGCGCTGAATCGCGTCCTTCCTCCCTTCAATGGGCCCTTGACCACAACCGGGGGTCTTCCATTGTTTCGGGTTGATAACACATTTGCCCCGAGACCGTTCAAAGCATCCACGAGGGGTTGAACCGGGCGTCGAACAATCTGCTCGTCTCCCGAGAGAACGGTCGTCCCTTCGACCAAGCCGGCCGTTCCCATAAAAAAATTCATCGTGGTCCCCGAATTTTTCACGTCCACGACGTTTTCCGGGACCACAAGTTTTCCGCCGACCCCTTCCACCTCCCAGCAATCGCCAAGCTGAATCCCGGCACCGAACATGCGACCGGCATTTACAGACGCAAGACAATCTGCAGACACCAGAGGGTGACGAATAATCGATTTTCCAACGGCAAGAGTGGAAATGGTGACCGCTCGTATGGTGTGTGACTTGCTTGCGGGAACAAGAACATTTCCTTGAAGAGCTGATTTTTCGCTCAGGATTCTCATACGGCCTTCCTACTGGGTTTCATTTTTCCTCCTTTTATCATCCGTCGATGTCTGCACGTCCAACAGCCATACGGGGGAAAATCATTTCATCCCCTTGAATTACTTTGCTTTGCCGATCCAATTGCGCCGGTAGTAAAGCAAGGCCATATCCAACTTGTCTCTCTGGGCCCCACCTGGGGATATAATGGCTATCTGCGCATCTCGGATGATTTTTTCAACACCCGATTCGCAGGTGTATCCATAAGCGGCGCAGAGGTCCATGGTTCTTTCGCTCACCCAGCGAAAGGCTTGCCCGGCCACATCCCTGACCCCGCTGCACAGATTGCGCGGCCCATCTTCGTCCCACATTTTCCCATAAATCTCAGGATGTTGTATTGTATAAGCGGCATACATATAGGCCGCCCTCGCAGTGATGATTTTTTCCGCCATTTCACCAATAATCGCCGCCCACAGGGAATACTCCCTGAGGGGTCTGCCCTCAATTTCTCTAACGGATGTATTCTCTATGGCTTTGTCAAAAAGGCCGGAAGCCAAGCCGACCAGCCGACAAGCACCGCCGAGAATGCAGCCCGCAAGAATGGTCCCATAATACAATTCCGCATCCAAACCTGGCCCACCGACTCGGTATTCTTTCGGAATTCTTACATCGTCAAAATAGATTCCGCGATTGATGTCCAAAGTCACGCCCATTTTCTTGTAAGGAGTTGAAAAACTGAGTCCTTCGGCATCCGGTGGCACATAAAAAAGACCAATCGTATTGCAATTACGATTCTCCGGGACCACCTCCGTATTCGCAACCACCAGATAACCGAGATGCCCTTTTAGTCCCTTTCTCCGAAAAAAATCAGCAGGTCCCGAAGCTCCGGGAAATACCTTTTCTCCATTTAATACGTAATCATCCCCATTCATACTTGCGATGACCCGGCCGGTGCGTCCTTGCAAAGTAATGTCCTCAAAGTTCACGCCTCCCTGGGGCTCCGTAAAACACACGGAACCAACCCAAAAATCATCGCTGCACACCTTTTCGGCGATCATCTTCTTGAGGAATTCGTTTTGCGAGGCAAAGATCGTACCGCTGACCCAGCCGGCTTTTCCCGACAGGAGCGTGAAGGCCATGTCGACACGCGCCATTTCCTCGGCAATGGCCAATCGACAAGGGAGCGAAAGTCCCAGCCCGCCGTAACACTCGGGGATGCCTGCTCTTTGGAGGCCCATTTTCACCAACGGCTCATTGAGTTCCGTCAAGGCATCCCAAGCCGAATCGATATTACCGCCGTAAAAGGCAGCTTCGAACTCCCAAACTCTCGGCTTGACATGGTGCTGCATGTAGTCTCGAATGGTTTCCACCATTTGAAACTCTTCAGAATCCAACCAAGGTCCGAACTTCCGTTCAATATTCAACCACTGATATTTTTCCTGATACCTCGGCATTGCTCCTCCTATGTTGTAAATAACTCATCCATCCCCGATCATAGCCCGATGATCTGTCAAAGAACTATTTTCTGGAGAAGCTGAACTCACCGAACTTTGTTTGAAATCCAGCCGCTTCCAGAGCCGCCTCGCAAAGGACCAGATCCATTTTTGATGTGCCGCCGCTGGCGCCAATGCCGCCCAGATACTCTTTGCCGTCCCTTGTGATCGGAAGCGCTCCTTCTATCGGGCAAATCCGGGATTCCGTGATGTTCATGCCGTAAGCCACTGCACCTGGCTGAACGAGAGGCATCACCTGGCTGGAAGGCCTCATCATGGCGATCGCCGTCCACGCCTTGTTGATTGCTAAAGAGACCGTACCAAATCTTGCTCCTTCGGGTCTGATAAAACCCGCCAAATTGCCCCCGCGGTCAACAATGGCAATCGCACTGAGGGCCACGCCCTGTTCATCACACTTTGCAGTCGCCGCATCCAACATCGTCATGATATCTTTCTTCGTAAGTCCTTCCATCATCCGTCCTCCATTCTTCATTTTGAACATCCATTAGAGAAATTATTACCCCATTTATAGCGCTTTCCTACACATCCGGCGCCGACAATATATCCTGCCCGAGCATGGGACCTTCCATGTCGCGGCGTACTGAACCTCCGCATCCGTAATCGGCAGTCCCGGCGGAACACCGTCAACAATAATCTGTAAGGCTGTACCGTAGGACTCACCGGCAGCCGTAACACGAAAAATCCGCCCAAAGGTATTCCCCTGCATGGTTCTCCTCCTTTTTTCTATTCAGTCCTCATCTTTGCCCCGGAACACAGAACAGAGATTTTCAAATCGATCCCCAGCTACCTATTTTTTTAAGTCTACCTAAAGTCGAGAACAATTTTTGCGAAGTTACCGGTCAAAGCATCAGCAAATGCTTCCCGGTATTTGGTAAAGGGATCAATCCTCGAAAGGATGGGAGCAACATTAAATGTTGGATCTTGCAGGAAAGTGAGTGCGTCCGCAAAATCTTTTTTCGTGTAAATGATGGTTCCATAAATGGTGATCTCGTTGCGGGTAATCCGCAGGGACGGGTAACTGATCTCGCCGCTGGCAACACCTAATGCAATCATGGCCCCCCCGGGTTTCACAAGCTGGAACGCCTGTTCGATAGACGCCTTCACCCCGGCGGCTTCAACCACCACATCATATTCCTTACCTTTAGCATCGGCAGGATGCATTGCTTTTATATTTTTATTCAAACTCTGCGCTTTTTCCATTTTGAGCGGGTTGACATCCAGCACGGTCAGATCGGCACCCCTATGGTTCAGCAGGACGGTCGCCAACAAGCCTTCGGTCCCGCAACCGATGACGGCCACCGATTTTCCCCTGAGGATAGGGGTTCTTTGCAAAGCATGGACGTTGACGGCAAAAGGCTCCACCAATATGGCCTTCTCGTCCGCAAGATCTGGAGGGAGAGGGACCAAGAACTCGGAATCGATAATAATCTCTTGGGCAAACAAACCATCGACCGTTAGCCCAAAGACTTTCTTATTCATGCAAATATTGGTTCTTCCCTGTAGGCAAAATTCACATTTGCCGCAGTAGGTATTGGGAAAAGACGCTACTTTGGTTCCGACCGAATACCGCGATTTTTCCCCCGCCTCAACGACTGTCCCCAAAATTTCATGACCGGGACGGCAAGGATAGACCGCGTGCGGGATTTTCCCTCTCAGAATACTAAGGTCCGAGCCGCAGATCCCTCCATAGATCACTTTGACTTTTACCTCATTGTCTTTGGGCGCCGGCACCGGTCTACTTTCTCTCATCTTCAAGTCACCGGGTTTTTCGAGATACAATTCATGCATCTTTTCACCATCTTGAACTTTTCAGACTTTACGGAAAATCGTCCGCGGATCGTCAATTCAATGCCGTAAGATATCGACGGCGCCCTCTCCAAAAAACAGAACAATGAAGTGGTTGGCCCTACATCTCGAACAACACCTTTGCGGTATCCCCCGCGTGAAAGGCATCGAACGCCTCTTTGGCCTGGTCCAGAGTAAACCGGCGCGTCACCATCGGCTCCGCCGTCACCTTCTTGTACTCCACCCAGCGCACGGCCCGCTTGTACCACTTCGGGGTCACCGCCACATCGCCCCAGACCTGCAGCCCGCTCCGCATGAGGTTCAGGGGACTGATCGTCGCCTCGGGATAGAGCCCGAAGAGCATCACCCGGCCGTAGGCCGCCGCCAGGTTGATCGCCAGGCCCGACGTCGAGGGGTGGTTCGCCGTCTCGACAACGATGTCGCAGCCGAGCCCACCTGTCAGTTCCTTCACCCTTTTGACCACGTCTTCCTTGCTGCCGTTAACAATATGGTCCGCCCCCAGCTTTTTGGCGATCTCGAACCGCTTGGCATCCTGCTCCAGGCCGATGACGATGACCTTGGCGGCGCCGGCCGATTTAAAGGCCTGGAGATGGAACAGGCCGATAGAGCCCGGACCGATGATGGCCACCGTGTCCCCCAACTGCGGCTTGATGTGATCGAAGGTCCTAACCGCAAGCGTAATCGGTTCGATGAACGCCGCATCGACCATGGAAACGGAATCGGGCAGCTTGAAGGCCGTAAAGGCCGGCACCGCCCTGTATTCGGCAAAGGTTCCGTCGCAGGTGATGCCCAGATGACGCCAGCTCATGCACATGTTCGGGTTGCCGTTGATGCAACTGTCGCACTGGCCGCATCCCCACAGTGGGTTCAGACCGACCTTGTCCCCGACCTTCAGATTTTCGACCCCCTTGCCCAGTCCCGCCACGAAACCCGCCCCTTCATGACCCATGATCATCGGAATCGGCACGGGCACGCGCCCCTTGTACGTATTCTTCAGGATCATCACGTCGCTGTAACAGATCCCCGCCGCCCCCATCTTCACGAGGACCTCGCTGGGACCGGGTTCCGGCATCGGGAGCTCCCTCACTTCGAGGGCGCCCGCCTCTTCACGTGCTTTGACAATCGCCTTCATTAAATATTCCTTTCTCTTTTCGATTTGAATGATTCACAACTCCCCTTGTCGACCCGACCGCCGACATTGGGGAAACTTTCCTTTCAGACCAAACCCTTCAATTCCATGTCATGCTCCTCTTAACGGAAGCCGAAGAGGCTTGGGATATAAAGCGTAAAGAACGGAAAATACGTCACGATAAACAGGACCGCGATTTCAACCGCCATGAAAGGAAGCACGCCCCGGATCAGCTTTATTAAATCGACCTTGGCCACCGAGCAGGCGACAAAAAGGCAGAGACCCAATGGGGGCGTGATCAGACCGATCATCAGGTTCATGATCACGACCATGCCGAAGTGGAGCTGGCTGATGCCGAGAGACTCAGCTACGGGGATCAGGATTGGGGCGATCAGGATGATCGCGGCGATCCCCTCGAGGAAACACCCCACTATGAAAAGAAAAATATTCACCAGCAGCAGGAATACATAGGGATTCTTGGTGAAGGAGGTCAGGGCCGCCCCTATCGCCTGGGGGATCTGCTGCGTCCCCAGTATCCAAGAGAAGATATTGGCGCAGGCTATCACCATCAGGATCGTTGAGGTGATAAGCATGGACCGGTAGACGATGGCGGGCAGATCCCGGATTTTGATGGTCCTGAGGACGAAAATCCCGACGAGGACAGCGTACGCCACCGCCACGCAGGAGGCCTCCGTCGGGGTAAAAACCCCGCCGAGGATCCCGCCCAGGATGATCAACGGCATGATGAGGGGAATGATCGCCCCCGTCAGACTTTCCCAGAATTCTTTAAACGTTGCCCAGGGACGCTTGTGGCCGTAGTTGTGCTTCCGGGCGATCACGTAGGAGACCAGCATCAATCCCAGCCCGATCAACACCCCCGGCAGCACCCCCGCCAGAAACAGTCCTCCGATGGAGATCGATCCCGACAGGGCGTAGATGACCACCGGAATGCTCGGAGGAATAATCGGTCCGATGATCGAGGATGCAGCGGTGACCGCGGCGGAGAAGGTCTTGTCATAGCCGTCCTCCTCCATGGCCGGGATCAGAATGGACCCCAGGGCGGCGGTATCGGCGACGGCGGATCCGGAAATACCGGCAAAAAACATGCTGGCCACGATGTTTACATGGGCCAGCCCGCCGCGGATGCTCCCCACCAGGACCGATGAGAACCGGACGATCTTTTCCGTAATCCCCGCGGAGTTCATCAGGTCGCCGGCCAGGATGAAAAAGGGTACGGCCATCAGCGGAAAGGAATCCATGCCGGTAAACATCCTCTGGGGAATCAGATGGAAGGGTACGCTGCCCATGAGCAGCAAAAAGATCAGACTGGTGAGGGCCAGACAGAAGGCCACCGGAACACCGGACACCAGGGTTGCCAGGAAGGTGATTGCCAGTGCCAAATTCAGCGATATCATGGTGAACACCTTTTTTTATTCAGTTGCGGGTCCAGGGATTTTTCCTCTCCGGCAAAGCCCCTGATCAAAAGCACAATCGCCTGGAGCAGGATCAGGAACGCGCCCACCGGCAAGGCGAGATAAGGCCAGGTCATCTTGATTTCCATGGCCGGCGAAAGCTGGTCTTTCAAAAGACAGCTCAACCGACCGCCCTCAAAGATGATCACGCCCATCAGTCCGCCCACCGCCAGGTGGACCAGCCGCGCCAACCATTTTTGTCCCGCAACGGGAAGCAAACCGGTGAAAAGGTTCACCCCGATATGCATGCCCTTCCCATAGGCACCCGCTGCGGCGATGCAGACAATCCAGACCATCAGATAACGGGCCAGCTCTTCCGAGAAGCTGAACGGCAGGTTGATCACGTAGCGGAAAATGACCTGAAGGAAGACCATCATGAACATCGCCGCCGTCAAAGCGAAGATGCCCCAGAACATGATCCGGTCGATCCATTGCAAAACCGTATTGAGGCGTCTGAGAGCATCAAATTGTATTTGCATACCGTTCCTGTTCCTGAGGGTGGAAACGATTTACTCCTCGTTGCCGTCTTCCTCTGTTGAACCGCATGATGGGTTGTGGGGCCCCCCCCCACAACCCATTGCAACGTTGCGTTTATTTCACAGCAAGCTCCGCTTCAGCCTGCTTTACAGCCGCCATGACCTTGTCAATCCATTTTTGCTCGACCTGGGTTTTCATCCATTCCACGATGGGCCCCTGGGCCAGCCTTTTGAACTCGGCGCGCTCCTTATCATTGGGAGAATAGATGATCATCCCTTTTTCCTTCAGGGTAGCAATGCCCATTGCCGAGTTGAGCTGCTGGATGGCCCGCCCACAGGTGCTGGCCACAACAGCCGCGTCTTTGATGATTTTACGATGCTCCTTGCTTAAACCTTGATAGAACTTGTTGTTGATCAGCAGAAAGTCGGCGCTGTAAGTGTGCGCGTCGAGACACATATATTTAAGAACCTCGTACATTTTTACCTGGATGACCACACTCACGGGCAACTCCAAACCATCGACGACTTTCTGTTGGAGAGCGGAATAGGTCTCAGCCCAAGCGATGGGAGTGGGAGAACCGCCTAATGATTTGACAAGGCTCATATAAACGGGGGTCTCCATCACTCGAATTTTCAATCCTTTAAGATCGGCGGGTCCCTTAATTGGACGAACAAAGTTAGTGAAGTTCCTAAAACCGGTCTCGCCATAGGCCAGGTTGTACATGCCTGTCTTTTCGAGAATGCCTGCGGTGAGTTCCTTCCCGAACGGACCGTCGAGCACCTTCCATGCCACCGCCGGTGATGAAAAGAGATAGGGGATATCCAGGACCATCGCCGGCTTGAATTGTCCACCGATGACGCCGGAGACGGCACACATCTGGATGGTGCCCAATTGCGTTCCCTCAAGGATCTCCCTTTCACTTCCGAGTTGACTTGCAGGGAAAAGATCGACCTTAATGGCTCCTCCCGTCTCAGCTTCCACAATGTCCTTGAAGGCCCTCGTCATTGCACCCTTCTTAGATTGCCACACGTCCGCAGGATCAACATGGGCAAGCTTGATCACCGTGGGCGCAGCTGCGACATAGGCAGGGGTCAGAAAAAAAATACAACCGGTCAAAGCAACAGCGACACTTACCGATAACCAGCTTTTTCTTCTCATTTTTCCTTCCTCCTTTTGGTACCTGGAATTGTTAAATGAAAATCCGATGAGAGCCCTTGGTTTTACGTCTTTACCCACATATCGTATATCTTTCTTAATTCTCTTACCGGTACCTGCCCAGGGGCTGATTCCTTGCCTTGCCCGGCAGCGGCATACGTCAGGTAACCACCCATCAGTGGACTGAGGGTCCGCCCTATGGTGCCCAAGGGCCCAAAGGACAGGGCAATCAATGCCGCCTCCGGAAATCTGCCGATAAGCTCCAGAATGGTGGCGTTGTCCTCAAACTTCTCCGCTTTAGCCGCCACTTTGCATATGTCAGCGCCCGCTTCCAATTCTTCGCGCACTATCCCTTCCAGTTTTTCAAGGGAAGGCATTTTCTCCCAGTCATGAAAAGACACAATGCACGTTGCACTTTTTTTGATTGTTTCAACAATCCGCTTTACGTTCTGTGTCCGAAGTTCGATATCGACAAATTTCGCTCCCAGATCTATCGCTTTGAGAAGTTCGACCACCCTGGAATCTTCATCGCCTTGCCAGTTGCCACCTTCGCTGACCATTCTGTTCGTGGCCAACCATGGTTGGTTAAGCTGTTTTGCCACCTCTTGCCAGCCGTCTCCGATCAGATCGATGCGAACCTCGAATAAATCAACATACTGCTCAACATTCAAAGCGGCTTTAACATCATCCTTGTCAATAATGACGGCGCAAATCCTGGGCTTTTTCATAACCTCTGCCTCTAATTCCATCTTAGTAATGATAAACTCCTGGAGCTATGCGACCTGAACATGTTGTTTTCCAGCCGCCGGGGCGGCCGCCGGGCCAAAGCACAAGGCAAGAGCGAACAAAATTGCCGGAAATGCCAACAGCCTTCTCATATCAGCCTCTTTTTTGTTGTGCCTGCGTCCGGCAACCATCCCCGATTACCCGACAATCCGGTTACCTTTGCAACCCTTATCCTCCGCTCAGGAAGGCCAGGCTACGGTGTAGAGGTGCCTGCCGCCCCGGTCCGGTCCCTTGAGCAGAAGGTCGATCTCCTCCTCGCTCCGCTGCGTCATGTACTTGGCGTCCGGCAGAACACCCGGAGGAAACTTCGCCAGGATGTCGTCGTGCAGCTTGACCACATAGTTCAGGTAGTTCTCGATGGCGCCGAAAGCCTTCTCGGCCTTGGCGAGCGAGGGCTTCCCCAGCACGCCTTCCGGATACACGGCGAACTCCACCCCGCCGCCGCCGACATGGCTTTGGCCGGGGATGGGATAGTTGTAAATGTCGCCGCCCTTGTCGATGTGCCCCTCGGGCAGGAAACCCCAGGTCTTGGTGTCGACGCAGTCCTGCATCTTCACGAACTCCGGGAACAGCGCCAGGCAGATGGAGCACTCCGCCTCGTCGCCATGGCGGAACGGCGTCTCAAAGGGGCCGCCGTGGGCCTTGTCCTTCAGCGCGTCGCCCATGATCTTCATCACGTCCAGGAAGATGATCACGGCGGGGACCTGGTACTTCTTGGCCCACTCCTGAATGGCCGAGGGGATGATGTACTCCTGCCCGTGGCTGCTCATCAGGATCTGCTTGCGGAAACCCGCGTTCCAGTACCCCGAGACGATCGAGCGCACCATCGCGGAGGTCAGGTCGTCGGGGATGGGAACCGTTCCCGTCTGCCCCAGGTGGGCGAAGGGGTGCGACGCGTACCAGAGCGGCTCGGCAACGGTGCAGCCGGTCTTCTGCGCGACCAGCTCGCACATCCTGGTGACAATGAACACGTCCTCGCCGTAGGGCTGCGCATCCCCGTGGTTCTCCGTCGAACCGAACGGGATGAGCAGAATGTCATTCACCTTCAACCGTTCCTCGACGTCCTTCTTCGTCATCGTCTGGTAGTAGATCTTCGACGGCTTCTCCATGTGTCCGCCACTCGTAAGCGGCAGGTTCCAATTTCCCATATTTACACTCTCCTTTCCATAATCAAAGGTCACGCCTTCCGGTGACCCGCCAGTTGCGGGGAATAGATCCAGACGAAACGCAGAACCTCATCCCCTGTGTTGATGATCTTGTGAAGCCCCCCGGGCGGATTGTAGACGCAGACCCCCGGCTCCAGCGGGATCTCCCGGTCTTCGGTCACAAACGTTCCTCTCCCGGCCAGGAAGAACATCACCTCTTCTTCATGGTCATGCTTGTGCTCCGGCACCATGCCGCCCGGATAGGTTTCGTTAACGCCCATGGCCAGGTTCTGCGACCCCACGGTCTTCTCGGAAACCAGAATCCATGACGTCCGGGGAGGATCGCGATGCTCCCCCTTCACATCCTTGATGTGGACTACCTTCAACTCCGACATGCTCTTCTCCTTTATCCTCTGCTATTTCCGGTGATTCGCCAGTTGCGGGGCGAAGATCCAGACAAACCGCACGACCTCATCCCCGGTGTTGACGATCTGGTGAGGGATCCCCGGTGGAATGTAAATGCACACCCCCGGTTCGATGGGAATCTCACGTCCTTCCGCCAGAAACTTTCCTCTGCCGGCAAGAAAGAGATTGACCTCCTCTTCCGTGGCATGGGCATGTTCCGGCACCGTTCCCCCGGAAGTGGTCTCGTTCACCCCCATCGACAGGTTCTGCGACCCGACCGTCTTTTCGGCAATCAGAAGCCACGACATCCGGAATTCATCCGGTCTCACTCCCTTGACATCCTTGATATCAACCACCTTCAGTTCTGACATCTCAATGAACCCCCTTTAGCGGATTAGGATTCCGCCGTTGATATCAATCGTCGTGCCCGTGACCCAGTCCGAGCGACGGGACGCCAGAAAAACGGCCAGGTCCGCCACGTCTTCGGGCAGACCGTCCCTGATGATCGCCCGGCCGGCATTCCATCCTTCAAACACCTCCGGCGGGTACTGCCGGGTCTGCTCGGTCAGGATCGGCCCCGGGGCGATGGCATTGGAGTAAATGCCCGAGGGCCCCAGCTCCTTCGCCAGCACCTTGGTGATTCCGGACACCCCCGCCTTGGAAGCGGCGTAGTTGATGCCGACGTTGCGCCCCGACCTTCCCCCGAGCGAGGCGATGTTGACGATCTTCCCTCTTTTCTGCTCCTTCATGTAGGGCACGATCGCCTTGCAGCAGAGGAAAACCCCCTTGAGGTTCGTGTCGATGACCTCGTCCCAGAGCTCGACGGTCATCTCTGCCAACGGCTTGTGGCGGGAGATCCCGGCGTTGTTCACGAGGACATCGATCCGGCCGAACTTTGCCGCGATCTGGGCGGCCGCTTGCTGCACCTGCTCCTCCTCGCGCACGTCGGCCCGGACGTAAAGGGTCCGCTCCCCGGAGGGATCGAGCGAGGCCATCACCTCTTTGGCAAGACCGGACCGATCCCAGAGAACCACCTTGGCCCCTTCGGCGTAGAACTTCTCGGCAATCGCCTTCCCCAGCCCTTTCCCCGAACCCGTCACCGCGCATACCAGATTCTGCAACTCCATTTTCATTCCTCCTTGATTCAAATTCCCCGACGCGGATCCATTGATCCCGTCATTCATTCTCAAAAAACATCCTCCGGAATCTTCACATCCCAGACCCGCTGCATCTCCGAAAGCGGCAGGTCGTAAACTGAATTCATCGGCGGCAACGGCTCCTCCCGCATGAACTCAGGCATGTCGTTGAACTCCTCCCCGGCCCCGGAGCGCCGGTTGAACTCCCGCTCCGTCTCCAGGGTGTCGATGCCCATCCGCTGCACATCCGCATAGGCAAGGTCCCACCCGTACCGGCCCTTCAGCAGCGGCAGGAAGAGATCGGGGTTCTTGGTAAAGGGGGGCCGGGTGAAGAGGCAAAGACCCATGGTATCGAGAATCGCGCCGCGGATCTGGAGCTTCCGGGAGCCCTCCACCTGCTTTTCAATCCCCAGCGGGTTGATCGTCTTTGCCGTTTCCAGCATGTTGCCGGCCGTGTGGTCCGCCCCCATCGGGGAGGTCACGTAGGTCACGCCGTTCCCCTTGAGAGAACGGGGGTCGTAGGCCGGGATGGCCTGGCCCTTGATCGCCGGGACGCGACGAACGCCGAGCACCTTTCCCGTCACGACCACGCCGTTTCCCAGAATGCGGCCCAGCCAGGTTCCCCGGCCGATCTGGCGGATCAGGTCTTTGGCCCCTTCGGCATCGCCGAAGGAAACCACGCCCGCCTCCATGGCCACGCCGATGGCCGCACCGGTTTCGATGGCATCGACGCCCACCTCGTTGCAGAGGTTGTTGAGCTCGGCAATGGCGTCGATGTCGCCGATCCCGCAGTTCGAGCCGAGAAGGGCGATGTTTTCGTACTGAAGCGAGGCCACGATCCGCTTTCCCGTGGGATCGGGGAAGATGTTGGAGCAGGCGATCACGCAGCCGCGGACGCAGGGCGTTCCCGAACGGCCGTCGCCGCCGCGCTGCCCGATCAATTCGGCCACCCGGTCCCCGCAGATCTCTGCGGCCTTTTCGAACCGGCCCGCGCTGAAGTTCCGGGTCGGCAGAATCCCGATCTCGTTGCACAGCGTAAGCACCGCCGGGGTTCCGTACACATGCCGGTTCTCGGTCTTGGGATCCGCCATGATCCCCTGGACCAGGGCCTTGCCCGCTTCGCGCAGCAGGGCCTTATCGAAGACGGCCGGGGACGGGGCGCCCGTGGCGTCCACCACGATCGCCTTGACCCCTTTGGACCCCATGACCGCCCCGAGACCGCCCCGGCCCGCGTAGCGCACCTGAACGTCCTGCGGTCCGGACACGGCGATGCCGGCGCCGCCCAGCTTCATTTCCCCGGCCGGGCCGACGCAGAGTAAACCGGCCTCTTTTCCGAACGTCTCCCGCAACAATTTGATCGTCTCGGAAACGAGCTTTCCCTTCAGCTCCGCCATCTCGATCAATTCGATTTTATCGAGCGTCACTTTCAGCACCGACGTCACCGGCGCGTCGGGCAGTTCCTCCAGAACGAGGGCCTTGATCCCGAGGTCGGCGATCTTCCGGCCCGCCTCACCGCCGACGTCGCTCTCCTTGACGCCGCGGGTCAACGGGCTTTTTCCCCCCACGGAAAACTTCCCGGTCGTGGTGATCGCGCTGTCCCCCAGAAGGCCCGGGGCAATGATCAGTTTGTTGTAACGGCCAAGGGGATCACAGGTCGGAGGAACCTCCCGCAGGAGGAACTTGGAAATCAGGCGCCGACCTCCCCATTGCAGCTCCTCCGCCGAGGCCTTTTCCTTGGCGATCTTGCCGGTTTTCGTGTTGACTCGGACAATCCATTTCATATTGTTGCCTCCCTATGTCAGACGATGGGGACTCTTGAATTTCTCCAGGAGGGCATTCAGTTTCTCGGCCGTAACGGGACTGACCTCGATCCCCTCGTTCAAATTCTGTTGTTCTTTTTCATATTCAATCTCTCCCGGCAGGTAGATCCGGGCAACGCCCTTCGCCTTCCGGGAGGCCTTGATCGATGCCAGGTAGGTCCGGAAGAGCGCCGTAAACTGCCCAAGGGGCATGAATCGTTCGATGTCAATGGCCAGCATGAAAACGCCGACACCCGTGGGTCCCTCGAGCTGATGGAAGGTCCGTATCTGCGGCCCATACTGAGAACCGGAAAGCATGCCGGCCAGGACATCGATCATCAGGGCGAGACCGGACCCCTTGGGACCTCCGATGGGCATCAGCGTCCCTTTGAGCGCCTCCGCCGGATCGGTGGTCGGCGTCCCCGTCCCATCAAAGGCCCACCCCAGCGGGATGCCCTCCTTCAGACGATCCGCGCGCCGGATCTTGCCCCGGGCCACCACGGTGGACGACATGTCCAGGACCACGGGAGGGGCGCCCGCGTTTCCGGGAACGGAGATGGAGAGCGGATTTGTCCCGAAAAAGGCCTCCGCTCCCCCCCAGGGGGACATGGAGGCGGCGCCGTTGGCCATGACAATCCCGACCATCTTCTCCTGCGCCGCCCAAAGGGTATAGAAAGAGAGGATGCCGATGTTGTTGGTGTTCCGCACCAGACAGCAGCCGATCCCGAATTCCCTCGCCTTCCCGACGCTCATCCCCATCGCCCGGAGGACGGCCGCCGGCCCCAGGCCGTTTCCGCCGTCGAGAAGCGCTGTCGCGCCGCTATCCTGCAGCACGGTCAGCTTCGTTGGGATCTGAAGCATTCCCGCCTCCACACGCTCCGGCAACAGCGTCAGAAGATGGACGCCGTGAGTATCGATCCCCCTGAGCTCCGCCTTGATGAGGGCCTCGGCCACAACGGCGGCCTCCTCATCGGCGGCGCGCAGCCCCTTAAGGATATGGACTGCGATATCCTTCAGTCGCTCCGCCTGCACCTTCATCGCCTATTCCTCTTTCAATCCCAGGAATTCAAATACCTTTCCCAGCTTGTTGAACTCGACGCTGGACACCCCCGCCGCCAGATGAACCGCCTTCTTCTCTTCCGCTTCAACCCTCGCAAGGGATTTTGCCAGGACCTCTTCGCATTCCGCGCGCGCCACAACGACCATGCCGTCATCATCCCCGAGGATGATGTCGCCCGGATTTACCATCGCTCCGCCGAAGAGCGTCGGGTGGTTGATCCGCCCCAATGTCGATTTTGCCGTCCCATGGATGCAGCATCCCCGGCAGAAAATCGGGAATCCCATGCGGATCATCTCCTCCGAGTCCCGCACGCAGCCGTCGATGGCCAGCCCGCCGAGTTTTCTCCCCATGGCGGACGTCGCCATCAGGCCGCCCCAATAACCCGCCTCGTAATAGCCGCCGACGGAGGCGACGAGAATGTCCCCGGGCTGCGCCCGTTCCAGGGCCTTGTGGAGCATCAGATTGTCTTTGGGATGGCACTGGACGGTGAAGACGGGGCCGCAGATGCGGACGCCTTTCGCAATCGGTTTGATGGCGCAGTCGACATATCCCTTCCTGCCGGAGGCTTCATGAACCGTCGCCGTCCCGATGCCCCGGAACCGATCGATGATCTCCTTGGCCGGTCTCTCAATCTTGCTGATCACGTGAACCATGATCTTCTCCTTTCAAATCATTAAATAACGCTCTTCAGGTATTCCAGCGAATTCTGGAGGTGGTTTCGGATCGCTTCCTCCGCCCGTAAGGGATCGCGGGCGATCAGCGCATCGATGATTTCCAGATGTTCCTTGAAGGATTGCGCGGCCCGCTCCTGGCGATTCTGGGTAAAAAAATGGAGGGTGATCCGGACGATCTGCTCCTGCAGACCCTTATATTCCCGGATCAGTTTCCGGTTGCCGTAGGCGGCAAAGATAAAGCTGTGGATCTGATCGCCCGGGCTGAAATAACTCTTGCCGGTTCTGCTGCTGTTGGTATCCGAGGCGGCGAATTTATCCCGGATGGCCTGCGCCTCTGCAAGACTCAGATCCGCTTTTGCAGCCACCCGTCTGGTCACCTCGCATTCCAGAATCTCCCGGATCTCGAAGAGTTCCCGGATGTCCTGGAAGGTGAATCGCGAAACGAAGGCCCCCTTCCCGGGGATGTTCTCCACCAGCCCTTTTTTTTCAAGCTGCTGCAGGGCCTCGCGAACGGGGGTTTTGCTGATCTTTAATTCTTTCGAAAGGATTCCTTCATTCAGAGGATCGCCCGGTTTGAGGGCGTTGGTGATAATCCTCCGTTTCAGGTTTTCGTAAACGATCATCTTTTTGCTTTTCGCACTGTTGGGCATCTTGTCTTTCCCCCCACCGTTCGGATCGCTAAAAAAGATATTTGAAATATATTCTGAAGATATTTTCAGGATGCTGATGACATAGCAACAAGATCTTGTCAAGGGGAAAATGCAAAAAAAAGGTCGCCGATATCCAGTCTCCGTTCCGTACTGCTCTACTCTTCGGAAAAGTTTAGAAAAAATGTGTTCCGAAAACCTGTCAATTTCCGGCCGAAAATGGTATGAGAGCTGCGATAAACAAGGTGGAAAAGGATGATCGCCTTTCCCACCGATTTTCATCCCGACGAGTGGTTATATAACCGGAAATCTTCGTGATATCCAATTTGTCACTGTCGCTCGCCATGAGGAGGGAGTTTTATCCTGCTTTGCACGGAGTCTTCAAAGATGGAGGGCTGAGATGGCCGGAGAGAAGATGGGAAAGACGGGAATATGGCCGGTCCACGGTTGGATCGGGCTTGCCCTGATCGCCCTCTTCTGGACACTGAACTGGTTTCTCCCCGGGGCGCGCACCCACTGGGGTTTCTTCCCGCTCTGGCTCGGTTACAGCCTCACCGTGGACGCCCTCGTTTTCCGCAGAAAGGGACGCTCCCTCCTCACCCGGACACCCGGCGTCTGGGTTGGCCTCTTCCTGGTATCGGCCCCCGCCTGGTGGCTCTTCGAACTGATCAACCTCCGGACGCAGAATTGGATCTACCTCGGGGAGGAGAGCTTCTCGACCCTTGAATATGCGGCGTTTTCCACGCTCAGTTTTTCCACGGTGATGCCCGCCGTCTTCGGTACGGCGGAGTGGGTGGGAACCTGGGGACGGGTGCGGCGACTCGGCCCCGGCCCGGTCATCCGGAAGACGCCCGCCTTCCTGCGCGGTCTTTTCGCCGCGGGCGGCCTCATGCTGCTCCTCCTGCTCGCCTGGCCGGAGCTCTTCTTCCCGCTGGTTTGGGGTTCCGTTTTCTGCATCATTGAACCCCTGAATGCAAAGCTGGGGAACCGCTCGCTCCTGGACGATCTGTCCCGGGGAGACTGGCGACCGGTGATCGCCCTCTCCGTCGGCTGCCTCATCTGCGGCCTCTTCTGGGAGATGTGGAATTTTTATTCGTGGCCGAAATGGGTCTACCGGATTCCGTACGCCGATGTTTTTCATCTCTTCGAGATGCCGCTTGCGGGTTACCTCGGCTACATCCCCTTCTCCCTCGAGCTCTTCGCCTTCTATCATTTCGTCACGGGACTCTCCCCCGGCGGCAAAGCGCGCAATCACATCTGCTGCGGGCAATGATGGGGGAGGTGCGCCGCAACGCGACGGGAATCATCCTCTCTACTTTGCTCGTTTCCGGCATCCTGGGCGTGGCTTGGTTCCGGGGACTATCGTTGGTCCGACATAAGAATATGCCCGGTGTACACCGTATGCGTTGATTCCTTCAGGGATTTTCTTTCGATTCCGCCAAGGGGCTCATCCGGCGGCCAAGGGCGATGCGGGCGATGCGCGTGATGACCACGGTGACTGCGACCGTGGCAATCAGGCCAACCCCATAAAGCGCCCATTCGGTGGGCGTCCGGACGCGTCCACCCTCCTTCGCTCCCAGTTCCGCCAGGGAGCCGGCCAGTGAACCGAGGTAGACATACATCACCGTGCCGGGAATCATCCCGATCCAGGAGGCGAGCACGTATTCGCGCAACGATACGCGCGTCAATCCGAACGCGTAGTTGAGCAGGTTGAACGGAAAAACCGGCGAGAGGCGGGTGAGGCCGACGATCTTCCATCCTTCGGAGGCGACCGCCTCGTCCAAGGCGCGAAAAGTGGGGTTCTCCGCAACTCGCCGGGCCACCATTTCCCGCGCCAAATAACGACCGACCAGGAAGGCCGCCGTCGCCCCGGCGGTGGAGGAGAGCGAGACAAGCAGCGTTCCGTTGACGATGCCGAAGACCGCGCCCGCCCCGAGGGTCAGGATCGATCCGGGCAGCATGAACACGCAGGCCGCAATGTAGAGCCCGAAGAAGACGAGGGGGCCGATGGGACCGGCGGCATCGATCCATGCCAGAGCGTCACGAAACGCCTGCTGCAGATTGAAATACATTGCCGCCAGGAGAAGCCCGGCGACGATCACAGCCAGGACGGCACTCTTCACAATCACCCCAAAATGGCTCTTGGGAGCGGCTTGGTTCGTTTCCAGAGTCATGGCGTTCCCTTTCGTACATTGAGCGACCCGTAAAGCTCCCCACCCACAGGGTGATGCTTCCCGGCAAAACACGCACCCTCCATCCCGTTGAGAATCGACTCTTATGACAGATCCCCAGCCAATGTTCCGGCTGCTTTCACCGCCGTACCCCAGAGCCCGCTGTTCTGGTTGTTGATGAGAAACACCGGAACCCCGGCAAGCACACGGTTCATGGCAGCGGAATCCAAAAATTCGTTTTTGAACGATTCATGGCGGATGATTTCAGGATTCCTGGCGGCAACACCGCCCGCGATATAGAGACCGCCGCGGGAGAGGGTTTCGAGTGCAAAATCCCTGCACGCCCGGCCATAGAATCTTGCAAACCATTCAAGCGTCTCGGGATGATGGAGAAACTGTTCCGCCACGTGAGCAGGCTCCAGATGACTGCCCGTAAGAAATTCATGAATGGCGGTCAACCCTCTTCCGGATACCACATGATCGTATGTGACGTAATGGGTCCGCAGCGCGTTGATCAAAACACGCTGAAAGGCGAATTCCTTCTCACCGACAAAAGGAAAACAGGCGTGCGCCCCTTCCGAAGGGGCAGCGCTGTAGCCGCCCTTTTCGTTCGGCACAAGCATGGCCTTGCCCAGCCCCGTGCCTGCCCCGATAACGGCAATCGTGGAGAGCGGTTCGGGCGCGCCGGGAAGGACGATCTCGGCGGACTGGCCGATGGGCGAAAGACAGGAAAAGGCCTGTGCCACATAGTCGTTGATCAGGATGGCCCGCCGGAATCCATAATCGCGCCCGGCGTGGGTGATGTCTACTTCCCACGGAATATTCGGCGGGTTGCCTATTACACCTCCCGTGATCGGTCCCGCAACGGCAATGCCGACGATATCGGCTTTCCTCGGAGCGAATGGAAATTCGCTCTCCCGCAGATTTTCCAGAAGGTCGGAAAATGAACCCGCCATGGCGGTTTCCAGCCAGACCAGCGAAACCAGATCGAGGCGCTCATTTTCCTCGACCGTAAAGTGGGCAAATCGGCTGCTGGTTCCACCGATATCCACGGACAAAATATGGCGTTCTGTTTTTGGCACGTTCTCAGACCTCCGTTCCCGACATTTTTCTTTTCTTGACCGCCCCCTTTTATGCGACGGCTTTATGATGATCGCTTTTCCGACCCCGCAGGCTCCGACAGCCCATCCTGGGCTGCAATCATTCCTCCTCAGGTAAAGCCCGCCCCTGCCGCGCAGGCGTAGCAGTGGTCGCCGGTCGCAATTATGGCGCCTTCCTCAGGGTATCCCGTCATGGATGAGACATGGACCTTGGCGGCGCTGTGAGGAAGCCCCGCGGCGATGTTGAAGTCGCAGTCGTAGAGGATGCCGTCCCATGAAATGGAGATCAAGGAACGGCACATGAGTCCTTCGACGGTAGCCGGATTGAAACGTTCGGAAAGGGTTTTTAAATAATGGTCGAAATTTCCGGACTGTTCGAGCCACGCCCGGCAACGGCCGAGCGGAACGTTGGCAAAGCTGAAAAGTTTATTGAAGACGATACCGTGCCGGTCCAGATGCCGTTTGAATCCCTTTTCCGCCTGATTCTGGTTTCCCGGCAGGAATGCGCCGGCGGGGTTAACCACCAAATCCAGCGTCAATCCAGTTTCCAAAGAGCCATACCCCAGGCGATTCAACTCCCGCAGGACCTCGATGCCTTTTCTCCAAAAACCGTTGCCGCGAACGGCATCGGCCTGGGAGACGTTGGTCGACGGGAAGGAAGCCACCAGCGCAACCTTCATCGCCCGGCAGGATTGCATGAGGCCGGAGGCCGCCTCTTCCCGCAACGCGACGAGGTTCGTCCGGAAAATCAGTTTCCGGGTCAGCGGAAACAGGCGGCAGAGAAAGGATTGGATGCCCGGAACCAGTTCCGGCGCCCCGCCGGTGATGTCAATGGTCTCGAAACGGGCACGGGAAGCATAGGCGATGATGTCGTTCATCGTTTCAAGGGTCATGACCTCTCGGCGCCGCGGCCCGGCTTCGAGGTGGCAGTGCCGGCAGGTCAGGTCGCAGAGGAGTCCCACGTTGATCTGGAGGGTATGGGTTTTCCCGCGGACGAGCTTGAGCCCGTGCCGGGCCAGATTCCCGTCAAAAGACCCGACAAATTCCACCGCTTTCGATGAAACAGGTCGGTGTGCGACAGGCGACGTCAAACTCACAACGAAAGCCTTTCGGCGATTTTCCGCATCTGAACGCCGTGCACCAGCGAAGCGCCGCCGCGAATGGCCGCGGCCACATGTACGGCTTCGGTCATTTCCGCCAGGTTGGAGCCTTTTTCGAGACAGGCCTTCGTGTAGGCATCGATACAATAGGGGCATTGGACCGCATGGGCTACGGCCAGCGCAATGAGGGCCTTCTCCCGCTCGGTCAACTCCCCTTCTGCGAAGACCGCACCGTAGTAGTCGAAGAATTTACCGGCCAACTCCGGTGCATCCCTGGCGATCTCACCAAATGCTCCCAGATCCTGCGGGTCGTAATAGGTTTCCATCGTCTTTTTGCCTCCATAAACACGGACGGACAGTTTTACGCGATCATCTTTTATAGCGATAATCTTGTACCATAATCTTGTTGCACTGCAATATAGAATGCTTTAACCTGATATACACATTTCGCGGGTTTCTCAACAGTTTATGACAAAAGAGAGGGCTCTCGTCATCGGGGGTGTTGTCACGGAAAAGGGTTGAGTTGGAGGGGGTTGCGTTGAAGAATCTGCAAGATGGCGTCTCCGTCATCATCCCCGTGTTTTGCGAACAGGTGGTCATCAACCGAACGATTGCGAACATCCGCGGCTGCCGTGGCGGAGAGGCCGCGGAGATCATCGTGGTCGATGGACAGGCGGAAACGGAAACCCTTGCGGCAATAGGGGATGCGGCCGTGCGGAAGCTCCCCTCCGAAAAAGGGAGGGGCCGGCAGCTCAACCGGGGCGCCGCCATCGCCACCGGCGATGTACTTGTTTTCCTTCATGCCGACACCGTTTTGCCGCCCGCCGCTTTTGAAAGGATTGCCGGGGTGATGCGGAAAGATGACTGCGTCGGCGGCGCATTCGACCTGCGGATCAATTCCCGGAAGGTCGCCTTCAGGGTCATCGAACGGGTGGCCAGCCTGCGCTCGCGCTTGACGAGAATCCCGTACGGAGATCAGGCGATCTTCCTCCGAACTTCCTATTTTCGCACCCTTGGGGGATTTATGGAGATCCCGATCATGGAAGATGTCGAACTCATGCGGAGGATCAAGCGCGACGGGAGGAGGATCGTCATTTTCGGAGAGCCGGTGACAACATCGGCGCGCCGCTGGGAAAAAGAGGGCCCGGTATTCGGCACACTGCGAAACTGGTCTCTGATGACCCTCTATCTTTGCGGCGTTGCGCCGGAAAGACTCGCCAAGTTCTATCGATGACGGACGGACCGCAACAGGATCGGAAACACATGAACCCCTTATCCGACACCGAACACAGAACAGGACGGTAACGATGTTTTTCCCCGATATGGGTTTTCTCCTGAATTTTCCCCAGAACGAAACCGCCGTCCGCATCGGATGCTTCTCGGCCATCTTCATCTCCGTCGCGGTTGCGGAGCTGCTCGTCCCGCGGCGTCCGTTGATCGTGAAAAAATCCCTGCGCTGGTTCGATAACGGGTCGATTCATCTGCTGAACAGCCTCCTCCCACGCCTGCTCCTGCCCATCTTTCCCATCGGCATGGCCATCCTGTTGACGCAAAAGGGATGGGGGTTGTTGAACAACGCCACTTTCCCCGTGGCGGCCGCCGTCGTCTTGAGCGTTCTGTCGCTCGATCTGGTTATCTATGCCCAGCATTGGCTGTTTCACCGCGTTGCGTTTTTATGGCGACTCCATCGAATGCACCACACGGATCTGGATCTCGACCTCACTTCGGCGCTCCGTTTTCATCCGCTGGAAATCTTGATATCGCTGCTGATTAAAATGGCCGTTGTGGCCATTTTGGGACCGCCTGCCGTGGCCGTCTTCATTTTCGATATCTTTCTCAACGGCATGGCCATGTTCAATCACGGCAACTTCAAAATTCCCAACCGGGTGGACAATTTTCTCCGAGGCATTGTCGTGACTCCCGACATGCACCTCGTTCACCATTCCATTCTCCGGCCGGAGTCGAACCACAACTTCGGGTTCAATATCTCCTGGTGGGACAGGATTTTCGGAACCTATCAGGCAGAACCTGCGGCGGGCCGCCAAGGAATGATCATCGGCCTGAAGGGTTATCAGGATGTGCGTTACGCCCGATTCTGGCAGATGATCATCAACCCGTTCGAGAAGAGGTGACACGCAGGACGCCAAGCCTTTCGCCGAAACAGGACCGCTGCCTGACGATCATGCTCCATGCCGAGACCTTTGAAAAACGCCCCTGCTTTGTCATTCCCGCGAAAGCGGGAATGACGATTTACCGAATTTCGGGAGAAATTCAAAGGTCTTATGCCATGATTCCAAGGCGGAGAAAGTGAAGCTCTCCACCCACAGGGCGGGGCTTTCCTGCATAGGTCGATCATGATTGAAGCGAAGGAAAACGTTCAACAAGCATCAAGGTGAAGGAGACATTATGGCAAGCTTTGAATACGATCTGGGGATTATCGGGGGAGGAGCGGCGGGTTTGACGGCGGCGGCCGGAAGCGCCCAATTCGGCGCAAAAACGATTCTCATCGAAAAATCTTCGAAGCTTGGAGGGGACTGCCTTCATTACGGATGCGTTCCTTCAAAAACGCTGATCCGCACGGCGGCGGTATGGAACCTCGCCGGACGGGCGGATGCCTTCGGCCTCCCCACTTTAACGTTCCCTCCCGTCGACCTGGGCGCCGTCATGGATCGCGTACAGGAGGTCATTGAAAAAATCCAGCATCACGACTCTCCGGAGCGGTTTTGCGGGTTCGGGGCCGAGGTCCGCTTCGGCAGTCCCGCCTTCACCGATGACCACATCGTGGAATTGGACGGGAACAGGATTTCCGCGAAAAACTGGATCATCGCCACCGGATCCAGTCCCGTTGTACCTCCCATCGAAGGGCTTGCGTCCGTCCCGTTCTGGACCAACGAAACGGTTTTCTCGCAGAGGACCCTGCCTGGTCGTCTGACCGTGCTCGGCGGCGGGCCGATCGGTTTGGAAATCGCCCAGGCCTTTACGCGTCTCGGCTCCAAAGTAACCATCGTTGAATTCATGGATCAGATTCTGGGGCCGGAAGATTCCGACATCGCAGAAATCCTCAAGACCCGCTTAGAAGCGGAGGGAGTGAAAATCCATACGGGGACCAAAGCTCTGAAGGCCGAATTGAAAGGCTCTGCGATTCGGCTGACGGTCGGCCCTGCAGCCCAAGAGGGTCCATCCACCCTGATCGAAGGGGATGCACTGTTTCTATCCACGGGCCGAAAGCCCAATATCGGAGACTTGACCCTTGAGAAAGCCGGGATTGTCTTCAACCCGCGCGGCATCCCCACCAACAATCGCCTCAAGACGAACATCTCTCATATCTATGCTTGCGGCGACGTGAATGGTCAATTTCCTTTTACACACGTCGCGGGATACGAAGCGGGAATCGCCCTGACCAATGCGATCCTTCATCTCCCCCGGAAAGTGGACTACGGGAAAATCGGCTGGTGCACTTATACGGACCCGGAAGTGGCGAGCATCGGGTTTAATGAAAAGCGCGCCCGAAAAGCAGGGTTAGACTACCGGATCATCGAGGAACCATTTGAAGACAACGACCGCGCCCAGGCGGAAGGGGAAACCCTGGGGAAAATCAAGATCCTCTTGGATAAGAACGACAAACTCCTGGGTTGCCAGATGATTGGCGCCCATGCGGGCGAACTGATCCATGAGTGGATTATCGCCTTGTCCGCCGGAGTAAAACTTTCGGCAATGGCCGGCGCTGTCCATGTCTATCCGACCTTATCGGAAATTTCCAAACGGGCGGCAGGGAGGGTGTTTGCCGACAAGTTGTTCGGAGACCGGATGAAAAGCATTATAAAGCTGCTGTTCAGCCTCAAGGGAAGAGCCTGCACGCTGCCGGATGATCAAAAGAACCGTGGCAATAACATAGCCTGACCTTCATTGCCGACATCCCATTGGAGGCCGCAAACGACCCAATGGAAGCGAACAGGAAAGCGGCCGTGTCGCTTTCACTACCTTGATGTCATCCCCGGGGCCTATCTTTTCTTCCTGCTTCGGGAGACGGATCATGCCGCCAATGGAGTTGCCTTTGTCCGAAAGGAGGGAGATGAAAAATGCAAACTTTGAATCAGCCGCGGGTTGATAATCCCCGCCGCTTCTGATAGGTTGGCGGCCGCTTCATAAAAATCCGCCCGAGGAGGAACGCTTATGTTTGCCGTCATCATGGCCGGTGGGAAAGGGTCGCGTTTCTGGCCCCGCAGCCGGGAGAAAATGCCCAAGCACCTCTTGGACATCCAGGGCGAACGGACGATCATCTGCGAAACAGTCGACCGGATCCGGCCGCTGGTCCCGCCCGAACGCACCCTGATCGTCACCGGCCGAAGCCACGTGGCGGAGTTGATCCGCCAGCTCCCCGAGATCCCCGCGGAAAACATTCTCATCGAACCCGTCGGGCGAAACACCGCCCCCTGTATCGGCCTCGCCGCACTCCACATCCAAAAGCGCGTCCCGGATGCGGTGATGCTGGTCCTCCCCTCCGATCACATGATCGGCGATGAAATCAACTTCCGGCGGGTCTTGGACGAGGCCGGCAAGATTGCTGCCGAGGGGAACCCGCTTGTTACGATCGGCATCCGGCCGACCGGACCGGAGACCGGGTACGGCTACATCGAACAGGGCGATCCTTTTCCGGCCGGCGGGAACGGGGGGATCCGCCGGGTCCGCTCCATCCGGGAAAAGCCGCCCCTTGAGCAGGCCAGGGATTTTCTGCGCCAGGGACGCTTCCTCTGGAACAGCGGCATGTTTGTCTGGAAAGCCTCGACGATCCTGGAGGCGATCAAACGATTCCTGCCCGAACTCCACGAGGGGCTCCTGCAGATCCGCGAGGCGCTCGGAACGGAACGGGAAGAGGAAATCGTCGGGGAAGTCTATTCGGTGCAGAAGTCTGTATCCATCGACTACGGCGTGATGGAGAAGGCGGAAGACGTCCTGGTTGTTCCGGGGGATTTCGACTGGTCGGACCTGGGAAGCTGGGACGCGTTGTGGGAGGTTTCCGGAAAGGATGGAAATGGAAACGTAACCCGGGGGAGCTTGATCGGAATCGATGCGTTCGATTCNNGTCGAAACGGATGACGCACTCCTCATCTGCCGCCGGGGCCGATCGCAGGACGTCCGGAAAGTTGTCGAGACTCTGGAAAGGAAAGGTTTAAAAAGTTACTTGTAAGAAAACGGCGTTTCCTTCGCCGGCGTCGATTTTCCCGGAATGACCACGCCGCCCCGGGCGAGCGCCTGTGTGATTTTCTCCGAATCCGTCTTCCCGTCGTCGAAGGTGATCCGGATCCGGTTTTCCGCCGGACTCGCGAAGCGGATGATCCCGTCCATGTTCTTGAGGATAGAACTTATCCTCGCAAAGGGGCCTCAGGCGGTGCAGCCGGGGATATTCAACTCGAACGTCTGTTCGGCCGCCGCAAGCGGACAGGTGAATGCCAAGACCAGCACGAGTCCGGCCAGGAGACTCAAAAAATATTTTCCGTTCATGATTGTCGCCCTCGCAATCCGCCCCAAATACCGTCCCCATCTGTCAACACATTGTTATGCAATGCAGGGAAAAAGTCCAGCCGAAAATTCTTTTCTGCCGGAATCACTGTCCGCATGTCGCCTTTTGTCCCGCCCCCGGGTCAAACCATTCACAAGTGCAACAAAATGAAATTACATGAATATTTTACAAAAGGCCATTTTGACGCATGTGGTTGATATCCATAGTATTTCGCCTGATAATGACGTGACCCTGTCCCCTCCCGGTGCGCTTGACAGCGCCGGGCCGTTCCACTATAAGAAGGAAAAATCCGCGTGAAGAAAGCGGGGGGGGAAATTTGCATGGGAATCACGGTTTCGGGACGGATCATCCTGGCCTCCGCCTCGCCTCGCCGCGCTGAGCTCCTGGAGATCATGGGACTCCCCTTTGAGGTCATGCCGGGCAACATCGACGAAACCTTCCGGCGAGGCGAAAACCCTCGGGAACATGTCCTGCGTCTCTCCGAGACAAAGGCGCTCCTTGCCGCCCGTCGCCACCCCGACGCCTGGGTCCTCGGCGCCGATACGATCGTGGTCGTCGCGGGAGAAGTCCTCGGGAAACCGGGATCGCCCGCGGAGGCGACCCAAATGCTCAAAAAGTTGAGCGGCCGGGAACATGAGGTCTTCACGGGCTTCAGCATCGTCCGGCAGGACCGGGGGGTCGGGATCTGCGAAGTCGTGGGATCGTCCGTCCTCTTCCGGACCATCGCCGACGAAGAAATGATCTGGTACACGGGCACGGAGGAACCCTACGATAAGGCGGGCGCCTACGCCGTCCAGGGGATGGGAGGCTGCTTCATTCGGGAGATCCATGGCTCCTTTTCGAACGTCGTGGGTCTTCCCTTGTGCGAGGTCGTCGACGCGCTGAGGCGCGTCACAGCAATCGGTTATGAAAAGTAGGGACAGCTCTCGATTTTGTCGAACAAAAATCGGGATTGTCCCCGATGAATAATGGAGAACGGATCATGGACGTCGCCGGAAACATCAGGGCAATCCGGGAAGTCGTGGCCGAGGCGGCCGGACGGTCGGGCCGGTCTCCCGGGGCGGTTCGTCTGATGGCGGTGACAAAAACCGTGGACGACGACCGGATCGGCGAGGCCGTGCGGGCCGGAGTGGACATCATCGGAGAAAACTACGTCCAGGAGGCAAAGCGGAAGCTCGAAACGCTGGGGAAGAGGTGCGAGTGGCACCTGATCGGCCGTCTCCAGGCGAACAAGGCGAAATACGCCGTCCGCCTCTTCGACATGATCCACTCCGTTGACCGGCTGGAGCTTGCCGCCGAAATCGACCGGCGAGCCGCGGCGGCGGGCGTCATCATGAAAATCCTGATCGAGGTGAACGTCGCCGGGGAGGAGACAAAAAGCGGCGTCCCGATCGCGGATGCCGTCAACCTTGTCCGCGCAGTCGCCCCGCTCCCCAGCCTCTCGGTTCGGGGACTCATGACCATGCCTCCCTGGTTCGATAATCCGGAAGAGGCGCGACCCTTTTTTCGGGCGCTCCGGGAACTGCGGGACCGGATCTTGGACGAAAAGATCCCCCGCGTTGAAATGACCGAACTTTCGATGGGAATGACCGGGGATTACGCCGTCGCCGTCGAAGAGGGGGCGACGATCGTCCGGGTCGGCCGAGGCATCTTCGGTGAACGGGGGACATAGAAGAAATCTGAAATGATGAACAATTCTAATTCACTGAAGGAGAACAGACGATGAACAAGTCCGCTTTCTACAAACTCAGTTACGGCCTCTATGTGATCACATCCGGCAAGGAGGAACGGTTCAATGGCCAGATCGCAAACACCGTTTTCCAGGTCACCTCGGAACCGCCCACCGTCGCAGTCAGCATCAACAAACAGAACTTCACCCACGAGCACATCGCCGCCAGTCGGCGATTCGCCGTTTCTATTTTGGAAGAAGCGACACCGATGACGATGATCGGCCAGTTCGGCTTCAAGTGCGGCCGGGACATCAACAAGTTCGAGGGGATCGGGACCCGAACCGGAAAGACCGGCGTTCCCGTCGTCACCGACCATGCCGTCGCCTTCATCGAAGCGGAAGTCGTAGGGGAAATGGACTGCGGGACCCATACGATCTTTCTCGGCCAAGTGGTCGAATGCGACGTCCTCGCCGCTGCGGAACCGATGACCTACGCCTACTACCACAAGGTCAAGGGGGGCAGAGCCCCAAAAACGGCCCCCACCTACCAGGAGCAGGCGCCACCGAAACCGGCGGCCCCCGTTGCCGGGGCGGCACGTTACGTCTGTACGGTCTGCGGTTACATCTATGACCCGGAAAAGGGCGATCCGGAGGGGAATGTCAAGGCGGGAACCCGCTTCGAAGAGCTCCCGGTGGATTGGACCTGTCCCGTCTGCGGTGCGGAGAAGGACAAGTTTGCAAAAGAAGGGTAACCCTCCCCCCGGCTTACCTCGCAACCCCAAAAAAGATGAGCCCCCGATCAGCCGACGGAGGCTTGTCTGTGGGCAATCAGAGCAACGACGTCGCCAGGTGTGGAGATGAAGATAATCGGTGACAACTTTCCGGATTTTTTTCAGCTTTCTGCATCGGTTCTTCCTCGACTACAAAGACGCACATAACAATATCATCAATAAGCAATGATTAACGTTAGTACTGTTGGAGATAGCGCTATCCATACCCCCTCTTTTACTGAACCAGATTCAGATTGATCGTTGCTCTTGGAGCGCCGAACAGCATCAGGTACGCAGCCTCTCCCGAGTCGGGCAGTACGGCGCTGCCGTTTCCCTTGCCGGAAGACACTTGATTGAAGTCGCTGTCGTAAAGCCTCCAGGCTGTGGCGTTAGTGATGGAGATCGAGCCGGAAACCGGCAGCTTTCGCCACTCGGAAAAACCTTCGCTGCCGATGGTCACCAAAGCGGGTCCGGCGGAAACCGATGGAATCCCGGATAATGGACAAAAGAGGGTGCTGCCGACACGGAGCCAGTCGCTTTCTTCCCGCCGTTCAATGGCCGCATCGGTTAAATCCCTTCCTGAGACCTGCGGGATCTGCAGGAACATCCCATCCAGACGATCAGCCGCCGGCGGATCCATATCGCGCAAGAGATCCGCATCCATAAACAGATATCCCGGCAGGTCGTTGAAGGACGTCAACAGGAAACTGTGATCGATGTTCAGATCCAGGAAGGATGAAAAAAATAATGTTTTATTCACCGGCAGCCAGCGGGTAGCCATGCGGTTCTGCCAGGCCGCTGAAATGGCGTCCCTGGCATCAAGCTTTTGCGCGAGCAGATAGGTTGTCGTGTAATGTCCGGCACCGTACAATTTGCGATAAGCAATATATTTCCGGCCGGAAGCGGTCAGCAGGCGAAGTGCCGCCATGGAATCGCCGTCCGCGGCGTACCAGTCGTCGCTCCTTTTTTTGAACGCTGCGTATTTCGGTATCCATATGTTTTCCAGGTGGCTCTCAACGGTCAGCGAACCGTCTGCCGCGAAACTCAGGCGATACACGGAGCCGGCGGCGGCATAAAAGCCGGTGTATGTGCTTTTTTCTTCATCGGTTGGGGGGATGACCGGGAGGGGATTCTGAGTCAGTGAAGCGGGCATTGCCGCAAGCGTGCCCTTATCGACCAGGGCTCTCAGCAGGACCCGTTCGCCGACCTTGACCACCATATCCGAAGATGTTTTGTTTGACGCCATCAACACGACCACCCCGAGTTTGGCGTCCGGCGCCACGATCAACGTTGAACGGTACATGACCCCGTAGGATCCGTCAATGGAACCGCCCTTCTGCCAACCCCTGATTCCGACGGCCTTCAAGCCCGGCTGTGCGACCGTATCCCATCCGAGTCCGTAGCGCACCATATCGGTTGGCGACGGATTGAATGTTCCCGTGGTCTGGTCCTCGGCCATGGCGGCGATGGAGTCGGGGGAAAGGATTTGTGTCGTTCCATAGCAACCTCCGTTGATCAGCATCATGATCAGCTTTCCCATATCGGCGGCGCCGGAATATAAAGCTCCGGTGGCATAGAGGTTCAGGGAGGTGTAAGGCTGGGGCGTCTCGCCGGTGTGAGGCTTGGCATAGGATCCGTCAGGAAGGTAATCGTCAGGATAACTGCTGTTGATCATCTGCAGCGGCGTCAGGATTTCCTGACGCACATAATCCGGATAACTCAGGCCGCTGACCGACTTCACGAGATTCTCCACCATCGTAAAGCCGTCGTTGCTGTATACGTTCAAATATCCGGGCGCATGCTTGAGGCGCTGGTATTTGAGACCGTCCATCACTTGCTCGGCAAAGCCGGTAAAGGGAGCGTCGGTGAGACCATTTCGCAAATCACCGCCGGAGAAACCCGCCGAATGGTTCAGCAGCATGCGCACGGTGATGTTCCGGTATTCCGGTGAGACCAAGCTGAATTCCTTCAGGTAGGTTGTCAGCGGTTGATCGAGTTCAATGCTGCCCTTTTCCACCAGCTTCATCACGGCGATGGTGGCGAACACCTTGCTGACGGAGCCGATGCCGAACATGGTTTCCGGGCCCACGGACTTTCCGGCTTCCCTGTCTGCATACCCCCGGGACTCCACCCAGATGACCCCTTTGTCGTCCACCAGTGCCACCGCGATCGCGCTGGCGTTGCACTCGGCCATGGCCTCGCTGGCCGCGGCACTGACTTCGGCAATGGTTGCAACGTAGTTGGGAAATGCAGGACCGGAACCGCTGCATCCTGCGAGTAGGCCGAGTAACAGAATAGGAGTTACAAAAAGAGCAGAACGCTTCAGGATCGATGAAACAAAATTTATCATGACATCCTCTCACTTGAATTGACAAACACCGTGAACAGTATCCTCTTCGACCGCGCGAGAACAGCCATATTCTGTTATAATCTTCGTATTGCCCTTCCGTTCCGGGAGCCCGTAAAAGATCCGCTTTCCGAATGGGACCCACAGGAGAGAAACGGAACAACTCGGCAAGGGTCTCCCATCATCCCGGTTCCCTTAAGGAAA
>DIWG01000059.1:287-38747 GCA_002423465.1 Syntrophaceae bacterium UBA6112 | reverse complement strand
TCAAGACGAATCGGCGGTCGCGGATTGCCGACGAGGCAGGCGATCTGCTCTTCACGCTGGTCAACCTCTGCCGTTTCGCCCGGGTGGATGCCGAGTCGGCGCTCCGCTCATCACTGCGGAAGTTCACCGACCGTTTCTCCCACATCGAAAGGGAACTGGCCACCCGGGGAAAGACAACAGGGGATTCCTCGCAGGTCGAGATGGACCTGATTTGGGAACAAGCCAAAAAGAATGAAGGAACCCCATGAAATATTTTCTCTGCGTGTTGGGAATGGTCTTCGTGATCGAAGGCCTCCCCTATTTCACCTTCCCCGGTCATCTCAAGACCTACCTTCGCCGGATGGCGGAAGTCTCCGACAGAACACTCCGGCTCTTCGGCGCCATCGCCGTGGCGGCCGGCCTCATCCTGGTCTACTTCGGCACCTCCTGATCCGCCATTTTTCATCGATAAATCTTTAATTCCCGTTGACATTCCATCTCTTTTCTGTTTAGGTGCCGCAGTTTTTTCAGCAAAGGAAACGAAAACGCAGATGGATCTGGAAGAGTTCGCCTATGACCTGCCCGAGGAACTGATCGCCCAGGAACCGGCGCCGGAGAGGGACGGGTCCCGGATGATGGTGGTCCACCGCGCCACCGGCAGGATCGAGCTTATGACCTTCCGGGATCTTCCCCAATACCTGGGTCAAGGGGACGTGGTGGTCGTGAACGACTCCCGCGTCTTTCCGGCCCGCCTCATCTGCCGGAAGGAGACCGGCGCCCTGATCGAGATCCTCCTGTTGAGGCGCCTGCCCGAAGAGCCTGGACAAGCCTGGGAGGTTCTGCTGCGTCCGGCCAAACGGGTCGATCCCGGAATGACGATCTCTTTTGCCGAGGGATGCCAAGGGAGAATCATCCGGCGCCTCTCGGAAAAACAGTGGCTCCTGGAATTTCAGACCTCTATCCCCTTCAATGATTTTCTCGCTCGGATCGGGAGGGCGCCCCTTCCCCCCTACATCAAGCGCAGGCGCGACCGGTCCCGTTCGCTCCAGGATCTGGAGCGGTACCAGACCGTCTATGCCCGCGAGAGGGGTTCGGTGGCGGCGCCCACGGCGGGTCTTCATTTCACCGTCGAAATGTTCGATCTCCTGCAGAGCCGGGACGTTGAAATCGCCCCCATCACGCTCCACGTGGGCTACGGCACCTTCCTGCCCATCGAATCGGCCAGGATCGAGGACCATGTCATGGAAGAGGAACATTTCACGATCGACGCCGAAACGGCCCGGAAGGTCAATGGGGCCAGAAGGGTCATTGCCGTGGGAACCACCTCGACCCGGGTCCTGGAATCGGTGGCCGATGAGGGCGGGAAAATCCGGCCGGTTTCTTCATCGACGCGACTCTACCTCTATCCGGGCAGGCCTTTCCACCGTGTTGACGCGCTTCTGACCAACTTCCATCTGCCGAAATCGTCGCTCTTCCTTCTGGTATGCGCCTTCGCAGGCCGGGAACGGATGCGCGAGGCCTACGCCCTGGCCATCGAAAACCGTTTTCGATTTTACAGTTATGGGGATTGCATGCTGATCCTGTAGGCAGAGCCGATATGGAATTTAGAAGGATCGCAAAGGACCCAGGCTGCGGGGCCAGGTTGGGGAAAATCGTTACGCCGCACGGCGATGTCCGGACGCCGGCCTTCATGCCGGTCGGCACGCAGGGGACCGTGAAGGCGTTGCTGCCCGAACAGATTCGTAGTCTTGAAGCGGATATCATCCTCGGCAACACCTATCATCTGTATCTGAGGCCGGGACACCGTCTGATCGCCGCTCTCGGAGGACTCCACCGGTTCATGAATTGGCCGCACCCCATCCTGACCGACAGTGGGGGATTCCAGATTTACAGTCTCGGCGCCCTCCGGCGGATCGCGGAGGAAGGGGTGACTTTCCAGTCCCATATTGACGGTTCAACCCATTTTCTCAGCCCGGAGACGGTCGTGGAGATCCAGGAGACGCTCGGCAGCGACATCATGATGTGCCTCGACGAGTGCATTGCGTATCCCGCAACCCGGGAAGAGGTCGAGCGGGCGCTCGCCCGAACCGCCCGCTGGGGGGAACGCTGCAAGAAGACCCATAATAACCCTGAACAGGCTCTGTTCGGAATTATCCAGGGCGGCGTCTATCCGGATCTCCGCCGGAGGGGCGCTGAGGAAATGTCATCGATCGGTTTCGACGGCTACGCGATCGGCGGTCTCAGCGTCGGGGAACCCAAAGCGCTGATGCTGGAAAACCTGGCGGCGACCGCCCCGCTCCTCCCGGAGGAGCGCCCGCGTTACCTGATGGGTGTCGGAACCCCCGAGGATCTCGTCGAGGCCGTCTTCCACGGAATCGACATGTTTGACTGCGTGATGCCGACCCGTTCCGCCCGCAACGGATTGTTGTTTACAAACGGAGAAAAGGTTGTTATAAAAAACGCCCGTTATCGGGAGGATGGTTCACCTGTTGACAGTGAATGTGATTGTTATACCTGTCAAAATTACTCGCGGGCCTATCTTCGGCACCTATATGTGTCCGGGGAGATCCTGGCGATGGTGCTCAACACGATCCACAACCTGCGGCATTATTTGCGCCTTATGGAGCGGATCCGCGAGGCGATCCGGGAAGGCCGCTATCCGGATTTCCGAAACCGTTTCCTGCGGGAACGGACAGCCGGTGCTGTTGAAGGCGGCGCTGATGCCGTGACCGGGGAAAGATAAAAGACAGACCAATAAACCATAGAGGGAGGGTTTTACGTTGATGAATTCAGCTTATGCGATGGGTCTTCCGGGAGGAGGAGGTGGGGGCGGCGCCGCCGGCGGTGATTTCAGTTTCATCATCATGATGGCGGTTCTTTTCGGTATTTTTTATTTTCTCCTGATCCGGCCCCAGCAGAAAAAACAGAAAGAAATTAAAAATATGATCGCAAACCTGGCCCACGGGGATCTGGTGATGACCTCCGGCGGAATTCAGGGAAAGGTCACAGCGCTGACGGATACCGTCGTGACGATTGAGATCGCCGACAAGGTCAAGATCAAGGTCGCCCGGAATTTTATCGCCTCCGTCCTGCAGAAGGCGACCGGAGGACAATGATCGCAGGGGACGAAAGAGCAAAATCAACGGAAACAGCCCACCAGTGAAGGCGGGGTTTTTCGCAGCATAGAAGATAAGTTCTCGAATATGCGCTGAAGCGTCACGTTTGAAAGGGGTAAACCATGTTTAAAAGCATCAGAATCAGGGCCGCCGTCACGATCATCCTCTGTCTGGTCGCGCTCGTCTATCTGGCGCCTTCCCTGACCTCCGATCTTCCGGACACCTGGAAGAAATACCTCCCGACGGACCGGATCCACCTCGGTCTCGATCTTCAGGGGGGGATGCATCTTGTACTCGAGGTGGAAACGGAGAAGGCGGTCGAAAGCACCCTGGAACGGACCGTGAATGACCTGAAGGAAAACCTGATGAATAACCGGGTCCGCTTCAGGCTCCATGAACGGACCAAGGAGAGGAATTTCTCATTTGAATTCCCCGATGCCCCCTCGCGGGACGCCTTCGACAAGATTCTCCACAACCAATATCCGGATCTGGAGACCGCCTCCTCACAAATGGTGGAAGGCAAGGGGCTGGTTTCCCTGAAGATCAAGGACAAGCGCGCCGCCGAGATCAAGAAAATGGCCGTGGAGCAGAGTCTGGAGACCATCCGCAACCGGGTCGATCAGTTCGGCATATCCGAACCGGAGATCATTCCGCAAGGCGCAGACCGGATCATCGTCCAGCTCCCCGGCGTCAAGGATACGGCCCGGGCCAAGAATCTGATCGGCCGGACGGCCATGCTGGAATTTAAACTCGTCGATGACGAACACAGTTTAGAAGAGGCCCTCAAGGGGAACGTTCCCGAAGGAAGCATCGTCGCCAACGAATCCCGAATGGATCGTGCTTCCGGAAGACGGTCCGAGATTCCCATTCTTCTCAAAAACAGGACGCTCATGACCGGTGAAGCGCTCGAGACCGCCAATGTCCAGATCGGCGATCGCTTCGGGGAGCCGCACGTCTCGTTGAAATTCAACTCCCAGGGTGGGAAAGACTTTGAACGGATCACGGGGGAAAACGTCAAGAAACGGCTCGCAATCGTCCTGGACGGCCGGGTTCACTCCGCGCCGGTGATCCAAGAAAAGATCTCGGGAGGACAAGCCCAGATTACCGGCTCCTTCACGATGGAAGAGGCGAGCGACCTGGCCATCGTCTTGCGCGCGGGCGCGCTGCCGGCGCCGGTGAACATCCTCGAGGAACGTACGGTCGGTCCCTCCCTCGGCCAGGATTCGATCGACAAGGGAACCGGGGCCTGCTTCATCGCCTCCATCCTGATTTTGATCTTCATGATTTTCTATTACCGGTTTACCGGCATCATTGCCGACGTGGCCCTGATCATGAACATGCTGCTCCTGCTGGGCATCATGATCGCCTTCAAGGCGACGCTGACCCTCCCCGGGATCGCCGGCATCGTGCTCACAATCGGTATGGCCGTGGACGCCAACGTCCTGATCAATGAACGGATCCGCGAGGAACTGCGATTGGGAAAAACGCCGCGGGCGGCCGTAGAGGCCGGCTATGCGAAGGCCTTTCTGACCATCTTCGACTCCAACGTGACCACGCTGGTGGCGGCGCTGTTCCTTTTCGGTTTCGGCACCGGCCCGGTCAAGGGGTTCGCCGTGACGCTGACGATCGGCATCGTGGTCAGTATGTTCACTGCCGTCTTCGTCACACGGATCATCTTCGACCACTTTATCTGGAATCGCAAGATTGAAAAGATCAGCATTTAGGGGCGGATGGGGGCTGATTGCCCCGATATCAGACGTCGCCTTTTGTTATTGAGGAGAACTCCATGGAAATCATCAAAGCGGAAACCCGTTTTAATTTCGTCAGGATGATGAAGCCCGCCGTCTTCCTGTCGATCGCCGTCATCATCATCGGCGTCGCCTCCCTGATCTGGCATGGGGGGCCCAATTACGGTATCGATTTTGCGGGCGGAACCCTGATCCAGATCAAGTTCCAGCAAGAGACCCATGCCGACAAGATCCGGGCCGCCTTCAAGACGATCGGCTTCGAGGGCAGCATCATTCAGGATTACGGTCCAAACGAGGTCATCGTCCGAACGCCCGATTCGGGAACCGACGCCAAGGGCCTCACATCGCGCGTCGATGAGGCGCTGAGCACAGCCTTCGGCAAGGGGACTTATGAAGTCCGGCGGATCGAGATGGTCGGGCCGAAAGTCGGCAAGGATCTGACGCGAAAGGCGCTGCTGGCGATTATTTTTTCCTGGATCGGGATCCTGGTCTATGTGGGGGTGCGTTTCGAGTTCCGTTACGCACTGGGGGGAATCGTTGCGCTGGTCCATGATATTTTGATCACGATTGCCTTTCTCTCCGTCTTCGGCAAGGAGTTCGACCTGAACATCGTGGCGGCGTTGCTGACGATTATCGGGTTTTCCATCAACGACACGATCGTCATCTTCGACCGGATCCGTGAAAATGCGCGCAAAAATATCCGGCAGACCCTCAACGAGGTTATCAATGCGAGCGTCAACCAAACCCTCAGCCGAACCATCCTGACATCTTTGACCGTCTTGATGGTCCTGCTCGTCCTGTTCTTCTTCGGAGGGGCCGTGATCCACGATTTCACCTTTGCGCTTCTGGTCGGCACAATCGCCGGCGTCTATTCGACCGTGTTCATCGCAAGCCCGATCGTGCTTATGTTCGAAAAGATCAAGCCGACGGGGCTGAAGGGGAAGAAATAACGTTGACCCCCCTGGAGATCGGAGGACTGACCCTGTTCATCCTGGTGCTTCTGTTCGGCGCCTTCTCCATTCTCTTCGGCCTTCCGGGGACCGTCATCATCCTGATCGATGCATCACTGTATGGGGCTTTCACGGGGTTTGAAAAGATCGGATTCAAGATCCTCCTCACCCTGTTGATCCTCTCCATTCTCGCGGAGTTGACCGACTTTGCCGTTGGAATGACGAGCGCCGTCAATTTCGGCGCCTCCCGGAAGGCGTTCTGGGTCTCCGTCATCGGCGGGCTGATCGGCGCCGCCCTACTTGCGCCGTTTTGGTTGGGACTCGGCGCGATCGCCGGGGGGTTCCTCGGCGGTTTCGTCGGCATACTGATCGTCGAGCTGCTCAACCGGAATCGACTGAAACCGACGCTCCGGGCTGCCTGGGGCGCGCTCCTGGGAAGAGCCGCGGGGATGTTCGTGAAAGGGTTCTTCGCGCTGATCATGATCATCATCACATTGACGAGCGTCTACTCGTAAGGAAATGTTTATGAGCAAACCGAAATCGAAACTACAGGAATACATCGAGGCGATCATCCTCGCCATCGTGATCGCATTTTTCATCCGCACCTTCGTGATCCAAGCCTACAAGATCCCCTCCGGCTCCATGAAGCCGACGCTCCAGATCGGCGACCATATCCTTGTCAGCAAATTCAACTACGGGATCAAGCTGCCCCTGATCCGTTCCACCCTGATCCCCTTCGGAACGCCCAAGCGGGGGGATATCGTGGTCTTCATTTACCCCGAAGACCGGTCGAAGGACTTTATCAAGCGCCTGATCGGTTTGCCGGGAGACACCATCGCGATCCGGGACAAGAAGATCCTCATCAACGGCTTGCCGTACAAAGACAACCATGGGGTATATTCGGATAATATGATCATCCCCGGTTCGGTCCAACCTCGCGACAACTTCGGACCGGTCACGGTGCCGAATGATTCCATCTTCGTCATGGGGGACAACCGGGATGAGAGTTACGATAGCCGATTCTGGGGGGTGGTCGATCAGAGGGATGTCCTGGGAAAGGCGCTGATCATCTACTGGTCCTGGAACCATGAGGATCACGGCGTTCGCTGGAATCGGATCGGCTCGATCCTGCAGTGAGCTTCCGGATGTAAAAATCAGACATTGCCCATAAAAAAGCCGTGACCGTTGCGCGGCTTTTTTCGTCGCATCCGCATTCAGATCAGTGTGAAGACAATCATCGCCAGCGAAAGGAAGGTGAGGACCGCGACGGTCAGCCAGGAGAGGATGTTCATGACGGCGCCGTTCCGGTATTTCCCCATGATCCGCCGGTCATTCACCAGCAGAAGCATGAAGACGAGGATCACCGGGAGGATCGCCCCGTTGATGACCTGAGAGTAGAACATGATTCCGATCAGCGGCATGTCGGGCAGCAGGATGATCCCCGCACTCAGGAAGATCATCAGGGAGTAGAGGCCGTAGAATTGCGGGGCCTCTAGGAACTTGCGGTTCAGGCTGGATTCCCACCCGAACGCCTCGCAGATCGTGTAGGCTGTGGAAATCGGCAGAATCGAGGCCGCGAAGAGCGAAGCATTCAGAAGGCCGAAGGCAAACAGCCAGGTGGCGTATTCGCCGGCGAAAGGGGTCAAGGCGAGCGCTGCATCCTTGGCGCTTTCAATCTTCACCCCGTTCTGAAAGAGCGTGACTGCGCAGAGCAGGATGATGAAGAAGGCAATCACGTTGACCATGATCGATCCAAAGATGACATCCATCCGGGTGTATGGGTAATCTTCCGCCTTCAACCCCTTATCGACCACGGATGACTGGAGGTAGAACTGCATCCAGGGGGCGATCGTCGTTCCGATTACCCCCACGGTCATCGTCAGGAAACCCGTTTCCATCCGGAAGGTCGGCTTCAGCAGGGAAGACCCGACGGCATTCCAGTCCGGCTTTCCCATGAAGCCCGAGATGACGTAGGAGAGGTAGAAGACGCAGGCGAACAAGAACACCTTCTCCACGGATTTGTAGTTCCCCTTGACCACCAGCCACCAGACAAAGGCGGCGCTGAACGGGACCGAGAGGTAGCGGCTGATGCCGAAGATCTCCAGGCTTGCCGCGACGCCGGCGAAGTTGGAGATTGCATTGCCCAGATTGGCCAGAAACAGAACGATCATCAGGTAGAAGGTTATCCGCGCCCCGAACCGCTCGCGAATCAGGTCGGAGAGTCCCTTGCCCGAAACCACCCCCATCCGGGCGCACATTTCCTGGATGACGATCAAGGCCAGGGTAACCGGGACAATGGTCCAGAGAAGGCCGAGGCCGTAGTTGGCGCCGGCCAGGGAATATGTCGTGATGCCGCCGGCATCGTTGTCCACGTTGGAGGTGATGATCCCCGGTCCGATCAGCGCAAAGAAGATTCCGAGCGACCGCCAGTGTTTTCGGACAGAGGGGAATGGCCGTAATCTGCGGATCCTTTCGGAAAATGAATCAACCATCGCCTATGCCGCCTTCATCGTCCATTGTCGTTCTACCGGCCCAGCTTCGGCGCCACCACTTCGAGGAGATTCTTGAAAAGAATGACCCCTTTCAGGTGGTCTTCGTCATCCACAACCGGCATGGCCATCATGCCGTACTTGGCGAAATCGTCGGCAATCCGCTCCTTCCTCTCCGCAATGTTCACCGCAACCACCCGCGTATCCATCAGCTCGGAGAGAACCGTCGCCGGCGGCGCCACAAGGAGATCCCGAAGGGAGAGCACCCCGAGGATATGTTCCTCTCCATCCACAACGTACAAGTAGTAGATCAGATCCATATCTTCGGCTTCATGGCGGATCTGCGCCATCGCCTCCCCCGCCGTCACGATCGGCGCGAAACTGAGGTAGGAGGTGGTCATCAGTCCGCCCGCCATTTCCTCCGGATGGGCGAGGAGTTCCTTCATATCCTCCGCCGTCTCTTTCTCCATCTCCTTGAGGATACCTTCCACTTTGTCTTTGGGAAGATCGCCCAGCAGATCGGCCGCCTCGGAAAGGGACATCTCTTCGATGATATCGGAGGCATTCTCCGTAGAGAGCTCCTCGATCAAACTGACCTGAATCTTCGGATCCGTCTCTTCGAGCGTTTCGGCAGCCGTTTCCACATCCAGCGAACGGAAGACGGCGGAACGCTGATGAATATCAAGATCCTCTATGATATCGGCCAGATCCGCAGGGTGGAGTTGGGTGAGGCGGTTCTGGGCAATGGTCAGGCGCAGCAGATCCGGCGAGGAGAGGGGCTGCACAAACTTCCAGCCGATCAGTTGATCCGCCATGGCGTAGTCGAAAAGTTGCAAGAGGAGGAAACCAATGGGTCTCTCCAGACCGACGCGCCGCAGAAGACCATGAAAGCCGACATCCACATGGACCAGGTAAAGGCCTTTGTTGGACTGGAGAAACTGCAGGTCGTTCACCCGACGGATCTTCGCGCCGTCCGTATCGACCACCTGCTTGTCCAGGAGGGTCTCCTTCAGGAGAAGTTCGCCCGGACGGAGCAACGGTTCCCGGAAATCCTCCGTTCTCAGGAAAGGGGCGGTCAATTCACCTTCGACCACCTCGATCCTTCTCCAGGGGAAAAGAACGGTTCTCCGATCCTTATAAAGGAGCATCAGGATATCGCTCACCGGCGGGTAGTTCTCACCGATGTTCGAGACCAGGTCGAGGATCCTGCCGATCGGACGTCTTTCGGAATCGACAATTTTTCTTCCCAGGAGTTCACTTAAAAACAAAAACACCTGAGATTCCTGGTTCATCGCGACATTGACTGCCATGATCACCCCCTCCGATTGCGCTGCCTATAACACCATTCATTATATTTCAAAAGCTTTTTTCCCTCCTTTTTCAGGCTGATCTTCAGGCTTGACACTTCCCGTCGATATGGTGTAGAAGCAGATCGAAATTTGAGCCGTAGACCCTTTTAATTGAATCCCGCGAGATTGAAAAGGGACATTCCATGCAAAACAATTTTTTCCTGAAAAGTGCCTTCGTTCGTTCCGCAAGCCTTCACCCATCCGGGGAAGGCTTTTTTTTGAATCACCCCGGCGAAAGAGAGAACCCATGAAAAATAAAAAGATTGTCATGGATGCGGAGGGAATCGACCGCTCCCTGACCCGCATCGCTTATGAAATCCTGGAAAAGAACAAGGGTGTTGAAGATCTTGTCCTTGTCGGAATCCGAACCGGAGGGGTTTTCCTTGCGGAGCGGCTGCGGCGGAAGATCTCCGGAATTGAAGGGAAAGAGGTCCCCCTGGGAATTCTCGATATCACCCTCTATCGGGACGACCTGCAGACCTCCCATCCGAAACCGAGGCTCGGAAAGACCGATATCCCGTTCTCTCTGGACAAAAAAAAGGTGGTTCTCATCGACGATGTTCTTTTTACGGGAAGAACCATCCGGGCAGCCATGGACGCCCTGATCGACTTCGGTCGGCCGATGCTGATCCAACTGGCCGTCCTGATCGACCGGGGTCACCGTGAACTGCCCATCCGGGCCGATTTCGTCGGTAAGAACCTCCCCTCGTCTCTCTGGGAGGCAGTCAGCGTCATTCTGACGGAAAAGAAGGGCAGCGACGAAGTGGTCATCGAAATCCGATGAGCATAGGGCAGGAAGCGGAGGCCCTGGAGCGATGAATGAACCCCTCCTCTTCGCCCCGGCTCCCTGTTCCTCAACATGCGAGGTTTGGCCGTGAAACTCAACCGAAAAGACATACTCGGCATCCAGGAACTCTCTGTGGAGGAGATCAACCTGATTCTCGAAACGGCGGATTCCTTTATCGAGGTGTCCACGCGGGAGATCAAGAAGGTTCCCACGCTCCGCGGGAAGACCGTCATCAACCTTTTCTACGAGGCCAGCACACGGACGAGGACCTCTTTCGAGATCGCCGCGAAGCGCCTGAGCGCGGATACGATCAACATCTCGGCTTCGACGAGCAGTGTCGTTAAAGGAGAAACGCTGATCGACACGGCGAAAAATTTGGAGGCGATGAATCCGGATATCATCGTGATCCGCCACAGCGCCGCCGGCGCCCCCCACATGCTGGCTGCAATTCTCCGCCAGTCGATCATCAACGCCGGCGACGGCGCGCATGAACACCCGACCCAGGCGCTGCTGGACATGATGACGATCCGTTCCAGAAAGGGGACCATCTCCGGATTAAAGGTGGCGATTGTCGGCGACATTGCTCACAGCCGCGTCGCTCGTTCCAACATCCACGGCCTCACGAAGATGGGGGCTTCAGTATGCGTTGCCGGTCCCGCAACCATGATCCCCCTCGACATCGAAAAAATGGGCATAGTCGCCCATACTCGCGTTGAGGAGGCGATCCGGGATGCAGATATCGTCATGGTGCTCCGGATCCAGACGGAGCGGGAAAAACAGAACATCTTCCCCTCCCTGCGGGAATACGCCCAATATTTCTCCCTCAACCGCAGAAACATCGGCCTCGCCCGCAAGGACGTCCTCATCATGCATCCGGGACCGATGAACCGCGGCGTGGAGATCTCCTCGGACCTGGCCGACGGCCCCCATTCGATTATCCTCAACCAGGTCACAAATGGCGTAGCGGTCCGGATGGCCCTCCTCTACCTGCTGACGGGAGGCGCTTCATGATAGCAAAAACGTCTCAACAGAATATTTTTACTCACTTTTTACGAGGATATCCTTTATGAATCTCTTATTGAAAGGTGGCAGGGTGGTGGATCCATCCCGGAAAAAGGATGCGGTCGAATCCCTGCTGATTGAAAACGGGAAGATCATCCAAAGCAGAAAGGAACTTCCCCGCACCGGAAAGGCCAACCGGAAAGAAAACGCCACCGGTCTGGAGGTTCTGGATCTACGGGGGATGATCCTCGTCCCCGGCCTGATCGACATGCACACCCACCTGCGGGAGCCCGGTTTCGAGTTCAGAGAAACGATCGCCTCCGGAAGCGGGGCGGCGGTGGCGGGCGGCTTCACCTCCGTCGCCTGCATGCCCAACACAAATCCCGTGAACGACAACCGGTCCGTCACCGAATTCATCCGGCGAAAGGCGGCGGAGTCGTCCCTGGCGAACGTCTATCCGATCGCGGCCATCAGCCTGAAGTCGGAAGGCGAGATCCTCTCCGAGTTTTGGGATCTGAAGGACGCCGGCGCGGTCGGTTTTTCCGATGACGGCAAACCGGTCGTGAACGCCGCCCTGATGCGCAGGGCGCTCGAATACGCTTCCTCCCTGAACATGCCGGTCATCTCACACTGCGAAGATCGCAGCCTCTCCTCGGGCGGGGTAATGCACGAGGGTTTCGTATCGACTGAAATCGGCCTTCCCGGCATTCCCGGAATTGCGGAGGAGGTCATGGTCGCCCGGGATCTCCTCCTCGCCGAATTCACCGGGGCGCCCCTCCACATTGCTCATGTCAGCACGGCAGGCTCGGTCCGATTGATTCGCGAGGCCAAAACCCGCGGAGTCCGCGTCAGCGCAGAGACGGCGCCCCATTACTTCTCGCTGACGGATGAAGCCCTTCGAACCTTCGATACCGCTATGAAGGTCTACCCGCCCCTCCGCGGGGAGGAGGATCGTATCGCCGTGCGCGAAGGGCTCCGCGATGGAACGATCGATGTGATTGCAAGCGATCACGCGCCCCACGCCCGGACAGACAAGGAGGTCGAATTCCATTTTGCGGCCAGCGGCATCACCGGTCTTGAAACCTCTTTGGCTCTCTCCCTTCGCCTGGTGCTGGAAGGAATTCTTTCGCTTTCGGAGTTGATTGAAAAGATGACCATCCATCCCGCCCGGATTCTCCGAATACCGAAGGGGACCCTCGCCGACGGCGCCGACGCCGATATCACCGTGATCGACCCGGAAAGGGAATGGATCGTAGATCGCGGGCTTTTCCGTTCCCGGGGCAAGAACTCCCCTTTTCACAACTGGCCCCTGAAGGGAAAGGCAGTCCTGACGATCGTAGGCGGCTGCATCCGCTATCGCGATTTCTGAAATGATCCAGGCAAGCACACAACAGCAAACGGAGGCCATTGTTCTTCGCCTCATTGATTACGGAGAATCCGACCGGATCGTCACCTTCTGTACCGCGGACTTCGGGAAAATTCGCGGAATTGCCAAAGGGGCCAGAAGAAGCCGGAAACGTTTCGTAAATGCCTTGGAGCCCTTTTGCCGTTCCCGGATTCATTTTTCGCGGAGAAGTCCGGAAAGCCTGGCTCTGATAGAAGAATGCGATGTCCTTTCGCATTTTCCCGCCGTTCGCGCCGATCTCGAAAAAACGCTTGCCGCGTCATGTCTGATCGACCTGACGGATCAATTCATGCCGGAAGACAAGAAGAACGAGGCTTCATTTTACCTGCTGCTCGATTTTCTCCGGCTGCTGGAAGGAAGCGTGATGACGGATGCGCTCCTCCGCTTCTTCGAGATCCGGCTCCTCCGGATCTCCGGATACGATCCGGTTCTCGACCGCTGTCTCTGCTGCAATACACCGATCGGGAATCAGACGGCCTACCGATTCGACGTTGCAAAGGGCGGTCTTACCTGTAACGTCTGCGGGTCCGGCGGCCGGGAGGCCATTCCCGTCTCCTTGGGAACCATCCGGACGCTGCTGCTGGGACGCGAAATGGAGATCGGTCTTCTGGGCCGCTTGCTTCTTTCAGGTCAGTCTGCGGACGAAAGCCGGCTGCTCCTGGCCCATTTTATCCGCCATATCCTCGGAAGGGAGCTCAAATCGGTTCATGTCCTGAATGAAATCCGGCGGCTGAAGGTCTGAACTGTCATGATTTCGTATTGACATGCGTGGGTCGTCGTGTTAAAAGTCAAACTGTAAAAACATTTATGATATCAAGAAATAACATGTTTTACCGACAGGAGGAGATGTGACCTTTCAGGAATTGATTTTTGCCCTCGAACGGTACTGGGCAGGCCGGGGATGCGTCATCCAGCAACCCTATGATATCGAGGTCGGCGCCGGCACCTTCAACCCGGCCACCTTTCTGCGGGCTCTGGGACCGGAACCCTGGAAAGTGGCCTATGTGGAACCCTCCCGCAGACCCACCGACGGCCGCTACGGTGAAAATCCGAACCGGCTCCAACATTACTACCAGTACCAGGTCATCATGAAGCCATCGCCGACGAATATCCAGGAGCTCTACCTCGACTCGCTGAAAAGCTTCGGCATCGACCCGCTGGAGCACGACATCCGTTTCGTGGAGGATGACTGGGAATCCCCCACCGTCGGCGCCTGGGGTCTCGGCTGGGAGGTGTGGCTCGACGGGATGGAGATCTCCCAGTTCACCTATTTCCAGCAGGTCGGCGGCTTCGATTGCCGCCCCGTCTGCGCGGAGCTGACCTACGGCACCGAACGGATTGCCATGTACATCCAGGGAATCGACAACGTCTATGACCTCGAGTGGACCCCCGGGATCCGATACGGCGACGTCCACCACCAGAGCGAGGTGGAGTGGTCCGTTTACAACTTCGAGACCGCCGACATCCCGCAACTCCGACAACGCTTCGACATGTACGAGGCCGAAGGGATCAGAGCATCGGAAAAGGGCCTCGTTCTGCCGACTTACGATCATTGTCTCAAGTGTTCCCACACCTTCAACTTGCTGAACGCCCGGGGGGCGATCAGCGTGGCCGAGCGGACAAGCTACATCGGCCGGGTCCGGAACCTCGCCCACCTGAGCGCCGAGGGTTACCTGAGGCAACGGGAGGCGATGGGTTACCCGCTAAAACACAGTGCTTAGTGCTGAGGACTGAGTACTGAGGATTGATAAGAAAAACACTCAGCACTGAGTCCTCAGCACTGTTTTTGATAAGGAGAATGTTAATGGGCAAGGAACTGCTCTTGGAAATCGGAACGGAAGAGATCCCGGCGGCCTTTCTGCCGAAGGCCCTCAAGGATCTGGAGGAGATCGCCCGCCGAGAACTGGCGGCAAACCGGATCCGTTACGGGGAGACCCGGACCATGGGGACCCCCCGCCGCCTTTTTCTGGCTGTGGAAGGGATCGCCGAACGTCAGGAGGATCAGGTGATCGAGAAGCTGGGTCCGGCCGTGAGGGTCGCCTTCGACGAGCAGGGGAATCCCTCCCGGGCCGCTGTCGGCTTCGCCAAAGGCCAGGGAATTGACATCGCCGGACTGGAACGGTTGGTGACCGAGAAGGGGGAGTACCTCTGCGCCCGGAAGAAGATCATCGGCGAGGCGACGGGAAACCTTCTCCCGGCAATCCTGACGAAGGTCATCACCGAGATCCCGTTCCGCAAATCGATGCGCTGGTCCGATCAGGAATTCCGCTTTGCAAGACCGATTCACTGGATCCTCGCACTCTTCGACGGCAGGATCGTCCCGTTCCGAATCGCCGATGTCGAAAGCGGCAATACCAGCCGCGGCCACCGGTTCATGAGCCCGGAATCCTTTCCGGTCGGCAGCCGGGAAGAATATCTCGCCGGGATGCGCAACCATTTCGTGATCGTCGATCCCGCCGAGCGAAAGGAAATCATCCGCGAGGAGACCCGGAAGGCGGCGGCGACCGTCGGCGGCCGGGTTCTTCCGTCCGAGGAACTCCTGGAAACGGTAACTTTCCTCACCGAGTACCCGACGGTCGTCTGCGGGGCGTTTGATCGGGAATTCCTGAAACTTCCCCAGGAGGTTCTCATCACCACGATGATCTCCCATCAAAAGTATTTTCCGGTGGTGGATGAAAATGGGGCGCTGCTTCCCCACTTTCTTACGGTCAACAACACCCTGGCCCGTGATCCGTCTGTCGTGAAGCGCGGGAACGAAAAGGTGATCCGCGCCCGCCTCTCCGATGCGCGATTCTTCTTCGAGGCGGACCGGAAAATCCCTCTCGACCGTCGTGTGGAGGACCTCAGGAAGGTTACCTTCCACACTCTGCTGGGAACGTCCTTCGAGAAGGTGATGCGTTTTCGCCAGCTCGCCGCCTGGATTGCCGGCCGGATTGATCCGACCATCGCAGGCAGGGTCGATCGGGCCGCTCTCCTGGCGAAGGCGGATCTGGACACCCAGATGGTCGGCGAGTTCGCGGAGCTCCAGGGGATCATGGGGCGTGAATACGCATTGCTGGCCGGCGAGGATCCCATCGTGGCGAAGGCCATTCATGAGCATTACCTGCCGACAGCGGCGGGCGGCAGCCTCCCCGAAACCGACGAAGGGGCCATCGTCAGCATCGCCGATAAAATGGATACGATCTGCGGCTTTTTCGGCGTCGACCTGATCCCAACCGGAACGGCCGACCCATACGCGTTGCGCCGCCAGGCGCTCGGCATCATCAACATCATCCTTGCGAAGCGCTATTCGCTTCCCCTGGACGAGTTGCTCGAGGAAAGTCTCACCATCCTCCAACCACTGCTGAAGCGTCCCATCGACGAAATCAAAGCGGCCGTGCTGAAATTCTTCAAGGGACGGTTCGAGAACCTGCTCATCACCCAGGGCCATCCCTACGACGTGATCGACGCGGTCCTGGCCACCGGTGTCCGGAATCTGATCACGGCAGACGAAAAGATCCGGGCCATGGAGACCTTCAAATCGCATCCGGATTTTCATCCACTTGCCGTCGCTTTCAAGCGGGTGGTCAACATCATCCGCGGATTTCACAACGGTGTTGTTGATCCCGGGCTCTTTTCAGGCGAGGAGGAGAAGAATCTCCACGAAGCCTTCCTGAAAATTCGGGAGACGGTCTTGACGAACATCTCCCGGGGGGATTATTCCGGCGTATTCAGCGAACTGGCGCGTCTCCGGAAACCGGTGGACGCCTTTTTCGAAGCGGTTCTCGTCATGGCGGAGGATGAAAAGGTTCGCTTCAACCGGCTTTCCCTGTTGGAGGAAATTTCCACCCTCTTCCACGACGTCGCCGATTTTTCAAGAATTGTTACGGAATCGCAGGGGTGACGCCGCCGCGAGGCTCAGCGAATGCGCGGCAATTATCCTGTTGAATTATTGTCGATTATGATTTAGCCTCATAATCGCATACGTTCAATCGAGGCATTGCCGATGGCGTCGTCTCTTTCGGCGATTTGTGAAAACCGGAGATGGCCATGACAGACACACTAAAAGACAAAGAAGTTACCGATCTCGAAGAAAAGCTGCAAATTCGCCAAGCCCTTCTGGACATTACCAATCGAATCCACGCGGCACAGAACATCAAGCAGATCCTCGTGGATCTGAAGGACGGGATACTGAACCTGTTCAACGCCCATTCGATCACCATCTATGTGGTGGACCGGGCGCGCAACGAAATCTATTCCATGTTTCTCATCGGCGCCCAAGTCAAGGAGATCCGTGTCCCGATCAACAACCGGAGCATCGCAGGCTATGTGGCCAATAACGGAAAGGCCATCAACATCGCCGACGCTTACGATATCGAAGAGCTTAAAAAGATCGACAAGGAACTGGCCTTCGACCTCAGTTGGGACAAGAAGACCGGTTTCCGGACGAAACAGATCCTGGCGGCCCCGATTTTTCACAACAAAACCCTCATGGGCGTCGTTCAGATCCTCAACAAGAAAACGGGTTCCGGCAAATTTTCCGAAGATGAAAAGGGATTTCTGCAGGAGATCACGAGCGTCCTTGGCGTCGCCTTTTTCAATCACGAACGGTTCGCAAGGCGGCGAAAAACCCGTTTCGACTATCTGATCAGCCACGATCTTCTCAAGGATGAAGATCTGGACAACGCCTGGGAAGAATCGCGCGAAGCGAAGGAAACCATCGAAGAATTCTTGATGAAAAAATACAGGATCAGCCGGGAGGATCTCGGACGATCCTTCGAAGAGTTTTTCCGCTGCAAGTTCGTACCCTTTTCGGACAAATTCCCCATCCCGGGCGATCTGATCAACAACCTGAAGCGGGACTACCTCCGCCGTGAACTTTGGGTTCCTCTGGAAAAGAAGGACGGCGTCATCCGCATCATCGTGGACGATCCGAACAACATTCTGAAGCGGGACATGATCGAAAACCTGTTACGGACCAAATCCGTCCGCTATGACGTTTCGTTTCCGGAGGACATCGTAAAGTTCATCAACCACTTCTTTCAATCCCCTGAAGACGAATCCACCATCACCGACATCCTGGGGAAACTCGATGCGGAAGAGAGTTCGCAGGGGGAAGAGGAGGATCTGGATGCGGTCACCGAATCCGACAGCGTGATCATGCAGCTCGTCAACAAGATCATCCTCGACGCCCAGGCCAAACGCGCCTCCGATATCCACATTGAACCAAACGTCGGGAAAAAGAACGTCGAGGTCCGCTACCGGGTCGACGGCGACTGCGCCATCTATCAGACCCTCCCCTACAGCTACCGCGCGGCCGTCATTTCCCGCATCAAGATCATGTCGAACCTCGACATCACGGTTCGGCGTCTCCCGCAGGACGGCAAGATCAAGTTCCGGAAGCCGGGCGGAGAAGAGATGGAACTCCGCGTGGCGACCATTCCGACCGCGGGGGGGGTGGAGGATGTCGTGATGCGGATCCTGGCCAAGGCCGGGGATACCCTGCCCCTCACCTCCATGGGCATGTCGGCCCGTAATTTCCGGGAGCTTCGGGCCATTCTGGACAAGCCATACGGGATGATTCTTGTTGTAGGGCCCACCGGCTCCGGCAAGACGACCACGCTGCACGCCGCCCTGCATGAGATCAATCGACCCGACCGGAAGATCTGGACGGCCGAGGATCCTGTCGAAATCACCCAGTACGGCCTCCGGCAGGTTCAGGTCCAGCCGAAGATCGGTTTCGACTTCGCCGCCGCCATGCGCGCCTTCCTCCGGGCCGACCCCGATGTGATCATGGTGGGCGAGATGCGCGATTTCGAAACGGCCAAGACCGGCGTCGAGGCATCGCTGACGGGTCACCTCGTCTTCAGCACGCTCCACACGAACAGCGCTCCGGAGACGATCGTCCGCCTTCTCGACATGGGAATCGACCCGCTCAACTTTGCGGACGCCCTCCTCGGCATCCTGGCCCAGCGCCTGGTCCGCACCCTTTGCAAGAAGTGCAAGGAGGCCTACCATCCCGATCTCAAGGAATATGAAGATATTGTAGAGAGTTACGGTAAGGAGCCATTCCTGAAGCTCAGCATCCCTTACGACGAAAAGTTCATCCTTTACCGCCCGAAGGGATGCGAAGCCTGCGACAAAAGCGGCTACAAGGGCCGGATGGGCATTCACGAGCTCATCGTCGCCACCGACGGCATCAAGCGCATGATCCAGAAGCACGAAACGGTCGAAGCGATGCGGGATCTGGCGATGGAGCAGGGGATGACCACCCTTCTGCAGGACGGCATCTTCAAATCGATCCAGGGGGTCACCGACTTCAAACAGGTCCGGAGGGTCTGCATCAAATAATCCCCCTCACCCTTCCCCCTTGCCTCCATGCCATTTCGAAATCAAAGACGATACCGAGGCGGCATGGGTATTCGCCTCACTGGTGACGCCTCAGTGCGGAATCGATATCCGCGATAACCTGTTGCGAAAGCTGCGACATTGCAAGGCTCATCGCCGCAGCCAAGCCGGACGCCCCTTTCCGGGAGACTGTCGATTCACAGGCGTATGTTTTTTGAAAGACAACCAGACCGGCGGTCTCCGTCCGGGAGAGATCCAAAAGGGTGATTGTTGCCGTGAGGAAGGCTTTCCGCTCCCCCCCTTCCCCGCTTTCGAGAAACTCCTCCACCCCTCCCTCCAGGGAATAGCGGACCTCCCCGACATCACGCGGGGAAAGAACCGCCCGGAAAAGGCCGGCTTCGCGAAGATCGCGCCGCAGCAATTCCGTCACCATATCCGCCGGATTGACCCGCCAGCGGTTCTCCGGATAGGCCTCCCGCCGGAAGGGCCCCTCGCGGTGCAACATGTCAGGGCCGCTGTAAATATGGTTTGCGGAAAACCGCGCCACCCGGACCGTCTCCTCGACCGTGGGTCCCCCCCCTTTGTGCGGCGGCGGGTATTCCAAAACATACTGCCGGATGAAAGGCGCCCTCCCCGTCCCGCCCAGGCAACCGGACAATCCGATCAGCAATCCAAACATCATCAGGATGATTCCGCTCTTTTTCATCATCTGGTAACATCTCCTCTCTCTCCGTTTTCACGGACGGGCCGGCTGAAAAGCAGATCCGACGGATTCGCATGAAGTCTGTCCAGGAGAAGCTTGAGGCTCTCCACCGCTTGACGGATGTCATCGGCAGTCCGCTCGACATCCACTTTGATTCCGCGTGTCCTCCGATCCAACCCCTCGATCAGGCGGCCGGCCTTGCCGGCGATCTCCGCCGCCTTCAGATTCTTGATCTCATCCTTGAACACCACAACGAGTTCACGGGCCTCGGAAATCGCTTTACGCGTCTCTTGCAGCCCCTGTCTCGTCTCTTGCAGCCCCTGCCTCGCTTCCTGCAGCCCCAGCTTCGCCTCCTCCAGAACGCCCTCCACCTTTCCTTCCGCCAGAATCCGATCGATCCGCCGGAGAGCGTGATCGAGGCTCTCCGCGGTCGAATCGAGATTCTTCAGAAAGGACGTCATCTGCTTTCCGGTGAAGAAGATCTCTATCGCCCGCGAGGTCTGTGTGAGCTGATCGGTAACACCCTTGAGGTCCACCTGTTCGATCCGGCTCATAATCCGGTCCACGCTCGTCAACAGTTGCTTGGACTGGGAGAGTTGCGAGGCGATGACCGGGTAGTCGGTTTTCATTCCGGAAGGCGGCAACAAAACTGAGTCTGCCGGGTTTCTCCGGTCGAGTTCGATGAAGACAATCCCGGTGATGCCTGCAGCCCGGAGCTGTGACACGACGTTGCGCTCTGCCTCTCCTTCGAGATCGATCTTCATGACCACCTCGACCAGCCTCTGCTGCGGCGCGACCCCGATGCTCTCCACCTTTCCGATGTCCACCCCCCGGTACTTCACACGTGAATCGACCTGGAGGCCCTGAACCGACTCGTCAAAATAGGTCACGTAAAGCTTCCCCGCCTCGAAATATTTCGATGCCCCGAGCCAAACGATGGCCGCAGCGCCGATCAGAACCCCCGTCGTCACAAAAAGACCGATCATGAATCGCGATTGCTGTCTTGACATCGTATCATCCTTTCCCGACCGGCGCATCCTCCCGGAAAAGGAAATTCCGGATATGCGGATCGGTTACGGAAAGCCTGAGCTCCTGCGGCGTCCCCTCCGCCACGATCCCCCGTACGTCCTGGTCGAGCATGATGACCCGGTCGGCCACTCGAAGGACCAGATCGACCTGGTGGCTGACGATCACCATTGTTGTCCCGAGATCGGCGTTGATTCCCAGGATCAACTTTTCCAACTCCGCCGAGTTGACCGGATCGAGCCCTGCTGAAGGTTCATCGAAGAAGAGAACCTGCGGATCCAGGGACATCGCCCGGGCAAGTCCGGCCCGTTTCCTCATGCCTCCGGACAGTTCGGAAGGGTAGTGGTTCTCATATCCCCCCAGATTCACCATCCCCAACTTCATCCGGACAATCCGTTTCACGGTTTCGACGGAAATCGCTGTGAAACTCGAAAGGGGCAGGCCCACGTTTTCCCCGAGGGTCATCGATCCGAAGAGGGCATCCGACTGGAAGAGGACGCCGATCCCCCTGCGGATTCGGTTGAGCTTTTCGTTGTCGACGGCGGCGATATCGACGCCGCCCATCAACACCCGTCCGGCTTTCGGTCGGATGAGTCCGATCATCAGCTTGAGAAGCGTCGATTTTCCACAACCGCTCCCCCCGACGATGCAGAGGATCTCGCCCCGGAACACCCTGAGATTCACATCATCCAGAACCGTCGTCTCACCAAAACGGGCCGTCAGACCCTCCACAACGATGACCGGATCATCTGAATTCGTCTTTTTGGGATGATTTTCCCCCATCGGCGTCCCTTTTTTCACAGGTAGTGGAGAACAATGGCGAATGCCGAATCCACGATGACGATCAGCAGAATCGATGTCACCACGGCCGACGTCGTCGCCGCGCCCACCTCTTCCACGCCTCCCCGGACCTGAAATCCCCGTTGGCATCCGATCCAGGCAATGATGCCGGCAAAGACAGCCGCCTTCACCAGACTGGAATTGAGATAGAAGATGGTAACGCTCCGCTGGCTCGCCTGGAGATAGGTGTAGGCCGTCAGATCCAGTCCCACGATCCCGACGATCATTCCTCCCAGAATCCCGAACAGATCCGCGTAGAGAATGAGGAGCGGCAGGACGATCACCGTCGCGATCAATTTGGGAATCACCAGAAATCGGATCGGGTCAAAGCCCATCGTCACCAGCGCATCCACCTCATCGTTCACCCGCATCGTCCCGATTTCCGCGGCGAAAGCCGATGCGGAACGGCCGGCCACAAGGATTGCGGTCATGATCGGACCGAGTTCCCGGACGATCGCCACCGCCACCAGCGAAGCCACATAGACGTTTGCCCCGAACTGTTTAAGCTGGAGCGAGGACATGAAGGCAATGATCAGCCCGACGAGGAGGCTGATCAGTCCAACAATGGGAAGCCCTTCCGCCCCCACCCGCCGCATGTAGAAGAAGACATCATCCCAACGCACCTCGCGCGGCCGCCGGATCAGATAGGCGACGGCCGCAACGAGCTCCCCCAGAAAGGCCATGATGGATGCAAAATCGGCGTAGATTTGCATGCTGATCTTTCCGATCCCTTCGACGACTCCGGCCGTTTCGCTCCGGACGCGGAGAGGCGGTTTATTGATCCCTTCCTTGTCGATCAGCCTCATCATCCCCCGGATCTCCTCCGGGACGCGAACCAGCGCGAAGGGAATACCCGCTTTTTGAACATTATCCTCCATACGCAGCAGGGTTAGGATGCCGGCGCCGTCCATGTAGGAAACCTCCGCCAGATCGATCCGGACGGCAGGAGGATTTTGTTGGGAAAGGGAAGCCTTCATCTCGGAAAAAAGCTGATCCGCATCATAGAGCGAAATCCGCCCGCGAAGGAAAAACGTCAGCGCTTTTCCCCTTTCCACGCCGATCTGAAGCTCATAATTCGGGTTTGACGCCGTATCCGTCATCAACTTTTCGCTTTCGTCCATCCTATTGCAGTCTCGTCTTCCAGTCGCTGAGATGCTGCAGCGCATCGAGCGGCGTCAGGTTCAGTGGATCGAGAGCCCGGATTTCATCAAGTATCGCATCACCTTCTCCGGAAAACAGGCTGAGTTGATTGGCATTTTTTCGGTCCGATCTTCTGCCCCGGGCGATCTTCGGCATCCCGGTTTCGTCCAGTTCTCCTTTCTCCAGATTGCGGAGAATCTCCTTCGCCCGAGCGATCACCTCGGCCGGCACTCCGGCGAGCCGCGCCACCTGAATGCCGTAACTCCGGTTGGTCCCCCCTTCCATGATCTTCCGGAGAAAAATGATTTTCTCACCCCATTCGCGGACGGCGATGTTGAAATTCCGAACTCCTTCTTTTGTAACGGACAGTTCCGTCAGCTCATGATAGTGGGTGGCAAAGAGCGTTCTCGCCCCGAGCGACGGGGCGTCGTGGATGTATTCCGCCGTCGCCCAGGCGATGCTGAGGCCGTCGAAGGTGCTTGTCCCCCGCCCGACCTCGTCCAGGACGATCAGACTCTTTTTCGTGGCATGGCGGAGAATTTCCGCAACCTCGTTCATCTCCACCATGAAGGTGCTCTGTCCCCGGGAGAGGCTGTCCGACGCGCCGATCCGGGTAAAGATCCGGTCGACCACGCCGATCCGCGCCTGCGCCGCCGGGACGAAACTACCCATCTGGGCCATCAGCACGATCAGGGCGACCTGTCGGATGTAGGTCGATTTGCCGGCCATGTTCGGACCGGTAATGATCAGAAAGCGATTATATCCCAAATCGAGTAGAATATCATTGGGAACGAAACCGTTCCCGCCGGCAAGCCGTTCGACAACCGGATGTCGACCGTCCGTGATTTCGACGGCATCCTCGGCATCGACCGTGGGGCAGCAGTAGTTATACCGCTCGGCTACCTCGGCCAGCGAAGCGACGGCATCCAGATCGGCAATTCTCGCCGCCGTTTCCTGGATTCGGCGGATATCATCTGCAATCCGACCCCGGATCTCGACAAAAAGATCATATTCCCGGGTCTGCCGTCGTTCCTCCGCGTGCAAGACGGTCTCCTCGTATCCTTTCAATTCCTCATTGATGTACCGTTCCGCGTTGACCAGGGTCTGCTTTCGGATATAGTCTCCGGGAACCAGGCGGGCATTGGCCTTCGTAACTTCGATGTAATATCCAAAGACGCTGTTGAATCCGATCCTCAGGGAGTGAATGCCCGTACGCTCTCTCTCCTTCGCTTCCAGGGCGGCGATCCATTTCCGGCCGTCCCGCATGATCGTGATGAGTTGATCCAGCTCCGGATCGTAACCTTCCCGAATAATCCCTCCTTCCCGGATCGTCAGCGGCGGATCATCCACAATCGCGGCATCGATCAGTGCCCGCAGGTCCGGCATCTCATCGATGCCGTTGCGGATCTTCCGCAACAACGAGGTCTCGCATCCCGAGATCGCGTCGCGGAGCCCGGGCAAGGCCTGGAGTGAAGTCCGGAGCGCAATGAGATCCCGGCCGTTGGCGAGCCCGACGGCAATCCGGCTTCCGAGACGCTCCAGATCGTAAACGGATTTCATGATTCCCCGGAGCGACTGACGAAGAAGATGGTCCTCCCGGATCTCGGAAACAGCGGCCAGTCTCTCCCGAATTCGAAGCGGATCGCAAAGAGGGTGATTCAGCCACCAGCGGAGCCGCCGCCCCCCAAGGGAGGTCACCGTTTCGTCAAGGACGTGAAACAGGGACCCGCTCTTTTTCCCCTCGGCTATCGTACTGAAAAGTTCGAGATTCCGTTTTGCAACCTCGTCCAGGAGCAGATGGGCGCCGCTTTCATGCCAGGTCAGCTTGTTGATGTGTGCAAGACGGTCCTTCTGGGTTTCCGCCATATAGGCGAGAACGGCGCCGGCGGCGGAGACCGCCGCCGGGTGCGATTCAAGGTCCATTCCCGACAGGTTTTCTTCCGGGAAATGGTCGCGCAGCAGCGCAATGGCATCGGCCGGTTCGAAACGCTCCGCCGGCAGGCGGTTGATCAGACAATTCTCACTCTCTCCGGCAACGGACCGAATCAGCTCCTCGTCCCGAAGGTCTTCCGGAACGATGATTTCACGGATCGGCAGTCCCGCCGTCTCCGCACGGAAAAATTCCCGATCCTCGGTTTCAGCGACGCGGAATTCCCCGGTGGAAATGTCGACAAAGGCCAGAGCGAAGCGATGGTTCCGGAAGGTCAGGGCCGCGAGATAATTGTTCTCCTTGGCAGCGAGGTTCTCCGTGTCGAGAACGAGACCAGGGGTGACCACGCGGGTCACCTCCCGCTTCACGACCCCTTTTGCGAGTTTCGGATCCTCCATCTGCTCGCAGATGGCCACCTTGAATCCCTTTTCGATCAGTTTTGCGACATAGGCGGACGCCGCATGGTATGGGAAGCCGCAGAGGGGGATGGCGTCCTCCCGGTTCTTGTTCCGGGAAGTGAGCGTGATCTCGAGCACCCGGGAAGCGGTCACGGCATCTTCGAAGAACATCTCATAGAAGTCCCCCATCCGGAAAAAGATGATACAGTCAGGGTAACGCTCCTTCACCTCCACATACTGTCGCATGGCCGGAGTCAGATCGCTTACTCCCATCGTCCCCGCCTCTGTTTCAGATCGATGTAATCCGCCGTCTCCACCCTGCCCGTAGACCCGATAAATCGGTTGATCAGCCAGCTCGTGACACCAATGATCAATGCACCGACAACGGCGGTCCAGAATCCCAGAACGTCGAAGCCGGGAATGACCGCGGAAACGAGTAAAAGCAGCAGCGCATTGATGACAAATGTGAAAAGCCCAAGGGTCAGGATGTTGAGGGGCAGCGTCAGCAGGATCAATAGTGGGCGCAGAACCGCATTGAAGATTCCCAGCAGCGCCGCGGCCAGAATCGCCGGAAAAATGCCGCTCACCCTGATTCCGTCCAGAAGCCAGGATGCGGCCAGCACGGCCGCTGTCAATATCAGCCAGCGCAACAGGACGCCTCTCATCGCGATCCTCCGATCATATTTTTCAGGAGAAGGTCTTGAACTTTTCTCTCCCGGCGCCGCAGACCGGGCAGATCTCCGGCGGTATGCCGTCGGCAATATAGCCGCAAACCAGACAGACGTGGTAGGTCGTCTCTCGCTCCTCGAGGAGGTGGTTCATCGCCTCCTTATAGAGTTTCGCGTGTGTCTCCTCGACATCCCGACTCTGGCTGAAATGGAGAACTGCGGCCCGATTTCCCTCCGCCTCGGCTTCCTTGACAAATCGACTGTAAGCGACCTCCGCAACCCCCTTCTCTGCCTGGAAGCTCTCCGCGAGGTTCTCCTCGGTCGTTTTGATCTCCTTCAGGACCCGGAGCGCCCTTGCCCCGTGGATCTCTTCTGACCAGGCAATCACCCGGAAGAGCTTGGCCATCTGCGGATACCCTTCCTCCTCTGCCTTTTCCGCGAACACCTTCAACCGCAGGGCCGCCTTGGCCTCACCCGTATAGGCCTGCTGCAACGCTTCCCTCGTTCCCCCCATAACACCCTCCGGCAAACGCCCGCAAAGCGAAAAGACTTTCTAAGGTTTTCTTATGATAAACCGTTGTTCCCTTTATTCCGGCGCGAACTCATCCTTCGTGGCGCCGCAGACCGGGCAAACCCAATCTTCGGGAAGCTTATCAAAAGGCGTTCCGGCCGCCACCCCCGCATCGGGGTCTCCCACCGCCGGATCATAAACATAACCGCAGATGTTGCACACGTACTTTGGCATGATTTTCTCCTTCCCATGCTGAAATGGATTTTACGGCGGGCATTCTCCCGCCGGTCTTTCGCTACCGGCGGGACAGAACCTGTCCGGCCATCGTTTTCCCGAGTTCATAACAGCGGGCAAGGACCCCGCCGTCCGGTACGTTCTTCACCCGGATCCCCTCTCCCGCCTTTTCGACCTTCATTTCCGCCAGAATCTCCTCGATCTCCCTTACAGCCTCCCCGCTCCAACCGTAGGATCCGAAGGCGGCGCCTATCAGGTTCTTCGGCTTCAACCCCTTGAGATAGGTCAGGATATCCGCTATATTCGGGAGCAGGTGGTTGTTGAGGGTCGATGAGCCGACGACGAGCGCTCCGGCACATAAGAGTTCATAGATCACATCGCTCCGGTGCACCTCGTCCATCGACATGAGCTTCACGTGCAGTCCCCCCGCCGCAAGCCCCTCGCTGATCGCCCGGGCCATCATTTCCGTGCTGTGCCACATTGTCGCATAGACCACGACCGCCTTCGCCTCCGGCTTCTGCGCGGCCCATTTCGCATAGCGGCCGATAATCTCTCCGGTCTCCTTCCGCCAGATCGGCCCGTGGTCCGGGGCAATGATCTTGAAGGATAGCCCGGCGGCGGTCACCTTCTCGATGAGCTTCAGCACCAGAGGCGAGTACGGCAGGATGATGTTCGCGTAGTAGGTCGCCGCCTCGTAAGCCAGCACCGCCGGATCGCACTCGTCGGCGAACCGTTCCAGGGATGCGTAGTGCATCCCGAAGGCGTCCTGGGAGAAGAGGAGTTGCTCTTCGCCCAGATAGGCAAACATGCTGTCGGGCCAGTGGAGCATCCGGGTTTCCAGGAAAGTCAGGGTGCGGTTGCCGAGGCTGAGCGTTTCCCCGTCCTTGACGGCCGTGATCTCCCGATTGATCGGGAAGAGCTCCCGGAGGGTTTTGGCCCCAACGACAGAGGCGAACACCTTCTTCGGATTCACCGCCGCGATCACCTCGGGCAGAGATCCGGAGTGGTCCATCTCCGAGTGATTCGAGACAATATATTCGATCTTCCCGGGGTCAACGACGGAGGCGATGCGGGCCATCATCTCCTCCCGGAAAGGGGCCTTCACCGTATCGATCAGCGTGACGGTGTCCGCCAGGATCAGATAGGCATTGTAGGTGCTCCCCCGTCGCGTCTGATAACCGTGAAAATCCCTTATATTCCAGTCGATCGCACCGACCCACCATACATCCTCCGTCACGCGGACGGCCTTGAACGTATCATTCATCCCCTCACCTCATTCCCGCAGAATTGTGAAGCTACTCTCCCACAAGGCGGGGCTTCCCGGTCAGAAAGCTTTCCGTGATGGATTGAGCCTCTGATCGCCGCCTGCAAGGCGGGGCTTGCGGGTTTAATCTCCCGTTCCAAAATTAGAAATCGCCGTTTTTCAAGCCACGTTTGCCTCGCCGATCGCGAAGGCGCGGAGATTGGCTTCCACCCTTGCAGCCGGCATCCCATCGCGGATCACAGCCTCGAAGAGCTCCCGGTCGATGGGGAGGACTTTCATACCCGCGACGGCGCCGATCATGACGATGTTCCCCAGGATGGGATTGCCGAGGCGGATCGCCTCATCCGTCGCATCCAGGAAGCGCGCCTGCGCCGCCAGAGCCATGACCGTTTCCCGAATCACGGTTGTCGATGGATATTCGTCCTCGCCGGTAATCACGCCGACGGGATAGATCGCACGCAGATTTACCAGGATCTTGACGGTCGGGTTCCCATAATCCGCAAGGACCCGGATGGCTTCGATCGGCTCGAGCGCTACGATCAGATCCGCCGTCCCTTTCGGAATCTGCGGGCTCCAGACCGCGGTCGGCGAGACCCGGATGTGGCTCATGACCGACCCGCCCCGCTGCGACATCCCGAAGGTTTCCCCGATTGTCACCTTGAACCCCTTCCGGACCAGCATGTTCGACAGCACCCGGGAGGCCATCACATTTCCCTGCCCCCCGACCCCTGTAATCACGATGTTGTATGGATCTTTCACCAAATGCCCGTTCATGACTTCGCCGCCTCCTCGTTCCGGATCGCCCCGGCCGGACAGATTCCGGCGCAGAATCCACAACCGGCGCAGATAACCTCGTCGATTTCGGCCTTCTTCCTGTCCCGGTTCCAGAGCAACCCCGGACAGCGGAAGATCCGGGTGCAAAGACGGTTGCAACCGCAGGCATCCCCACGGCAGAGCGTCTCATCCACCCGAACGAGGAACGTTTTCTTCCCTTTTTTCCCCGGAGAGAGGGCGCAGGACTGCTTGAGGATGAGAACCTTCACTCCCGGCTCTTCCAACAGGCGATTCAGCGTCTCCCGGGTTTCGGTGAGCGCGAACGGATCCCCGACGACAACCGGCGCCCCAATTGCCCGGCAGAGGGCGGCGATATCGACCATCGGGGCCGCCTCCCCCATGGCGTTCACCTCGAGCCCCGGGTGGGACTGGAATCCGGTCATCGCGGTCCCGCTGTTGTCGAGGGCGATGAAAGTGATGTCCGCGCGGTGATGGACGGCATTGATCAGTGCGGGGATGGCCGCATGGTAGAAGGTCGAATCCCCGCAAACGGCCAGCACCGGCTGTTCCATGCCGAAGGGTCCCAGTTTTCCGAACCCGGAAGCGATGCCCGTCCCCGATCCCATCGAATGAAGCGTTTTTGCGGTGTGAAATCCCGCTGCGGGGAAAAGGGATGCCATCGCATAGCAGCCGATGTCCCCGCAGACGAATCCGCCGCGATGGTCGCGTTGCAACGCCTCGCGGATCCCCCAGAAGGAGGCGCGGTGCGGGCAGCCCGGGCAAAAGGTCTGCTCACGCTTCGGCACGAGGGCGGTGAGCGCCGTGAGCTTCTCTCTGTATTCCGCGGGAACCGAGGGCGGGTCGATCCCCAGGATCCGGCCCACGGCAGCGGCCACCAGATCCGGATTCAACTCCCCGACCATCGGCAGGGTTCCGTCGTTCTTCCCGTAAAATTCCTTGATCCCGATCTCATGCGCCTGTTCCGCGGCAAGGATCTTGACCTGGTCTTCGAGGAACGGGAGAACCTCTTCGACGATCAGCACCTTTTTTGCCGACGCGAGGCGCTTTTTAAGGAGCGCCGGCGGAACGGGCCAGGTCGTCCCGAGTTTGAGGATGCCCGTGCGCCCCTCCGCTCGAAGAAGCGATAGGGCTTCCCGGCTGTAGAGGGTGCAGACGCTGCTGGTGATGATCAGGAGTTCCGGATCCTCCGGTCCCTCATAGGCATTGAAAGGGCTCTCCTCGAAGAGGGTGGTCGCCCCCCGGAGTTTCTCCTGCTGGAGGCGATGCTTGGCAACGACCGGGGTACTGATCACCGGTCCGCAATCGGGGTCCGAAACCGGCCCGTCGCAACAAAACGCCGCCTTACCGGCAATCTCCGGCAGCGCGCCGAGGACGACGTTCCCGCTTGCGTGTGACATCCGGGTCACACTGCGAACCATGACGACGTTTCGGATCGCCTCCGAAAGGGTGAAGGCCCAACGGGTCATCTCCTTCGCCTCCCGGAAGTCCGACGGTTCGAGGAGCGGAATCTCCATCAGCCTCGCAAAATGGCGGGATTCCCCTTCGTTCACGCTGGAGAGAGCCCCGGGATCGTCGCAGGTGACGAGCACCATCCCGCCCCGGGTGCCCGACCCGGTCAGGTGGAGCAGAAAATCGGAGGCGACGTTGACCCCGTTCTGCTTCATCACGCAAAGCGACCGGAGCCCCGCGAAAGATGCCGCGGCGGCAACCTCCATCGCCACCTTTTCGTTCGTGGACCATTCCACATAGAGTTTCCCCGCCTCCGAAAAGCGCGAGAGTGTCTCAATGATCTCCGAAGAAGGGGTGCCGGGATAGCCGGCGGCGACTCGCACCCCGGCCTCAAGCGCGCCGCGGGCGATCGCCTCGTTCCCCATCAGCAGAAGCTCGGCCCCTTCCTTCTGTTCCCGATCCAAAGACATCCGGTTCCTCCGTTTGCCGTGCTATCCCATCCGCGCCCATTTCATTGGTTCGGATCTCTTTTATAGCAGACGATGTTTTTCACCGCCAATTCGATTCGCTGCTTAACCCGCCTGTGTTGTCTCCTCATCGGCAACATCCCGTCCGAAAAACCTCTCCGCCGCCCTCTTCTTCCCCAGCGAGGCCGCCTTCAGTTTCTCGAGATTTCCCGGCGGCGCCTCGCGGAATTCCAGAACCCCGCGGCGGCGTGCCAGCTCCAAGAGATCCATGCCCTGTTTCGTGCGAACGATTACCTGGTTCCAGCCGCGCGCCGTCTCCCATCCTTCCGGCAGTCTTGCAGACCCCACGGAGAGGTCGCTGAATTCAGCCGTCATGTCGTCGCAGGAACGGCAGGCCTCACGGACGCAGGGGTCGATTTCGTCGAGGGAGACCCGAATGGTTTCTCCGGAAGTGTAGACTTCAAGGGTATGATACCGGCTGGGCGGGATATCCATTCCGATCACCCGGGCAATATCCGTTTTTTTCTTCAGCAGAGGGGCCAGTTTCCGCCAGGAGAGAGCCCAACCGCAGAAGAGTCCGACGACGAGCCGCAGTTTTTCGATCCCGGCGTTTGATTCCGACAGCGGCAGGGCTCGCATCTTGGCGAAGGCAATCGCCTGGCAGGGCGTCGCCACCACGCCGATCTTCGCAGCATCCCCCCGGACGATCCGGTTGAATTCCGCGACAGTCGGGGAGACGACAAGGCGGCTTCTTCCTCTTTCCCCGGCTTCGTTCGGATCGGTAACCGTCACGCTGCGGGGGAGGAGTCCCTCCCCCTCTTCCACGAGAACGGCCGCGTCGATGAGACCCTCCCGGAGGGCAAGCGCCATGAGCGCGGTCACGGACCCGCCGTGCTGCGCCCGGCAACGGAGATTGCCATCCGCCGCGCGGGTGATGAAAAATCCTTTCACGGCACCCAGTTCGGGCGTGCAGTCGGCTGCTTCCTGGAAGTTGCGCCGCAGGGCATCCCGGTCTGTGGGCGTCCGCGGGCAGAAGTCGTAACACCGTCCTTGCGCCAGATCGCAAGGGTGGAGGAGCACCGTCCGGTCCTGATAAATTGCCTGATAGGGACAGAGGTTAACGCAGGCGCCGCAGCCCGTGCAAAGACCCGTGCGGAGAACCTGTTCCTCCAGTTCCTTCTGCCCCCCCTGGCCGTTTCGCTGCCCCGCCGGTTCCGCTACGCGCTCCTGCATGACGCCGCTCCCCTCCACCGTTCGACTGTCCGGGAATATTTTCCTTCCCGGATTTGCGGCCGCATTGTAACACGAGCTCCCGTTTTTCTGTCAACCCCAAATCACCCAAAATCGCGTAAAAAAGAAAATGATTATACAATTTTTCTACAAGACTCCTGTTGACAAAGGCATTCTCTTATATTATGAAGGCCCTCTCAAAACCGATTTTCCCCAGTAGCTCAGTCGGTAGAGCAGATGGCTGTTAACCATCGGGTCCGTGGTTCGAGTCCGCGCTGGGGAGCCAGCACACCTCGGCTGTAAGAACTCCGCTTCTTACAGCCGTTTTGTTTTTGACAGAGTGCTGCCGATCATCGGCGATCCTCTCTGTCTGGCGGGCGGAATCCTCAAGGTTGATTTCACCCGCTTTTCCCTTCTCGTTTTCACGGGCAAGTTGGTCCGCTATGCAATGGTGGCCTGGTTGACACTGGTCCGAGAATAAACATTGTTGTTGAGCCGCCACTGTATCGTGTTATGCATGACCTTGCAACCAGTGAGGGCATTTCCATGTCCACAATTGCCCGTGACCTTATCCGCGAGGCTATTGACTTGCGTGAAGATGTCTCCCTTGCAGCTTTTGCCGATAGACGCATGAAGTCATTCGACAGAAAAGAGGCGCTTTCGAATGAAGATGTGTGGAAATGATTCATGTCTTTTACACTGCACTATCATCCCGATGTTCGCATTGAGGATTTGCATCTTATCGATCGCAGAACAAGAGACAGAATCCGCAAGGCTGTCGAAGAACGATTGCAGACCGCACCACACGAATACGGACAGCCTTTAAGAAAGACACTGAAAGGCTACTGGAAGCTCCGCGTGGTTGATTGCCGGGTCGTCTTCAAAGTGATCAAGTCCGCGGTCTGGATTCTTGGCATTAGGCCCCGGAAATCGGTTTATATGGATATTGGCGCAAGGATGTAACGGCTTTTCCATTATGAAAACCATTGTTTCAATAAAGAATGTTGTCGATGAAATGGATATTCTAAGCGATGAGCATTCAGCATTCCTCAATAGACATACCGGAGAACTGGTCACCTTATCCGGGGAAGAACTTTCCGCGGCGGAAGAAGATGACGACATTCTTGATTACCCTGCATGGCAACGGGAAATGATCCTTAAGGCAAGAGAGGTTATTAGCTCTGATGACTATCTTCCGCTTCCGAGTAAATTCGATATCCGTGAATACCATATCATGGAAGAATTTTGCTTGTCGATAGCGGATGATAAGATCAGAGGGGCGCTTTTGGATAAAATCAAGGGTCAGGGAGCTTTCAGACGGTTTAAGGATGCCGTCCATATGAACGAAATGGAAGATGAATGGTATCGTTTTCGACAGGATGAACTTGAAAAAATTGCAATGGACTGGCTCGAAGCAAACCAGATCCCTTATGCAAAAAAATGAGGTTGGAGAACATTCAATACAAATTGGATAAAGGATTCAGATTTTTAAGCGTGATCTTTTTGGCAGGAGATGGTATTATCATCTTTGAAATCGTGCATCTGGCGATTTTCGAAGACCTGCATTCTTTCAATTGGAAAACAGCATCTTATGAACCATATTCCGTTTGACATCTCGAAGGGTCTCCGGTAGCTTCCTTACAATCGCGAAAATAAATCCGATTTTTTATGGTGAGGCGAAGGTGACAATAAATACTTTGTCCATTTTCATGATACTGATCGGGGCAATATTCCTGTTCATGTCGTTTCCACCGGCCATAAATATCTGGAGAAATACCTCTGGCCGGCTCCGTCAGAAGTGGCTTATCATTCTCTACCTGATGGGATTGTTTATCGCAGGCTACATTTTCTTCGACATTATTTTGATCAGCAATCTGCCATTCCCCGTTGAACTTCTGACAGGCGGGGTATTTCTCGGCGGTGCCTTTTTTGTTTATGTCATTATCCATATTTCCCAAAACACGATCGCGGCTCGACAAAAAGCGGAGGAAGCAATAGCCTTGGCAAAGGAAGATTGGGAAAGCACATTCGATGCCGTCGCAGACATGATCACCGTCCATGATATGGATTTCAACATCATCCGCGCGAATCCGGCAGCCGAGTCCATATTGGGACTTCAGCTCCGGCAGGGAATGCCTTCCGTGAAGTGCTTCGGGAGCTATCACGGAACGGAGAAACCGCCGTCCGACTGTGCAAGCTGCCAAAGTCTCCAGACAGGGAAGCCTTCTACGGTTGAGATATTCGAGCCTTATCTGAACAGGCACCTTGAGATCAGGGCGATGCCGCGGTTTGGGAGAGACCGCGAATTGGTCGGATTAATCCACGTCGTTCGGGACATCACCGAGCGTAAGCGGACGGAGGAGGAACTGCGGAGAAGCGAGAAAAAGTATCGTGGTATTCTTGAGGACATGGATGATGCATACTACGAACTTGACCTGAGTGGAAACCTTGTTTTTTTCAACGAAGCTCTGGTTGAAAAAACCGGTTATTCCCGTGGGGAGCTCATGGGCATGAACTATAGACAATACATAAGCCCCGAGAAGTACAAGTCGGTGTCGAGGGTTTTCTCGGAAATATACAGAACAGGCCAGCCTGAGAGGCTTTTTGACTATGAAGTCATCATGAAGGACGGCCAAACAAGAAATTATGAGTCCTGGGCCAATCTTATATTCGATAACCATAAACAGCCTATCGGTTTTAGAGGCATGGCCCGAGATATCACAGCCCGCAAGCAGGCGGAGCAAAAGCTCAAACATACCCTCGAAAGTCTCAGGAAGGCGATTAGCACGACCGTCCAGGTTATGGTATCCGCCGTGGAAACGCGAGATCCCTATACATCCGGCCATCAGCTCAGGTCCGCGGATCTTGCACGCGCCATTGGTTCCGAGATGGGATTACCCCCGGATAAAATCGAGGGTATCCGCATGGCGGGCTCCATTCATGACATCGGGAAACTATCCATCCCTGCCGAGATATTGTCCAAGCCAACAAAATTATCTGAAATCGAGTTTTCGTTGATCAAAGAACACGCCCGAAAGGGATACGAGATGCTGAAGGATGTGGAATCGCCTTGGCCGCTGGCGGAGATCGTCCATCAGCATCATGAGCGGATGGATGGTTCCGGATACCCCCAAAAACTGAAAGGGGAAGAAATTCTTATGGAGGCCCGTATCCTTTCCGTGGCCGATGTTGTGGAAGCAATGGCCTCCCATCGTCCCTATCGTCCCGGCTTGGGAATTGATGCGGCGTTGGCAGAAATCGAGAAGAACAGGGGAACCATTTACGACAAGACTGTCGCAGATGCCTGCTTGAGATTATTTAGGGAAAAAGGCTTTATACTCGAAGGGGCATGATTTTCCGGCTTACTGAATTGAGTGGTTCAATTGTACATCTTGACGAAGTGCTTACCATATCGGCACGTATGGGGGCAGCCACTGGAGAGCAGACATGGGGAGCACGCTACCGTGAATTTGAAACAAAATTGAATGCTGCCATCAAGGAGGCTATGGTTCTCGGCCAAGGATTCTCCCTGAAAGATGCGGCAGATAAGACGGAGCTTCCCAACTCCGAATGATTACAAAATCCCGGAAACTGACCAAAAGTCTGAATAGCGATGACGGCGCCCGAGAGGTGATCGTTCCCGATGAACAGTCTCACAGCGAAGCGCCGTCTCTTTGATAGACAATCCTGCCGCCGGCCATGGTCCAGTCCACGAAATTGTCCAGATTTCCGGCTTCCAATTGCTGGATGAGCCAAAAGCTGTCCACCGCGATCAGATCGAGGTCGAACAGCACCAGGTCCGCGTTCTTTCCGACTTCAATCGATCCGGTTTGGCCCTCGATCTTCCGGGCATACGCACCGCCCAGGGTGTAGTGGTGAATTGCGTCGACGAGATCGATGGCCTCCTCCGGACCCCAGTCCGTGTTGCCCTTGTAGTTGAGCCGGGTCGTGGCGACGAGCAGCCCATAGAGGGGATTGATCGGCGGAATGGAACCCGCAAGGTAGTCCGTTCCAAAGGAGATGGACACTCCTGCTTCCTGCAGACTCCTCCATGGCATCATCGCCTTCAGACGCTTCACGCCCAGCGCCTTTTCGTTGCTGGCGTCGCCATAGAATTCCGCCGGTTGCATGCCCGCCAGAACCCCCAACTTGACCATGCGGCCGATGTCCGTCGCGGAGGGCAGTTCGCAATGTTCGATTCGGTGGCGTGCATCCCGGACCATGCCCCGATTGGCGGATTGTTCGATCGCATCCAGAATGTAAGGAATTCCGGCATCTCCCACCGCATGCGTGCACGTCTGCATTCCGAAGTCGTCTATGTGTTCCAACAAGCGTTTGAATTGCCCGGCTGTCCAGTTGGGGTAGCCATACTTGTCGGGGGCGTCGCTGTAGGGTTCGGACATGAACGCGGTTTGGTTACCCGAAACTCCGTCGATGTAAAGCTTGATGGCTGTCCCCAGGGTCAACCGCCCGTCCGATTCCTTCTCGCCGGTCTCTTTCCACCACCGTAGATCGGCGATCAGTCCCTCCTCGTCCTCGATGTCGATCGGGTCGATATAGAATGCCAGCCGGATTCGCAGATCATCCAGCCCCCCTTGGTCTCGGAACTCAAGAATCCATGGGACAAACGTCTTGTAGATTTGCAGATCCTCGACCCCCACCACCCCCATCGCCAAGGTCTCCGCGACCGCCCGCCCGGCTTCGGAAAACATTTGGGCCTTCAGTTCCGATCCAAATTCCTCGACGTCCAGGAAATCGAAGGGATTGAAGCTGCTCGATTGCATGTAGATGCCGGTGTTCTTCCCGGTTTTCTCGTCAATTTGCGGCATCATGCGCCGGCAGGCCTTCGGGTTCCTTTTCAGCATCAAATCGTTTATCGGGGTGTTCACCCAGAGGGTAGCGGCATCATACGCCAGCATCCAGACGGGCCGGTCCGGAATCCATTCATCCAGCATGGCCTGTTCCGGAATCCTCCCGGGCACGTAGTCGTAAAACCACCCGAACCCGATGATCAGCGGCAGATCCGGATGGGCTTTGGCAAACGCCACGGTCCGTTCTCTGACCTCGTCGAGACTCTTGCAGTCGTAAAGATCCACGATCATTGGGCGCAGCATGGCCATGAAAAGGATGTGGGTGTGGTTGTCGAAGAATCCCGGCGTGAGCGTCTTGCCGTCAGCCTGCACGACCCGGGTTTCCTTCCCGATGAATTCCATCGCACCCGTATTGTTGCCGACATAAGCGATCTTGCCCCCGCGCACCGCAACCGCCTCCATGATCCGGCGTGCGTTGTCGGACGCAAGAACCTTTGCGTTCAGGATGACGACGTCCGCTGACTGGATCGCCGTACCTGAAGAGCCACTCCCGCAACCCGCGAAAAGCAGCAAAAAGGCAGCATACATCGAAAACCGGGACATACGGTGCTTTGCCGACATCGTCATGGCCATCCTCCACGCAAGATTGTTTATGGAATCTAAAGGTTAATAAGATAATGCTTTTAGAGCGGTTGGAGCGTAAAACAGGAGCGACTTGCATGTCAAGCGAAAAATGGCGGAGGGTTCAGATGAAAGAGGCAACCGTTTTACTGATGAAAAAGGCGTAGAAGACCAAAAACAGCATCCCCTCTGATGGGGATATCTTTTTATCCTGGGTCAGGAGGTAGAACAGAATGGAAGCAACAACGAAAACCGGTAAAGAAAAGCCTATCAGATATTCAGGAACCTGAATGGCACCGAATCCTGATACTGCTCCGGGAATCAATAGGGCGTTGAAGACACAAGAACCCAGAATATTACCTACGGCGATCGCAGATTTCCTCTGCCGGATAGCAGTGATGCTGACCGCCAGTTCCGGGAGCGTAGTTCCTATCGATAGCGCTGTCAACGAGATAAGAGAAGTGGGAACCACAAGATGTTTGGCAATCTCAATAATGCTCTTAACTGTATAGTCGGCCCCGATATAAATGCCGATGCCTGAAGCCAACAGGATCAGTAGCGCCTTAAAGGGAAAAACTCTTTTGATTGGCAAATTCTTCCCATTCTTCTCAAAAAGGGACTGTTGGCTGCTCCTGAGTAGGAAGCAACTGTAGATTGCATAAGCAGCCAGCAGGAAGACACCTTCGGAAAACACAATTTCACCATCCATCATGATCAGGCCGAGCAAGAGGGAAGATCCAATCAGAAAATTGAGATCAACCATGATGTAGCCACCGCCCAGTTCAATCCCCGTTCGAGATAACACGGCGACGAGGCCCATAATCAGGAAGATGTTGGAGATGTTGGCGCCAAGAACATTTCCGGAGACAATTTCTGAATTTCCGGAAAAACCTGCCAGAACGCCTGCCACCAGTTCCGGCAGCGAGGTGCCGATGCTGACGATAAACACTCCGATCACAAAGGACGACATGCCGAAATGATGACCCAGTTTTTCGGCTGCCCCCGTCAAGAATCGTGCGGAAACAAGTAGGATCAGTAAGCTGATGATGAAAATCAAGGAGGAAGCAAGCATAAGTACACTGCCAACTTGGACACTCTATTTCTTGAACACGTTAAAAAGCCTTTCAAGGACAGGTTTATCCATTTTAACCATTGCATCAAATTCACCTGCGTCAAGCCACATTCCTCTGCAGTCTGTACATTCATCTATCTTCATGCCCT
>DIWG01000059.1:0-219 GCA_002423465.1 Syntrophaceae bacterium UBA6112 | reverse complement strand
GCGCGAAATATTCATCTTCATGTTCTGTTGGTTTTATCGGCATAGAGACCTCCCATCTTCCGATTGCATCTTTCTTCCTACGAGAAGGAGAGAAAGTGCGTCCACCCTATTCTTTCCGTTGAATTGATAGAGCATTGCTTTTCCGCAGTTGGAGTATAGGCAGGAGAAGATTGTGTGTCAATGGGAAAAGGCCAGAAATACTCATTGATAAATCTGGAT
>DIWG01000058.1 GCA_002423465.1 Syntrophaceae bacterium UBA6112 | reverse complement strand
CTTCACCATCGAAAACGGCGACACCATCGAGGACCCCCTGATCCTGGAAAACGGCCAGGTGCGCAAGTTCGACCGGGTCCTGGCCAATCCGCCCTTTTCGCAGAACTACAGCCGCGCCACTCTGAAGTTCCCGAGCCGCTTCCGGGAGTGGTGCCCCGAGACGGGCAAGAAGGCGGACCTGATGTTCGTGCAGCACATGCTGGCGAGCCTGAAAGCCCACGGCCGCATGGCCACCATCATGCCACATGGCGTCCTCTTCCGCGGCGGCAAGGAGAAGCTGATCCGGGAGCTCTTCGTCAACGACGACGTGATCGAGGCGATCGTCAGCCTGCCGCCGGGTCTCTTCTACGGCACGGGCATCCCCGCCTGCGTCCTCGTGATGAGCAAGAGCAAGCCCGAGGCCCTGAAGGACAAGGTCCTCTTCATCAACGCCGACCGCGAATACGCCGAGGGCAAGGCCCAGAACAGGCTCCGCCCCGAGGACATCGAGAAGATCGACTTCGTCTTCACCCACAAACGGGAGATCCCCAAGTACAGCCGGCTGGTGGACAAAGCCGAGATCGTGGAGACCCACGACTACAACCTCAACATCCGCCGCTACGTGGACAACACCCCCGACCCGGAGCCCGAGGATGTGCAGGCCCACCTGATCGGCGGCATTCCCGAGGCGGAGGTCCAGGCCCGCGCCGCCGACTTCGCCCGGTTCGGCATGGCGCCAACCGCCCTCTTTCAACCCAAGCGGCCCGGCTACCTCGCCTTTTGCGACACCATCGCCGCCAAACCCGCCATCAAGGCGGCCATCGAAGCCGACCCCGCCCTCCGGGACACACTTGTCCGCCACTGCGATATCCTCGAAGCCTGGTGGGCCGTGGCCCGGGAGGACTTTTCCGGGCTCCACAACGGCAAAAAGATGCCCGAGGTCCGCCACGAGCTTTTGACCACCCTCAAATACAGGCTCATCCCCCTGGCTGTCCTCGACGAGTTCAAGAGCGCCGGGGTCTTCGTGAACTGGTGGCAGCAGATCCGCTATGACCTGAAGACGATCGTCTCCACCGGCTGGCACCATGCGCTGATTCCCGACGAATACCTCATCGCCGAATACTTCCGGGCCGAAGCCGACGGGATCGAAGCGCTGGAGGTTGGAATCGGCGAGGCCCAGGGCGAGCTGGCCGAGGCGGTGGAAGCGGCCCAGGAGGCGGCCGCCTACGAGCCGGAAGAGGACGAGACCGTCACCGCCGCCGTCATCAAGAAGGTTCTCAAGGAGCTGATCGACGACCTTAAGGGGAGCGCGAGCGCCTCAGCCCGAAAGGAGCTTGCCGCCCTTCAGGCCTGCGAAGAAGCCATCGCCGCGATTGAAAAGCGCATCAAGGACGGAAAGGCTGCCCTGAAGGCCAAGACCGACGAGTTGGCCCTCAAGCTTCAGCTCAAGCGCCTGGGCGGAGACGAGTTCAAGGACGAAAGCCGGGACCTGATCCGTCAGGCGGATGTAGCGCTCGCAAACCTCGATGCCGCAAGCAAGAACGACAAAAAGAAGATCGCCGCCCTGAACAAAGACAAAGCCGCACTCGCTGCCCGTATCGCCAAAACCGACGCCCTTCTTGCCGCAATCGGCGGCCGGCTTTCGGAGGAGGAGGCCCGCCACCTCATCCTGAAGAAGCTCTATGACCTGGCGAGCGGCGAACTGAACCGCTACCTCAACGCCGAAAAGCGCGGCCTCGTCGCCGCGGTGGAAAACCTCTGGGGAAAATACGCTGTCTCCAGCCAAAAGCTGGAAGAGCAGCGGAACGAAACCATGAAAACCCTGCAAGGATTCCTTCAGAGGCTGGGATATATCGGAGATGCGTCATGAGCCAGATCCGGATCTTCATCAGCAGTGTTCAAAAGGAGTTTTCCGAAGAGCGTAAGGCTCTGAGGGACTTTCTCCGGGGAGATCCACTTTTACGCCGGTTCTTCGATGTATTTCTCTTTGAAGACGTGCCGGCCACGGACAGACGGGCTGACGAGGTTTATCTCCACGAAGTTGAACGGTGCGACATTTATGTCGGGCTTTTCGGGAATGAATACGGAAAAGAAGGCGAGAAGGGGTGCTCGCCTACACACCGGGAATTCGATCTGGCAACGCGACTTGGGAAACATCGTCTTATCTATGTAAGAGGCGCTGACGATGCCGGTAAAACCCCAAAAATGCAGGCCCTTATCAAAGAAGCGGGCGATCAGGTAGTGAGGCGCCGTTTTGTCAGTGCTTCAGAGCTGGTTGCCGCACTGTATGGAAGCCTTGTTCAATACCTTGATGAACACGAATTGATCCGTTCAGCACCATTCGACGCCTCTTATTGCAGAAACGCCACGATGAAGGATCTGGATGGAAAGAAGATACGCACATTTCTCATTCAAGCCCGAGGAGCCAGGGGCTTCCCTTTACCCGAAAAGTCCACGCCCATGGAGGTGCTTACTCATCTGAATCTCCTTGATAAAGAACGACCGACCCATGCGGCGGTCTTGCTCTTTGGAAAAGAGCCGCAGCGCTTCCTGATTTCCTCCGAGATCAAGTGCGTTCATTTTCATGGCGTTGAGGTCACCAAACCCATTCCGTTTTACCGTGTTTACAAGGGAACAGTCTTTGATCTGGTGGATCAGGCCGTTGATTTCGTGCTCTCCAAGATTGATCTTGCGGTCGGAACCCGCGCCCACAGTATTCAAGCGCCTGTGGCCTACGAGATGCCCCCGGAAGTGATCCGGGAAGCCATTGTCAATGCCGTGGCCCATCGGGACTATACGAGCAACGGCAGTGTGCAGGTGATGCTCTTTGCGGACCGGTTGGAGGTCTGGAATCCCGGTACCCTTCCGCCGCCCTTGACGCTTGCAAGACTGCGAAAGCCCCACGGATCGGTGCCCCGCAATCCCTTATTGGCCGAGCCTCTCTATCTTACCAAGTACATTGAGCGCATGGGCACCGGAACAGGTGACATGATCAGACGCTGCCGCAGTGTCGGTCTTGATGAGCCGGAGTTCGCCCTTACTGACGGCTTTGTCGTTACGATCCGAAGAAAGCCCGACTTGGCCTTTAAGGCCGTCGGCGGAATAACCGGGGAAGTCACCGGGGAGGTCACCGGGGAAGTCACCGGGGAAGTGAAGAAACTCCTGACGGTACTGGTTGGAGAGATGAAGCGTACGGACATCCAGAAGGCTCTGGCCCTCCGGCATGAAGACTATTTCAGGGAAGCATATCTCATTCCGGCGTTAACTGCCGGCGCAATCGAGATGACCATTCCGGATAAGCCCACAAGCAGCAAGCAGCAATACCGGCTGACCCCCAAAGGGCGCGCCCTCATCGCGAAACTGGCGAAGGAGAGGGATGCCGATGGAAAGTAAAACGAACGCTGTGAACTGGGGACGCAGCATGCGCCTCATGCCCCAAGAAATATTATCCAGGACTTCCGGGAATCAATGGGGCCATAAAGGGGCCAATGGGGACACGAACCAGGGAGAATGAAACGGCTCACAAACGGCTCAAATGGCTCAAAGACAAAAGGTTGGAAGGGTGACATGAAGGTTGTCGAAGGCTGGATGGCAGCATCGCTGGGCGAATTGCTAGTCACCAGGAACAATAAAACAAAACAGATTAAGTCTACGGAGTATTCCGCTGTTGGTTCTTTTCCCGTAGTCGATCAAAGTGCTGAATTCATTTGCGGGTATCATGATAATTCAGCAAAGTTGATAGATACCGACTTGCCATTAACAATCTTTGGAGATCATACACGTCATACGAAGTTTGTCGATTTCCCTTTCATTGCGGGTGCTGATGGAACGCAATTACTCAAACCCAAACATGGAATTCAAGATAAGTTCTTTTACTACCTCGTTGCTTCGGCTGCGGATAAAATTGGTAATTTCGGATATGATCGGCATTTTAAGCACTTAAAGGAATACGTCTGTGCTTATCCACTTGATGAATCCGAGCAAGCCAAAATCGCTGAAATCCTCTCGACAGTAGACCGGGCGATTGAGCAGACCGAAGCCCTGATTGCCAAGCAGCAGCACATTAAAACCGGCCTGATGCAGAACCTTCTCACCCGCGGCATCGACGAACACGGCAACCTCCGTACCGAACAAACCCACAAATTCAAAGACTCCCCCCTGGGCAGGATTCCGGTGGAGTGGGAGGTGGTGCCGGTTGAGCAAAAACTCGCTTGCATTATTGACTACCGAGGACGAACACCCCTAAAGGAGGATTCCGGTATCCCTTTGATAACTGCGAAGAATGTTCGCGAAGGATTTTTAAACGAGGAGCCAAGAGAGTTTATCGCCGAAGAGAATTACGAAGCGTGGATGACTCGTGGTATCCCAACTCCCGGTGACGTAATGTTCACCACCGAAGCGCCAATGGGGAATGTGGCCCGAGTGCCAGAATACAAGATTGCACTGGCTCAACGCCTTATAACACTGCCTACCAGAGACACCGAACTATCCGGCACCTTCTTGTTCTGGCTGCTTCGCTGGGCTCGTACTACGGAGCGATTAGAGCTTCTTACTAGCGGATCAACGGTTGTGGGGGTAAAACAGTCGGTGTTTCGTAAAGTCCTCTTCCCGTTTCCCCAAAAAGATGAACAAGAGAGTCTCACAAAAGTTCTAGAGGCACATAATGCAATTGCTTCGAATGAGAAGGCTAAACTGCAAAAACTCCGCTCCCTTAAAACCGCCCTCATGCAAGACCTACTCACAGGCAAGAAGCGCGTCACCGCGATGCTGAACAAAAAGGAGACTGCCTGCATATGAGCCCCAAGAAAGCCCAAGCGGTCGAATGGAAGGCATCATGGCGCGATGAGTACCTCCGCTGGATCAGCGGGTTTGCCAACGCCCAGGGCGGGACGCTGATCATCGGCAAGAACGACAAGGGTAAAGTGATAGGGGTCGCCAACGCCCAGAAGCTCTTGGAATACATCCCCAACAAAATCAAAGATATTCTTGGGATTATCGTGGATGTCAATCTGCGTGTCGAGCAGGGCAGGGAACTGATCGAAATCGTGGTGGAGCCCTATCCCTATCCCGTCAGCTATAAAGACGAGTACCATTATCGCAGCGGCAGCACGAAGCAGGAGTTGAAAGGGGCGGCCCTCGACCGGTTTTTGCTCAGAAAGCAGGGAAAAACCTGGGATGGGGTGCCGGTCCCGCGGGTAAGTCTTTCCGATTTCAAGGAGGAAGCCTTCCAGATTTTTCGCGCCAAGGCTTCCAGAAGCGGTCGCATGAGCGAGGAGGTCCTGGCGGACAGCAACGCCTCGCTGATCGAAAATCTCAATCTGAGGGAGGGGGATTACCTCAAGCGCGCAGCCCTGTTGCTTTTCCATCACGATCCGGAAAAATGGGTGGTCGGGGCCTGCATCAAGATCGGTTATTTCCGCACGGACGCCGACCTGCTCTATCAGGACGAGATCCACGGCAGCCTTTTCGTCCAGGCCGAGAAAGCCATGGACCTGCTGCTGACCAAATACCTCAAGGCGGCCATCAGCTACGAAGGGATCACCCGCGCGGAGCGGTTCCCTTTTCCCAAGGCGGCCCTGCGCGAAGCCCTGTTGAACGCCATTGTGCACAAGGATTACAGCGGCGGGTCGCCCATTCAAATCAGTGTATACGAAGACAGGATCTATTTCTGGAATGACGGTTTGTTGCCTGAAAACTGGACCGTGGCGCAGTTGTTGGCGAAACACGCATCCAGACCATTCAACCCACTGATTGCCAATGCTTTCTTCCGGGCCGGGATGATCGAATCCTGGGGCCGGGGCATCGAGAAGATCAACCGGGAATGCGAAGCGGCAGGCGTGCCCCTGCCCGAATACCGCACCGATGCCTCAGGGTTGATGGTGCAGTTCCGCGCTGGCAGTCGGCCTGAGGACCAGACACCGGAGAAAGTGACGGAGAAAACGCTACAGAAAACGTCGGAGAAAACGTCGGAGAAAATCATCACCCTGCTCAGGGCCGACGGCGGCCTTTCGATTCAAGAATTGGCTGAGCAAATTGGTAAGACAACCAGAACCATTGAACGCACCCTCCGCATATTACGGGAAGAGCGGGCTATTGAACGTATCGGTCCCGACAAGGGCGGCCATTGGGTTGTCAAGGAGAAGCCATGATCCAGGACAAGACGCCCCCGCACATCAGGCTCGACGAACGCAACCACGTCGAGAAGCCCCTCCTCGATCAGTTAGCCGGGCTGGGCTGGGAAGTCCTCGACCTTAACGCTAAGCAGCACCCAGCGATTCCTTGCGCGAGGCTCATACAGGAAATCTCTTGACTTAGCGGGCAAATGTTATAGTTTATGCGACACAGATAGGCTGTAAAGACTATGAACGACGCACAAAATATAACAAGAGAACCGCTGGGGAAAATGGAGGCCGGTTTTCTGGCCAAAGCGGGGGTTCACCCTACCTTCAGCCTTGCCTTTGCACGTCAGACTCTGGGGCATACAAAGCATGATCCAACGCCTCAGTTCCTTGAGCGGCTTCAAAGCAAAGGATGGATCAGGCGCATCCGGCGCGGCCGGTTCGCGGTCGTTCCCCTCTCGTCCGGCGAGGACCGTTCGCCGCAGTTGCACGAGTTTGCAGTCGCCATGGAACTCGTGTCCCCCGCGGTGATTGCGTACTGGTCGGCGCTCAACCATCACGGCATGACGGAGCAGCTTCCCCGGACTGTATTCGTGGCTACGGACCATCCCGTACGCCGCCAGCCGGGAGAGGTGCTGGGCGTCCGCTACAAGATCGTATCGCTGAAGCCGGATAAGTTTTTCGGCATCATGAATGACTGGATCGATGAGATTCCCTTCCGTGTCACCGATCGGGAAAAGACGATCATCGACGGGCTGGATCTTCCGCAGCACGTGGGTGGGGTGAGCGAGATCGCCAAGGCGTTGAAAGACTCCTGGAAGGCACTGGACGAGAAACAACTGAGGAGTTACGCTGCAAAAATAGGTAATTCCGCTGTTGCAAAGCGTCTGGGGTTTATAATGGAAACTCTGGGAATGGGAGATGTCGAAGCGCTTCGCACAGAGGCGTCGCTTGCTCCGGGCTTTTCTCCGCTGGACCCGACCATGCCTAAACGCGGGAAATACAACAGGCGCTGGGGCCTTCTGGTAAACGCGGAGATAGAGCCATGATTACGACAGCGGAATTGCATCGCGTTGCTGATCGGGCAGGACTCCGCTTTGATCAGGCCGAGAAGGACTACATCATCCTCTGGCTTTTGTCAGGATTGGCCCATGCGGGCGTGACGGAGCACGGCTGGATCTTCAAGGGCGGGACCTGCTTGCGACACTGCTATTACGAGGGTTATCGGTTCTCCGAGGATATCGATTTCAGTTGCAGGCCGGACAGCGGTGATCTTGAGTCATCGCTCCGCCTGCTCGATCCTGTGGTCGCGCTTGTTTTGCGTGAATCGGGCATTCGCTTGTCCGTGGGGAAACCTCTGACGGCGCCGGGCGATTTTCAGATCGAGATCCCTGTGGAGTATACCCGCGGAGGGTCGCGACGTCAGGGATTGCCACAGGTCAAGGTTCATCTGACCTTTGATGAACCTGTTCTCGACGAACCGATTGTCCGTTCCGTCGAACCGACCTTTTCCGATCTTTCGACATTCGGGATTACGACTTATTCCAAAAGAGAAATCATAGCCGAAAAACTGAGATCATTGCTCCAGCAGCAGAAAAAGTGGCCCCGCCCACGAGACTTGTATGATCTCTGGTATATCCTGTGTAAATCGGAAGAGTGCTTTTTATGGAAGGAGCTGAGACTTCTTTTTGATGAGAAGTGTCGTGTTCGTGGCGTACTGCCGGATATCGAGAGTCTGACTTCAGGCGCACTGCGGGAATGGAATGAAAATGCCTGGCTCAACCGTTTGGGACCGATGCTGAAAGATGTGCCGGATTTTGATCGTGTTTGGGATGACTGGGTAAAGACCTTTCAAGACTTGATTAAGGATGCGAAATGAGCAGCCCCTCAAACGCCACCCCTCAGGCAGCGCAATTGAGACTTGACGAGCGCAACCATGTCGAAAAGCCCCTCCTCGATCAGTTGGCCGGGCTGGGCTGGGAGGTCATTGATCTCGACGCTAAGCAGCACCCACGCGACTCCTTCAGAGAGAGTTTCACCCAGGTCGTCATGCTGCCGGTCCTGCGGGAGCGCCTCAAGGTCATCAACCCCTGGCTGGAGGGCGACCAGGTGGAGGAGGCGGTCAAGCAGCTCACGGCCAGTTTCCCCGGGACCGATCTGATCAAGAACAACCGCCACGTCTTCACGATGCTCCTGGAAAACACGAGCGTGAGCGTCAACCGCCGGACCGGCGAGAAGAGTCCGACGGTGCGGTTTGTGGATTTCGACCGCCGAGCCAACAACCGCTTCATCGCCGTCTGCCAGCTCAAGGTGCGCATCCTGGGGACGGAGCACCACATCGTCCCCGATATTGTCCTGTTCCTGAATGGCCTGCCCGTCGCGGTGATCGAGTGCAAGTCGCCCAAGGTCAGGAACGCCATCCCCGAGGCCATCGACCAGTTGCTCCGCTACAGCGAGCAGCGCGGCGCCAAGGGCGAGGGCAGCGCGCCCCTCTTCTACTACAACCAGATCGTCGTCGCCACCTGCCGGAACGAGGCCAAATTCGGCACCATCACGACCCACGGCGAGAAGTACTTCTACCGGTGGGCCGATCCCTATCCCCGGACCGTGGACGAGATTCCCCACGGCGGCAGCGGCCCCAACGACCAGCAGCGCCTCGTCGCCGGGATGCTCGATCGCGACAACCTCCTGGACCTGATCCGCACCTTCACCCTCTTTTCGACGAACGACAAGGGGGAGACAATCAAGATCGTGGGGCGCTACCAGCAGTTCCGCGCCGTCAAGCTGGCAGTGAAGCGCCTCCTGGAAGGCCAGAGCCCCAGGGAGCGGAACGGAATCGTCTGGCACACCCAGGGGTCGGGAAAATCCCTGACGATGATGTTCATGGTGCGGGAGATGTACCGCCACGCCCGGCTCTCGAACTGGAAGGTGGTCTTCGTGACGGACCGCACCCAACTGGAGGGCCAGCTTTCCGAGACCAGCAAAGGCATCGGCTTTACGGTCAAGGTGGCCAACACAATCAAGGAACTCAAGGAACTCCTCCGGTCCGACGCCTCGGACCTGGTCATGGCCATGATCCACAAGTTTCGCGAACCCGAATTGACGGAGACCTTCCCGGAGCTGAACCCAAGCCCCCACATCCTGGTCATGACAGACGAGGCCCACCGCTCCCAGTACGCCATGCTCGGGGCGAACCTCGACAAGGGCATCCCCAACGCCGCGCGGATCGGCTACACCGGAACGCCCATCGACAAGACGGAGCGGGTCTTCGGCGATTACATCGACAAGTACACCATGCGCCAGTCCATTGACGACGGCGTGACCCTGGAGATCGTGTACGAGGGCCGGACCCACAACGCCGAAGTGGCCGATCAGACGGGCATGGACACGGCTTTTGCCGACGTCTTCAGCGACTACAACCTCCATGAGCGTCTGGAGATCCTGGGATACGGCTCCCGCGAGGCCTACCTGGAGGCCAGGCCGACCATCGCGGCCAAGGCCAAAGACATGGTGACCCACTACCTGACCCACGTCTTTCCGAACGGCTATAAGGCCCAGGTCGTGGCCACCTCCCGCGAGGCGGCGGTGCGGTACAAGGAATACCTCGACGCCGCCCTGGCGGAGGCCCTGGAAGCGCTGAAAAAGGCCAATCCGGGGAAGCTCGACCTGGACCGGCTGGCGCGGCTGACGACGGACGTCATCATCTCCAGAAGCAACAACGACCTGCCCCACCTGAGGCCCTACACGGACGACGCCAAACACGAGGCGAGCATCAAGAGCTTCAAGATGGCCTTCGGCCGCGAAGAGGAGGGCGTCCGGGGCGACTTGGGCATCGTGATCGTCAACAACATGCTCCTCACCGGATTCGACGCCCCGGTGGAGCAGGTGATGTACCTGGACAAGGTGATCGTTGCCCACACGCTCCTCCAGGCCATCGCCCGCGTGAACCGCGTGGCCGGGGAGTCGAAAGACAAGGGGTTCGTCGTGGATTACGTGGGTGTTGGCCACCACCTGAAGAAGGCGATCGACGCCTACGACGAGCGGGAACAGAAGGAGGTGATCGACTGCCTGAGCTTCCCCGAGGAGGAGCTAAGGGAACTGGCGGTGAGCCACGCGGCCGTCATGGATCTCCTCAAAAAGCACGGCCTGACGGACTTTACCGACCACGACGCCTTCTTCGACCTCTTCTACGACGAGGACCTGCGCTTCGACTACCTGCTGGCCTTCAAGCGGCTGACGCGGTGCCTGAACCTGGTCTTCCCGGCCCGGCAGGCCCTCGACTTCATGGCCGACTACCAGGTCCTGGCGGCGATCAATGTCCTGGCGGAAAAGCACCTGCATGACGAGCGCCTCAGCATGAAGGGCATTCCGCCCAAGCTGCGCGCCATCACCGACGCGTACCTGGAGTCGAAGGGGATCGACATCAAAGTCAAGCCGATCTCGATCCTCGACGGGGACTTTGATAAACAGGTCGGTAAGAGGGGCCGCACAAAGACGAAGGCGGCGGAGGTGGAGCACGCCATCCGCCACCACCTCGACGTGGAGTTGAGGGACGACCCGGAACTCCAGGCCTCCTTCGCCGAGGCATTGGCGGCGATCTTCGCGGAGTTCCGCGAGAACTGGAACAAGATCTATGAGGAGTTGGAGAAGTTGCGGGCGAGAATCATGAGTGCAGCCAAGGAGCCGACCTACGGCCTGCACCGCAAGAAGCAGATGCCCTTTTTCCGGATGTTCAAACGGGAGACGTTCGGGGAGATCTTTGGAGAGGAAGGAATCGACATTCGGGAGGGAGCGCCGGGGATCGCACTTGGGCTTGGGGCGAGCGCAGAAGACAAGATCAGCCATCTCGTGGATCTGACCCAGAAAGCCTTCCTCGCCGTGGAACGGGAGCTCAAGCTCACGGGTTTCTGGGAGAGCATCCCGGCCCGGAACAAACTCCGGGCGGATCTCCAGGGGGTCTTGCTGGCGCCGGAGTTTGCGAAGCTCCCCGGCCTGGTCAAGAACCGCGCCCACATCATCAGCCGTATCATGGAGATCGCGAAGAAGAACAACGACATCATCCTCTACGCGGAGTAAGGGAAGTGGTTTTCGAGTACGCCATTCAAAGATCTGCCAAGCGGCGCCAAATGACGATCACCGTCGAACGGGACCGCAGCGTCGTGGTCCATGCGCCCGAGGGGCTTGCCGAGGAGAAGATCCGACGGGTGGTCGAAACGAAGCGGCGGTGGATCTACGAGAAGATGAACCACCCCCAGAAATACCGGGACCTGCCCCACGGGCCTGGCAAGGAGCTGGTCAGCGGCGAGTCGGCCCTCTACCTGGGACGGCAGTACCGAATAGAAGTTGTCCGGGATGGGTTGAATGAGGTCCGGTTTAACCGAGGATTCTTGATTCCCGCCATCCTGGGTAAACGAAAGGTGGAGGCGTTGCGGGAATGGTACATCGGCAGGGCCAAAGAGAAGATCATCCCCCGGGTGAAGGCTCATGCCCGCCGGCTGGGTGTCGATGCGGCGGCCGTAAAGATTGCGGACGGCCATTATCGTTGGGGCTCCTGCACGACCAGGAACAACGTCGGCTTCAACTGGCGGCTGATCAAGGCGCCCATGTTCGTCATCGACTACGTCGTCGTCCACGAACTGGCCCATCTGCTCGAGACAAACCACACGCCCCGGTTCTGGAACATCGTCCGCACGCAAATCCCGATGATGGAAAAGGCGAAGGTATGGTTGAAGGAAAACGGGGGATTGCTGGAGGAAGCCATATAGGGTGAAATAAATAATTCATGCCTTCTCAGAAGAATCATTGGTAAAATAAGGGGAAGCGAATGCCACCTGTTGTCGGTATGATCATTATTCATATCCGGAAGTATGCCAAAATTTGGATAAACCTTGTCTTGAGTATAAAGGGGAGTTGATTTGGCCGAACCGAAACCATCCATCGTAGAAATCAGGAATATCTTCAAGTCCTATCACCGGGAAAGCCTTGCCGTCCCGGTCCTGCACGATATCACCTTCGACATCGCCGAAGGGGAATTCCTGGCGCTGATGGGGCCGTCCGGTTCCGGGAAAACGACCCTCCTGAACCTCCTGGCCGGAATCGACCATGCGGACAGCGGGACGATCCGGGTGGGCGGTGTCGACATCACCGCCCTTTCGGAGACCGAGCTCGCCCATTGGCGCGCCAACAACGTAGGCTTCATCTTTCAGTTCTACAATCTGATCCCCGTGCTGAAGGCGGTCGAAAACGTCGAGCTGCCCCTCCACCTGACCGCGCTCTCCCGGCGGGAAAGGCGGGAGCACGCCGAAACGGCCCTGCGCATGGTAAGCCTGGAACACCGGATGGATCATTATCCCAAGGAGATGTCCGGAGGCGAACAGCAACGGGTCGCCATCGCCCGCGCCATCGTCACCGACCCCACCATTCTGGTCGCCGACGAACCGACCGGGGATCTCGACCGCGTATCGGCCGAAGAGATTCTGGCAATGATGGAACGCCTGAACGCGGAGATGGGCAAGACCATCGTCATGGTCACCCACGACCCCCGGGCGGCCCAGCGGGCAAAGGTGCTGAGGCTTCTGGACAAAGGATACATGAACGATGCTCCAGCTCAAAATCCTCTTTAGAAACGCCTTCCACAACAAGCTGCGCAGCGGGCTGACGATCCTGGGCATCACCGTGGCCGTTCTGGCATTCGGTCTGCTGCGGACGGTGATCGGCGCCTGGTACTCCGGCGTCGAGGCCGCTTCAGCGTCCCGCCTCGTCACACGAAACGCGATCTCCATCATTTTCCCGCTTCCGATTGCCTACAACGAAAAGATCCGGCAGATCGAGGGGGTGAAGCTCGTCTCCTACGGCAACTGGTTCGGCGGCATCTACATCGATGAGAAGAATTTCTTTCCGAACTTCTGCGTGGAACCGAGGACCTATATGACCATCTACCCGGAATTCGTTCTCAGCCCCCCGGAGCAGAAGGCCTTCTTTGCCGACCGGAAGGGCTTTGTCGCCGGCCGGAAACTGGCCGCGAGGTTCGGCTGGAAGATCGGCGATCAGGTCACCCTCAAGGGGACGATCTTCCCGGGAAACTGGGATTTTGTCATGCGGGGCATCTATCGGGGCCGGGACAAGACCATCGATGAAACTCAGTTTTTCTTCCACTGGGATTATCTCAATGAAACCATGAAACGGTTCTCTCCCGGAAGGGCGGACCAGGTGGGTTTCTACATGATCGCCGTAAAACGGCCGGATCTGGCGCCGGACGTGGCCTTAAGCGTGGACAAGGCTTTCAAAAACTCCCTGGCCGAGACGCTCACGGAGACGGAAAAAGCCTTCAACCAGGGATTCATCGCGATGAGCGGGGCGATCGTAACGGCGATCCAGATGGTCTCCTTCGTCGTGATTCTCATCATCATGGCGGTCGTCGCCAACACGATGGCCATGACCACCCGGGAGCGGATCGGCGATTACGCGATCATGAAAACCCTCGGTTTCGGCGGCGGATCGATCGCGGCCATGATCTTCGGCGAATCCCTCGTCATCGCCCTGACCGGCTGCCTCGCCGGAATGATTTTGACGTTTCCGGCAGCCAAGGCCTTCGGCCATACGCTTTCGACCTACTTCCCCATTTTTCTCGTCTCGGCTCAGACGCTCTGGCTCGACCTCATTGCCGCTTTCCTGATCGCCTTTTTCGCGGCGATCATCCCGGCCCGCCATGCGATCCGCGTCGGCATCGCCGAGGGATTGCGGAGGATCGGATAATGGCCGTTCCCCTCTCCTACAGCATGCGGAACCTCTGGAAGCGCAGGCTGACGACGATCCTCACGGTTTCCGGGATGGCGTTGGTCGTGTTCGTCTTCGCCGCCGTCCTGATGATGGCCGCGGGGCTTCAGAAGACGCTGGTGGAGACGGGCTCGGATGACAACGTCGTCGTCGTCCGCAAGGGATCGACATCGGAGGTGATGAGCGGCATCGACCGTGGACAGGCGTCAATCGTGGAGATGCTGCCCCAGATGGCGGTCGGCGGGGAGGGCCGCAGGCTCGTGGCCAAGGAGGTGGTGGTGCTGATCGCTCTTCCCAAGCGGGGCGCAGGGAAGACATCCAGCCATTCCAACGTCGTGGTCCGCGGCGTCCAGGAGGCGTCGATCCCCCTGCGGCCGCAGGTGAAGCTCGTCGCGGGTCGCCTGTTTAGAATGGGATCGTCGGAGATCATCGTCGGCAACAGCATCGCCAAGGGGTTCACCGGGGTCGGGCTCCGGGGAACCCTGAACTGGGGGATGCGGAAATGGACCGTGGTGGGGATCTTCGATGCGGGAAACACCGGCTTCAGTTCCGAGATCTGGGGGGACGTGGACCAGGTGATGCAGGCCTTCCGCCGGCCCGTTTACTCCTCGCTCATCTTCAAATTGAACAACCCGGCCGCATTCCCGGCCGCCAAAACGGCCATCGAGACGGACCCGCGGCTCACGCTCGAGGCCAAGCGGGAGACGCGCTACTATCTCGACCAGTCGGAGATGATGGCGAAGTTCCTGCGGATCCTCGGGATGTCGCTGACGATCATCTTTTCGATCGGCGCGATCATCGGCGCCATGATCACCATGTATTCGGCGGTGGCCAACCGGATCGGGGAGATCGGAACGATGCGCGCGCTCGGCTTCCGCCGGCGAAGCATCCTGGCGGCATTTCTCGCGGAGTCGCTGCTTCTGGGCGTCATCGGCGGCACGACGGGACTCTTCTTCGCCTCCTTCATGCAGTTCATTACCGTTTCCACCGTGAACTTTCAGACCTTTTCGGAACTGGCGTTCAAATTCACCCTGACCGGCCGCATCGTCCTGCAGGCCATGATCTTTTCCCTCGTCATGGGCTTCATCGGCGGCATGCTCCCGGCGCTGCGCGCCTCCCGGATGAAGATCGTCGAAGCCCTGAGATCGGCATAGAATAACGCTGGAAGTGAATCTGCCAACGAAATCAACGCCATGCCGCCATTTCCGCGAACGGCAACCGGCGACCCGCCGAGCCTCCGGAGATCAGCGGCGCGGGTTCAAATCGATCCGCCGGCGTCACCGGCCCTCAGCCCTTCAGGTGCTTCATGATCGCCTTGAACTGGCTCTTTCCATCGAGCCCGGCTTCGGCCATGACCATGTGAGCCTGGCCGCTCCCCAGGTAGCCCCCGTTCCGATACGGATGAAGCGTCATCTCCCGCCCCCGGTCGGAACGAATCCAGCGGTACATCGTCGGCAGGGTGAAGCCGGTGATGCCCATCGCCCGTTTCGCATGCTCCTCCGGAAAGAGCTTTTCCCGCGTCCGGCGCGGAAGGAGATCGAAGAGTTCGGCGCTGGCCACATAATAGACGAACAGATCGGCGCCCTTCTTTTCCAGGAGGGGCAGCGTCTCCTCCACGAAGGCGTATCCCACCTCGCTCCCCTGGAGAACCACGACGCCGGCATTTTTGTTTCGACTCCCGCGAAGGAGATAGACCCCGGTGACGGCGGCATTTGCCGGCGAAAGCCCCAGAGCTTTCCGGTCGATCACCTTCTCGGTCGGCCGGGTGACAAACGGGGCGATGATTGCGGGACGCCGGTTCAACGCCGTTGCCGTCAGCGGCCACAGCTCCTGCGGGTCCCAGGGCGTGAGGGTCACCATCGTCCCCCGCGGGAAGTTCTCCTGGAGGATCTGGAGCGGCTGCGGGTCCGCATGGGTGGGCCCGTCCTCTCCGGTCTTCAGTCCCGCATGAGCGCAGACGAGAATAATCGGCCGGTAAGGCCCCTTCTCCAGCGACTGGCGGGCCTGGTTCCCAATGGCATGAAGGCGGGCCGCGATGTGGCCGAGGGGCGCCAGGAAGGCCCCGTACGAAGAACCGGCTCCGCTGTGGTGTCCGAAGGAGGCGAGTCCGGAGAGGATCGCCGTCATCGCGTCTTCACAGATGCCTCCCGTCGCCAACAGCCTGGACCCCGGATTGTCGGCGGCATTGTAATAGCCGCCGTCAAACCCCTGCCCTGCGGCGGCCAGGCTTGTCGAACCGAGGAGGTCGGCGGCGGCGGCAAAGAGGGCGCCGTTGCCGGCCCGGTTGTAATAATGGAGAATGCGGCCGAACTCCGCCCGCAGCGTCGTGCCGGCGCCTGGAGTCAGCACAAGCTCCTTCGGCGTCTTCCCTACGGATTTCCGGGCGATCTCATAGACGGCGTCGATCCGCGGGCCGTTTTCCCGGGGTTTGCGCCGCCGCCGGTCGAGCCTCTCCCGCGCCGCCGCGAGCCCCTCAACGATCATGGCGACCAGCCGCTGATTTCCTTCCAGCGTCTTCCGGACAGCCTTCAGGGACTCCCAGAAGCATTCCTCCAGAATCCCGGCTTCCTTTCCGCCCCGGCACCGCTGGTTGGCGCTCTCGCAACGCGGCAAAGAATCCTCCGCCAAGGCCAGAAACGGTTTCAGCGCATCAAAGAAGCCGTCGGCGCAGAGCTTGTGTCCCGCCCCGTGGGAAGCCTTCCCCTCAATGCCGTATCGCCATCCCTTGGTCGTCCGGTAGACGACGGCCGTGGGTTGGCTGTTCTTCATCTTCAAGGCCATCCGCTGGGCCGTACAGATCTGCTGCCAGTCCGTTCCATCGGCAACGGAGATGACGTTCCAGTCGTGTACGTACGCCAGTTCCGCCGGCGTCCACTGGACATAATCCCCGGGGACCGACCCCTCCCGGCAGACGCGGTCGCTGTCGATCGACGCCTGATTCCAGTCGACGTGGAGAATCACGTTCCGCAGCGAGGCCGTCCCCGCGGCAGCCAGCGCCTCGCTGACCCGGCCGGGCGTCAGGCCGCCCTCCCCCTCGACAATATGGACCCGCGGCGCATTCTCTCCGTAATAGTCCATCGCCCCCAAAGCGAGGCCGATCGAACTTCCCAGACCAACGCCCGACGCGCCGGTCGCAAGCCGGACAAAAGGGGTCGCCGGCGTCGGGTGGCCGTCCAAGACTTTTGCGTTGAGCTTCTTGAGAAGGGGCGTCTTCGTAATGGGATTCCGCCGGAATCCGAGGAGATCTTCCAGGCGGATTCGGAAGCGCTCTTCCCGGGGCAGGAGTTCGGGCGCCGCGATCCGGAGAGCCTCGTCCCGCAACGCCCAGAGAGAATAGAGGCCCATGGTTTTGTGGCCGGCGGCAAAGGAGATGATGTCGGCGTCCTCCCGTTCCGGACGTGAAATATCATAGTCCAGTGAATCGAAGAGAAGACCCGCCAGAAAACGCCCGGCGGAGATTGACCCCCCCGGGTGGCCGGAGGCCGGCACGTAATTGAAAAGCAGCGTGCAAAGGGTACGGTACGTCAGATCGAAATCTTCAAGGAGTTTGACCCGATTTGCAGATACGGGCGGTTTTCCGCTCTTCAATTCATCCGTTACATCGACATACGTTCCCCTTCTTGGTCCGAGTGCAAATGCCATCGTCTGCTCCTTTTATGGAATTGAATTTTCTTCTCTTCGTGATTGCCCGGTCTTGAGCCCTCCCCGTCCGGGGCTGGGGGTTATCATTACCCGATCGATCAAGCCTGTCAAGCCCTAAAGCGTGCCGAAACAAAGACGAACGGGATAACACCGACCGTCCCCGGTGAATGCCTTCTTCTTCGCTCTTCTTTTTTTCCCCTCCGTGCAGTGCAGCTCGATAAATTTGCGGGGAAATGATACAGGTAAATTATATTGACAGAGAGAGGGGCCTCTCTTATACTGCGTCCCCAGTGAATAACGTTCCTGAACCGTATGTTTTCTCCCGTTTTCCGCCTCGCCCACAACCTCCCGATCGGGTCCGGGCCGGCTGCCTCAAGGAGGGAAAATGTTGAAAGTCAAATTGACGCTGAAGCGCAAAGTCGTCGCCCTGGTCATTCTCGCATCCCTGTTGCCGGTGCTGACGGTTTTTCTGCTGGTCAACCGGTTTCAGACCTCCGTTTCCCAGACGACGACCACGGAGTTGCGGGAACTGGCGATGATGAACATCGCCCAGATCGCCAGGGACGTTTACGGCCTTTGCGAAACGGCCAACGATCTGATCCAGCAGAAGATCAACAACGATTTGAAGGTGGCCGACGAGCTTCTCAAACAGCATAAAACGGTGAGCCTCTCCTCGGAGTCGGTCATCTGGGAAGCGATCAATCAATTGACACAGGAAACCAAAAGCATTCTCTTGCCCCAATTCCTGATCGGCGGAATATGGCTCGGGAAAAACCGCGAGTTCAGCTCGACGACCCCCATCGTCGACGACGTCAAACGTCTCGTCGGCGGTACCTGTACGATCTTCCAGCGGATGAACGACGCGGGAGACATGCTGCGGGTGGCCACCAACGTGGAGGGGCTCGACAAGAAGCGGGCGATCGGGACATTTATCCCGGCCGTAAACGCCGACGGAACCGCGAACGCCGTCGTCGGCGCCGTCATCAAGGGACAACCCTACCGGGGGCTCGCCTTTGTGGTCAACACCTGGTATCTGACGGCCTACGAACCGCTGAAGGATACCGGCGGCAAGATCATCGGGATGCTTTACGTCGGCGAAAAGCTCGAAACCGTCGACTCCCTGCGCAGGGCAATCATGGGCATCCGGGTGGGCAGGACGGGCTATGTCGCCGTCATCGGCGGCAAAGGGGAACACCACGGAAGATACGTCATCTCCAAGAATGGCGCCCGCGACGGGGAAAGCCTCTGGAATTCCAAGGATGCCAGCGGCGGCTTCTTCGTCCAGGAGATGGTCAAAGGATCGATGAGCCGCCCGAAGGGAGAGGTTTTTCACCAAACCTACCACTGGCAGAACCCCGGCGATCCCGCCCCCCGCAAGAAGGCCTCCGCCGCCGTCTATTTTGCCCCCTTTGACTGGGTCATATCGGCCGGCACCTATGAGGAGGACTACCAGGCCCCGATCATCCGGGTTCAGGGGGTCCTCAAGAGACTTCGGGGGGAGGTTTTTTTTACCGGCGCCCTGATCCTGATCCTGGCCATCATCCTAGCGTGGATCTTCGGCAACCGCATCATCAAACCCCTCGAAGTAACGACAAAACTGGCGAAAGGAATCGCCAAGGGAAACGTAGGACAGGCCCGGCAGGAACTGCAAGAATTGCCGGCAAAGCTCCTCCGTTCCCCCGAAGAGGGACGAATCTTCCGGGACGAGGATGAAACCAGGGAACTCCTGTCGGCCTTCCGGACCATGACGGGGAACCTCGACTCTCTGATCGGCCAGGTCCAGAAATCCGGGATCCAGGTTACAACATCCGCCACGGAGATCGCGGCCTCGGCCCGGGAACTGGAGGCGACGGTCACGGAACAGGCCGCCTCCACAACCCAGGTGACCGCCACAAGCCGGGAGATCTCAGCCACGGCGGAGGACCTTGTCAAGACCATGGACCATGTGAGCGGCAACCTGAACGGAACGATCAACATGGCCGAAGCGGGACGGAGCGATCTCACGACCATGGAGGGGGCAATGCGCAACCTCATGAAGGCGACCGGATCCATCTCCTCCAAACTGTCCGTGATCAACGACCGGGCGAACAAGATCTCCCACGTGGTCACGACGATCAACAAGATCTCCGATCAGACGAACCTGCTGGCCCTCAACGCCGCCATCGAGGCGGAAAAGGCCGGAGAATTCGGAAAGGGTTTCTCCGTGGTCGCCCGCGAAGTCAGCCGTCTGGCCGACCAGACGGCCATCGCCACCCAGGATATCGAGCACGTCGTCAAGGAGATGCAGTCCTCCGTCTCCTCCGGCGTGATGGAGATGGACAAGTTTGCCGACGAGGTGCGAAGCGGAGTGGAAACCGTCGTCACCTTGAGCGGTCAACTGGCCGGGATCATCGACGAGGTGAGGTCCCACGGGCCACAGTTCGATACGGTCAAAGAGGGGATGCAGGCCCAGTCCCAAGGGGCCCTGCAGATCAACGAGGCGATGACGCAGCTTTCCCTGGCGGCGGAACAGACCCGGGAATCGCTCCATGAGTTCAAGACGGCCACGGAACAGCTCAATGAAGCCGTCCAGGGACTGCAGGGCGAGGTGTCCCGTTTCAGGATCAGTTCATAGTTCCTGAACATCGATCGGCGGGAACCCAGCCGACCCACTTGAAAAGACAGGAAAAGAGGCATGCTGCTTCTCCAGTTTCAGGCAGGAAAAGACCGCTACGGTGTGGATGTCTCCCGGGTCATCGAGGTCATCCAGATGGTCGTCTTCCGGCCGCTTCCCCATGCCGATCCCGCTGTGGCCGGGCTTTTCAACTACCGCGGCACAATGGTGCCGGTCATCGACCTGACGGTCCTTCTGGAAGGTTCCGTTTCCCGCCCCCTCTTCAGCACGCGCGTCATCCTGGTGGACTATCCCGGCCGAAACGGTGAGCGCCATATCCTGGGGTTGCTGGCGGAGCGGGTGACCGAGACCGTCTTCTGTACGGAAGGGGATCTCCGTCCCGCCGGCATGGCCGTCGACGGGGCTCCCTACCTGGGCGATCTTCTTGTCCATGCCGGCGAGATGATTCAACGGGTTGCGATCGAGCAACTGCTGCCGTCCTCCCTGCAGGAATCCCTTTTTCCATCGGCGCTGGAGGTATGATGGAGATCTGTGCCGCCGTGGAAAAACGGTTCGCCGATACCTTGGGACTCAACACCGCCGCCATCGGCCGGGCCGGTATCAAACGGATCGTCAAGGAGGCAATGAAACGGTCCGGCACTTCGGATCCGGAGACCTATCTGGAACGGCTTTCAACCTCCCCGGCAGAGTTCGAACGCTGCCTCGAGGAACTCATCGTCCCCGAAACCTGGTTCTTCCGCGACCGGGAACCATTCATCCTCCTGAAGAAGCGTTTGTGCGGGCAGTGGTTTCCCTCTCACCCGGATGAAACGGTCAGGCTCCTCTCCGTTCCCTGTTCGACGGGCGAAGAACCCTATTCCATCGCCATGACCCTCCTGGAATCGGGCATCCCGTCCCCGCGGTTTCGTCTGGATGCCGCCGACATCAGCCGCAAAGCGCTGGAAGCCGCCGGACGGGCGGTGTATGGCAAGGGGGCGTTCCGGCAACCCCTGACCGCCGCGCAAGAAACGTTCTTCAGCGAAACCTCCGCGGGGCGCCGGGTGGATGAGACCGTCGTCCGGACCGTCCATTTCTACCGCGCAAACATTATCGCTCCCCTATTCCTCGCCGGACACGAACCTTACCACATCATCTTCTGCAAAAACGTTCTCATCTATCTGACCGATGAGGCGAGACGGCTGGCCCTCGCCAATATCGGCCGACTCCTTGCCCCGGACGGGATTCTCTTCACCGGACATGCGGAGATGGGTATTCTGCTGCAGCAGGGCTATCAGACCGTCAGCCATGCGCGGGCCTTTGCCTGTACCCGGACCCGGATTGAGGACAGGATGCCGCATCGTGTTCCCAATCCGGGATTTCAAATCTGCACTCTCCACGAAAAAGTTCCGGAACGTCCCACCGCGCCGCCCGGGTCTCCTCCCGCAAAGCAGCCCTCTTCCGCGGCCGCCATCCGGAAAACAGTCGCGCCGATCCCGACGCCGCAGACCGCAGCGGTCGGCGCATTGCACACCGAGGCCTTGGCCCTGGCGGACCGGGGCCTTTTCGACGAAGCCGCGACCCTCTGCCGGCAATATCTGCAAGAGCAGCACCCCCACGCCGACGTATACTGCCTGCTGGGTCTGATCCATGAAGCGGCCCGGCGGACCGGGGAAGCGGAGGAGTGCTATTTGAAGGCCCTCTATCTCGGTCCCGACCATTACGAGACCCTGATCCATCTCAGTCTGCTTTACCGGCAACAGGGGGACGACCGGAAGGCGGCGCTCTATCGCCAAAGGGCAGATGCGGGGGAAAGGAGGCCGGATGGAACCATCGGCCCCTGACCGTGCCTGCTGGAAGGAGAACGGGACCTTCGGCGACCGAAGCTGTCCGGAACTCGCCGCCCTGGCCCATTGCCGAAACTGCCCGGTCTATTCAGCCGCCGGACGGCGCCTCCTGGACCGGAAACTCCCGGACGGCTATCGGGAGGAGTGGACGGACCGGCTGGCAACCCGAAAGGATGCGGGGAAGGTTGAAACGGTTTCCATAATCGTGTTCCGTCTCGGAGAGGAGTTGCTCGCCCTGAAGACCATCTTTTTTCAAGAGGCGGCAGAGGAGGCCGTCCCGCACAGCATCCCCCTCCGAACCGGCGAGGTCTTCAAGGGGATCGTCAACGTCAACGGGGAACTCATCCTCTGCGTTTCCGTGGCGGCCCTGCTTGGAATTACCGCGGAAGAAGACGGATCCGCCAACCGCAAGGTCTACCCGCGCCTCGTCGTGGTCAGCCGGGACGGACAGCGCTTCGCCTTTCCCGCGGACGAGGTCATTGGCGTGCATCGCTTCCTCCTGGCCGACCTTCAGGAACTTCCGGCCACGGTATCCCGGTCCATCCGTGCCCTGACAGCCGGAATCCTCCCCTGGCAGGAAAGGACGGTGGGGTTGCTGGAGGAAGAGAAATTCTTTGCCGCCCTGAGCAGGAGTCTCGCCCCATGAGCCCTTCCTCCCCGAGCGCCAACCATGATCCCATGCTTCTCGACCTGTTCCGCGTCGAGCTGGAAAATAACACCCGGGTGCTCGAGAACGGTCTGGTCAGTGCCGAGAGCGACCAGACCCCCGAGAGGATCGAACCCCTCATGCGGGCGGCGCATTCCATTAAGGGGGCCGCCCGGATCGTCGGGCTGTCCGCGGCGGTCTCCCTGGCCCATGCCATGGAAGACATTCTGTCGGCGGCGCAGCAGGGCAAACTGATCCTGACGGCCGATCATGTGGATCTGCTGCTGAAGGGAAACGACGTCTATATGTCCATGTCCCGGATCGAGACGGCCGCCATCCCGGACTGGCTCACGAAACGGGAAGATTCCCTCGATCAGATGGCCCGGACCCTTCGGGACACGCTGACGGCGCCCGCCGTTTCGCCTTCCCCCGCATGCCCTTCCCTCCCTCAGCCTACAGGAGTCGCTGAGCGGGAACACGATGCGGCATCACGTCCCCGTTCAGCGACGGATAAACCGGCAGCCGCCGCACCGCTGCAGGAGATGAGAAAACAGCCCCGACCGGAAAAAGGGGAAGGCGGTCTCGTCCGGGTCATGACGGAACATCTGGACAGGCTCATGGGACTGGCCGGGGAATGCCTGGTTCAGGCCCAGTCCATCAAAGCCTTCTACCCGGCTCTGCTGAAGATCCGGAAAGGATTCCCCGCGCTGACGAGCGGTCTGGAGAATCTGCTGCAATCCTTCGATGCGGAGGCACATCCCGACACCTATGTACGGCTTCGGGATGGCCTTGAGAGCCTCGAGAGAATCCACAGCCTCACAACCGGACATACGGTCGATTTCGAACTCTCCTCGCGGCGGTTGGAAAACCTGGCTCACCGGCTCTACGGCGAGGTCGTGGCCAGCCGTATGCAGCCCTTTTCCGACGGCATGCACGGCTTCTCCCGGCTGGTCCGGGATATGGCCAAGGAACTGGGGAAAAAAGTCAGCTTCGAAGTCCTGGGACCGGCCACGCCCGTGGACCGGGACATCCTCGAGAAGCTCGAAGCGCCGCTGACCCACCTGATCCGCAACGCGCTCGATCATGGCCTGGAAACACCCGCCGAACGGGAGCAGGCGGGAAAACCTCCGGAGGGAAAGATCATCGTCGAGGCCCGACACATGGCCGGTATGCTGAACATCACCGTGCGGGACAACGGCCGGGGCATCTCCGCCGAACGGCTCCGGGAAAAGGTCGTTGAAAAGGGGCTCGTCAATCCCGACATGGCCGTGAGCCTGACCAAGGCCGAACTGCTCGAATTCCTCTTCCTCCCCGGTTTTTCCACGGCCGGAAAGGTCACGGAGATTTCCGGGCGGGGGGTCGGTCTCGATATCGTATTTTCCATGGCCAGGGAGGTGGGAGGCTCGGTCCGCGTGGAGTCCGAAGAGGGAGAGGGAACCCGTTTTTTGCTGCTCCTGCCCCTGACGCTGTCGGTCCTCCGAACGCTGCTCATCGAGATCGACGCCGAGAAGTATGCGATGCCCCTGACCCGGATTGACCGGATTCTCCGCATCCCCCATACCGAACTCCATGTCGTCGAGGACCGGCAGTTTTATACGCTGGACGGTGAAAACATCGGAATCGTCGATGCCCGGCAGCTCTTCCGGATTCCCGATCACCGAAACGCACCCGACCTCTGTCATCTGCTGGTCTTCAGCGACCGGATCAACCGCTTCGGCGTGGTTGTGGACCGTTTCCTGGGTCAGCAGGATCTGGTCGTCCACCCCCTGGACCCCCGTCTCGGAAAAGTCTCCAACATAAGCGCCGGCGGCATTCTGGAAGACGGTTCCCCCGTGCTGATCCTGGACGTGGATGACCTGGTCCGGTCGATAGATCACCTGCTGACCCATGATCGCATCCGCAAGGTGAGTCCCGCCCACGAGGAACGCGTGACGGGCCGCAAGCGGGTCCTGGTCGTCGACGATTCCCTGACGGTTCGCGAGGTCGAGCGCAAGCTTCTGGAGACGCAGGGTTATGAGGTTGTCGTCGCGGTGGACGGCATGGACGGCTGGAACAACCTCCAGGGCGGCGCATTTGACCTGGTCGTCTCCGATATCGACATGCCGCGCCTGAACGGAATCGAACTGGTCCGGAAAATCAAAGACGACCCCCTCTTCAAGGACCTCCCCGTCATGATCGTCTCTTACAAGGATCGGGAAGAAGACCGCCTCCGGGGACTGGAAGCGGGAGCCAATTACTACCTGACCAAAAGCAGTTTCCATGACGAAACGCTTCTGCGGGCCGTCCGGGATCTGATCGGGGAACCCTGAAGCCATGCGGATCGCCATCGTCAACGACATGCCCCTCGCCGTCGAAGTTCTCCGCCGGGTCGTCGCTTCCGCCCCGGAACATACCCTCGCCTGGGTGGCCGTGAACGGCCGGGAGGCCGTGGAAAAGTGCCGTGAGGACCGCCCGGACCTGATCCTGATGGACCTGATCATGCCCGTCATGGACGGGGTGCAGGCCACGGATAAAATCATGAAGGAAACCCCCAGCGCGGTCCTCGTCGTGACGGCGACGGTGGAGGGAAATGCAGCCCGGGTCTTCGAGGCCATGGGCTGCGGCGCCCTGGACGTCGTCGCCACACCCGTGTTCGGACCGGGAATGATCATCGAGGGCGGCCGGGAACTCCTGAAAAAAGTTTCGACCATCGAGAAGCTTCTCAAAAAGAGCCCTCCTCCCCCGTCGGCCGCCCCCAAGGCGCGCAAGCGGGAACCGGAAGGCCATCCCCCCCTGGTGGCCATCGGTTCCTCCACGGGCGGACCGAAGGCCCTGGCGAAAATTCTTTCCACCCTGCCGGTAAATTCCGGGGCCGCTTTCGTGATCGTCCAACACGTGGATGCCCAGTTCGCCCAAGGGTTGGCCGTCTGGCTCGACGCCCAGACCCCGCTTCGCGTGGCCGTGGCCCGGGAGGGCATGTGTCCGCTCGCGGATACGGTCCTGGTCGCCGTGACCAACGACCATCTCTTGCTCGGGAAAGACCTCGCACTCCATTATTCCCCCGAACCGAGGGATTACCCGTACCGCCCTTCGGTCAACGCCTTCTTCTTCAGCCTGGAGCATTACTGGCCGCGCCGGGACGTGGCGGTGCTCCTCACCGGGATGGGGAAGGACGGCGCGCAGGGTCTGGCGACACTCCGCCAGGCCGGCTGGCACACCATCGCCCAGGATCAAAAGAGCTCCGTCGTTTACGGCATGCCGGCGGCCGCTGCGGAGCTGAAAGCCGCCGTTGAGATCCTCCCCATTGAAAAGATCGCCGCCGCCATCCGCAGGCAGATCGATGCTGCCGGAATCAACATGCCACACCCCAGAAAGGATTCATGACCATGCCCCTTCAGGAAAAGGCGCCTCTATCGGCCACCCTCACCGAACACGGAATCACCGTCCTGCTCGTCGACGACCAGGCCATCGTTGCAGCCGCCGTCAAACGAATGCTGGAGACGGAGACGGACATCACGTTCCACTACTGCCAGGATCCCAACCAGGCCTTGCCAAAAGCCCTGGAAGTCTCGCCGACGGTGATCCTCCAGGACCTCGTCATGCCGGAGATCGACGGGCTGACGCTGGTCAAGTTCTTCCGGGCCCATCCCCGACTGAAGGACATCCCGCTCATCGTCCTCTCCACACGGGAGGAGGCGGCAACCAAGGCCGAGGCCTTCTCCCTCGGGGCCAACGACTACCTCGTCAAGTTGCCCGACCGCATCGAGCTGATCGCCCGCATCCGCTATCACTCGTCCGGCTATATCAACCTTCTCCAGAGAAACGAGGCCTACGAGGCCCTGCTGAAGAGCCAGCAGGCCCTGGCATTGGATCTGGCCCTGGCCGCCGATTATGTCATCTCGCTTCTGCCGCGGCCCGTCACCGCCGGTCCCGTCCGGACCCGCTGGCGCTATTTCCCATCCACCCAGTTGGGCGGCGACGGTTTCGGATACCACTGGATCGACCCGGACCATTTCGCCATGTATCTGCTGGACGTGTGCGGCCACGGTGTCGGCGCCGCCCTGTTGTCCGTTTCCGCCCTGAATGTGCTGCGCGCCCAGAACCTGCCGAATACGGACTTCCACGTGCCCGATCGGGTTCTCGCCTCCCTCAATGACACCTTCCAGATGCAGGACCACAACGACCTCTATTTCACCATCTGGTACGGCGTATACAACCGCGTGACCCGGGAGCTGCGCTACGCCAGCGGCGGCCATCCTCCGGCGCTGCTCTACGCCGGCGCCGGGGAGAAAAACCAGCTCATCACCCCAAATTTCTTCATTGGCGGCATGTCCGATTCGACCTATGAGAGCGGCGCCGTCTCCCTGCCCGCGGGACCCGCACGGTTGTACATCTTTTCCGACGGGGCGTACGAGGTGGACAGGCCGGACGGGCCGATGTGGACCCTGGAGGAACTCCAGGCGTACCTTCTCCCCTTCCCGCTGGACGGTGCGGAGGAGATCGATGCCCTGTACCGTTTCCTGCAGGGGATGCGCGGACAGGCGACCCTGGAAGACGACTTCTCCCTGTTGAAGGTCAGTTTTGATTGATACGGAAAAGACGCCTTGAAACGCCGGCTGATTTTATTCATACTCTCTTTGGCCCTGATCCACTTCCTGCCGCTCCCCGTGAACGGGTCGGAACCCGGAGTATCCCCGGAAGTCGTTCAACAGGCCTCGGACCACTTTGACGGCAGCCGGTACTTCAATCCGGGGCTTCCGCAGACGCCGCCCGGCAAGCAACCGAAACGCGGCAGGCCCTCTTGGATCTGGCGGTTTATTTTCGGCAGCGAGTGGCCGGAATGGCCGGAAATCAAGAACGTTTCTCCCGAACCGCCCCCGTCCGTTCGCGTCCCGAAGGGCGTCCTCTCCGTGATCCCCGTCGGTCATGCGACGTTTCTCATTCAAATGGACGGGCTCAATATCCTGACCGATCCCATCTGGTCGGACCGCTGCAGCCCGATTTCCTGGGCCGGCCCCAGACGGCACCGGGAGCCCGGCATCCGCTTCGCAGACCTGCCCGCAATTGACGTCGTGCTCGTGTCCCACAACCATTATGATCACCTGGATCTCCCCACGCTGAATCGTCTCGCGGAAAAGGGGACTCCACACGCCATCGTGCCGCTCGGCAACCTCGCGCTCGTCCAGGGCGCCGGCATTCCCTCCGTGGAAGAGCTCGACTGGTGGCAGTCGGTCCGCATCTCTCCGGATGTCACGGTCACCCTGGTTCCGGCGCAGCACTTTTCATCACGAACCCTGTGGGACCGCAACCAAACCCTCTGGGGCGGCTTCGTCGTATCCGGACCGTCGGGCAACGTTTTCCATGCCGGGGACACGGGATACGGTCACCATTTCCGGGAAATCGCACGCCGCTTCGCACCGATCCGGGTCGCGCTGCTTCCGATCTCACCCTTCCGCCCACAGCCATCGCAAGACCCCCTCCCCTATTCTTCCGGTGTCCACATGGGTCCGGCGGAGGCCGTCCAAGCGCACATGGATCTGGGCGCGCAGGTCAGCGTTGCCGCCCATTTCCAGGTATTCCAGTTGGGAGCCGATGGATTTGACGATGCCGTGAATGAGCTGACCTCGGCATTGCGAGAGCGAAATCTGAGGCACAACGTTTTCTTCGCCCCGACGCCCGGCAAGGTCATTATGCCGACGAGGAACCCAACGGAAACCGCCGGGCCGACTTGCATCGAAATGGATGGTTTGAATCGATAAAAAAACAGGCGCATGCCGCGGCACGTGCCTGTTTCATTTTCATACAACCCGAAAATATCCCGGAACGGACGGAATGTTATCCGATGATGATCATCACCTGTTCCGTCTCGACCGTGTCATTGGCCTTCACCTTGACCTCCTTTACGATCCCGTCGGCAGGCGCGTAAATCGGATTCTCCATCTTCATGGCCTCGAGCATAAGGATCTCGTCGTCCTCCTTCACCTGATCGCCGACCTTGACCAGAACATCCAGAATTTTCCCCGGCATTGGGGCTTTCACCTCTACACTCATCCCTTTACCTCCTTGCTATGATGAATCTCTTTTTCAAATTCCTGCAGCTTCCGTCCCGCGCCACTCTTTTCTCTTCTCTACCCAATCATCCGCTATGGAGGTTTCCCTTATACTCCCTTGCCCCTCCTGTCAAGGCGAAATTGCAGGGATCATCCGCCGATCCGAATCGATTCCGCCGGCGCTACTGGGTCGAGCGAATCAGACGACATACATAGTCCAGATCGAGCATTATTTTTTCGTTTTGCTCTTTGTCTCCCGGCGTCGGTTTCCACTCCGGCGACTTCTCGGCCAGCGCCACTTCCAACTGCCAGCGGTGGGTGAAGGCCTTGCCGACAAGCCCCAGAACGGCTCTCTTCTGACCTGCCGTAATGGAAGGGTTGTTCATCCGGTTCACCGCCTGAATCGTCAGCGCAATCGGATCGATCTCCGTTGCCGACATGACGACGTTCATCTCGCGGGGTTTCAGGGTCACCCGCGGGGAAAGTTCCTTCTGGAACTGAGATGCCGTGGAATAGATTTTCCCCCGAAGATCGGTTAGACGGTCCGTTTGGATCCCCGACGCGGCGATCCGTTGCTCCGCCTCCGCCGTCAATTGGTACTCGACGGGAATGTAGGTCTTCTGCTGAAAGACGTTCTGGAGGACAAACAGGGAGACGAAGCTGATCAGGATCGCAACGACCGGGGTCGCGACCCAGGCTCCGGTAATCTCGCCGAGCATCCGCCAGCGGATTCCCCTCCCCCCTTTGACCAAACCGATCCCGATCACCGATCCGACGATCGCCTGGGAGCTGGAGACGGGGACCAGCGGAAGTGCCGGCAGGCCGTGACCGAGCAAAAAAACTTGCAGACTCTCCGACGCAAAGAGAAACAGGACGACCGCGTTGGCGAGAACGGCCACCAGGGCCGCCACCGGCGACATTTCCGTGATCCCCGCCCCGACGGTCAGCATCACCCTCTTGCCGTAGGTGAAGGTCCCGACGGCGATGGCAATTCCACCGAGCAGGAAGAGCTGTTGCGCTGCGTTCAGCTTGAACCACCCCATAAAAGAGATGTCGGCAAATGGGGAAATGGGAACGAAGATTCCGACCACGTTGGAGATGTTGTTGGCGCCCAGCGCGTAGGCGCCGGCGATGCCGGCGATCAGCAATCCCGCCCGGGTCAGCGCGTCAAGCCGGAACATGTGGATCCTCGCGTGTTGGAGAAAATACGCGATCAGTTTGTAGAGCAGGGCGGAGAAGATCGCAGCCAGAATGGGGCTGATGACCCAGCTCAGGACGATCTTCTGGAGGGCGCCGTAATCGATCAGCGCCCCGGAAAAGAGGTCCCAGCCGATGATCGCCCCGACGATGGCCTGCGTGGTGGAGACGGGATAACCCAGAGTCGTTAGCCAGTAAACGGTGACGGCCGCGGCCAGCGCCACGACGAAGGCACCGGCGATGGCGTTCACGGCGCCCAGCTCGCCCAGCGTCCTGGCGGCGCCCGCCCCACTGACGACGGCCCCGAGGATGACGAAGATTCCGCTGAAGATCGCGGCCCTCCGGAAGCTGATCATCCGTGTGCCGACGGCCGTTCCGAAGACGTTGGCCGCATCGTTGGCCCCAAGCGACCATCCGAGGAACAAGCCGCTGGTCAGGAAAATGGCAAACATGGCGGCCTCCTATAACATGCGCTTGATGACGTAGATGTTGAGGCGGTCGGAGACATCCTCGGCATCGTCGGCGATCCGGTCCACCTGTTTGGCAAAGAAGCGCAGATGCATCTTGTGGCTCAGCCGGAGGTCCTGCCGTCCGAAAATCGCCCGTTGGAGACGGGTCGTGACCTTGTCCGATTCCTTCTCCCAGAAGATCACCTTGTGGACATGATCGGCCACGGCGTTGATATCCTTGAAAAAGGACCGGCAGGAGCGAACAGTAGCCTCGACGGCCTCGACGGAATAGAGCAGAAGTTCCTTGTAATCCTCATGAAACTCGATACAGATGTCCGGGCGCTCGATTTCGAACTGCCAGAGCAAGCCTGTAAAGCGGTCCAGCAGAGCATCCATGTCCTCGAGCAGTTCCATGACATCCCCCCGGGATTCCGGGATCAGGGTTTTGCGGAAGAGATCCTGTTCGATGGAGCGACGCAGGGCGTCCCCCTTGTGTTCCGTATTGCGGATGCTCGTCAGGGCCTGGGCGAAGGCATCCATATTCCCTTGCAGATAGGAATTCATCCCGTTCTTGCAAAGCAACCCCGCCTCACTGACCTTGTCCAGAAATTCGTCCACCTCTTTTTCAATCCCGATTCTTTTCTTCAGTATACTCTCTGCCATGTTCCGCTCCTCTTCCAATCTTGATATTGAATCAATACAAATCTTGACAAACTTTTAAAGATCGGTTTAGATTAAGTCAAGATAATTCATTTCACTCCATGGATAATCAAAGGTTATGAACCTGAACCAACTGAAGATCTTCTACCTCGCGGCAAAACACGGCAGCCTGAGCGCGGCCGCGGAGGCCCTCTACATCACCCAGCCCGCCATCACCAAAGGCATCCAGCGTCTCCAGGAGCACTACGAAATCAAGCTGTTCAACCGCTTCGGGAAGAAAATGGCCCTGACAGACGCGGGGGAGGTCCTCTACAGAATCGCCGAATCGATCTTCGAGATGGAGAACCAGGCAGAGGAGAGCCTCCGGGATTTCCAGCAGCGCAAGCGGGGGTTTATCCGGATCCTTTCCAGCGAGAGCTTCGGTTCCTACTATCTCCCCTTCATCATCGACCGTTTCAGCCGGGTGAATCCCAAGGTCCGGATATCGATGGAAACCCTGCCGACGGAACTGATCGTGGAGAAAACCGCGACGCTTGCCAACGACATCGGCTTCATCTCCTATGCCGTCCCCCACAAGAAGCTCATCGCGCGGGAAATTCTGGAGGACAGCTACCAGATCATCGTCCCCGCCGGACACCCCTTCGCGGCAAAATCGTCCATCGAGCCCCAGGATCTTGCCGGAGAGCCCCTGATCGTCCATGAACAGGGATCGGCGCCCCGCCGAAGCATCGAAGAGTACCTCCGGAGACACAACATCAGCGTTTACATCCCGCTGGAGCTTTCCAACAACGAGGCGATCAAGACCGCCGTGGAAGAGGGGTTGGGTGTTGCCGTCATCACCCGGCGGGTCGTCAGCAAGGAACTCCGGATGGGAAACCTCAAGGCGATTCCCCTCTCCGATCCGGCCATGACGCGAAAATTCTTTCTGATCCATCACAAGGACAAGTACATCTCCCGTCCCCTCCAGAGCCTGATCGAAATGGTCGATCAATGGGTCGAGGAATACTGCCGGGGGCTCCACTGACGGATTTGATTCATTTTGAGGCTTCTTCTTCCCGGACCGATACCGGGAGTACCTTGAGACGCTGAGACAAATCGCCTTGCGAGATCCCCCCACCCCACCCATTTAGAAACCAATTGTTATCTATTATATGATTATTATTCGTTTGACTTATATTACGAAACGTATAGATTGACTGCACGGTTCCTATGAAAATGATTTTATTGGATCTTTGCAATGAATTCCCCGATTTGACAAGGAGGTGGTTATGGACACAAAGAATTTACCCGACAATCCCTATCTGCTGCTGACGCCGGGCCCTTTATCGACGACAAAGACCGTAAAGGCCGCGATGCTCCGGGACTGGTGCACCTGGGACGACGATTACAAAACCATCGTCCAGGAGGTTCGGGAAAAGCTGGTCCGGCTGGCGACGGACAAAACGGATCGATATACCTGCGTCCTGATGCAGGGCAGCGGCACCTTTTCCGTGGAAGCCATCATCAGCACGGCCGTTCCTGAAAACGGCAAGCTGCTGGTCCTCCCCAACGGCGCCTATGGAGACAGGATCGTGCAGATCGCAAAGACCCTGAAGATCCCGGTGGTCTTTAACGACAGCGGGGAGCTGGATCCGCCCGACCTCGAGAAGCTGGAAGCGACCTTGAAGGCAGACAGAGCGATCACCCATGTCGCCGTGGTACACTCCGAAACGACCACCGGCATGCTGAATCCCATCGCCGAAATCGGGAAGATCGTGAAGCGGCACGGCAAGATTTTCATCGTGGATGCGATGAGCAGCTTCGGCGGCATCCCGATGGACATCGAGGCGCTCGACATCGACTTCATTGTCAGCAGCGCCAACAAGTGCATCCAGGGGGTCCCGGGGTTCGGTTTCATCATCGCCAAAAAGGATCTTCTGATGCAGTGCAAGGGACAGTCCCGTTCTCTTTCCCTGGATCTCTACGATCAGTGGAACACGATGGAAAACGACAAGGGGAAGTGGCGCTACACTTCACCGACCCATGTCGTCCGGGCTTTCTACCAAGCCCTGAAGGAGCTGGAAGAGGAGGGCGGCATAGCCAAACGGACGGAACGTTACAGGGCCAACCACCGGACCCTGGTGGACGGCATGAGACGGCTCGGCTTCCGCACCCTGCTCCCGGACGCCTTCCAGGGACACTTCATCACCTCTTTCTACAGCCCGGAAAGCAAGAAATACGACTTCAAGGCCTTCTACGACAAACTGAAGGCCAAAGGATTCGTGATCTATCCGGGAAAAGTTTCCAAGGCCAGCGCGTTTAGGATCGGCAACATCGGGGACGTTTACCCCGCCGACATGGAGCGCCTGGTCCAATCCATCGAGGCCTCGATGTTCTGGAAGGATTAGCCGCACGTTTCACTACAGTATTGCGGCAACGGCAATCACAAAAAGAGGCCGGCCCCGAAGGGCGGCCTCTTTTTTGTCGGAATCTCGGATTCTGATTTAAATCTTCTTTTTCAGAAGATGCACGCTCCGGGGGATCTCCACCTCGACCCTGTCCGCATTTTGGAATTGCTGTGCATCCCGTGGATTGTACTGGTCGACGATCATTTTTTTCGCACCGATCCCAACGGTGCATTTCGCAATGGATCCCGCATACATATAAGTTTTCAAGGTCCCGCAGAGAACATTCTGTCGATTGCTTCCGCAGTCTATCGACAGCGAAACGCTCTCCGGGCGGATCACCATGAGAACATCATCGCCGGTTTGGATATCGTCCTGTTCGAGCGCAATCTCCAGTTTGCCGAATTCCGTACGGATGACGGTATTTTTCGTTGCCGGATCGATCGATTCGACCCGGCCGTCCATGAAATTGACATAACCGACGAATGCCGCGATAAACTCGTTTGCCGGCCGTTCGTAAATTTCGATCGGGGTTCCGACCTGCTCGATCAGGCCGTCCTTCATGACGACCAGCCGGTCGGAGATCGCCATCGCCTCGAACTGGTCATGGGTCACAAACACGGTCGTAATATGAAGCCTTTCCTGGAGCTTGCGGATCTCTTCGCGCATGACGAGTCTCAGGTTCGCATCGAGGTTGGAGAGGGGTTCGTCGAGCAGCAAAACCTTTGGCTCGAGGCTGAGCGCCCGTGCGAAGGCGACGCGCTGCTGCTGGCCGCCGGAGAGCTTGTCGATCATCCGGTCTCCGAAAGCCTCCAGTTCGACCATCTCAAGGAGTTCACGGACCCGCGCAGCGATTTTATCCTTGGGCCACTTGTTGATCTTCAAACCGTAGCCGACGTTTTCCGCCACCGTCATGTGGGGAAACAGGGCGTAATTCTGGAAACAGATCCGCGTGTCCCGGAGATTGGGCGGCAGGTCGTTGATCCGCTGGCCGTCGAGGATGATGTCCCCCGAGCTGATATCGGTGAAGCCGCCGATCAGTCTCAAAAGGGTCGTCTTGCCGCAGCCGCTGGGTCCGACAAATGTAACCAGCTCTCCCCTTCGGACCTCCAGCGACACGCCCTTGAGGACCTCGTTGCTTCCATAAAATTTGTGGATGTCCTTCAAGATCAACATCGGTTTTTCGTTTTCTTTGCTGTCCATCTCTTCAGTGACCCCTTTCGTTGTCATACTGCCACCGTCTTTTTCATGCTGCTGCCCAGTCTGGTTTTGCTGCTGATATAATTCAGGATCATCATGCAGATCATAACGATCAGGACCAGTTTCATCGTCGTGGCGGAGGCGATGCCGATTTCACCGTAGACGGCGGCATCGAAGATCTTGACCGCGGCCAGATCGAACCCCGGACTGACGAGGAAGACGACGGCGCTCAGGGAGACGATCGCCGTCATGAAGGTGTAGATGAAACCCGCAATGAAGGCGGGAAACATGATCGGCAGGACGATCTTATGGAAGGTGGTCAGGAAGCTGGCGCCCAGGTCCGCGGAAGCTTCCTCGATTTCGATATGGATCTGATGCAGTTTGCTGATCCCCGCCTCCACGCCGACGGCCAGAAAACGGAAGACGCAGTTCAAGGCCAGAATCATGATTCCGCCCGTCAGTTTCAGGGGCGGGGCGCTGAAGGCCAGCAGATAGCCGATGCCGAGGACCGTCCCGGGAAGGGCGAATCCGGAGAGGGAAACCATTTCAATGAACGTGCGGCCGAAAAATTTCCCCCGCACGATCACGTACGCCAGCAAAACGCCGATCACGGCGCCGATGATGGCCGCCACGAAACTCACGCGGATGCTGTTGTAGATCGCCTGATTGGATGTGAAATCCAGATAGTTGGACAGGACGATGTCGTGTGTGACTCCGAGGATCTTGTAGAAGGATGCCACGAAAACCACGGCGAAGCAGACGAAGATCGCACCTGCCGCGACGGTGGTGATGATCACGAACGGAACCTTGATCAGCGGGGTGATCTTCCGCGGTTCGGAGGCAACCGGCTTGCCCCCGATTGTGGTAAATTTCTTTCCCTCCAGCAGATAATTGTGAATGAAGAAGATCAGGATGCAGGGGGCGATCAGAACGACGGAGAGGACGCTCCCCATATTGAAATCGGACTCCCCGGTGATCATCGTGTAGGTGTCCGGCGCCAGGAAAGGGGTTCGCCCGCCCAGGATGGCGGCGTTGCCGAACTCGGCGATTGTCATGACGAAGATCAGGAGCGCCGCCTTGAGCAGCCCCGGCGCCAGGAGCGGGATCGTGATCGTCCGGAGGATGGTCGCCTCCGACGCCCCCATGTCATAGGCGCTCTCTTCCAGATTGGGGTTCAGCGACATCAATGTGCTTTCGATCATCATGTAGGCAAGCGGGATGAAGGCCAGCGTCTGAGAGATGACGACGCCGCTGAAGCCGTAAAGCTCCCAGTGGAGGTCGAACATCCTGGTGACGAGGCCGTTGCGACCGAAGAGGATGATGAGCGACAGGGCAAACAGATACGGAGGGGCGATGAGCGGAACGAGGGAGATAATCTTCAGCGGTTTTCGAAGGATCCAGGGCCCCCGGGTCGTCATGTAGGCGAGGCAGAAACCGATCACGAGACAGACCACGGTATTGATTACCCCGAGGAGAAGTGTGTTGTAGAGGGATTGATAATAATAATTCTTGCTGAAAAAGGCCTGGTAATATTGCAGGGTGAAGCCGGACGGCCCCTGGAAGCTCTTGATGAGAACCATGATGATCGGGTAGAGGAGAAAGAAGGCCAGCAGCAGGAACAAAAATGCAGCCAGAATGTTGATCAGGTTTGCATTCAGAAAATCCTTTACCTTGCTGCCGCTGCTGGATTGTAACTTGACGGATAACTCTGCTGCTGCCATCTTTCTCCTCCCGGTGACATCAAACCACTACCCCGCTGCAAGCAGCGGGGTAGTTACCCTCAAGAGATTGAACAGGATTATTTGAAATCGGTTCTCAACTTCTGTTTCCAGATGTCGTTGTTCTTCGGTTTGTCTTCCGCCGCTTTGCCCAGATCCAGTTTGATGTATTTGGGCAGGGTCTTCCCGTAGAGGGCGTTCGGCGCCGGCCGGGGCGTCACATAGCCGATCTCGGCCATGAGTGTGCTGAATTCGGGGGTGCCCAGAACGTCAATGATCTTTTTGCAAGTGGCGAGCTTCTTCGTTCCCTTGAAAATCAGGGCATAGGTGCCGTCATAGCCGGTTCCTTCGGCGGGAATCGACCAGAAGAGCGGATAGCCGTCATTGAGACGCTTCTTGACGTTCTCGTCGGAGGTGATGCCCAGCATGAATTCGCCGCGGCCGACCAGATCGGTCGGGGCGTTGCCGCTTCGGGTGTAATGGTGGATGTTCTTGTCAAGGGCCTCGATGAATTTCCAACCTTCAGCATCCCCATAGAGGGCCAGGAAGGAGAAGCGCATCATGTTGGCGGTCCCCGAACTCAGAGGCGAGGGCATGACGATCTCGCCTTTCCACTTCGGATCCAGAAGATCCTTCCAGCTTTCCGGCATTTTATAGCCGGCCTTGGCCAGGCGGTCCTTGTTGCCGACCAGGACGAACGAGAAGTTGGCGATGTTGTACCAATCCCCTTTTGAATCCATAAACACTTCCGCGACACCTTTCCAGCCCGGGGAAACATAGGGAGTGGACCAGCCGTTCTTCTTGGCCATGAACGCCAGCGGCGATCCGCAGCCGATGATCATGTCCGCGTTGAAATTGGGGGCTTCGGCCTTTGCACGGGCCTCGATTTCCCCGAAGGACTGGAAGGTCTGATTAACGGTGATGCCCGTTTTGTCTTTGATGAATTTGACGATCTTGGCGTTGTTGTCCGGAGAGGTGCCCATGTAGGCATTGATCTCTTCCGCCACGGCGCTGCCGGCCAGCGCTACGGAGAAGATCACGGCGACGATGACTGCAATGAACTTTTCTTTCATATTTTCCTCCAATTAAATTTAAGGCTTCAAATGTTAATTTTCAGAAACCGTAACCCTTGCTGTGTCACCCCCTTTCCCATCCCATGACCCCATAGATCTCTTTCTCTATTTTCCTGCGAAATCGTCTAATTCCTAACAAAATAATGATTCCCTGTCAAAGAAAAGGCGAAAAGTTTCGGCGGGCAGAACCCTCATCCATGCACCCCCGGAAGTTCGGCACCATTCCTATACGATTCAATCTATTAGTCAAATTAATAATAATCATATAATCGATGATCAATGGTTATGAATCTCTTCAACGCGGATATGGACGAATATCTGCCTTTTTTCCAGCTCCCGGAAGATCTCCTCCGGATCGAAGGCGAACTCGGGCATGACGACGCCCGTCCGTTTCACCTTCCCCTTCGCAATCAGGGCCGTCGCGATCCCCATCGGGATTCCCACACACCGGGTGTAGGCCCGGAGCTTTTCCCAGCCCGCAATCGATCCGTCCGAAGCCGGGTGCGTGTGCGTCAGCAGATACCGGAGTTTCTTGCCGTCCTTCGTCCCCGTCACATCGATGTGCAGGGCGTATCCGTAGAGTTTTGTCTCCTGTCCCACCGGATACTGCATCAGATAAGCAGACACCGCATCCATGATCCCGATCTCGGCGCCGGCGATCCTGATCTTGTCGTTTCGCAGAATCCCCCAGTCATAGAGGGCCCGGACAAGCTGCATGCTCTGCGGCGGCCAGGTCCCGCGGACCTCGATCAGTCGCGCCTGCTTTCCCTGCTCCTCCAGATAGGCGGCTACCGTCTTCGTCTCCGAATGGGGAATGATGTACTGAGGATGGGTGCCGTAGGGACCCGGCAGCTCCACATCGAGCGGCCTCGCGAATGGGGGCACCTGGATGAACTGCCCGTCCTCATACACCACACGGCCCGGAAGTTTCGGGTCGTACTCGTAACTGGTCGTTTCGGTGATCGACGGCGAAAAGGCGATGGGGCGGAAGGCGCCGTGGCTGATCCGGACCGTGTCAATTGTGTCGAGATGGTCGATCGCGTACTTCGCCATCATGTCGGTGGTCCCGGGCGTCATGCCGAAACCGGGAACGTGGGTCCGGCCGTATTTCTTGAAAATCGGGTCATTCGGATACTCCTCGCCGAAGCCGTTCAGGTTGATCCCGTGGCAACCCGCCTCGGCGATGCAGGCGGTGGAAAGGCCGTTCAAGGTGATCGTCGTCCCGTCCATGACGATGTCGTAATCTTTCATGATTTTCACAGCAGCGGCCCTGTCCTTGACATCGACTTTCTTGAAATTGACCCGGGGGTCGTTGAGCCAAGCGACAACCTCCTCTCCTGCCTTTTCGTCATAATCTCCGATCGTGATCTCTTCGAAATCGGAAAATTGCACCAGATCCAGCGTCGATTCACGGCAGATCTTGCCCGCACCGCCCAGACACAATACCTTCATGATATAAGCTCCTTTTCTTTCCCGGTTATCGTTTGGCGTTCAATAGTTCGAACCTCGCTCCACCTCGCCGATCGCCCCCTCGATCACATCGAGGGCCCCGTCCATCTCCTGCTGCGTGATGACGAGGGCCGGCCGGAGCGTGATCATATTGCCGTCGATTGTCTTGAACGCCACACCCTGTTCCATGCACTTGAACATCACCGCCTCTGCCTCGCGTGACGCCTTTTCCTTGGTCTTGCGGTCCCGGACGAGGTCGATACCGATGTGAAGGCCGATCCCCATCACGCAACCGATGAGGGGGTGCCGGTCCGCCATCTCCTGCAGGCGTTCCAGCGCACGAGCGCCCAGACGCGCCGCATGGTCGCAGAGTTTCTCCTGCTCGATCACCTCGATCGCGGCCAGACCGGCCGCCGCCGCAAGGGCGTTCTTCTCGTGGGTGTAATGACCGATGGAGCGGTCTTTGCAGACATTGTACTCCTCTCGTGTCACGATCCCCGCGAGCGGAACGATCCCGCCGCCGAGCGATTTGCCGAGGACCAGGATATCCGGCGTCAGGTAATGCTCGCTTGCGAACATCTTCCCGGTCCGGCCGAACCCCTCGATGATCTCATCGAAGATCAAGAGAGCCCCGTACCGCCGGCACAGATCCCGGACACCCTCCCAGTACCGCCTGCTCGGCACGACGGGATTCGCGGAAACCGGCTCGCCGATCACCGCGGCCATCTCCGGCTCCCGTCTGAGGACCAGTTCGATCTGCCGGAGACACTCGACATCGACATCGTCCGGGTTTGAAAATCCCCATGGATTTCTGTAATAATTGGGAAATTCCACATGAAAGGCTCCGGGGACGAGCGGGCCGATGCCGCCGTGGAAGTGTTCCTCGCCCCCTACGCCCGCCGCCCCGAAACCGGCCCCGTGGAAGGAGTCCCAGAAAGAGATCGTCTTGAAGCGGCCGGTCACCAGCTTTGCCAGTTTCAGGGCCATCTCGATCGCGTCCGACCCGCCGGGACAGAAGAGGACCCGGTTGAGAGCCCCCTCCCCCGGGGCGATCTCGGTCAGTTTTTTGGCTAGACGGACGGCAGGGATGTTCGTGTAGCGGCGCGGGCAGAAGGTAAGCGATTCTTCCAACTGTCTCCGGACCGCCCCGATCACCGTGGGGTGGTTGAAGCCGGTGTTGTGCACGCCGTTGCCGTGCATGTCGATGTACTTTTTGCCGCTCAGGTCTTCAATATGGATCCCCTGCGCCCGGGAGATCACATTGAGGACGGGGGTGGAGAGACTCTGGTGGAGAAAAACCCTCGCATCCTCTTCAAACCAGTTTCTCGCCGCGCCGGACAGGTTCCGTTCCCAGTACCTCTGTCGCGCCTGCGTCGTATTGATATCCCCCTGCTCCGCCTCCGGATGTCCGCCTTTGGCGCCTTGCCGCTCAACCCTCATGTTGAAACCTCATAAAAAAGGATGGAGAACAATATTCACGGTGTGCTCCTTAACCGCTATGTTTTTACACGAGAGGCAATTGCAAAAATCCGAGATTGTCATCCCCGCGGAAGCGGGAATCCAGCCTTTTCAAGAATTTCTGGACCCCCGCTTTCGCGGGGGTGACACCTTTTATTGAGTTTTGCAATTGCCTCACGATTTTCATTATTCGTTTTTCAATAGTTCCAGGCAAGAGAAAAAAAGTGATTGAACCCATGACAAAAGAAAATTTGACTTCACCGATGTTGGGATGTTACGGAAAATATATGGAATTTCATTTTGGAGGGAGAACGGAAGGCATGGGAAAACTTCACCGCTCGGAAGGCGACATCAATATTTCTCCTCGCCGGCGGAAGTGGCAGGACGAAAATCTGAATGAAGAGACGCGGGCGCTTCTCTCGGAGGACGAAAAATACTTCCTCAAACAGTCCCTCTCCACCCCCTGCCTGAATGCCATGCGCGCCTGCGACGGAATCTGGATTGAGGACCTCCAGGGACGACGCTACATGGACTTCCACGGCAACAACGTCCACCAGGTCGGCTTCGCCAACCCGGCCGTGATCGCCGCCATCAAGGAGCAGCTCGATCAGCTCCCTTTCTGCACCCGGCGCTACACGAACCGGGTCGCCGTCGATCTCGCCAAAAAGCTCGCCGAGATCGCCCCGGGCGACCTGAACCGCGTCCTCTTCTGCCCGGGCGGGGCCGAGGCGATCGGCATGGCCCTGAAGCTGGCCCGGATCGCCACCGGCCGCCACAAGACGATCTCGATGTGGGATTCCTTCCACGGGGCCTCCCTGGACGCGATCTCGATCGGCGGCGAGGCGATCTTCCGCCAGGACATGGGGCCGCTCCTGCCGGGAACGGAACATGTGCCCCCTCCCGACGAATACCGCTGCATCTACGAATGCCGCGGCCGCGGCGGCTGCGACATGATGTGCGCCCGCTACGTGGAGTATGTCCTGGAGAAGGAAGGGGATATCGCCGCGGTGATCGCCGAACCGATCCGGAGCACCCCCTATATCCCAAAGCCCGAATACTGGCAGATCATCCGCAAGGCCTGCAACCGCCACGGGGCGCTTCTGATCTTCGACGAGATCCCCCACGCCCTCGGCCGGACCGGCCGGATGTTCACCTGCGAGAATTTCGATGTCGTCCCCGATATGCTCGTCATCGGAAAGGGGCTGGGCGGCGGTGTCTTTCCGCTCGCGGCCCTGATCGCCCGCGAGGGCCTTGATGTGGCCAAAAACCGCGCCCTGGGCCACTACACCCATGAAAAGAGCCCCGTCGCCTGCGCCGCAGCCCTCGCTACAATCCGTTTCATCGAGGAAAACCGCCTGGCGGAACATGCCCGCGAATTGGGACGGCACGCCCTGGACCGGATGGCCGCAATGATGGAGCGGCATCCGCTGATCGGCGATATCCGCGGCCTGGGTCTCTTTCTCGGCATCGAACTGGTGAAGGACCGGACCACCGGCGAGCGGGCCATCGAGGAAGCGGAGTCAGTGATGTACGCCGCCCTCAGCCGGGGTCTCAGCTTCAAGCTCACGATGGGAAACATCCTGACCCTGACGCCGGCCCTGACCATCACCCGGGAAGAGCTGGACCGGGCGCTGGATATCATCGATGAGTGCATCGGAGAGGTGGAACGGGGCTGACCGGCCCTCAAAGACCGAAGCACCCTCCCGACCAAGGGGAGAAAAGAGGGAGGGTGCCCACCGGCAGAAAAAATACATAGCGACAAACCATCCCGGGGCCACCCTCCCCCGAGATGAAGGTGATCATGCAGCGAAGGGTCGGCAACCGACCCTAAGACTCCGATGGCAAACACCCCAGAACTGTTCATGAAACAGGATCGCTTATTGATACCGGAGCAATTTTTTTCACTTGACGGAAATGTCCGATTATCGTATGAAAACAATAAAGGGAAAGCTTATGGCTATTAAGGGAATTCCGCTTCTTCCGGGGCAAAAAAGGATGGCATGCATGTTGAGGGCGCTGGGCAACCCGGTCCGTTTCCAGATTATCGAATTTCTGGCCCAGAAGAAAGTGTGCATCACCTCCAACATCGTGGATGCCACACCGCTGGCACAATCGACCGTCAGCCAGCACCTCAAGGTACTTCGCGAAGCGGGACTGATTCGTGGTGAAATTGAAGGCCCGGCCACCAGTTATTGCCTGGATACCGAAAACATCCGTTGGCTCAAACAGCAGATCCGCCTGTGGCTGCCAGGTTACAGTTCATAAAATGAGCTGATCTCTTTCAAAAAGAGATTTTTTATTACATAAACATATCGCAATATAACGATATAAGAGAGATGAAAGATGAACGACTTTTTTGAGATCATCGGTTTTGTGGGCAATGCCCCATCGAGGGCATGATGTTACCAATCGAGCGGCACACGATAAAAAACTGGCATGCACGACTGACCGACCCTTTCTTCGCAGCGGTTGGCTCGCTTGGCATTCACCAGATAACGGCATGGGGAACCAGCTACTACTGCCTCGGCGTCTTGGCAGTCCCAATGGGGGTCGATACCGGATGGAGTCTCAGCTTAATCTACTTCGGCTTCACGGTTGCTCTGCTGACCATGGGACTTGTATCGACCTGGGTTGGACGCGCAATCGATTATTACGGCGCCCGTATGGTGATGACCATCGGGACGCTACTGGTCTCGACGGGCCTGTTCGCTCTGTCGCTCGTGCGATCCGAGGCAACATACCTTGTTGTGTGGGCATTCATCGGACTCGGCATGCGGATGTATCTATACGACGCAGCTTTCGCAGCATTGGTGCAGGTCGTGCCTTCACGCGGAAGACTGGCCATTTCCTATCTGACACTCTTTGGTGCCTTCGCCTCCTCCGTCTTTTGGGTCCTCGGACATTTTCTGAATGAGGCGTTCGGCTGGCGTCAAACGCTGATGCTGTTCTCTGCGATCAATCTGATCATCTGCCTGCCGCTCAGCTGGTTCGGCCTTGCTCGCCGTGAATCCTCGCAGGGCACTCGTGACTCGGACGTAAAATCAGGGCCAACAACCGAACCACCCCTCAAAGGGCGGCTTCGCTCGGTCGCCATCGCCCTGTTTGCGCTCATCATGTCACTCAATGGCCTGGTGTTCGGCGTGGTTACCGTGCAATTGGTGCCGCTGCTCGGAGCGGCAGGCCTGACAACGGCCGCTGCCGTATGGATCGCTTCGACGAAGGGTTTTGCCCAATTCGGAGGCCGCATCGTGGAAATCTTCTTCGGCAAAAACCTGCATGTGATGACCGTGGCACGTGTGGCAATCGGTGTATTGCCCATATCCTTCCTTCTGCTCATCTTTGCAGGGGGCCACTTCCAACAAATTCTGGCATTCACGCTATTAATGGGAGCTTCGCAGGGTGTGATCACAATCGTACGGGGCTCAGTTCCACTTGTGCTGTTTGGCGTCACAGGCTATGCCACCGTCCTCGGACTCATTGCGACACCAATCTTAATCGTCAATGCAGCTTCACCGACGCTTTGCGCACTGATTGTCGACCGATGGGGTTGGCAGAGTTTACAAATTGTACTGCTGGTCTGCGCCACGGCTTCCTGGCTGGCGATGGAATTGATGTCTCGCTGGTATAAGCGCAGCCGTTCGCACAACAGTAAACATGGGTAAAGTCACCTGAGAAAATCCTGGGCTGATCAGTTTTTTGATTTGCCTATAATCCCCACCATCAGAAAAGCCTGCCGGGAAAGTCACCCGTCCCGGCAGGCTTTTCATGATATTGCGTAGAGGAACATCGCGCCGTCAGATTTTCCGTTTGGGATCGTCGATCTCTTCCACGATCGCCCATCCGGAACCCTTGATCTTCTGCCGCTCCAGAAAGGTCTGCTTCCACTCCTCGGGCGTCTGCGCCTCCATCGCCTTGGCAACCTTCTTTCTCTCTTCCAGCGTCGGAACCTGCCGGTCCGCCGGTCCGTCGTACCACTCCTTCGGCGTCAGCGTCTGACCGAGGCGAACGGGCGCCTCCCGTTCGATCTCCTCGCAGTAGTGGGCGCCGGTGGCGAATGCTCGGGTCACCGCCAGAATCCCCCAGGTGGCCTCGGGCGTAAAGCCGATGTCAAACATCACCGCGCCGGTGGCGCCCAGAAGATCAATGTCCACCGGCTCCTTGCTCAGCTTCTGCGCCGCCTTCACGATCTCCTTCATCAACGAAACATACTTGCCCGCCACCCCCAGCTTCTCGGCCCGGGCGATCATCCGCTTCGCCATCGGGTCCTTCAGCATCAGGCCGGAAACGCCCAACGCGGGGTCGTTCAGTTTCGTTCCGACCACCGCCTCAACCACCTCGGCCAGCGGTTTGCCCTCCTTCGCCTGCCGGGCCAAAATGCCGTCCATCAGCTTCCCGATCTCCTGATACGCGCCATAGGCGTGACCGAAAGCGAGGATCGAAGAACCGGCGGCCTGGGTCAAAATGGTCTTGCCCCCCGCCACGATCCGGGCAATGTTCGCCGGCGAGGATAAACCGTCCTCCAGCATGCAGACCATGATGTAGTTGAGCATCTGGTCTTCCTCCACAAGCGGAATCCGCGCCTGAAAGTCGACGAAAAGAACATCGGTCAGACCATACCCCTGCTCCACCAGCTCCGTCGTGTCGTAGCCCCGGGAGACGATGCGGTGAACATTCTTGTATGCAA
>DIWG01000083.1 GCA_002423465.1 Syntrophaceae bacterium UBA6112 | reverse complement strand
GTACAGTTTTAGATTACCATTGACATCAGATGAAAGAGTTATTTAACAACCTACTATAGGAAACATGCAACAGACAATCATACGAGCAAATCAACCCTGGTGGCGCATCCCCTGGCGGGAGCTCCTGGATTATCGCGATCTGCTGTGGCTTCTTGTGGTGCGGGATTTCAGCGCGGTCTACAAGCAGAGTATCCTTGGACCCCTGTGGTTCATCATCCAACCGTTGGCGACCACGATTGTTTTCACGGTGATCTTTGGTCATATCGCCAAGATCGGCACCGACGGAATTCCTCCCATTCTCTTTTACATGGCGGGGATGGTCCTGTGGAGTTATTTCCAGGGTGTCATGAACGGTGTGGCGGGATCTCTGATCGGCAATGCGAGCGTACTAAGCAAGGTCTATTTCCCAAGGCTTATTCTGCCGTTATCCATAGTGATCAGCAATCTGGCTCAATTTGGCCTGAATTTATTTGTTTTTCTGGTTTTTTACGTTTATTTCTTCTTTGGTCCGGTTACGACGATACATCCGAGTGTCTGGATCGCGGCGTTGCCGCTGCTGATCCTTCAGACAGCAGTCGTCGGGCTTGGAGTGGGATTGTGGCTTTCAGCTTTAACAACAAAGTACCGGGATCTGCGCTTTGCCCTGCCTTTCCTGTCGCAGTTGTGGATGTATGCGACACCCGTCGTATATCCGGCAAGTCTGGTTGTTTCCCCGGGGTGGAATATTGCTATGGCAATGAATCCGATGGCAGGGCTTGTGGAAGCTTTTCGCTTCATGTTTTTCGGCATGGGGCGTGCGGATTGGCTGTATCTCGGGATCGGGGTCGCATCGGGATGGATCCTGCTTTTGACCGGCCTGATCATGTTCAACCGGGTTCAGCGGACGTTTGTAGACACTATTTAAAGGGTTAACGTGTTAGATATGTCAGAACCTGCCATTCATGCTATGGGGTTGTCTAAGTTGTTCACTCTCGGTGTTTTTGATCGGCGCGCTCTACACGAGGAAATCACATATTGGTGGCATCGTATCCGTGGGCGTAATCCTTTAGACTATATGGGTAAAATTAAGGCAAATACAAATACATATCAGGACGGCAATAAGCTATGGGCTCTAAAGGATATTACTTTTAGTGTTCATCAAGGTGAAGTATTGGGAGTTATTGGAAGAAACGGGGCGGGAAAATCAACGCTGCTTAAGATCTTGGGACGAATAACGGCACCGACCCATGGTGAAGCGATCATCAATGGACGTGTCGGATCTTTGTTGGAAGTCGGTACCGGTTTCCATCCGGAACTCACGGGACGTGAAAATATATATATGAACGGCACCATTCTAGGTATGAAAAAAAAAGAGGTCGATCGTAAGCTGGATGAAATTGTCGCATTCTCAGAAATGGAAAAATTTATTGAAACACCGGTAAAACGCTATTCGAGTGGTATGTATGTCCGCTTAGCTTTTGCAGTGGCCGCGCATATGGAACCGGAAATCCTCCTTGTTGATGAGGTTTTGGCAGTGGGGGACATGGAATTCCAAAAAAAATGTTTGGGCAAAATGCAAGATGTGAGCGAAAGTGGACGAACGATCCTGTTTGTCTCGCATAATATGCCCGCTATTACTCGGCTTTGCTCCAAAGCAATATTGCTCGATAAGGGACGGATTACTATGGAAGGGGACGCAGAGGATGTCGTTTCACGTTACGTGGCTCGCTCCCTCGGATCATCGGCGGTTCGGGAATGGGCGGAAAAAGACGCACCGGGTGAACATGGAATCAAGTTGAGATCAATTTCAATTTTGGACATGAATGGCCAACCCACCGGTTCCCTTGATATCAGAAATAAAATAAAGATCCGTATTTTCTACGAAATCTCAGTTGCAGAACTGAGATTCAGATGCGCTGTAAATTTTCATACCCAAGGCGTTTGTGCATTTACGGCGGTTGAACCAGTAGAGCACATTCATCATCAAAAGGGTTGCTATGAAACAGAGATCGATATCCCTGGGAATATTTTTGCTGAAGGTGAATACCTCGTGACCATTGGGATATTTGCTTCGCGCGGGAAGAAACTTCGTTATTGTTGGGCTGTCGATGCGGTTGCTTTCATGATCTATGATACTATTGAAGGGGGATCAGCAAGGGGTGACTACGCTGAAGGTTTTGGGGGAGTAATGCGCCCTTTGCTTCAATGGCGGAAAAAATATATAGGGTGATGCAATAGAGTTTCTGTGATCAAATAGTTTCCTGACTCCAAACTCAAGGGGCGGGAGTAGAAAATACAGTGCCGAATAGAAAGAGGGAAGTCAAGTGAAACCCATTCTAATTTATTATGATATACTTAACTATTTGCCAGAAAACATCAGATTATTGGAATCATACTTTCAGCTAATTCAAATACCTGATCCTTCATGCGATAAAGCAGAGATTCTACAAAAAGCTGACGCAATTATTGTTCCGCTGGGATACTTTTTTGGTAAAAAAAAGATCGACACCAGTTCTTATTTGAAAGTAATCGGTTCTAATACTACGGGACATCCTCACATTGATGTTCAATATGCACACAAAATGGGAATAAAAGTCGTTACGTTAAAAGGTCATCACGAAATTTTGGATAGAATTACATCAACGGCTGAATTGGCATGGGGGCTCATCATTGCTGTTACGAGGAACATTTGTCCTGCTTATCGATCAGTGCTGAATGGTCATTGGGAGCGCTGGCCGTTCGGTGGAAGGATGATGCTGTCAAATATGAGTTTGGGTGTAGTGGGATATGGGCGATTAGGAAAAAAAGTTGCTGAATATGGTGTTTGCTTCGGTATGAAAGTAAACTATTATGACCCTTATGTCAAAAAGACGGACGCTTCCACAGAAAAAAAAGAAACGTTAGAGGAACTCGTTTCAGTAAGTGATGTAGTTTCCGTTCATGTACCACATGAATTGACGACGGAAAATCTCTTTAATGAAAATGTCTTCGGATGCTTTAAAGAGCGATCTTACTTTGTTAATACATCTAGAGGTGAAATCGTTGATCATAATGCATTGCTGGATGCTTTGAGGCGTGGAAAGTTATCTGGCGCCGCTCTTGACGTATTGGAAGATGAATTCAACCCGGGTTTCCAAAAGCATCTTAATACAAATCATTTGGTTCAATATGCGCTTAACCACGACAATCTTATAATCACTCCTCACATAGGAGGATCTACCATAGACGCATGGCGAATGACACAGGAGTTCACCATTAAAAAAATGATTGAAGCACTATAATTAGCCATATAAATATCAATACTGTCAAAACGTTGTATCCCGATTATAAAAGTGATTTGGAGTTGATAGAAGCGTGGATGCAATATCAGGTAACTGTTCAAAAATGTCAATGGAAAAAAGTCTAAACTGAGGAGGAAAATGATGAAAATTTTAGTATTAGGTGGGGATGGTTATTTGGGCTGGCCAACAGCGATGTATTTTTCTAATAGAAATAATGAAGTGGCTGTTGTGGACAACTTCATTAAAAGAAAATGGGAGATGGAAGTTGGTGCTTCTCCTTTGATTCCAATCGCCAATTTACATGAAAGAGTAAAAGTATGGAAAGATATTAGTGGAAATGAAATAAAAATCTATATAGGAGACCTTACAAACGATCGTTTCGTCGGGAAAGTATTTGCAGATTTTCGTCCAGAAGTGATCGTTCATTATGGGGAACAACCTTCAGCTCCTTTCTCAATGATCGGGAATGAAAAAGCCGTAGAAACCCAGGTTAATAATGTTGTTGGTACTCTAAATGTCCTGTTTTCAATGAAAAGAAGTTGCCCTAATTCTCATTTGATTAAACTTGGGACAATGGGTGAATACGGAACGCCTAACATTGATATAGAAGAAGGATGGATTAATATAGAGCATAAAGGAAGGAAAGATAGAGTTCTTTTCCCTAAGCGGGCAGGCTCTTTCTATCATTTAACAAAAATACATGATAGCAATAACATTGAATTTGGCTGTCGTGTCTGGGGGCTAAAGGCTACTGACTTAAATCAAGGTCCAGTGTATGGTATCGAGACAGAAGAAACAAAAAGGCATGAACTATTATGTACAAGTTTCCATTATGATGAAGTTTTTGGGACAGCTTTGAACAGGTTTTGTGTCCAGGCCGTTGCTGGTACGGCTGTGACTCCCTATGGGAAGGGGGGGCAAACGCGAGGTTACATCAATATTATTGATACAATACGTTGCATTGAGCTGGCGGTTTTGAATCCAGCCGAAAAAGGTGAATTCAGAGTATTTAACCAGTTTACTGAAGTTTTCAGCGTAAACGAATTAGCTGCGCTAGTTAAAGAACAGGGTGAAAAAATGGGACTATCTGTTAAAATAGAAAATATACAAAACCCGAGAAAAGAGGCCGAGGAACATTACTATAATCCAGTACATACCAGGTTGCTGGATTTGGGATTGCAGCCGCATAAACTTGATAATGTGTTGCTGGATAGTATGTTGAAAAGAATAATTGAGTTTAAAGATAAAATCAATTTAGATGTTATCATGCCAAAAGTGAGATGGGAAAATAAGCCAAACAACTGATCAATGTCCATTACCATACAGTTCTTTCAAAAATAATGAACTTTCAGGACATTCACCGTCTTTCGCGTGAAATACTTAATGAACTGCAATGCTGGTTTCCCCAATATGTTCAATCATTCTGCTTATCTGATCCAGCCCTCCGGCAACTGATAAAGCTGAAAGAAGATCATACCCTAAGGGTTTGTAAGCAAATCCTGGATATCGGCAGAAAGCTGGCATTAAGTGAAAACGATCTGAGAATTGCGGAAGTGATAGCCCTATTTCACGATATTGGTCGATTTGAGCAAATAGCGCATTACCAGACATTCGTGGACGGTAAATCAGAAGACCATGCAAATCTGAGTGTCAAAGTGCTTCAACGCGAGAATGCCTTGGTTGCGCTGGATGAGAAGACCAAACAGTTAATCATGAGGGCTATCTCTAATCACAATCGTTTGAGTATTCCGGAAAATGAGAGTCCTGATTGCCTATTTTACAGTCGGTTACTTAGGGATGCCGACAAACTGGACATTCTTGAACTGTTTTCAACATGCTTTTATGTTGCTTGTGAAGAAAGAAGCTCTATAGTGCAAATGGATCTGCCTGATTTGCCTGGTGCCTCGCAAAATGTTTTGGACGAGTTAGAACAAGGCAACAAGGTCAGTACGAGGCAGTTGAAGTGCATCAATGACTACAAACTCTTTCAGATGGGGTGGGTCTATGATATAAATTTTCAACCTACGTTTCAGATCATTCATGGAAAGGGTTACCTGAGAATGATAAGGGATGCGTTGCCGGTTTCAGAAAAAATTGATAAGGCATATGAAAGGCTGATCTCGTATGTTGAAGGTAGAATATAATTTTTGTTGAACATCAAATTTTGAATCACACAACGTCAAAGCCAAAGTTCTTTAACTGTCTTTAACCGGGGCGTGCTTGGGGGATAATCGGAGTTCTGCAAAAGGCTCATCGTGTCAAAATAAGCAAGAGCTGAGACCTTTGAATTTCTCCCGAAATTCGGTAAATCGTCATTCCTGCGGAAGCGGGAATCCAGTCCTTTTAAGACCTTCTGGATTCCCGCTTCCGCGGGAATGACAAAGTAGGGGCGTTTTTCAAAGGTATCAAGCTTTATTGCATAACTCCCTTGTTCGTCATTCCGGAGAAAATCGGAATCCAGGAAGTGCTTGATAACACTGGATACCGGTCTTCGCCGGTATGACATAATTGCTGGTTTTATGTAGTTGCGCAGGTCTCAACAAGCCATTCTCAGATTAGGGAAAGATTCCGATGATGATTACAGATAATGATGATATTCTTGGATTTATTCCAGCGCGAGGTGGATCAAAATCAATACCATCGAAGAATATTGCGTTATTAGGAAAACGCCCTTTGATTGCTTATGTTATTCATGCAGCAAGACAAAGTAAATCATTGAACAGGATCATATGTTCAACGGATAGTAATGAGATCAGAGATGTCTGCACTAAGTTAGAGATCCCCGTGATGCAAAGGCCTAAAGTACTCGCGCAAGATGACAGCCCTGTTATTGATGTCATTGTGCATATGATAAATTTGATGAAGGTTAAGACGGGATATGTTCCTCATGCGATTGCTCTTCTACAAGCCACGTCCCCTTTTCTGTTGCCACAGCATATTGATAAATGTGCCCAGCTATTACTTGATAATCAATCTGCTGGTTCCGTGCAGACGATTACTGATTTTCCTCACAATTATCATGCATATAACCAAAGGATTGTTGAGAATGGAATTGTATCTTTCCGGTTTAGTAAGGAAAGGGCGACATGTTACAACAAACAACGGAAGCCAAGATTTTATATTTTCGGAAATCTTGTCATTACCAGGACGCAGGCATTACTTGACCAACAGAATGTTTTTGCACAACCATCTCTTGCGGTTCCCATTCCTGAACCTTACGCACTGGATGTTGATACCCCCGACGATCTCTACTTGGCTGAGTGGTATATACATAATGGAAAGGTTCGACTGCAACACATGGAATGAAGTAAACCAAACAACATATGGCATCAAGGTGCATGATGTATAAATTTTCTGAAAACATTCGTATTGCAGATCGTTTGATCGGCGATCATCACCCGCTGTTTATAATAGCGGAAGCAGGAGTGTCACATTTCGGCAGTCTCGAGAAGGCAAAAAGACTTGTTGATCTGGCTGTAGAAGCGAAGGCCGATGCAGTAAAATTTCAAATTTATCGGACCGAAGAACTGATCTCAAAGGAGTCTTTTGAATGGATAGGCAGATTGAAGACCAAAGAGCTTCCTTTTGAAGCCTTTCACAAAATAAAATCATATTGCGAAAGTCGAGGCATCATTTTTTTTGCAACGGCACATGATAAAAAAAGTTTGGAGTGTTTGGATGATCTTGATGTACCTGTGTATAAGATCGGATCAGGAGAAATTGATAACTGGTCATTCCTGAAACTTGTGGCATCAAGGGGCAAACCTGTCATACTTTCAACAGGTATGTATACAATGAAAAAAATTAGTCAAGCCCTGGACACATTTATGGAAGTAGATGTTCGAGATATTGCCCTGCTGCACTGTGTTACCCAGTATCCGACACCTCCTCAGGATGTGAATTTGCGGGCAATGGAATCCATACGAAAAAAATTCAATATCATAGTCGGGTATTCGGATCACACGGAGGGCTATCATTTCCCATTAGTGGCTGCAGCTCTAAGGGCCTCAATTATTGAAAAGCATATATCACTTGATTTTAATGTGCCTAATGCCCAAGATTGGAAAGTATCATGCGGACCCGAAGACTTCTGTCTGATGGTAAAACAGATCCGAGAAATTGAAGAGGGTATGGGTTCGGGAATAAAGAAACCGGGAAGAAATGAAATGAAGAGTATCGCATGGGCAAGAAAAAGTCTTATAGCTGCCGATGAAATAGTCGAAGGAGAAACCATCACGCATACAAAAATTGCTTTCAAAAGGCCTGGTACGGGTATCCCGCCATGTGATGTTGATAAAGTCATAGGGAAAAAGGCTACGAAAACAATTCACAAAGATATGATGATCAAATGGGAGGATATAAATTGAAAAAGCGAAAAATATGTCTCATCATCACAACTCGCGGCAATTATGCAAAAATGAAATCAGTTATCGAACTTATCAGAGCCGATCCCGCATTGGAATTGCAACTCATTCTGGGAGGCGGAGCAATTCTTCATAAATATGGCAATATATCTCAATCAATTATCGGCATGGGGGTCAAGATAGACCGAATCATTCATTTTCTTATAGAAGGTGAGAATCCGGTAACTATGGCCAAATCAGCAGGATTGGCCGTGACTGAATTCAGCACCGCTTTCGAGAACCTGTCACCTGAAGTTGTAATTGTCATAGCCGATCGATTCGAATGCTTGCCCATCGCTATGTCGGCAGTATATATGAATATTCCTGTTGCCCATGTCGAAGGTGGGGAGGTTTCCGGTTCAATTGACGAAAGCATCAGACACGCCATTACGAAATTGTCACATATTCACTTCCCTGCCACGAAAGATGCTGCACTGCGTATCGAACGTATGGGAGAGCGGCCTGAGACCATTTTTACTGTCGGTGCAACTAGTCTTGATGTAATTGCAAGATTGAACTTGACTGATATAAACCCTCTTATGGAAGCGCAAAGAGCAACAGGTGTTGGGGCTATTGTTGACCTCAGTAAACCTTATCTCGTAGTCATTCAGCATCCTGTTACAACAGAATATGCTAATAATTTAAAACATATCAATGAGACGATTGAGGCAATCAGCACTCTTCGGTTAGGTACCATTTGGATCTGGCCAAATATGGATGCCGGATCGGACGGGATATCTAAAGGTATTAGAATGTTCAGAGAAAGAAAAGATGTCAATGATATTCACTTTTTTAAAAGTCTACCGATAGAACTTTTTGCTCCTCTTATGAAAAATTGCGCATGCATTATTGGCAATTCAAGTTCAGGCGTACGCGAAGCAGCATTCTTGGGTGTTCCATCTGTCAATATAGGTTCCCGGCAGTCTGGTAGGGAACGTGGAAAAAATGTTGTCGATGTCGCTAGCAACGGAAGAGAAATTACCGATGCCATCTTAGCGCAAATAAATGTTGGGGCATACCAACCTGACTTTTTATATGGAGATGGTAATTCCGGATCTAAAATAGTTAACATTTTAAAGCATTATAATTACAGCATACAAAAGAAAATTGCATATTAGTTGAACAGGGATCAAAGAAGTGCTCATATAAACTGAAAGATAAAAAATAGAACTATAATGGGAGGTTAGGAGAATTGAAAGTTTTTATTGCGGGTATTGATGGCTATTTAGGTTGGACGTTGTCGATGTACTTGACAGCGCGGAATCATGAAGTAAGCGGATGCGATAATTTTATGAGGCGTGACTGGGTTGCGGAAAGGGGTTCTCAGTCGGCAACACCGATCAAAGAAATGACAGAGCGGTTGGAAGCGTTCAAAGAAAATTTCAATTCAGGTCTTCAATTTCGTAGGGGAAACCTACAAGATTATAACTTTGTGTTGGACTGTATTCGTTCATTTCAACCGGACGCAATAGTTCATTTAGGTGAAATGCCTTCTGCACCTTATAGTATGGTCGATGTTCATCATGCAGTTTTTACTCAAGTAAATAATATTGTCGGGACGCTCAATATTCTCCATGCAATGAAAGAAGCTTGTCCGAATGCACATCTTGTGAAGCTTGGGACAATGGGCGAATATGGAACTCCGAATATTGATATTCCTGAAGGGTTTTTTGAGATTGAATATCGCGGAAGAAAGGAAAAATTGCCTTTTCCCAGACAGGCAGGAAGTTGGTACCACCAAACTAAAGTGCATGATTCTCACAATATCATGTTTGCATGCCGAATTTGGGGTATACGATCTACGGATATTATGCAGGGAGTAGTTTTTGGAACAAGAATAGATGAGATGCGTGATGATGAAAGATTATTGACAAGATTCGACTTCGATGAAAGTTTCGGAACGGCACTGAATAGATTCTGCGCAGAAGCAGTAATTGGTCATCCCTTAACTCCATTTGGTAAGGGCTTACAAAAAAGAGGTTTCCTGCCTCTTCGTGATTCAATGCAGTGTCTTACTATCGCAATCAATAATCCTCCCAAAGAAGGAGAGTACAGGGTATTTAATCAGTTTGAAGAGGTTTATGATATCACGGAGCTTGCAAAAAAGGTACAAAAAGTTGCTATTAAATTAGGGTTGAAAGTAGAGATAAGGAATCTCGAGAATCCACGTAAAGAGATGGAGGATCATTATTATAATCCTGATCATGAAAATCTTTTAAACCTTGGGTATAAACCGACACATGATGTTGAAAAAGAGCTAGAAATCATGTTAAAAGACCTAACAAAATATAAAAAGAATATTTTAGCAAGGCAAGAAGTTTTAATTCCAGACATTAGGTGGGATGGAAGTAGAAACAAAGTACACTATATATAAGCATTGTTTGATTAAAGATTTGTATATAATGGGGTGGCCACGGCGGTTGATGGGATTGGTGAGGTATTTATTTTCAATATCCACCAACCTTTAAACAAATTCTGCCATCGAGAGCTTTGCAGAACTCGAATTTCTCTCTCCCGGCCATTTATCGAAGACCCCTTTGGGGGAGTTCCCGACGAGGAGACCAAACCGAGGTTTTCGGGTGAGTGATCCGCAAGAAAATCGCATGAGAAATTTCAGGAAAAATCATAATAAATATTCAATATTACTTGACATATCTCCGTATTTGTGCCATATTTCCGCCATCAAATTTCTTACCGGAGGGGATATGGGATACAAACAAATTGATCAGAATATGACCTTCGCCGAAGCATCGCTTTTGAAATCCATGAAACATAACCGCAGTCTCAAAAGACTCGAAAAGATTAATAGTGTCATCAACTGGTCACAGGTGGAAGAGATTCTTCTGTCGAATTATACGATTGGGACAAGTCGCGAGGGGGCCGACGCCTATCCTCCTCTGATACTTCTGAAAGGGCTTCTCCTGCAGAAGTGGTACAGGATCGATTCCGACCCGGAGCTGGAAAACCAGATCAACGACCGGATCTCTTTCAAGAAATTCATTGGACTGTCCTTCGATCAGCATTCACCCGACCATTCTACTTTTTCCCGTTTCCGGGGGCGGCTGTCCAGGGAGGCGATGAACCTGATCAACAGCGACGTTCTTCAGCAGTTCTCCCGGAAGGGGTTGACGATCAATGAAGGAGTTGCCGTGGACGCCCGTCTGGTTCAATCCGCCAGCCATCCTATCAGCAACGAGGAGATCCAAAAGCAAAGGGAGAAGAGAGAGACTCCGGGAGGGAAGTTGGACAAAAGCGGGAATCTTCTCAAGTTTTCCCGTGATCTGGATTCGGATTGGATCATCAAGAACGAAAAGCCACATTACGGTTTAAAGGAACATGCCGCCGTGGACACCAATCATGGGCTTGTTCTTTCCACGGATCTGACGCCGGCCTCGGTCAGTGACACGATTTATCTTCCCCATTGCATCGCCGCCAGTTGCCATACCGAAGACCCCATTGGGAAAGTTTATGCCGACAAGGGGTATTATGGCGAGCCCAACCGGGACTTCCTCCACATGAACGGTATCGCGGATGGAATCATGAGGAGGGACACAAAGTCAACGAAATTGACCGATTATGAGAAAGAGCGGAACAAAGGGATCTCAAAGAAGCGTTACATCGTGGAGCAGTACTTCGGGTTAAGCCACCTGTACAGCCGGGCTTTCCGAGCACGGTTTACCAGGATTGTCAAAAATGCACTGGATGGACTTTTCCGGCAAATGGCCTTCAATCTGTTCCGAGGGGGTAGAATCCTCGGAACGGTGTAAATATAGGGAGAGGTCTGCCCGGACGCGGAGCAGCGGGCGGATCGCCATGAAACGGCTCCCATAACCGACCAATTTGAGGTAAACGGTGTTGCCATAACGGAAAAGTTGATCGGCATGTTTTGGTAATCTTCGCTACTCAGTTCCGATTTTTTGAAAAGTCGGGTAGAGAAAAGGGCAAAAACACAATTTTGAAAAAATCAAAGGTCTCCCATCAGTTTCCGTAGGAAACCGCCATATTGGATCCGATGCAGAGAGGCAGGAAGACTTACAGGATTTGACAATTCCGGGAATATAGAAAGCCACCTGGCTATAAACTGTTCAAAGTTTATGGCATGATGAGAAGGTCCGAGAGCATTGACAGCAGGAGCGGTAAAACCTGCGTCTGAATCAACCAAGGATGTTTGAAAGATAGCTGCCTTCAGGCGGTTTCTGTTCCAACCGCTTTTGAGTGGTTCACGTATTCCATCCCTCCGGCTTTATGAAATTTGAGTGATTGTTTAGCATAATGGGAATTAGATATAAATTAGCAATCGGATTGCTTGGAAAAGGGTCTACAAACCATTTACACCAGAAATTTGTTGTGGAAGCGTTTCAAGCGGTTGGGGTGAATATTACTTTTTTAATTCGAAAAGATTATGAAAATCTTATATCTCGAATTGATGGAGCAGACTATGAGGGAATTGAATTTACATTACCAAGGAATAATTCAGCTTGGCTTCTCGGCACATGTAGATTGATTAGGCGATTGTATCCTTCCTCTGATATAGGACGAGCAATTTTTTTAAAACCATGGTGGGCTATGTCGGTTGAGGAAAGGATTCATGTAAGCTTTTGTCGTATTATGGCGAGAAAAGAGTGGGTAGTTAGAAGCGTAATAGAGTTAGAGCGGCGTTTGTATAACAATATTCAAATAGCTGCTATTTCTTCTCGTGAAATTAACCAACTGTTACTTTTGGGTGTAGGAACTGTAGATTCAGAATTGGAGGGACTTGCAACTTGGTGGGCCTTGGAACGTAAGTTGCCTATAGTGCATTTTGTGGGGAATTACGATAATTTATCCTCTAAAGGTTACCGAGGAATACCTGTTCGGCGCCTATTGGTTTGGGGACCGAGCATGATAGAAGATGCGAAGAAGTTACAAGGTATAAAAAGCGAAAGAATTACGGCAATTGGTTCGCTGAGGTATAATGCAATGCCACGACTTTCTAAAGACGAAAGGCATTCTTTTCTGCAGTCTATCGGACTCGATTTATCCCGGAAAACTATCCTTTTTGCAGGCTTCATATTTCCTTTTCATTATTTTGAAATGCTATCCATCTTCCGGCAACTTGTTGCTGCGGGTGAATCCATCCAGCTGATCCTTCGCATTTATCCGAATAAAAATATGATGCAATCTGTATATATGAATCCGTTACTGACATATGCAAGATCGATTCCGAATGTCTATGTAAGTATCGGTGATCCTTATTATAAGGTTGGGTCGCATGATTATGAAGTGTTGCAGATTGAGGAGGATGAATTAAATAAAGTGTTAAATAGTTGTGATGTCGTTATCAACCAGTTTTCAACAATCTCAATTGAAGCATGTCTGTTTGATAAACCTGCGATCAATATGTGGTATTTCCCTCCCCCGAATAAAGCGATGCTAATGGGGCCTATTTATAAAAACTATCTAGACATCTACCATATTCGAAGAATGCAATCATACGACGCAATTCCCATGGCCAATTCACGTGAAGAAGTAATACGATTGATTCAAGAAGCAATTGAGCATCCTCATTATAGGCAAAAGCAGCGGGCCACGATCGTTCAAAACGAAATTGGTATAGTCGATGGGAGGGCATGCGAGCGATTGGTTAGTGCGTGTGTAGAAGATTATGAAGGGTTTAGAAGGGGAACTTATCGCGATTAGAGAAGATATCGCTCATAGAAAGAGAAACCAATGATAGCCAAGCAAAAAAAGGAGACATTGCATTATTTCAAGAAGAATGCAGAAACATGGAGTCGAAATGCTGAGGCGATTGATTGCAATAGGGTTAATGTAATTCAACAGCGGAATAATTATGTTATGAAGGTAATCGACAGTCGCAGTCAGACACGGTATGGCCTTGATATCGGGTGCGGATCGGGTGATTTAGTGTGTGAGATGGCTCGTGCTGGTATTGATGCGACAGGTATCGATTTCGCCGATGAAATGATCGTAATTGCAAAGCGGCGGGCAAGTCAACAAAAACTAGTGAATGCTCATTTTCATTGTTCGTCCCTTTTTGAATATAATATTCAAAAAGGGCAATACGATATCTTGTCTGCTAATGGATTTATTGAATATATCCTGCCAGATGAACTTAATAAATTTCTCGATTTGGCTTACGATGCAATAAATTGTGGTGGATCACTTGTTTTGGGATCCCGAAACCGTCTGTTCAATATATTATCAGCGAATTCCTTTACTTTAGAAGAGATCAATAATGATTCAATAAATCTCCTTTTAAAGGAAGCCATTGCGATTGCCTCAGGAATGAGCCTTGATAAGCTGGCTGAAATAGAAAAAGCCCCTCCCCAGCAGCCTGATATTGAACATGAATCAACGGGGATCAGAGTGTCAACCAGGTATCAATTTACACCAGCTCAATTAATTGCCTTGTTGAAAGAACGGGGATTCATTACTGTTCATTTATATCCAATACATGTTCATGGTGTGTTGCCTTTTTTCAAGAGGCAGCATCCCAGAATTCATACAGATATATCGATTGCTTTACAGAACTTCGCAGATGAAAATACTTCACTTATACTCCAATCTTCTTCTTTCATGTTACATGCTATGAAATTGAATTAATTATGACCTTATCTATCATTATGTACCATTATGTGCGTGATCTTCGGCGGTCGCGTTACCCCGATATCAAAGCATTGGAAACAGATTATTTCAGGGCGCAGATCGCTTATATAAAAAAATATTATAATGTGATTAGTGGTGAAGAATTGTTAACGGTTATCGAGTGCTGTGAGTTCGATGCACTACCACCGCGACCACTGCTATTGACGTTTGATGACGGATACATTGATCATTACATGAACGTGTTTCCTATTTTATCTCGGGAAAAATTGCCAGGCTGTTTTTTCCCAGTGGCAAAATGTACACTTGAAAATCGTGTACTTGATGTAAATAAAATCCATTTTATATTGGCTTCTGTTTCAGATAAAAATATTATCATTGAAGATATATTTCGTTTAATTGATAATAATGGTAAATTATTTCAAACAAAAAACAGGGATGATTATTGGGATAGATTGGCAATTAATGGTCGTTATGATTCCAAAGAGATTATTTTTATAAAACATTTACTTCAACGAGAATTACCTGAAGAACTGAGGCTTATCATTGTCAATTATCTATTTAATAAATATGTGACCTCTGACGAAGAGTCCTTTGCACGAGAATTGTATATGAATGAGAGTCAAATTATAAGTATGCGTGAAAATGGTATGTGCATTGGAAGCCATGGTTATAGTCACTGCTGGTTAAATGCTGTGGATCCGAGGGTTCGAGACAGTGAAATTGAGACGGCAGTCCAGTTCTTAAAGAGAATTGGGGTACGAACTGATCGTTGGATTATGTGCTATCCGCATGGAGGATATGATGAGTCATTGCTTTTAGTTCTAAGGAACCATGGCTGTAAAATTGGTCTCACAACAAATGTCGGAATTGTTGATCTTCAACGTGATAATTACCTTACATTACCTCGATTGAACACGAACGATTTGCCGAAGCAGATTGATGCGTTACCTAATGAATGGACGCGTCAGATATTGATGTAATATTCTTGCAGAAATGAAAAGTTATAATTTAATTTACCCTGAAAATGTGTATAATTTGATTATTAAACTTTCAGTAACGTCGAAGGTTTGGTGATTTGACATTGCAAGGACATGTTTACAAGGAAAATCATGTTCATGCCTTTCAGAATGGTGTTGTCTATATACTTCCCCCTACAGATACCCGGTTGGGTGCCGTCAAAGATGTAATGGAGGGGAAACCGCGCCCGGAGCGTTACCTTTTTTATGGTTTGGATTACCTCGCGCGACAAGGATTGAATGTTACGGACAATATCCGCGATTATCGACCACCGACGTTTTTTACATGGCGAGCACTGCAAATTTATAGGCTGTTCATTAAGACCATTGGCACTTACGGAGGTGCGCTCGAATGGGTTCTGCCGCACAGGTCCTCATGCGCATCGACAAGACTCCTGTTTGTCTATTCCGATCGGCTAATGTTTCCCCTTATCAACATGAGACGAACAGGATTGCTGCCGCGCGTACCAACTGTTTACATTGCGATGGGGCTGCCTGAGAAGTTTGAACAGTTCAGGAATAAATCCAGATTGCCGCGTCATCTTGCCGAATTCGGTCGCCTGGAAAAAATCATCAGCCTGAGCAAGACACAGGCGGATACGCTCAGAAACAATTACGGATTGACGAATGTCGAATTTATATGCGATGGTGTCGATACCGGCTATTTCATGCCCATCGATACCGTTCAGGATGTCGATGTTTTGAGCATTGGTGCCGATCCTTTCCGCGATTTTAAAACGCTTCTTAATGTGGCAACAAAATTGCCGTCGCTCTCATTCCGTATCATTACCTCCCGTTCCATTGCAGCAACGCTGGCAGATTCACCTGCCAATGTGGAGGTCCTCATCGACAGGCCCATGGGAGAGATCCGTGGCTACATGGCGAGGTGTCAATTACTAGCTCTTCCGGTTCGGGACAACACCTATTCCGGCGCCACGACGGTGCTTCTCCAGGCCATGTCTATGGGCAAGGCAGTCGTTGCCAATCCGGTGGGGGCCAATAAGGAAGGCTATCCGTTCATCGATGGAGCAAATTGCCTCATGGTTCGACCAGGGGAGCCGGAGGCCCTTGCCGCTGCTGTGCATTCTTTGATGGACAATGCAGCGCGGAGGATGGCCATGGGTGAGTCGGCAAGACGCACCTCCATCCGGGCTCTGGATATCAATGGTTTTCACAAAAGATTGTTTACGGTCATGCAAGATGTCCTATCAACGTCATCTTGTCCCTCAGCGAAAACCGTCACCCATTAATGGCTTTATGATGAAAAGACCGTTTCTTGGCAAACGCTACTCTCGATTAGGCTCCTTCCATGATTATCTCAAGGAGCCGGTACGGGATAAGGCGAGACAACGCATCATTGAAGAGATCATCGGCCGGGAACCATTGCATGAGATTCCTTGCCTTTGCAAGCGCTCGGACAGGGATATCCTTCTTGCTAGCATAGACAGGTGGGGACTGCCGTGTCCATCCGTCCTTTGCATGCATTGCGGGCTGATTCGGGTCAATCCCCGCTGGGAGGACAACGTCTATTCGACCGCTTATTCCGACCTCTTCTGGCGGATGCAGATGGGGCAACTGGACATCGGCCAGAGTCGGTTTGACCTCAGTGTCCGAAGGGCTGAGCCGTACGCTCACTACATTCTTGAGAATTTGGATCTTTCCGGAAAGAATGTCCTTGAAATCGGTTGCAGCTATGGTGCCGGTCTTCATGCCCTTAAATCTTCCGGAGCGCGCCTAATCGGTTATGACTATGACGAGCGAATGCTGGAAACAGGTCGCCATTTTACAGGCTTGGATCTAAGGTGCGGAGGAACAATAGAGGCCTTGAGGCAGGAGGATCGCTATGATCTTGTCATCCTCCGGCATGTTTTCGAACATATGCTTCAACCGAGTGATGAGCTCGCCCGTCTCAGAAAGTTGCTCCATGATGGGGGATTACTGTTCATTGAGGTGCCAGGTTCCCTGCAAGTCGGACCAGAAATGTCCGATCCTATGAAGTTATTCAACGTTTTTCATCCCTACAGTTACACTTTGGAAAATCTGTCGTGCGTGATGCGGAAGAACGGATTTCAGCTTGTTCGCGGTGATGAACATATTTATTCTTTGTGGAGGGGCACCTTAGAAGAGAGTGACGTTGAGTGGCAAAATCCGGTGCTCGTAAAACGCATTCTTGGCCATTTGTCCGCCATGGAGAGAGGGAGAAGGTTGGCCGCATTTCGGGCTGGAATGGCGAGGATACCAGCGATATTCCACTCGTGTCTTCGAAAAGATTAAGTCACTAATCATACTAGGAGTGCATTTCATCGTCTCCGTTTTTCGAGCAACGTTGGTGCAAACCAAGCCGCTGATGAGAGGATTCAGGATTCTATGAAATACAGGTTCGATCATGCGGTTAAGAAAATGATGCACGCCAGCTACCCGCTGACGGGTAGGGTATGGCGTCTTTTTCATCGTCACTTCTTTCCTTTCCTGCGAATTGTCGAGCTATCTTCCGATGGTGCGCCGGAGAGCATGTTGGATCATTGGATGAGTGATCCCGAACACCGGGAAATGCTGGAGGATCTCAAGGCGTACACAGGGTTGGGAGATGAGCAGTTCCGGCGACGCATCCTGCGATATCCGGAAATGCATCATGAAAGCGAATTCCGCTGGTACGATCCCAAAGGATACGAGGAGTTGGTCTGGTTCTATCGCTGCAGCGCCAGTTATATTTTTAACAACGCCGCGCACAACCATTGGCCGAAATTGGATATGATCCAGGGAGGACGTGTCCTCGATTACGGCGCGGGTGCGGGATGCAACACCATCTATCTTGCGAAGCGGGGAATCGACGTCGATTTTCTGGAAATCGGGAGGATTCAGGCAGACTTCATCCATTTTCGCGCAAAGCGGAGCGGATTGGCGAACGTGACCGAAATTCCTCCCTTCCATGACGGCAGGTTCGATCCCATCCGGGCGATTTCTGGGACCTACGATGTGGAGTAGCCCCCCTTTTGACCGGACACCTGAAATTTGGAAATAAGTTGTAGGAATAGATATAGTGATATTACTACAACCAGAAAGAAGGTGTCGATGGGACCGGTTGAAATCATTACATCGGTGCAACGTCGGCGGCGATGGTCAGCTAATGAGAAGAAGGCAATCGTCGAAGAGACCGAGCAGCCAGGGATGAGCATATCAGCAGTAGCCCGCAAGTACGGGTTGCATCCGAACCAGCTGTTTACGTGGCGCAGATTGATGCATGATGGAGCACTTTCTGCCGTTGGCGCCGGTGAAGCGGTGGTCCCCGTTTCAGAGGCGAAGGAGCTGCGGTTCAGGATTCGTGAACTGGAGAGGCTGTTGGGCCGCAAGACGATGGAAGTGGAGATCCTGAAGGATGCGGTTCGGATAGCCCGCGAAAAAAAACTGATATCGCGGGTTCCCTTGTTGGGGAAGGACGATATCCAGTGAAGGCGATTGCCGAAACGATGGGGGTTTCCCGAACTCACCAGTATGAGAAGCGCATGAATAAACGACAGAACGGCAAACATTTTTACCATAAAGTACAGGATGATCAATATCTTCCCCTGATCCGGAAGATTGTGGATGATCGGGCTACCTATGGATATCGGAGAGTGACGGCGCTTCTTAACCGACAGCTTGGAAACGAAACAGTGAATCACAAGCGGGTCTACCGCATCATGAAGAAGAACGGTCTTATTTTGCAGCGGTATACGGGAAGGCCCGTGAGAGTCCATGACGGTACCGTTCAGATGATCCGGAGCAATCTTCGCTGGTGTTCGGATGCCTTTGAGATTGCCTGCTGGAACGGGGAACGGATTCGGGTGGCCTTTAGCATGGACTGTTGCGACCGGGAGATTATGAGCTACGTGGCCACAACGGGGGGCATCTCCGGGGACATGGTCCGGGATCTGATTGCAGAAGCGATCGAGGCCCGATTCGGCCTTGTGGATCGGGTTCCGGAAAAGATCCAGTGGCTTAGCGACAACGGACCGGCATACGTGGCCCATGAAACGCAGAACTTTGCACGGATGATGGGGATGGAGGTCTGCACGACCCCTTATTACAGCCCGGAGTCCAACGGGATGGCGGAGTCGTTCGTCAAGACCTTCAAGCGGGATTATGTGCATATGAACCCTTTGCACGATGCCAAGACCGTTTTAGAAAAGATCCCGAGATGGTTACAGGATTACAACGAATATCATCCCCACAAGGGGTTGAAAATGAAGTCTCCTCTGGAGTATAGGAGAAACCAACTTAAGTTGGAACCGTGTCCGGCCAATTAGGGGCAACTCCACGATGCAATTATTGCATTTCATGTGTTGGAACATATCCCCAACTACCAAGTCACGGTTCGCTTATTTATTGATCACTTGCAGCCTGGGGGATTGATTTTCGAGGAAAGTCCGTTCAATGAATCCGCAAGAGACATCGATATTCATCTGAAGGCCGGTATTCCGATGATCGAGGCAATGTCGGGAATGATTGAAATCGAAAAGGGGGTTTGGAAAAAGCCTCTGTAGCGCAGAGTGTTATGAGTCTTGTGAATTTTTCAAACCACCGGGAGAAAAGAGATCCTTATCACAGTGATGAGTGGGGGGTCGGCGTGACCGGTAAACCTGTTATGTTTCTGAAGCGACTGGTATCTGCCGGGGTAATGCTTGTGCGTTGCCTGTTCGGCGAACCCGCCAGCCCATGGCAAAAAAAGATCGGAGCCGTCCGTCTGCGCAAGGGCGATGTGACCATTGACTGCGGTGCGAATGTCGGAGAGGTGACAAGGATACTCGCGCGTCGAGGATCCATCGTCTACGCCTTTGAACCGAATCCGGAAGCCTTTCGGGTTTTGCGTTGCCGGTTCGAAAAGACGCCACACGTCACATGCATTCAGAAAGCGGTAGCGGACCGGGATGGGAGCGCCCGGCTGTACCTCCACGAGCATGCAGCGGCGGATCCCGTATACTGGTCCACGGGGTCGTCACTCCTTTCCGTCAAATCGAATATTCGAACCGACACCTATGTCGAGGTGGAGCTTGTGGATCTTGCTGATTTCATCAAAGGGCTGGGTCGGAGGGTGCGTCTCCTCAAGATGGACGTCGAGGGTCTGGAACCGCGCATTCTGAAGAAGCTCATCGATGAAGGCGTGATTGACCTAATCGATCACGCCTTCGTTGAAACCCACGACGATAGAATTCCCTCGCTGAAGGAAGAAACCGATGAGATACGCCACCTCATACAACAAAAAGGGCTTCGCCAAGTCGACCTGAGTTGGATCTGACGGCTGGCGATGTTGATTGCGGTGGGAACGCAGGAAGATGTCCGGTTTAAGGATTTGCCGGTCCCAACCATGCAGATTATCGGTATCAGTCTGGTCCGCAACGAGGATGTCCACGTGGAATGGGCGCTCAGAAACGCCATTCCCTTCTGTGACCGCCTCATTGTTGCGGATCACCAATCCCAGGACGGCACCGCGGGCATCCTCGGCAGGTTGAAGGAGGAGTATACGGACAGGCTTGAAGTTCATCGGATCGATGATCCCGTCGAATCCCAGTCCTTCCTCGTTCCTTTCATGGGGGAGATGGCATGGGTCTTTGGGGTGGACGGAGATGAGATCTATGATCCCGCCGGTCTGGCGAAACTGAGGGGCATGCTGCTTGGCGGAGCTTTTGCCGATTGGTGGGTCGTCTTCGGGAATGTCCTGAATTGTACGGAGATCAACCGGGTAGAGGGCTATGCTTCGGGTTTTCTCGCGCCGCCGTGCCGGAGCATGACAAAACTGTATAACTTTAATATGATTGAATCCTGGGAGGCCAGCGGTCAGCGGCTGCACGGGGACAACATCCGTTTTAAGAAGGGGTATGACGCCTCCCGCAGGTTGGATTTCCATCAGCAAACCTCCTGGGATGAATCCTGTTTCCGCTGTCTCCACACCTGTTTCCTGCCGAGGAGCAGCCGGGAGCGCGTGAGCGCGAATGAGGCGATCGGCGGGAGGTTGAACGTCAGTGAGAGCAGATCCGCGACCGTTCTCCGGAAGCTGAAGACCCGTCTCCAGACAGTAATGGGTCGGCGCCCGCTTTCGGGATGGAAGCGGGAGAAGTACCAACGCGGCGAGTTGGTGCGGAAGGACATCCGGAATTTTCTCCCTTCGCTGCAAGTAATCCAAAAGTGAGCTGTCCATGCCATTCGCTTGTTTTCACAAGACACGTATCGCAACCGTAGCCTTCAACATGCGTCCCAGCAAAGGTCCCTGGGGTGGCAGCGGGGCTTTCGTCAACCAGATGGAGGCCTACCTGAAATGGCGGGGGTACTCTGTTCGCTATGACCTGAAGCGTCCGACGGATGTGATTGTCCTCATCGATCCGAGGGACGACCTGGAGAACAAGGCCTTCGGCTGTGCCGAAATAGCCGCCTACAAAAGGGCGAATCCCGGGGCCAAGATCCTCCACCGCATCAACGAGTGCGATCAACGCAAGGCGACGCCCTTCATGGACGGGCTCCTCGCCGAGGCCAACGTCCTTGCCGATCACACGGTCTTCATCTCGCAGTGGCTCCGCGATTACCATGCGCAAAGGTGGTTCGACACGACAAAACCCCATCGGTGCATATACAACGGCGCCGATCCTACGTTCTTTCATCCCGTAGGCAACCGTCCCCTCCGACAAGGCGATTGCCTGCGGCTCGTGACGCACCACTGGTCGAATCATCCCCTGAAAGGATTTGATATCTATGAACAGGTCGACGGTCTGATCGAGGCCGGCAGGTTGAAGGATGTGGAATTCTGGGTGATTGGGCAGTGGCCGGAATCCATCCATTGGAAACGGGCGAAGACATATCCGCCGAAGTCAGGGCGAGAATTGGCGGATCTCCTGAAAATGTGTCACGTATACCTGACGGCCAGCCGCTGGGAACCTTGCGGGATGCACCACGTCGAGGGAGCCCAGTGCGGATTGCCCCTTCTTTATCACGAGGACGGCGGCGGCATCGTCGAGGCGGGGCTGCGATACGGCCTCGGATTCCGGGACGATGTTGGGAAGGCCATTGAAGAGGTTCGGGATGACTATCCCAGACTGCGGGACCGATTGTTTGCCGACATGCCATCCGGAGACCGCATGTGTATGGAATATCTGTCGGTTATTCAACCGATGCTTTGCGGATCATGACGCCGGATGACGTTTTGTTTCCACTGAGACACGCCTGGTGACCGCTTCGAAGTTCCGCATCGGTTTTGTCATTGACGGCAGGTTTCCGGGACTGCGGGGTGCAATTGTTTGCGAGTGCGGGTTCCTGAACCTCATCCGCGGTTGTCCCTCCGATTCTCCCATGGGCTTCATGCGCTTCGGATGGATCGCCGATGCGGTCAATCGGAACGAAGCGGGTCTTCATTATGAATTGTTCAGGCCTTGGCATCGGTACGATGCCGTCGTTTTCCTCAAGTCCATGGGAGATTCCTGCCTTGCCTTGGCCCGTCGCCTGAAGCGGCGGGGTGTGAAGATTCTTTTCGACGCCAATGTCGATTACCTCACCCCGGCGGAAGGGACGTTCTACTACGAGGGGATGGCGCCGACGGAGGCGCAGCGGCAGGACGCCCTGGCCATGATGGAAACGGCCGATGCGGTGATCGCCGACTCGGAATACATTGCAGGGAAATGCCGGGCTTATCACGATCGCGTGGAGTGGATCCCCGACAATGTAAAAATGGACCTGGTTCCGCCGGTCCGATCCTGTTTGAAGCGAAACCGTCTGACCCTCCTCTGGAGCGGCGCCTCCTGCAAGGTCTTCGATCTGCTCAGAATCGAATCCGTCCTGAAAGCTTATGCGAAGCTTCTGCGCCTCGTCCTCGTCACGGACGAATGGTCCGGCGTGGAGCGATGCTTCGAACCGTACCGGCAGCGGGTTAAGGATCTCCTGGCCGGCCTGGAGCATGAGATCATCCCGTTCCGATCGGTCGCGCAGTTGCTGGAGGTCTATGCCGGCGGCGATGTCTTCATCTCCCCAAGGTTCCTGGACAATACCTATAACTGGGGACACACGGAATGGAAAATCACTCTCCCCATGGCCTGCGGCTGTTTCGTCCTGGCCAGTCCCCAGCCCAGTTACGTGACGGTGTGCCAACGGTCTATGGGCAAAGGTGTGAGGATGTGCGCGGAACTCGCCGATTGGCATCGGGAGATCGAGTCCATCCTAAGCAAACGAATTGACCTGGAGGAAGAGGGCCGGCAGGGGAGGCGGACCGTCGAAACCCATTACGCCACCGGGGTCATCGCCCGGCAGCATGCGGAGATGATGAGAAAGACATTGCAGATGGACGACGCGGGACGATTCTCATGAAACCGGCCGCCCTGCTGAAATAATATATGTCCGATAATCCCATCCAAAATGCCATTGAGTTTGTCGGGAAGCAGTGGAAACCGTCATATGCCCGTGAAAAAAAAAGATGGGAGTCCGCTCAGCAATGTCTTAACGACATCCATGTGTTTTACGGATTTGACGATCTTCCCGCCGCAATCCGGCGGATCGGCGGCGGCCTGGTAAAGTGCGGCGACCTGGCTCGTCATTTCCCAAACACCCCGGTGAAGCCCAACCTGCTGTACCTTGTCAGTAGTGCGCTTCCGCGTGTGGGGCCGGGATTCGCCGGCCTCTTCCTGCCGGATTCGCCCGCGTTCATGACGCGGTTCGCCCGCAGGGCCGGGGCCAAGGTTGTCATTAACCAGGACGGGGTCGCATATCCCGGCTGGCACGGGCCGGGGTGGCGCCGGGCCAACGTTCCCGCTCGTCGGCTGGTGCATGCCGCCGACCATGTTTTTTACCAGAGCCGATTTTCAAAGATGAGTTCCGATCGTTTTCTGGACGAGCGCAAGGGGCCCTCTGAGATCCTGTACAATCCCGTGGATACGGAAACTTTCACACCGGGACCGCCGCGGACCGTGGAGGCGTCGCTCACCCTCCTGGTGACGGGGACTCATTACGGATTTTACCGGGTGGAGAGCGTTGTCGAGGCCCTCGGCCTGATTCGCGGCAGAGGCGTCGATTGCCGGTTGAGGATCGCGGGACGACTCCGGTGGCTGCCGTCCGAGGAGGATTGCCGGCGGCAGGTTCTGGAATTGGCCGCCGCAAAGGGGATATCGGCACTGGTAGAGTGCTCGGGTCCGTACACGCAAGATGAGGCCGTTTCCCTGTACCGGTCGGCGGACATCCTGGTCCACGCGAAGTACAACGATCCCTGCCCGCGGGTAGTCGTGGAGGCGATGGCCTGCGGACTGCCTGTCGTCTATTCCGCGACGGGCGGCACGCCTGAGTTGGTGGGAGAGGAGGCGGGCGTGGGCATCCCGGCGCCCCTCGACTGGGAGAAGGATCACCCTCCGGCGGGGCCGGAACTGGCGGAGGCCGTGATCCGGATCGCCGGGGATTATGCCGCCTTCTCGGCGGCTGCCCGGCGGCGGTCGGTCGCGCATTTCGATCTCAAGCCTTGGATTGCGCGCCATCGAGAGCTTTTTGAGGCGTTGTGCTCCTTGAAAAATTGAAGAAAACGGTCTGGACGATATTGGTGACCCTGTGCCGCCGCCTGACGCCGGGGACTCGACGGAACCTCTGCGCCCTATGCTGCGAAACCGCATCGGGAACGGATGCGAAGGCGGCCCTGGAGGAGCTCTTCCGGTTGCAGGATCTGGTTCAACTCCGGATTGACGAGGCGGCGCTTCGTTACGGCGGGGGCATCCATCCCAAGCACCGCCTCATTGGATATCACGATTTCTTCTGCCAGCGTATCCGGCTGGGTGAAAAAGTCCTGGACGTGGGGTGCGGATACGGAGCCGTGGCCAAAAGCCTGTCCGACGCGGGTGCGGTCGTCACGGCGATCGACATCGACGGGGAGAACATCCGTCTCGCCCGGTCCCGCTTCGGCGATTCGGGGATCGACTTTGTCGAGGCCGACGCCACCCGCTTCCTGCCGTCCGATCCCTTCGACGTCATTGTCCTGTCCAACGTGCTCGAACATATCGAAGACCGGCAGGCGTTCCTGAAAAATCTTTTGCTTCAGGCAAAACCCGCAAAATTCCTCCTGCGCGTCCCGGCGGAAACGCGGGACTGGTGCGTTCCTCTGAGGCGGGAGCTGGGTCTGGCCCATTTCAGCGATCCGACCCATTTTGTGGAGTATACGGAAGAGACGTTTCGAAAAGAAATGGAAGTGGCCGGTTTGGAGGTCCATGAAGTGATCTTCCGCTGGGGGGAAATCTGGGCGGAGGTGGCGCCTCGTGCCGCGCGTTAGCGTCCTCATGTCCGTTTACAACGGAGAGGCCTTCCTCGATGAGGCCGTCCGGAGCATCCTGAACCAGACCTACCGCGATTTCGAGTTTCTGGTCATCGACGACGCCTCCCGCGACGAGTCATGGCGGCTCCTCCATGCATACAAGGACCCGCGGCTCCGCCTGGTGCGGAACGAGAAAAATATGGGTTTGGCGGCGTCCCTCAACCGGGGTCTGGACATGATCGACTGCGAATTCGTTGCCCGCATGGATGCCGATGACATCAGCGTCCACCGGCGCCTGGAATGGCAGGTCCGTTATCTGGACGACCACCCCGAAGTCGGCGTTTGCGGAACCTGGATGAAATCCTTCGGTGTGCCGGAGATGGCGGGGACGACCCGGTGCCCGACGGGGGCGGAATGCGTTACGGCTTTTCTCCTCTTTGCCAACCCGATCAGCCACCCCACGGTGGTCATGCGCAAGGCCTGGTTGGACCGACATCGCTTGCGCTATGACCCGGCTTTCGGCCGCGCGGAGGATCTCGATCTTTGGTTGCGGTCTGCCGATCACTTCCCTCTGGACAACATCGGCCGCATCGGGCTTTACCGGCGAGACCACGGGGAGAGCGTTACCGCTCTGCACGGCGAAACCATGGATGCGCAGGCGGGGATGCTGATCGCCCGTCAACTCCGGAAGATTGGAATCGATCCGGATCCGGAGACCCTAAATTTCCATCAACGCGTCGGCCTGGGGCGGAGGATGAGATCCGTTGCCGAATTTGACCACGCGGAAGCTTGGCTGCTCCGGGTAAAGCAGGCGGCCCTCCGGTCCGGCAGGTACAAGGAAAAGGGTCTGGAGGAGGCCCTGGGCCGCATCTGGTTCCGCCTATGCGCCAACTCGACGCCGGCGACGGCGGGGATCATCCGGCGCTACAATCGGTCGGAACTGCGGCCGGGCTACTCCCCCGCACTTCCGCAATGGGCCGTGTTGTTCGCGAGCACCCTGTGGCACCATGTTTTCCGAAAGGCGGCCATCCGTTCGTGAAGGTCCTTTTCCACAGTTGGGAGTTCGGCCCGGGGACGGGCGGTATCGGCCAGTACCTCTACCAGATGGCCCTGGGGCTCACACGCCTCGGTCACGGGGTCGTCGTGGCGTCAGGCCGGGTGAGCGGGATGCCCGAAGAGGAAGAGACGGAATACGGCCGCATTTTCCGCTGTTACGATCGCGAAGAGGTGCGCTCGGTCCGGGTATCGGAACGGGTCTTGGGGATCGCCGGGGAATACGGGGTGGATATCATCGAGGGAACGGACCACTGGGGGGAGTGCGCCCGCCTGATCGGGATGAAGGAACGCCCCCCTGTGCTGATCAAGTACCACGGCTGTCAGATTATTGATGCCTTGACCTCGGCGGAGGTTGTCTATCCCTGGCAGCATCTGACCGTCGCTATGGCCCTCCTCCGGATCCGGCGTCAGCGTCGGGCCGAGCGGATCTGCGTCGAGGAGGCCGATCTGGCTGCCGCGCCCTCCGAAAAGATCCGCAGGGATTATCTGGACCAGGGGACCCGCATCCCCGCACAGTTCGCCATCATTCCGAACATTTTTTCCTCCCCAGTCACCCCGGCATGGGGAGAAGAAGCTCCCGTCCCCACGCTTTTCTTCGCCGGCCGTCTCGAACTCCGCAAGGGCGTCCAGCACCTGCCTGTAATCCTCGGTGAGGTGTTGAAACATTTTCCCGATGCGGTGTTGGAACTCGCCGGGTCGGACAGCTATGCCCGGGGGGTCGGCTCGGTTCGGGAATGGCTCCGGAAGCGATTCGGCTCCCTTGCTTCCCATGTCCGTTTTCTCGGCCCCCTGAAGGGGGATGACCTGGCACGAGCCTACGGCCGTTGCCAAGTCTTCGTCTTTCCTACAAAATGGGACAATTTCCCCATGGTGATCCTCGAGGCCATGGCCCGGGGCAAGGCCATCGTGACGACCCCTCACGGCGGAATGCCGGAGATGCTTGGCGGGACCGGGTCGCCCATTGTGGAGCCTTCCTCGCCGGAATTCGCCGCGGCCGTTTGCCGGCTTCTTGCCGACGGACAGGAACGGCGGCGGATCGGCGAGGCCAACCTGCGGAAGGTTCGGGAGTACACCCCGGAGAGGGTGATTCCGCAATACATCCGGTTTGTAGAAAGTCACCTGCCTTGAAATCCGTCGTCCTGATTCCCTATTGCCCTTGGCCGCCCGATACGGGTACCAAGGTCGAAATGATTAAACCTCTTCAGGTGTTGAGGGAACTCGGCCCCTGCACGATTGCCTCCGCGCGGTCGCGGCCGGTAGGGGCGGGTTGGACCGAGGATTCGATCAGGGCGTTGCGGGATCAGGGGTTCGATCTTGTCTTTCGCGAGGAGACGGATCGAAGGCATGCCCGCCAGATCCCCGGGATGCTGTTCGCAGTGTTTTGCAAGGCTTTGCGTATGGAACGGGCCTTCGGGTATGGGAATCCCTATCACCGGTATGCCTTCACGGAACAATGGTGGCGGAAGGTGACCGAAGGGGCGGATCTGGCCGTCATGCAGTATGGTTTCTGGGCGCGTTTTCGTTCGGCCTGCCCCCAGGCCGTCATTCTCCACGAACTCCTTTCCAACTACCAATGGGGCGGTTCGCGGCGGGAGACCCGGGACCTGGCAAAGGCCGACCTTGTGGTGGTCGTGGGATATGATGAGGAGGCGACCCTCCGCGAACGGGGACTGCGGCATGTCCTTTGGAGCCCCCCGGCAGTGCCGGCTGCCTCCTTCGAGGTCACGCCGGAGATCGGTATGATCAGCACCCTGGCGCCCCAGAATATCGAAGGCCTCCAGTGGCTCCAGTCCGCGAAAAACGGGGCGGAGGCGCCGTTCGTTCATGTTTACGGGAGCGCCGCGAAGGTTGTCTTGGCCCCATTCCTGAAGCCCGTGGGACGGTACGAGGACCGCTTCGATCCCTATCGCCGTTGCGGGATCCAGCTCCTCACCCGGGACGACCGGCCCGGGCTTCAGATCAAGGCCGTGGAGGCCCTGGCCTGCGGCCGGGCCATCGTTGCCCGCCGGGGGAGCATGCGCGGCCTGCCTGCCGGCGACGGCGCATGGATCGAGGTGACGTCGCCCGAGGAGATGCTCGTTGAGGCGAAACGGCTGCGGGAGAATGCGGAGGAACGGGAGGTCCTCGGGAGGGCGGCGAATGCCTTCTACGAACGGTACCTGGACGAGCAACGAATCCTGGATCATTTGAAAAAAGCCTTTCAAGGCCTTGTGAAAAATCCAAAGCAGTAAGGAAAGGAATCTATGAAGAAAGTTCTGGTTACCGGCGCGGCCGGCTTTGTCGGGAGGCATATGGTGCATCGTCTGTTGCAGAGGGGTTGGGAGGTCCATGCCGTGGATCCGGTTGCCCCCCTGACGGGAGGGCTTCTGCCCGATTGCTGGCCCCTCTTCGATCCACGGGATTACACAAATTTCCATTTCCATCACGAGGACTGCCGGGACTATTTCCGCTGCGTGAAGGATACGGATTTCGACTATTGTTTTCACCTGGCTGCCATGGTTGGGGGACGGCTGATGATCGAGAACAACCCGCTGGCTGTGGCGGATGACCTTTCCATCGATGCCCACTACTGGCAGTGGGCGGCCGAGACGAGGCCGATCAAGAGCGTTTGTTTCAGTTCCAGCGCAGCCTACCCGATCAAGTTTCAGCGTCCGGATCACTACGTCCTGCTCCGGGAAGAGATGATCGGCTTTGATGAAGACATCGGCATGCCGGATATGTCCTACGGGTGGGCAAAGCTCACCTGTGAGTACCTGGCGAAGCTGGCTTCCGAAAAGTACGGCATGAAATCGGTTGTTTATCGTCCCTTTTCGGGGTATGGAGAGGATCAGGATGACACCTATCCTTTTCCCAGCATTGTGAAGAGGGTCATGGCCCATGTGGGAGAACCGGAGATCCGGGTCTGGGGGAGCGGCCGGCAGATGCGGGATTTCATTCATATCGAGGACTGCATGGACGGTATCCTGAAGACCATGGACCGGATCGATGACGCCGGAGCAGTCAATCTCTCCACGGGGATCTACACGAGCTTCATCGATTTCGCGAAGCGGGCGGCGGGCCTCTGCGGGTATGCGCCGGATGTACACGGCACGTCGGACAAACCCGAGGGGGTTTTCGCCCGAGGCGGGGATACGGAAAAGCAGCGGAACCTGGGATTCGTCTCCACCATTCCCTTCGACCGGGGGATTGAAAACGCCATCGCGTACTACAAAAACGGTAAATATGCCTATGCGTGAATCCCTATACGAGATGGATTTCCTCACCAAGCCTTTTCCGAGTGGTGGATGGAGAAAATAGCCCAGGGCGTTATGTATAAACTGCGGAACCTCAAAAGATGACCGGAAAGATCGCCGTCATCATCCCGGCATTCAACGAAGAGGCGGTCATCGGCCTCCTGCTGGACGAGGTGCGGGAGCAATGTCCGGACCTCGACGTCATCGTCGTCAACGACGGTTCGACCGATGGAACATCCGAGATCGTGAAGTCCAAAGGGTCGGTTCTTCTGGATTTGCCATGCAACCTTGGCGTCGGCGGGGCGGTCCAGGCCGGTTTCCGCTATGCCTACGCCCAGGGGTACGACTATGTTGTTCGCATCGACGGGGATGGCCAGCACCCTCCTGCGGAGATCCCCAAGCTGATCCGGGCCATGCAAGAGGGGGATGCCGACCTGGTGATCGGGTCCCGCTTCCTCGGAGAGCGGTCCTTCGTCAGCACCTGGTTTCGCTTTGTCGGAATCAAGGCCCTTGCCCTGTTTCTTTCCATCATCTGCCGGCGCCGTGTGACCGATCCGACGTCCGGTTTCTGGGTTGTCAACCGCCGGTTGCTTTTCTATTTCGCCCATGATTACCCCACGGAGTACCCCGAACCCGAAGCCATCGCCCTTCTGCGCCGCTACGGTTACAGTTACAGAGAGCAGGAAGTTGAGTTCCGGCCACGTCTGGCCGGACAGTCCAGCATCGGACGGTGGGGCACAATCTATTATATGATGAAGGTGGGGCTGGCCCTCATGGTGGACAGAATCAAGCCGATTCATAAGCGTTTCGTGAAATCCTCGTGAAGAAATGATGAACCTGCAGGACTGGATCTTTTCCCTCGAAAATTTTATCGCCCGGTGGGCCGGAACGACGACGCCGCGGATCGTTTTTGCCTTTGTCGGCCTGCTGGCTTGTGTTTTGATCGTTGTTGCAGTTTGGGACAAGCGGATTCGAATCTTTTGGGCCATTTTGGGGCTCCTCTGCGGCGGCTTTCTGGTGGCGGCCGCTGTCGATCCCGCTCTGCTCGGGATGCTGGCCGCGACATCATTCATGACACGGATCCGGATCATGATGATTATCCTGAGCATACTCGTGATCGGGGTGACCGTGGAGGCGATCCGGCGATCCCACCTTCAGGAACGCTACGCCATCCTCTGGGTCACCACCGGGCTGATCATCGTTCTGACGGCCTTCTTTCCGGCGATCCTTGATTTCATCACGGCCGTCCTCGGCACCCAGTATGTGACCTCCGTGGTGGGGATCGTCTTTTGCTTTCTACTGCTGATCGCTTTTCATTTTTCCATCGCCCTGTCGGGCATCCAGAAAAAGGTTGCCCAGGTCGCCCAGCGTTGCGCGATGCTGGAGACCCGTCTGACCGAACTGGCGAAGGAGGTCCAGGAGTTACGGGTTGTGATGGGACCTTCCGGGGAAACAACGGACCGTGTGAGGGATGAGGGGGCGTCGATTTGCGCTGTGGATATACCGCAGCCTTTCGAGAGCGAAGGGGCGCCGGCAAGGAAGCCTCTCAGGAAGTTCCCCGGCGCCGGGATCGCTGCATTCGGGATTGTCGTCTGTTCTTTTGCTGCGGTTCTGATCACTGGACTGGTCAATCCCCAGGCCATGGTAGGCGACGAGGTGACCCATTACTACATGTTGGTCGAGCAGGCGGAGGACCTCTCACAGCCGAACTTTTTTGCCCGCATCCCCACCAACTTCGGATACACCGTCGAGCGGCGCTATCCCCATACGTTCCTGTGGCATTACATGGGGGCACTCGTTTATCGCGTGTCCGGCGGTTCCTTTGCCGCCGTCCAGGTATACCAGGCCCTATTCTGGCTGCAATTTCTATGGGTTGCCTATCTCCTCGCGCGTTCGCGGTCGCGAGAGACATCCAGGGCGCCGGTCCTGTATCTCCTCGTTCTGGCATCGCTCCCCGTGGGTCTCCTGTTTTCGGTTGCGTTCTACCAGGATGTCCCCATGGCGGCGCAGGTCCTCACGGCGTTTTACCTGCTGAATCAGCGGCGCTGGCTGTTTGCTTCCCTGTTCATGTCTCTGGCCGTTGGCTTCAAGATTTCGGCGCTACTCTTTCTGCCGGTGTTTTTCGGTCTCCTTTGCTATTGGCAATACCGCCTTGGTTCCTGGCGGAAAACCCTTCCCGCCGTCTTGATTTCGGTGGCGATTCTTTCCTCTTCTGTTGTTGGATTGGGATGGGCCCTCCATGAATACGGTAAAGCCGGTTTCTATCCGGTGGAGGAAATGAAAAAGATCGGCTGGGCCGTCCAGCGGGTTTTTACAACGGATCGGCAAACAACGCCGGCGCCTTCACTCGAAATCGGCAAGGATGCGGCCATGCCGAAATTTGCCGCCCGGAAGGAGATCTCGCCGAAACCAAAGCCCGTGACCCCGTACGAGGCTGAGATCATCGCCAATCATCCTGGTGACTTACGTATTCCTTCTAATTTCGTGATCTACGGCGGGATTGTTTTGTGGTTTGTCTTGCTCCTCGGCGCGGCCGGGGCTCGTTGGTGGCGGAACAGGAGAGGGATCGATCCGCCGGTTGAGCCATCCTGGTGGCTTTTCGTTGTCGGCCTCTGGTATCTTGCCGTCACGGCCTTTTTCCTGCGGACGGCCCCGGATGCCCGGTTCTTCCTGCCGGGGATCCCTTTTGTCATGCTTCCCCTGGCGGAACGTGCCGTACGCTTGCCCCGTTCGAAAATCATCATCACGTTCATCGCTGCCCTGGCCATCCTCCAGGGGGCGGAAGTGATCAAGAAGGCCCATTCCCTGAGGAATGTGTCTTCGGACCTCCAGACGGCCATCGCATTCCTGGAGAAAACGGAGATCAAACCCTCCCGGATTTTCATGTATCCGGAGGGAAACTATCGTCTGTTCCCCTACGAGCACGACTGGTATTTGGAGTACCGTCTCCGGGAGTTCTGGCGGTCCGACAACGACAAGCGGATCGATATGCTCCGCCGGTTCGGAATTGGGGCCGTTGTCGTCAAGAAGCACCTCATTGCCGATGTGGATCGTGAGATCACCAACCTCGGCGTTTACCCGACCGATTTCGTCCACGATCTGGAAAAGGATCGTCGCTTCCGGAAGATCTTCGAAAACGGAGCGGTGATCATCTATGCGGTTCCACGACACTGAGAGGATGACCGAGCTAATGGAATTATCCGTTGTGATGCCCTGCCTGAACGAAGCGGAGACATTGGCGCTTTGCATGCAGAAGGCAAGAGATTATTTCGAACGTAGTGGTGTGGCCGGCGAGATCATCATTGCGGATAACGGCAGCACGGACGGATCCCAGCAAATTGCCGAAGCCAACGGCGGCCGGGTGGTCCATGTCGGCAGGCGGGGTTATGGGGCCGCGCTTGTGGGAGGCGTCGGCGAAGCCAGAGGCAAGTATGTCATCATGGGCGATGCGGATGACAGCTATGATTTTTCCCGCATGGATGCGTTTGTTGCCAAGCTTCGCGAAGGCTATGATCTCGTCATGGGAAACCGGTTTCTCGGGGGCATCCGGGACGGGGCGATGCCGTTTCTTCATCGCTATCTTGGGAATCCTGTTTTGTCCTTCATCGGCCGCCTTTTTTTCAAAACGCCTATCGGGGATTTTCATTGCGGCCTGCGGGGATTCCGAAGAGAGGCATTCCTTGCCATGGATCTGAGGTCTTCGGGCATGGAGCTTGCCTCAGAAATGGTCGTCAAGGCATCCCTGATGGGCATGAAGATGGCGGAAGTGCCGACGGTCCTGTCGCCGGACGGCCGCAACCGGGCGCCCCACCTAAGGACCTGGCGCGACGGATGGCGCCACCTGAGGTTTCTCCTGATTTACAGCCCCAAATGGCTTTTTTTCTACCCCGGTCTGCTCTTCGTTTTCCTCGGCGCGGTACTTTCAGGCACCCTTGTCCTGGGTCGTGTTGAAATTGCCGGAATTGTCTTCGACGTGCACACCCTCCTGTATACGTCGATGATGATCGTCGTGGGATGCCAGTTCGTTTTCTTCTATCTTCTCTCGCGGGTCTTTGCCGCCGAGACGGGTCTGCTGCCGCGGACCGCGTCCTTCGAACGATCCATGCGCTATTTCAATCTGGAACGCGGTCTCCTCATGGGGGGGGTCTTCCTCCTGACAGGTGTCTTCTTGTCGGTCATGGCTGTTTTCCAGTGGGGACAAACGCATTTTGGTACGATCGATCCCGTGGTCATGCTCAGACGGGTAATTCCGGCCGTTTCCCTGGTCGTTCTGGGCGTCCAGGTCATGATGAACAGTTTCTTCCTGGGGATGATGTTGATCCGCAAGAGTCCATGAAGACGTCGGCCGCAACTTGTCGGGATGGAAGCCTTGCGCGAATTTCCCGATGCCTCAAAAACAGGCCGGCGTTTCTCCTTTCACGGCCCGTGTATCAAGAGGGATAAAACGTTTCATGGAAAACGACGCATGGCGGAAATGGATCCGGCGGTACGGATCCCGTCTGGTCCTGATGATCTGGTTGGCAACGACCGTGGCGGCAATCGCGGGCATGTACCACCTCTGGTGGACCCGGGAGCGCGTCATGTACTTCGGGAAGGATGTGTATGAGCAGCGGGTGGAAGTGTTCCGTCGGGCCGGCATTTCACGGACAATTCTCGACGAATCGGGAAAAATCACCGCGAGTTGGCCGCGGGATGCCCGATATGAGGCCAGGGGAAACCACAACCAGCTTTCCTACATCAAATATCTTCTTATTCCGAGAATTCCGGACGGGAGTGCATCCTTTTCCATGGAGGAGAAGGATGGCCGCCTCCTGTACAGGCCGGTCTTGAAGGGGACAAACTCTTCCGAAGAAACCCGTCCGTCCATATTGGGATTTCTTCTGTCCTTGTTTCTCCTGTCAGGCATCGCTGCGCTACTCGGCGTCTTCCCCATCCTGACGCGATTGAGCGTGCCGGAACGTATCGGTTTGAGCGTTTTCAGTTTGGTTTTTGCCGCCATGTGCAGCAGGGCCGTACTGCAGGATGCGGCACCGGGATTCTACCTTATCGCTGCCGCGGGCGGCAGCGGGTGGCTTGTGCATCTCCTGCACTGTCGGCGCGGCAAAGCGGATGTACACCAGGGATGTCAGCCGGGCGAATCGACCCCGGCGATCCCATTCGGGATCGGCTTTCCAAAACGGATCGTTCCGCTTGCTGTTCCGGGGCTGATCATCATCGCCGTCTCTGTCTGGAGCATTCTCATGTCCGTGATCGTCGTTCCGGATGATTGGGATGCCTGGGCCATCTGGGGCGCCAAGGCGAAGGTTCTGGCTCTCGGCATAGGACCGCTCAAGGATGTCACCTTTTTTGCCCATGCGGACTATCCCCTACTGTGGCCCTCGGTCTGGGCTTTTTCCGGGTGGTGTGCCGGGGGATGGGAGGAACACTGGAGCCGGGCCTGGGGACCCGTTTTCATGCTGTTGTGTGCCTGGGAGATCGGCGTTGTGATCCGGCGCCTCACTGGTTGGGCGGCCGGGGGGGTCCTGACAGCGGCCCTGTTCCTTTCCGTGCCGATGGTGCCTTTGCTTGCCTCTTGGAGTTATGCCGAGGCGCCCCTGTGGTTGATGGTCGCCTGTAGTTTTGGAAGGCTTCTCCTTTGGCGGGAAGAAAAAGGGGCGCAGCACCTCCTGATAGCGGCCTTGTTCGCTGCCGCCGCAGCCTATACGAAAAACGAAGGGCTTTTTTTTACCGCCGTTTGTTTTGCCTGGCTCATCGCGGCGGCGCCAAGAGACATTTGGACCGTCATCCGCTGGTATGCGATTCCCGCATTCTTGCTGTATCTTCCCTGGTTCTTATGGGTGCGGGGGACGCTGCATCTGGGGGCACGGGCTTTTGATGGTTTCCAGGGCGGGGCTTCGGGCGTGGCGCGCGCCTTGGAGAGAGCGCCGGCGGCGCTGCATTCCGTCGGAGTCATGTGGCTGGACGTTCGGCAGTGGAACCTGGTCGTCTGGCTTGTCCTGGCCCTGTCCGTCTGGCACCTCCTGAGGGGCAGAGGGCGGCGCCTGGATCTTTTCGTTCCCCTGCTGCTGCTGCCGGCCTTTTTCGTCATTAACGTGTTTCACGCGGAGGATGTCGGTTTGATTATGTCCTCTTGGAACCGCCTGACGGTGCAGACACTGCCGATGTTTCTCATGGTCCTCGGGGCTCACTATCTGCCCACCGCCTTGGGGAGAAACCGTTCATGACGGCGAGCCGGCGACGGATTCTTCTTGTCGCCTGCTGTCTGGCAGGAGGAGTGCTGGGATATATCCCGGGCGGAACGGGTGATTTCCATCATCAAGAGGCCGTGATCACGCTCGAATCATCGGTGCCGGTGGAAACACAACTCTTCTATGATAACGGCAGAGGATTTAATGAGAATGATTCGATCAAGAAAGTGGTTTATCAGCCGAACACGCCGGTCGTATTGGATTTCGAGCTTTCCGGGCCGAATCTTGCCGCCCTTCGCTTCGATCCCAGCCGGTCTCCGGCAACGATCAAGTTCCATGAAATCATTCTCAAATATCAAGACGAAAAGCCCTTTGCCGTACCCCTTGATTCTCTGAAGGCGGCCAACAATATCAAATCGGTTCATTATGATGGAAAAGTTTTGACCGTAGAGACGACGGAGGAGGCGGTAGACCCCATTTTGTATCTGACTCAGCTTGGTCCGGCGCCCCGATCGAAGCCATTTGTAATCATCGTCCGGGTATTGACCGGCGCCGTCATGGCATTGGGAATGGCTTTATTGATCGTTTGGGTGTATCGAAACTGCCTGAATTCGGCGGAACTAAATGCGTAATTTATTTTGGAGGTTTTCATGAAAGGCATCATCCTCGCCGGGGGCAGCGGTTCCCGGCTCTATCCGATTACGACATCCATATCGAAGCAGATCCTACCCATCTTCGATAAACCGATGATCTATTATCCCCTGTCGATCCTGATGCTTTCCGGCATTCGCGAGATCCTCATCATTTCGACCCCGAGGGATCTTCCCTTTTATCGGGAGCTTTTCAATGACGGCTCGCACCTCGGCCTCTCCATCCGCTATGCCGAGCAGCCCAGCCCGGACGGTCTGGCCCAGGCATTCATTATCGGGGAATCTTTCATCGGGCAGGATAATGCGTGTCTGATTCTCGGAGACAATATCTTCTATGGTTACGGACTTTCAGGCATCCTGGCTCAGGCCGGACAGTTGACGGAGGGCGCGCTGGTTTTCGGTTATTATGTGAAAGATCCGGAAAGATACGGTATTGTTGAGTTCAACGGCAAGAGAGAGGCGGTGAGCATTGAGGAGAAACCGGCCAAACCGAGATCGAACTATGCCGTGACGGGTCTCTATTTCTACGACAACGACGTGGTCGGCATTGCCAAGCAGTTGAAGCCTTCGCCCCGGGGGGAGCTGGAGATTACCGATGTGAACCGGGAGTACCTCAGGCAGGGCAGACTCAAGGTGGAAATCCTCGGCCGGGGGATGGCCTGGCTCGATACGGGCACCCACGAAAGCCTCTTGGAGGCCGGCAACTTCATTGCGACGATCGAACATCGCCAGGGGCTGAAAGTGGCTTGCCTTGAGGAAATTGCCTACAAGAAAGGCTATATCAACGGGGAGCAGCTCGCTCAACTGGCCAAGCCGTTGCTGAAGAATCAGTACGGAGAGTACCTGATGAATCTCCTGGAGCGCCGCTGATGATCTGGCTGGTCGGCAACCGGGGAATGCTGGGTACGGAAGTTTACCGCCGTCTGCAGGCGGCCAAGCTGGAACATGTCGCCACGGATCTGGACGTGGATATTACGGACCGGCAGGCATTGAGCGCGTTTTCAGATCCGTTGGATCTCTCTTGGATTGTGAACTGTTCCGCCTACACGGCGGTGGACCGGGCGGAAGATGAGCCGGAACAGGCCTTTCGGATCAATGCCGAAGGGGTTCGGAACCTCGCCGGGGCGGCTTGTCAACAAGGCGCCCGCTTCCTGCATATTTCCACGGACTATGTCTTTGATGGACGGAAGGAGGGGGCCTATCTGGAGACGGATACCCCGAATCCGTCGGGCATCTACGGCCGCAGCAAGCTGAAGGGAGAGCTTAATATCCGAGAAAGTATCGACAGCCACGTCATTCTGCGGACGGCCTGGCTCTACGGCCCTGCCGGCAACAATTTTGTCCGGACCATGCTCCGGCTCTTTCAGGAGCGGGATGAGGTGAAGGTTGTCGCCGATCAGTGGGGAAGTCCCACCCTGGCCGGCGACCTGGCCGATGCCATCCTGTGGATCATTACCCGGGACGCGCTTCAATTTGGGACGTATCATTTTACAAACGAAGGCCGGACGAACTGGTTTGAATTTGCATCCCTGATCCTGGAACTGGCCCGGAAGCATCATCTCCTCGAGCGTGAGGTCCGGCTCCTTCCCATCCAGACCGAACAGTATCCCACCAAGGCCTTGCGACCTGCCAATTCTTACCTGTCCAAGGAGAAGATCAAAACCGCATTGGGTGTTCCTGTCCGTCCCTGGCAGGAGGCTCTCGAGTCGTTCATGAACAGCTTGGCCGTCCATCAAAAGGAATCATGAACCAAATCATAGCCGTCAGCCTTCTTTTCCTGCGCTTTATCGTCACCCTGTTCAAGAGCAGGGCCCTCGTCTTCAGTCTGGCGCGCCGCGACATTCAATCCCGATACCTGGGCTCCTATCTGAACTTCCTCTGGGCCTTCGTGCAGCCGACGGTCACGATCCTGCTGCTCTGGTTCGTCTTCGATGTCGGCTTCAAATCGCCCCCGGTGGAAAATTATCCCTTCGTCCTCTGGCTGATCGCCGGCATCATTCCCTGGTTCTTCTTTTCCGAGAGCCTGGGAAACGCCACGAATTCCATTCTGGAGTACAGTTACCTGGTGAAGAAGGTCGTCTTCAAGGTGAGCGTGATTCCCGTCATCAAGATCCTCTCGGCGCTCTTCATCCATCTTTTCTTCATCGGCGTCATCTTTCTCGCCTTCCTCGCGTACGGCTACAAGCCCAAATTGTGCAACCTCCAGATCATCTATTATCTTTTTGCGATGATCGTCCTGGTGGTGGGTCTCTCCTGGATCACCTCCGCTCTCGTTATTTTCGTGAAGGATGTCGGACAGTTGGTTGCTATGTTTCTTCAGTTCGGCTTCTGGTTTACCCCCATTCTCTGGAATATCAAAATGGTGCCGCAACAGTATCAGACCCTGATGAAGCTCAATCCCGTCTATTACATCACCGAGGGTTATCGCAACAGCTTCATTTCCGGGATCTGGTTCTGGGAATATCCCCGCTGGACCCTCGAATTCTGGATCCTCACCGGCGGGATCTTCGTCTTGGGGGCGTTCCTCTTTCTCAAACTGAGGCCGCATTTTGCCGATGTGCTGTAGAAATACGATTCTGGAATGGTCATGAAGGCGCAATCGGACATCATGAATTCGGAACTGGGTCGCGAGGGATCTCCCGACGGCGACGGCCTTGCCATCCGCGCCCAAAATCTCACCAAAATCTATAAACTCTACGACCGCTCCGTCGACCGTCTCAAGGAGTCCCTCCATCCCTTCCGCAGGAACTACCATCACGATTTCCATGCCTTGAGGGATGTGAGTTTCGAGATCAGGAAGGGGGAGACGTTCGGGATTATCGGCAGGAACGGATCGGGGAAATCCACCCTGCTCAAGATCATCGCGGGGGTTCTGACGCCCTCCGCCGGCAATCTGGAGGTCCGGGGAAAGGTTTCGGCGCTCCTGGAATTGGGGATTGGTTTCAATCCCGACATGACGGGGATGGAGAACATCTATTTCAGCGGCACCATCATGGGTTTTACCCGGGAAGAGATGGATGAGAAGGCGGACGACATCCTGGCCTTCGCCGATATCGGGAATTTCATCCACCAGCCGATGAAGACCTACTCCAGCGGGATGTTTGTGCGGCTCGCGTTTGCCGTGGCGACGAAAGTGGATCCGGAGATCCTCGTCGTCGACGAGGCCCTGGCGGTTGGCGACATGTTCTTCCAGTCCAAGTGCACGCTGCTGATGAAGAAGATGATCGACAGCGGGGTGACGCTTCTGTTTGTCAGCCACGATACATCATCCGTGACGAACCTCTGCCGAAGGGCCATCTATCTCGAAAACGGTACGGTCAAGACGATGGGCGAAGCCCTCAGCGTCACAGACCAGTATCTGAAAGACATGCGGCAGCTCATCTATCGGGCATCGCCGGAATGTGAATCACCGGCCCGGGAGTTGCTGAATGTCGGGCAGGGAATATCCCTGCCCGATACGGACTTGGTTCTCATGGGCGACGATCCGGGAGACGCCGTTGAGGTCGGTTTTGAGAAGCAGGGTAACCGGACGGCAACGAGCGGGAGTTCGGGATTGTCCGCTGGAACCTGTGCCGGTACGGTATTCAAAGTGGATCCAGCCTTTGCGGAGCGCGTTCAGCCCTATCGCTATGGCACGGGTGGCGCACGTGTCATGGCCATGGAGTTGATCAACCAGCAGGGGGATCCGGCGATTGCCTTCCGCTTCAATGAATGGATCACGGTTCGGGCCTATATCGAATGCTACAAGGAGATCGATTTTCTCAACTGCTGTATCCTGATCCGAAACCGAAACGGCATCGAGATTATGCACGCTACCTCTTTCGAATCCCGCTTTGCCTTTCCCGTCCTGAAGACCGGCGACCGGATTGTTGTCGATATCCATTTCCGGAACATTCTCAAGGGTGGGGAAGGATACACGGTTCATTATACCGTCAACAACACCCGACAGGTCGAGACCCAGGAAATTCTCGATTTGATTGAGCTGGCCATGCACTTCGAGTCGCTGCGGGATGAAACGCATCCGATCTGGTATCTCATCTACTACCCCTTCCAGTTTCAATACCGAAAAATTACCGCCGATGTGTCGAACCGGTCGGGTGGGGCGTTGCCGTGACCGCATGACCACAAAACGCATCCTCATTGTAACCGGAGAACTGGTGCCGTTCCACTACGGGGGGATCGGCACCCAGTTCAAGAGTCTTACCGCTTTTTTGAAGCGTCAGGGCCATCACGTCTCTCTTCTGGCCAAAAGGCCTGACAATTATGACGAGACGCTTTACAGGGCCCATTACGGTGAGACGCCCCTCTTTTTTGTCGATGCCCCGCCAATTCCCTTAAGAATGCCGCCTTGCTTTGCGTATGCCGCGGAGGTTGCCCGGCGGTTTGACGAGATCTATCCGGAGATGCGGCCGGATCTGGCGATCTGCGCAGATTTCAATGCCGAGGGTCTCTTTCTTCTGCTGCGGTCAGGGGCAGGAGCTTATGACAACACGGAATTTCTCCTGACGATCAACGGCATGAACCGCGAAGTGATTTCGGTCCGCGAGGGCGACGGATCGGGAATATCTGCGGGCATCATCGATCTTCCCGATATCCAATCGCTTCTGTCCATGGAGGACCTCTGCGTCCATCTGGCCCCGAAGATTGTTTCCCCCACGGTTTGCGCCTGGGAGGAAGTCCGGCGGCGACTGGAGATTCGCAAAACCGTCCGGATCATCCCCAATCTGGTCGATCTCACTCTGTTCCATCTGGACAAAACAGGAATAGGGGAAGAGCCGGGAGAAACACCGATCCGCAAAGAGACCTCTCCCCATGATGGATTGCCCGCGCGGGATCAGATTCGACCGGGAGAGTCCGAGGATCCGCTCATCCTGTTTGTCGGCAGGATGGACCGGATGAAGGGCGCCGATCTGCTGCTAAAGGCCTATTTTGAGATCGCCCAGCGGACGGCTCCCGCGGTTCCCCGGATCGTTTTCATCGGCCGGGACTGTTTCTGGAACGAATACGGTTCGACTTTTCTGGAATACTGGAAGAGCCGCATTCCGGACAGCCTTGCCGGCGCTATTACCTTTCTCGGACAAGTCAGTCATGACGCAATCCGGGATTATTTAAAAAAGGCGACCGTCGCCGTTTTCCCCTCCCGCTGGGAGCCCTTCGGCATCGTCTGCCTGGAGGCCATGGCGATGGGCTGCCCGGTGGTCGTGTCTCAGGAGACAGGTCTTGTAGAGGTTCTGGGGCCCGAGCTCGCGGAATTCGCCGTGATCGTGACGGAAGATGTCCGGCCTCTGGTCAAGAAGGTCCTGCACATTTTACATTTAGAAAATCGCCGTTATCCCGATGCTGAGTTCAATCCCGACAAGTCCGGTCTGTCGGAACAATTACGTAAGCGTGCACTGGAAGTGGTCCGTCAGGCGGAAGAAGGCTGGCTTGATTTTCTCCGGGATATGGATCGGAAAGAGAAGACGGAGTCACCTGCTGAGCGGCTGCTCTGCGATCCCTTGCATCAATTGCTCGCTTCCCTTGAGGATTCGTGGAGGGGCGTCGCACACCTTCAGATCTATTGCCGCCTCCGGGGTGGCTATCGAGAATCCGACTCCGTGAGGGTCGCCTATCCCAGGATGCGCTGGAAAACCCTGAAGATTCCGTTGCCCGCCGGTACCGGGGAACATCCCCTCCGTCTCGACCCAGCCGATGACCGGGGTTCCATCCGGATCAGGGAGATTGTCCTTCTCGATGAAGCCGGAGACGAAATCTGGCGGGCCGACGGCGCCAATGGTTTCCAAGGGTGCAGCGCCGGCGGGAACGATGCCTGGTCTTTCAGAAATGGCTGTCTCTTTATAGAAGCCGAGAACGATGATCCGCAGATGCTCCTGGATTGCCCGGCGACGGACCGGCCTGCGGAGCTGAGCGTCACCCTTTACACCGGTGATGCCTGACGGTTTTGTCATAAGTCGAAGATGTCGTCCAGAGCTTGTCGAATGAAGAAATACCTTGCCTTTCTTGCCATTTTTTTTGTTTTCCTCCTCTATTTTGTTTGGAATTCATCCTGGCATCTGCCGTCGCAGTTGGTCATCAGGGGCCGGGCAGAGTCTCCTGTGGATGTTCGGGTGAGTTGGGATTCCGGCTCGGGTTTCAACCCCATGGAAGCGGCGAATCTCGTTTTCGGCAAGCCCGTGGAGGCGAAGGTCCGAAGCGGAGTCGTCCGAATCCGGAGAATCGGAGCAAGCCATCCCGCCGCAAAATCGGCTGATGTCTGGATCAAGGCCGTGAAACGATCCGAGGACGATCGTCCGATGCGCATGGAGCCTTTCGCATCTCAGGAAGGTCTGGAGTTCACCGCCGACGGTCATCTTCATCTCAGGAAGGACGGTGCCGTGCTGACCGTTCCCGCCGGCAGGGATCAAACGGCGATTGCCTTCGTCATGAATGCGCATTCCGGTTTTGTAGAGGTGGACGTGGATGGAGACAAGCGTCTCTATGACCTTTATTCGGAGCAGACTCAGGATCGATGGGTGGAGCGCAATCGGGAAATTTTCGCACCGGGAGATTTTACCGCGAAAGTGAGCTTGCCTCGATATGACATCCGCCGTATCCGGATCGAGGCGCCGGAAGGCGTACAGCCGTTTCGCCTCCATAAAGTTTCGATTGCGTCTGAAAAAGGCGAAGCGGTCCTGCCGGTGCGGGGGGAGGGGTTGTTTTCCACCGTAACTTTCCACGAGATTTCACGAAATACGAAGCAATATTTCCAGCCGATTCATTTCCTTCAGCAGGTCATCTTTGCCGTTCTCAGCGCCTTGATCACCCTTTTTCTCTTCAGATTCGTGCGAATAAGGGGTGGGATGAAGAAAGCGCTCGTTGAGGGGAAGCGCCCCGTCTTCTGGCTGATGCTCCTGGGCGGCATCCTATCTTTCAGCGCCTGGCTTCTGATCTACTGGCCCGGACATTTCACGACCGATTCCGTCCATATCTGGTGGGCGGCCAAACAGCCCGGCTATTTTCTCCATGAGCATCCGGTGATGAACGTCATCTACTACCGGTTCCTCCAGCAGTTCTGGGATCACTTTGCCGTTGTCGGGATCGCACAGATCTTCTGGACGTCCCTTCTTGGCGCCTATATCTTTTACTGGCTCCATAAAAAAGGGGTTTCGCTGTTCATCATTCTGCCCTTTTATTTCCTGTTTGCCGCCTCGATCCCCATCGGCCTCTATACGATCAGTCTCTGGAAGGACATTCCCTTTGCCCTTCTCGTCGTCTTCTGGGCCTTCTGGTTTGTGAAACTTGTCTTCGAGAAACAAGAGGGCAGGGTGCGTCATTCCCGAGGCGAGGTGATCGTTCTTTCTCTGCTGCTGATCGCCCTGGGACTCTTTCGTTACAACGGCGTCGTCTATTTCGCGATCATTCCGGTCGGTCTTGCCTTTCTGGGAGTGATCCCTCCCCGAAAGATTCTGATCGGTTCCGTCTGTACGCTGATCGTGGCGGCGCTTCTCGTTTCAGTGATGGTGATCCTGGACAAGACCCAATTTGTCGCAGGGCAGAGCCGCTTTTTCGTCGAACGCATGCTGGGTTCCGGCCCCGGTGAAACGGCGCTGCGCATCGTCCGGCAGTATCCGACCCTGCTGGATGTCAACATCATCAAGAAAAGGGCGATCTGGTACGACACCTGGTACCGGGACAGCGGCGTCACGCAATGGCATTATGATTTTGCCAGAAAGAAGGGATACCAGGAGTGGATTCGCTATATCCCCTGCGGGCCGAAATCGGATCGACTCTACGGATTCCTCCATCCTTTGAATCTCAAATCGACAGCGGAACCCTGGGTCTATTTCACCTGGAATCCTTTTTATCTGCTCTTCATTTTCCCCATCTGCTTCCTTTACCGACAATTTCCCTTGACAGCGGCCTACGGCTATGTCGTCCTGTCGCAGGTCCTTATTCTTCTTTGGGTGCTGGGACACTACAACTATAACTGGCGATACTACTATTTTCTCCTGTTTTCCCTCTATTTTCTGATCCCGGTGATCGCCCTCGATGTTCAATTTCTGCGGCGGCGATTTCAGGTTTATGAAGGAGAGGGGAGGAAAGGGAGGTGGCTTGCATGCCTAAGGTCAGCGTAATCATCCCTTGTTATAATCAGGGCGTTTACCTGCAAGAGGCCGTCGCGTCCGTTCTGGACCAGACATTCCATGATTTTGAGATCTTGGTGGTCGATGACGGCTCGACGGACGTTGAAACCGTTAATATACTCAAGAATGTCTTATGGCCGAAAACCCGGGTGATTCATACGGAAAATCAAGGACTTTCTGCCGCCCGCAACAACGGGATCCGGGAGGCGCAGGGTGACTACATCCTGCCCCTGGATGCGGACGACAAGATCGGCAAGGACTATCTGGAGGACGCGATCCGGATTCTGGATCGGCATCCGGAGATCGGAATTGTCTACTGCGAGGCGGCCTATTTCGGCGTCAAAGGGGGACGCTGGGACCTGCCCGAATACTCCCTGGACAAGATTCTGAGCCACAACGTGATCTTCTGCACGGCCCTGTTCCGGAAGGCGGACTGGGAGGCCGTCGGCGGTTACAACGTGAACATGGTCTATGGCTGGGAGGATTGGGATTTCTGGCTTTCCCTCATCCACCGGGGCAGCAAGGTTTATCGAATCCCAAAGATCCATTTCCACTATCGTCTGCGGGAGGCTTCCATGGTCCACGCCATGGATGAGGAACAGAGATTCTTTATGCGGCTCCATGCCCATCTGAATCATCGGGACCTCTACCGGCACATGGCTGACATCCGGATCCATTTCCGGGTTGCGGAGCTTTACCTGGATACGGGCATGGGGTTTACCCCGCATCAGGTTTTGAGAAAGATTATTTTTACGGATCAGCGGGAAATCGATTTCGATCTGAGCGGTTATCGGGGCATACGGCAATGCCGTTTCGATCCCATCAATGCACCGGCAACCATCCACATCAAGGAGATTCGCGTCATTGAGGAAGATGGCACATCGCGGCAAATTGATGATTTTCAGAGCAACGCCCTTTACAGGAAGGACAGCAACCTGATCTTCGCGACCGCCGATCCCCAGATCCTTTTCCCGGTCGGAGCGGTGGAGCGACCGTCGCAGCTTACGGTGCGTCTGACCTACAACGCGGTGGGAGAGGAGGCTTTCCAGGAGATCCTGGATCGCCAGAATGGGATGCTGGCCGAGACCCGGGCGGAACTGTCCACCCTGGGGATGCGATTTCAGGCGGAACTGCAAATGAAAAACGCCGAAATCGAGCGGATGAAGGCACTGCTTGCGCAGAAGGAACGGACCATCGAAGAGATCTTCCTTTCACGGTCCTGGCGTGTGACGAAGCCGCTGCGGCGGCTCACGGGATTGTTTCGTGAAGAGGAGAAAATGAATCCATGATGCGCCGGCTGCAAATCGTCGCGAAGGTTTCCCGCGGTCTATTCTGGGCGCTTCGCTACCGGAACTTCAAACTGGCCGATTTTATCCGGACCTATCTGGCGATCGAGCGGTCCGGTCTGTTTGATGAAAAATTCTACCGGATGAAGTACCCCGATGTTGCCGCGGCGGGAGTGGAGCCGCTCGCCCATTACCTGATCCACGGCGCCAGTGAAGGAAGAAACCCCAGTCCTCTGTTCGATACCGGTTATTATCTGATGAAGAATCCGGAGATTGCCCGGACGCCGCTGCATCCGTTGCTCCATTATCTTCAGCAGGGAGCCTGGGAGAGGCGGGATCCCCACCCCCTTTTCCAATCCGGTTACTATCTGATGAAAAACCCGGATGTCGCGGCCTCGAAGATGAATCCGCTCGTCCATTATGTCCGGTTCGGCGCCGATGAAGGAAGAAAACCCAATCCCCTGTTTGATACGTCCTATTATCTAAAGGCCAATCCAGAGGTTGCCGAATCGGGACGCAATCCCCTGTCCCACTTTATCGAGGAAGGAGGCAGGCGGGGGCTCAATCCCGGCCCTCTGTTCGACATGGACTACTATGCCCGCATGAATCCGGATGTCGTGGAATCCGGGCTCAACCCGCTGGTGCATTATCTGCAATCCGGCATGCGGGAGGGGCGTTATCCGAACAATGTTTATAACATCTGGGTGCAGCAACACCGTTTGACCGCGGAGGATCAGGCGCGCATCCTATCCGAGATCCCCACCCTGTCCTATCGGCCGCTCTTTTCGATTGTCGTTCCCGTTTTCAACATCGGCGAGGACTGGCTCCGGAAGTGTCTCGATTCGGTGATTGCGCAGCTCTACCCCCATTGGGAGCTCTGTATCGCCGATGACGCCTCCACCATGCCCCATGTGCGGCCGATCCTGATGGAATATGCCGCACGGGATCCGCGCATCCGGGTCATCTTTCGGAAAAAAAATGGTCACATATCGGCCTGTTCCAACACGGCGCTGGAGATGGCGCGCGGGGATTTCATCGCGCTGCTCGATCACGACGACGAACTGTCCGTGGACGCCCTCTACGAAAATGCGGCGCTCCTGGACGAGCATCCCGATACGGACATGATATACAGCGACGAGGACAAGATCAACGAGAAGGGGGAGCGTCATTCTCCGTTCTTCAAGCCGGACTGGTCGCCGGATACGTTTCTCTCCCACATGTACACCTGTCATCTGGGCGTCTATCGGGCCGAATTGATCCGGAAAATCGGTGGTTTCCGGATCGGATTCGAAGGCAGCCAGGATTACGACCTTGTCCTGCGTTTTACGGAACTCACGACGCGAATTCGCCATATTCCCAAGGTTCTCTACCATTGGCGGACCCTCGAAGGCTCCACGGCCCTCACCCACGGTTCGAAGAATTACGCCTATATCTCGGGACTCAAGGCCATCGGTGAAGCCCTGTGCCGGCGCGGCGAAGGGGGGAGCGTGGAGCATGTCGCAGGCTATCCCGGCCAGTATCTCGTGCATTATCCCGTTCAGGGCCATCCCAAAATCACCATCCTGATCCCGACGCGCGACAATGCCGCCAGCCTCGACCGCTGTCTGCGCTCGATTTTCTCCAATACGACCTACCGGAATTTCGAGGTGATCCTGATCGATAACGGCAGCGAGAAGCCGGAAACCGGGGAGCTGTTCGCCCGCTGGCGGCAGGAGGCGCCGGAACAGATCCGCCTCCTCCGTCTGGACATCCCCTTCAATTTTTCCCGTCTGAACAACGAAGGAGTCCGTCTCGCCGAGGGCGAGCTGATCTGCCTGCTGAACGACGATACCGAGATCATTGCGCCCGCCTGGCTGGAGGAGATGGCGGGGCAGGCGGGAAGGCCCGGCATCGGCGCCGTGGGCGCTTTTCTTCTCTATCCGGACGACAGGATCCAGCACGCCGGGATCATTCTCGGCATCGTGGGACCCGCCAACCACGGTCACAAGGGCATGCCGGCCGATAGCGCTGGATATTTCGGACGACTGCTCGTCGTGTACAATTATGCGGCCGTGACGGGCGCCTGTCTAATGGTCCGAAAACGTCTTTATCAGGAGACGGGCGGGCTGGATGAAAAGCTCAGCGTGGCCTATAATGATGTGGATTTTTGTCTCCGGTTGCTCAAGGCAGGCTACCGGAATGTGGTGTTGCCCCAGGCCCGCCTGTACCACCACGAATCGGGAAGCCGCGGCTCCGACCGTTCCGGAGAAAACCGGACCCGGCTGAAGCGGGAAGCGGACCTGATGAATGAAAGATGGACCGAGTGGATCCGGAACGACCCCTTTTACAGCCCCCATCTGACCAGGGACCGGGAGGATTTTACCTTTCAGGCTTTTCTGTCGATTGAGGAAAGCCCCGCGTTCACGGGGGAATGAAAATGAAAAAGACGACTTTTCCCTTCCGACGACAGCTTTTCAGGGGGTGCCTCTGGGCGCTGGCCGTGATTTCCGCGATATGCATCTGGAGAGCGGCGCTTTCCTATGAGGACGCCAATTCCATGTATCTTTCCCTCTCCTTGAAATCATCCCAAAAGGGCGTTGCCGAACTTTTTTATGATACCGGCAGGGGATTCAACAGTTCGCAAGCCGTGCCCGCTTCCATGAGAGAGGACGGTCAAATCTTTGATTATCTATTTAAAATACCGAACAAACCTATCCTCAACCTGAGATGGGATCCGCCATTTTCCAGGGATAATGTCATTCCCGTTTATAAAATGGAAATCCTGGATGGTTCCCGCAAGCCGGTCAAACGTCTGAACCTGCATCAGATCGAACCCCTGCAGCAGATTGCGGCAGTAGCGATATCCGATGAAAAAGCCGATATCCGGATCCAGGAAGGGGCAAGCGATCCGCAGGTTCGGATCCGTCTTGAATCGCCTCTTTTCGTGAAAAATTACCATTCGCTATCACGGCTTGCCGGCAAATTCTTCTTGGAATTTCTAGGATTTTTCTTCGTCGCGTGTCTGCTCATCCATACCGGGCTCCGCTGCCGGAACAAGCTGATCGCGGCGGTCATCATCATCGCGCTTTTGATTTTCGGTTGGCGCTTCTGGATCCTGTATGACGATGCGGGATCCCTTTTTCTGAAGGTCGCCATGAGTTCCACGGTCGGCAGCACCGCTCAGGTCTATTATGATCTGGGTCAGGGGCTGAATGAAAAACACTCACTGCAGATGGACGCGATCCGGCAGGAGGATCTACGGACCTATCGGTTCAAGCTGCCGAATGCGGCGATTTACGAATTGCGCTTTGATCCCCTGATGGCGAGCGGCAACGTTCGGATTGGCGAAATCAAGATAACCGATGCCTTCGACAGGGTGATTCGAGAAATTGACCTTGGACGGGTCAGACCCGTCAAGCAGATCAAGTCCAGCCGGATCGTTCATAACGGGTTGGATGTGTCCGCGGCGGAAGACGCCGACGATCCGCAATTGGCCATTGATTTGAACGGATATTTGAATGTTGAAGGAAAATTGCCTTTCCCCCTCAAGGAATTTTTACTGAAGCTGATGATCGAAGCGGTCCTGTGTTTTCTGATTGCCTCCGTCTTTCTTCTGGCCTGGAGAAAATGGGGCAATGCTTGTCTTGAGGCACTGGATAGCCCTTTTGTTCAGGAAAAGCTGCCTCTGATTTATCTGGGGTCGGCCTTCGGCCTGATTCTGGCGATGGGATTTGTCAGTGGGCTCGATGTCCACCCGGACGAGTGGAACGGTCACCTCAAGGCGGCCGCTTATTACATAGATAACTGGCTTCCTCCGGCGGTGGATGATCCCCGGGTCGAGAAAAGCATATCCGTATTCGGGATCAGCTACCTCTGGCATATCGATCCGCTCTATTTCTTTGCCGTCAAAGCCACCCAGGTCTTATCCGGCATTGTATCCGATTTTTACCTGAGGTTGCGCCTGTTCAATGCTTTTCTATTCCTCTCCCTGGTTCTGATCGTCGCCATCCAAATCAAGCGGTCGAAATGGCTGGTTCCCTTCCTCGTTATCTCACCGCAGGTGTGGTACGTGTTTTCCTACTTCAACAATGACGCTTTCCCATGGCTGATTGCCATGCTTCTGGCCATGCAGTTCGCCGATCCGGGATCTTCCCTGCGCCGTTACCTTTCGGCCCCCACGATTCGTCAGCGCATCGGCGGAGGAATTCTGGCCGGGATTCTGTTGGGGCTTCTCCTCTCCTCAAAGTTAAACTATCGGCTGTACATCGTTTTTCTGGTTTTTGTTGCACTATGGACCGTTCTGTTCGATACGTCGGCCCGGGAGAGAATCCCGCAACTGAAAAAATGGCTCTTCGTGGGTCTTGTGGCGCTTCTTTTCTATCTGCCCATCTATGGATACGATCAGTATGTGAATGATTTCAGGAAGAATGAAAAAGTTGTGAGCATCATGGAGAGCCGTGCCGTTTACCAGTTCAAGATCAGCACCCTGAAAAGTGATCTGGCTTCTTCCTATAAAGGGCTTCATCTCAAAGAGAAGGGGGTGACTTTTCAGGAACTCTTCATCCAGAGTTCGGACTGGCGGGATATGTCTTTTAACAGTTTTTTCGGCGTCTACGGCTACATGGATCTTCTCTCCGACAAAGGTTACTATCTCGCCGTCAGCTATGTGCTGGGCGCCTTCTTCCTGCTCATTTTCTTTCATATGGCCTTTACCCTTCCCGCCCGAAGCATAATTTTCTTGTTGTTTGTCATGCTTTTCGCCGGCCTTGCGGTCGGTCAATCGGTCTACCACTCCTGGGTCAACGACTATCAGCCCCAAGGGCGCTATCTCTTTTTGATTCTTCCGATGTTCCTGGTGGGTCTTACAAAACTGCCGGCCTATTTCCGTAACCGAATCATGCCGCTGTTCAGTCTGGCTTTCTTCGTCCTGAGTGTCTGGTCTTTCTTGCTGGCGGGGCTTAAAATGATCCCAAAAATTAATTAACGGGCAAGGTATGAATCGACATATCGCTTTATGGGTCCTTTTCTTCTCATGGATATCCGCGAATGAAGCCCTGTGCGCTCAGGGGGGGGAGAATTATTTTATCAAGCAATCGGCAACGAATGTCCGTTACGATGTCGGCGGAGTCGTTGATGAATCCTCGTTCCTCTGGCCTTCCCTGCCGCCCAAAAAGAGACTTGTCTCTTCCGTCATGATCAAAAATACGGGAGACCACGTGATCGTCAATCCAAGGGTTTCGATCAACGGCCGCCAGATACCCCTGACTACGGCAGAGCTTCTCAGCGCCATAACGCGGGACGGCAAGGATCCATTGGATCGATTGCTGCGAATTTTCTATGAAATAGATCGTTACAGCATTCACGAAGAGATGTTTCTCGGCAAGCTGCAGGAAAGCCCGCTGGCAGCCTTCGTTGCCTACGGCGGCGGAATGTGCGAAGACAGGGCATCCATTCAGAGCATGCTGTGGGATGCCCTGGGTCACAAGTGGAGAAACACAATGGCCAGCAACCATACGGTCTTCGAGGTGGAAAACGGCGGCCGGATGTTGCACCTCGATACGGATATTCAAGCCTATTACCTGATGCACGACAATTGGACCATCGCCTCTTCTCAGGATCTCCGCGATGATCCCATGCTCGTGCTCCGGGCCGCACATTATCGGAATTACAAGAGATATCCAAGAGGCGTCGAGGATCCCGAAACCGACATGTGGTACAGCTCGGAAAAAGTGGCTGCCCTGTACAGGGGTGAGAATCGGGAACCGCTGGTATCGAGAGATCCGATATACGAGAAATTCGAGATCCTCTTGAGACCGGGTGAAGCCTACGGATGGAACAGCGGCAAGCCAAAGCATATTCATCCGATCTTTTCTGAAACTTCCTTGTCGGATACGCTGCGCGATTTCCGGTGGGAGACGAGGCTCGATTTCTCAAAATCGTCGCATCGCTGGGCCGTCCGAAAAAGCAATGGAGCAGAATCTCCTGCTCGGAATGATACCGTCTTCATTGACAAAAACACATCCATCTCCCTATCCTATGACCATCCCTTCCCCATGACGGGGGCCGATCTCCGGCTCTATTTGGAACGGAATGTTTCCCCGAAATCACTGATGAAGCTGACGATCAGGGGAGGGGAAGGAAAGGCGGCAAGCTTTGATATTCCGCTTGAGAAGTTGACTTCAGCGGATTATTCCCTGGGTTCCCATATCCGGAAATGGGATTTCCCCATCCATGACCTGCACATTGAAATCGGCCTTGCGAATTCCAGCGTTGCCGGCAACAATGCGGTTCCGTTAAAAGGATTGTCCTTCAAATTGTATTCCCAGGCGACGACATATGCCTTCCCTTCGCTCAAAACAGGCCGAAATGACCTGATCTATTCGGATGCCTCGGAGCGACGATCGGTGGCGTTGCAGGTCAACGCCGTTCCCATGAACGTCACGCCGCCCGGCTTTCCGGAGAAGTCGTCGTTTGACCCGAACCATAAAACGGTTGCCGAGAAGGATCTCACTTTTGCCTGGCCTGAAAGTGGGAAGGATGTGAAGGGTTATCAGTTTCAGATCGGCGCATTTTCCGATATGCGATACCCGCTTTCGCCGACCTTTGACCGGCTTGTCTATAAGAAGGATGTCTCGGAATCGCAGGGGAAGATTCAATTCCACTTGCCGTGGCGCGGGATGTTGCCCGTGAATCGCGATCTATACTGGCGCGTTCGGTCCTTCGGGAAAGATCTGCTTGCGGGTCCCTGGAGCGGGACCTTCGCTTTCAAGGTCAGAGGTCCCCAGGCGCCTGAAAAGATCGCTATCCGATATGACCATGGGAAAGTCATCTTATCCTGGTCGGCTTCAAATGCAGGAACACGGCCTATCCACTATCAGATTTATTCCAGCTCCCTGGAAGGTTTCATGCCCATGTCCGAACCGCACCGTCTTCTCGGATTCGGCAACCAGGCGGAAGCGAAATATACGTGGCATGATTTGACCGCGGCGGACTGGCCCGTTGTTCCGGGGAACACCCTGACGACAACGAAAGAAACGCAGATCGCTTTGTTGGACGGGATTCACGAAAATGAAGCATGGGTGGGCAAATTGGGCGCCCATTTTCGGGTGATTGCCGTGGATGCGGAAGGATCCAGAAGCTGTCCATCCCGGCAGGCGCATCTCAAATCGCCCTGGATCGTTCTGCCGGACAGCATGGAACTCAACCCCGGCGACGTCAATATCCGGGTTCCGGTTCTCTCGACGTTGGGCAGAATTACGACGGCGCCTCCCTATTTTCTCGGTCTTTGGAATAAACCCGTGCTGAAATTTTCCATTTCTTCCCCGAAAACGGGTAAAGGCAAATGGGGCATCGATGAAAATCTCGGCGTCATCAAGGGAAGCTTGGGTAATCAAGAAGAGCTCTCTTTTTCCGTAACCGTAAAAGATCAGTTCAACAGAAAAGATTCCCGGCAAATCCATATCAAGGCGAGGCAGCCCGTTGGACAGGGCGGCTGAACAAGAGAACCAATATGAGGCCAAAATGAATTTATCCGATAAGAATGATCTGCTTTCCGTGATCGTACCGCTCTATAATGAGGCGGAGAATATTCTGCCGCTTTACGAGAAGGTGAGCGGCATCGCTCCGGCCCTGGGATGCGGTCTGGAGATGATTCTGGTCAATGACGGCTCGACGGACGGTTCCCGGACGCTCCTGAACGATCTTGCCGTGCGGGACGGGCGGGTAAAGGTCATCCACTTCCGCCGCAATTTCGGCCAAACGACGGCGATCATGGCCGGCATCGACTATTCTTCCGGTGACGTGCTGATCCCCATGGACGGCGACCTCCAGAACGATCCGCAGGATATTCCGAAGCTCCTGGCCAAATTGAAGGAGGGATTTGAGGTCTGTTCCGGCTGGCGCGAAGACCGGAAAGACCATGCCCTGAAGCGGAACCTCCCCAGCCGGATCGCCAACTGGCTTATCTCGAAGATATCCGGGGTTCACCTGCACGACTACGGCTGTTCGCTGAAGGCCTACCGGCGGGAGGTGATCAAGGGCGTCAAACTATATGGAGAGATGCACCGGTTTATTCCCATTTACGCCACCTGGCAGGGCGCCCGGGTGACGGAGATCCCGGTTGCCCATCATCCCCGGATCCACGGCAAATCCAAATACGGCTTGGAGAGGACCTTCAAGGTGATCCTGGACCTGATCGTGGTCAAGTTTCTCGCGCAATATGCCCAGAAGCCGATTTACGTCTTCGGGGCTTTCGGCCTGGTCAGCCTCTTCGTCGCAGTCATCGCCGCCGCGGCTTCCCTGTATTACAAGGTCTTCGGCGACAAATCCTTCATTGAAACCCCACTGCCGCTCATCTTTGTCATGGCAAGCATCACCGGGATCATGTGCATCCTCATGGGCCTGCTGGCGGAAATCATCATGCGGACCTACTATGAATCCCAGGGGAAGTCCGTCTACCTGATCGACGAATGCCGTAATCTGGAGCAGAAATAATCATGTGCGGAATTTGCGGTTTTGTCGGCGCAGGCGATCGAAGCATCCTCGCGTCCATGAATGAGGCCATGGTCCATCGGGGTCCGGACGCCGGAGGACTATGGCACGACGATCGGGAAGCCGTCCACCTGGGGCACAGGCGTCTGTCCATCATCGATCTGAGCGGCGGGGCGCAGCCGATGTGGACGGCGGACGGCACTCTGGGGATTGTCTTCAACGGGGAGATTTACAATCACTTGGAACTCCGCGAAGAATTGATCAAGGCCGGCCACCGTTTCCTGACCGACCACTCCGATACGGAGGTGCTGCTCCACGGTTACCGGCAGTGGGGCCGTGATCTGCCGTCCCGTCTCAACGGCATGTGGGCCTTTGCCCTGTACGACCGGAAGCGGCGCGAGATCTTTCTCAGCCGGGACCGTTTCGGGAAAAAGCCTCTCTTTTACTCCTTGCAGAATCACACCTTTGCCTTTGCCTCCGAACTGACCGCTCTGATTCGCCACCCGCAGATCCCGGCCGACATTCATGTGGGGAGCCTCAAGAAGTACTTTGCCTACGGTTACATTCCGGCGCCTTCCACCCTGTATCGGCAGATCTTCAAGCTCCCCGGCGGCCATAATCTGCTGCTGAAGATGGACGCCATGGTCTACCGGGTATCCAAGTACTGGGATTTTGTCCTGGAGCCTTTTGAACATGTATCGGCCAACCCGGAAGAAGCATGGGGAGAGCAGCTCCGGGAACTGTTGAGAAAATCGGTGCGGCGGCGACTCATGTCGGATGTTCCGCTGGGGGTTTTCCTCAGCGGTGGAGTCGATTCATCCGCCATCACGGCCTTTGCGGCGGAAGCGGCTGGGCAGGCGCGCATGAAAAGCTTCTGCATCGGTTTTGAAGAGGCAAGCTTCGATGAAACGAAATATGCCCGAATCATCGCCGAGCGCTATCAGACGGAGCATTACGAGGAGATCCTCTCCATGGAGCGGGCCCGGGGGCTTCTGCCGGAGATCGTCGGCAAGCTCGACGAGCCGATGGGGGACAGTTCGCTGATGCCCACCTATCTGCTCTGCCAGGAGACGAGGAAGCATGTGACGGTGGCGCTGGCCGGCGACGGCGGCGATGAGCTCTTTGCCGGCTATGATCCCTTCCGGGCCCTCGGGATGGCCGAATGGTATGATCGCCTCGTTCCCGGAACGGTCCATCAGGCGATCCGGATGGCCGTGGCGGCGCTTCCCTCCACCCATCGGAACATGAGCCTGGATTTCCGGCTCAAGCGGACCCTGAGGGGCCTCTCCTATCCCAGGCGTCTCTGGAATGCCGTCTGGCTGGGACCGCTCGATCCGCGGGACCTCGAGGCGCTTTTCCGGGAGCCCACCGACATCGAGGAGGTCTATGCCGAGGCGATCGAGCAGTGGGAGGCCTGCAAGCAGGAGAACCTGATTGACAAGACCCTTCAGTTCTACACGAAACTCTATCTGCAGGATGATATTCTTGTCAAGGCCGACCGGGCGAGCATGATGAATTCCCTGGAGGTCCGCGCCCCGTTTCTCGATATCGAACTGGTCGATTTTGTCCGGAAAATACCCCATGCCTACAAATACCGGAACGGCCAGACCAAATACATCCTGAAAAAGGCCCTGGAGCCCGTTTTGCCCAGGGAAATCCTCTATCGCGCCAAAAAAGGGTTCGGCGTGCCGATCGGCCGGTGGTTCCAGGAAGGCAGCCTCTCCCTGGACGGAAACGGCACGTTTCCTTATCTGCATGCCCCCTACCTTGCCGGAATGGCGGAGGAGCACCGCGCCTGCCGCATGGATCATCGGGCCGCTCTGTGGAACGTCTGGCTTCTGAACTCCTGGAGAAAAAAATAGCGCGGCGCCCCTTTGCCCTGTCAGTCTCTCATGAACATTCTGCTGATCAATTATGAATATCCGCCCATCGGCGGCGGCGCGGCGACCGCCACGGCGGCCATTGCCGGACATCTGGCGTCTCTGGGGCATGCCGTGACGGTGCTGACGTCCCGGTTCCATGATCTGACGGGCGAGGTCCGGGAAGGGAATGTTCGGGTCGTGCGCTGTCCGGCCATCCGCAAAAGCCCGGATCGCTCCGGCCTCCTGGAGATGCTGTCATTTCTGGTTTCGGCCGGTCTGCGGCTGGGTTCGCTGATCCGGAGGCAGCGGATCGGCGCGGCGATCGTCTTTTTTTCCTTTCCCTGCGGTCCGCTGGGTCTCTGGGGATGGATGCGGGGGAATGTGCCCTATGTCATTTCACTGCGCGGCGGTGATGTACCCGGCAATGAAGCCGCGCTGGATTTCCTGCACGGACTGCTGGCGCCGCTGCGCCGGTTCATCTTTCAGAGAAGCATCGCCGTGATCGCCAATTCTCCCGGCCTGAAGGATATGTCGGAGCGGGCGGACCCTTTTCCGGTGCAGGTGATCCCCAACGGCGTGGATACGGATTATTTTCACCCCCCGGTCACCCGTGATGAGGCAGCGGATCGCCCCTTTGCATTTCTCTTTGTGGGCCGCTTTCAGATTGCGAAGAATCTCTTTTACCTCTTCGATCACATTGCCTCCCTGAAACGTTCCGGAGCCGGACCCTTCGTCCTGCATCTCGTCGGAGCCGGCCCGCAAAATGATGAACTGCGAAGACATGCCAAAAACGGCGGAATCGCGGATTGCCTGGTTTGGCATGGCTGGGTGGACAAAATCCGACTCCGGGAGATTTACTGGAGCGCCGATTGCCTCGTCAATCCATCTCTCTGTGAAGGGATGCCCAACGTGGTTCTGGAGGCGATGGCCTGCGGCCTGCCGGTCATCGCCAGCCGCGTGCCCGGCAACGACGCCGTTGTCCGCCATGGGGAAACGGGATGGCTTTTCGATCTGGAGAAGCCGGATGCCTTGCGGACGGCGCTCCGGGAAATGATGGCGGATCGCGGACGGGCGAGTGAAATGGGGGAAAAGGGCCGCACTTGGGTCGTTGATGACTTTTCCTGGAGGAAGGCAGCGCAGGCCTATGCGGATCTCTTTTCCGGGTCTGTACCGAGGAGCACAGCCGAGGAGATTGCGCCCAGGCAGGGGCGGGTCAGCCGCCGGCCTGAGCCTTTTTCCGGAGGGCATGTCTGTAGAGGATGATCAGGGAGAGACTTCCCAGCATCATCACGATGAGCTTGGCATAGGCAATCCCCATATATCCGTAATGGCGGACGAGAAGAATATCCAGAAGCAGGTTCAGGATACCGAAGACGATGATGTTGATCATGTTGATCCGCGCGTGGCCTGTTGAGATAATAAAGGTGTTGCCCACCAGATTCGCCACGTTCTGAAAGATAAAGAGAAACAAGAAGATGTACAGGATCCAGATCACGCCGGGCAGATTATAATCCCTCAGAAAGTTTTCGAGGATCCAGGGAATCGCCAGACCCGTCAGGACGGCCAGCAGCAAGGAGATGGCCGTTGCATATTGGATATATTCGGTCAATGTCCTCAGGATGACGGAACTTCCCTCCCGGAAATAGGCGGCCACCATGTTGGGCGCCTGGACCTGGGCGTAGACAAGAAACGGAAGCTGTAGGAGCATCAGCACCTTGTTGACGATTTCATAATAGCCGATTTCTATGATCAGATCGAAGGAACCCAGAACGAGGATATCGACGCGGGTATAAAGAAAAGCGCTGACATGGATGATGCCGATCACGAGGGCGTAGACCCCGATCGATTTGAGGATCTCCCGGTTTAGTTTGAAAATAAAATCGCGGTAGCCGAAGGCCAGTGTCAGAAACAGGAAAAGATAGTAGAGGTTCTGGGCAAGAATGGCCCCCGTCAGTCCGTATTGCCGGATCAGGAAATAGATAAAGCCCAGGGAAATCACGCTGACCCCCGTCGAGAGCAGCGCCAGCTGCTTGAATTTTTTGAGCCCCCGGTAGATGCCGTCATAGAGGGAGGTCATGGGCGCCAGGAAGATCAGGGGAAGAATATAGAGGAGATAAAGATACTTATCCTTCAGAAAATGCGGTCCCAGCAGCAGTGTTCCCGCCGTGACCAGGATCGTCAGGGCCAGAATGACCAGACCGGAATTGAAGAGAACATATTTTAGCTTTTCCGGGTCCGTGGCCTGATATTCCGCCACATATTTTGAGGCGGCCACGGAGATTCCGAAATCACCGAAGAGAATCAGAAAAAAAATGACGGCGAGGACATAGTTGTAAACGCCGAACTCATACGGAAGCAGGAGCTTGGCGGCCAGGACGAAGATGACAAAACTGACGCCGTCTTTGACGGCAAGCTGGAGACCCCGCCAGAAGACGTTCAGGATCGTCTCCCCGTGATTTTCAAGAAGGGCTTTGAACATGGTTCAACACTTTGCGATACACAGTGAGATATTTTTCCGCCTGCTTCTCAACAGTGAATTGCCGCGCGTCGGCCAGATTGTTGCGGCTGATTCTCTCGATTTCATCGGGGTTTTGCTTGAGAAATAAAAAGAGTTCCCTCATTTTTTCGATATCCCCCGGCGGGAAAAGGTAACCGTTTCTTCCCTCCCGGACAAATTCCCTGATCCCCGGGATATCCGAGATGAGCAGGACGAGACCCCGGGCCATGCCCTCCAGGATCGTGATGCCGAAGGCTTCCGTATAGGAGGGGAAAAAGAGAATTCGGCATTGGTCGTAGTAGCGGAAAAGATCTTCATTGGGCACCCTTCCGACGATTCGGACGTTTTCCGCGATTTTTTCGGGGTGTTGCAACGGACCATAGCCGGCCAGCAGGAATTCGATCTCTTCCGGCCGGAGCCGTTCCGCCAGACGCAATACGTCGTCGATTCCCTTGCGCTTTTCAAATCTTCCGACGAAGATGCAGGTCAGGGGGCTCTTTGCGGTCCTGCTGTCCGTAGCGATTCTCTGCGATTCGATGGCGTTCGGGATCACGACGGCCTTTTTTTGCAGGCGGTTTCTCAGAAGGCTGTGCTTCCGATAATTCCGGTAGTGTGCACCGGTCAGAAAGACAATCCCGTCGGCCAGGAAAAGCATCAAGTGGTAGACGACAATCAGCCGGGCGATTTCAAGGCCGATGGTAGGCGTCAGGAAGTGAAAGTCAATGTTGGAATGCATGGTCGCGACGCATTTCTTCCCGTGCACTTTGGCGAGGACCAACAGGATCAGTTCTGAAAAATTGAAGGGATTCAAGTGGATCAGATCCGCTTCGTGGATTTTGCGATTCATCAGGATGAATTTGGAAGGTTTCATCCAGATGATTTCGTTGTACCGGGTCTTGGCTTCCAGATTGGTTTCTCTCTGCTCAAGGGGTGTATTAAAGGAATTTCGTGTGGTCAGGGCCTCCATGCAGGGAAGATGGCGCAGCAGTTTGATGGCAAAGGAAGCGACACCGCTGGGGGTTTGCAGGGATTCGAAGTTGCAGATCAGAACCTTCATGGGCGGCTCACGGTTCAGCATAGATATTCATAGTATGGATCGGGAAATTACTCAAGACTGTTTTTGGCGAGGGAATTGTTCATGAAAAAGGTCAGCATTGCGATTACGGCCTACAACCAGGCTCACTATATCGGACGGGCGGTGGAATCAACGCTGGCCCAGGATTATCCGAATCTGGAGGTGGTGGTCAGCGACAACCATTCAACGGATCCCATCCAGGAGGTGATGGCCCGCTATACGCCGGATCCCCGGGTGAAATACTTCCGGAATGAAACCAACCTGGGGATGATCGGCAACTTCAGGAAGGCCCTTTATGAGTACTCGACCGGCGATTACGCCCTCCATCTGGATGGAGACGACTATTTCATCGATCCCGGCTATATCCGCCGAGCCATGGATCTCATGAATCGTCGGAATCTGACCATGGTTTTTGCAAGATCGAAATCCCTCTATGAGAGAGACAATGTTCTGATCGAAGACAAGGTCAACGGGAACCTACCGGAGGTGATGGACGGGAACTGGCTCTTCCTGAATTTTTACAAGGGTTATTCGCTGCCGACCCTGACGGTGGTTCATGATCGTCCCTACGCCATGGAGATCGGCTTTTTTGAGAAGAGCATCCGCAGCACGGATTGGGAAGGTCTTCTGAAGCTGATCATCGGCAAAAAGATCGGCTTTGTGAACCGGTTCGTCGGTGTCTGGAGGAGGCACGGGATGAACTACACGCTGAATCAGGACCTGGACAAGATTTTGTCCAATGTGGAGTATATCGATTCGCCTTATCGTTTTGCCATGTCCCGAAAGGCTTTTCCCGAAGAGGTGTTGGATCTGTGGCGCAGGCGGATGCTGAAGCGCTATTTCGTGCAGGTGCTCCTCCGGGCCGCTATCACGAAAAACAGTGCCCAGGAGCAGGGCATCGTTGAGTTTCTATTGAAATATGACCGGGAAGTCTACGACAACATCCGGATGGACCCGCGATTCATCGTCATGAAAATGGTTATCCGCAACCGCAGGATCACCTATTTTGTCTTCAAGCATATCCTGAAACAGGAGTCCTTTATCAAGGACTTTGAATATATTCAAAGCCCTTGATCCGGTGATGGTGTTCGCGATCATCGTGAGGGCGGCGACAATTCGTTGTGAAAAAGCGGGCCGGTTTTGTTTGTGAAATCATCATCTGCATCCGATGCGGATATCATCAGAGAGGTTTGAACACGTGTCCAAATATCCAAAAATCGAAAAACTTTTTTCACGCTTGGGGAATATCGGCAATTTTATAATCATTACGGTCGTCTTTCTGGTCATTGGGCATTATCTCATCGGCTTTGCCGATCTGGTCGTGACGTCCTTTGGTGAAGATCACCGGGGAGCATCTCCGGCGTACGATAATTACCTCGATCGCAAAGAATTTTGGAAAGAACAGCGAAAATTGCAAAGGGTCCTTTTTGAACCGTATTATCATTGGACGCAGCCCGAACATGTCGGCCAATATATCAATATCGATTCCCAAGGTGTAAGAAAGACCGTCAAGGATCCGGATGTAAAAGGGGAGAAAAAAATATTTATGTTCGGCGGATCGACACTGTGGGGGCAGGGTTCCCCTGATGAAAGCACGATACCCTCGATCTTGCAGTCCCATATGGGGGATACGTATGATGTATATAACTATGGGGAAGATGGATTTGTTTCGACCCAGGAGTTAAATTATCTTTTACATCAACTGTCTTTAGGTAATATCCCCGATGCGGTTATATTCTACGACGGTGTCAATGATGGGTATGCCGGGGTCTATTCACCGGCTATCCCCAGAGATCCTCAGAATCTCCGGATGGACTATTTGAATAAAGGCGAAAATGGATTTGTTCAATGGGTTGCTCAATCGAACTATGGCAAGTTTGCCAAATACGTTGTAAGGATGATGCGGGGCGGCAACAGTGGATCCGAGGAGTGGGATAAGAAAATCAAGCCCAACATCAGGATGAATGCCGGTAATGTGGTGAAGATGTACGAAGCGCATATCAAACAGGTGCAGGCATTGGCCAAAGAATATCAGTTCGAGGCCTTTTTCTTTTGGCAGCCCAACCTCTTCAGCCAGACCAAGAAGAGGTTAGCCCATTATGAAAGCGAAATCATTAGAAAGGCGCCGCCAACGTTTGTTGAATCTCAATACCAGGTCTACTTGAAGTCAAAGAAGGCATTTTCGAAAAGAGAAAAAGAAAAAATCTTTTTTATCGGGAATGTATTTGATGATGTTGAGCAGCCGGTATACTTTGACTGGTGCCATATTGGCCCTGGGGGCAACCGGCTCATAGCCGATAAAATCATCTTTCTCGTAGGAGAAAAAATTCGTAACCTGTCTTGACAGATGTATTCGTTCCCAACATCGTTGCGCGCTCGAAAAAAGAACCAATGTTGTTTTAGGATAGGTTCATAGAAATCCGTGGTAAGGTGGTCCAGGAAACCGGTCATTTTGTTTTGGAAAAAGAATGCGATTTCCCGGTGGTCATTCATGGGGGACGCTTCAACCTGCAAGGGAGGTCTATAGAACAATGGAAGTGGTCATTTTTTGCGGTGGCGTCGGTACCCGTCTGCGAGAAGAGACGGAGTTCCGTCCCAAACCAATGGTGAATATCGGGAATCGGCCCATTCTCTGGCATATCATGAAAAATTACGCCCATTTCGGTCATCAGGATTTTGTTCTGGCCTTGGGATACCGGGGAGAGATGATCAAGAATTACTTCTGCCATTACGAGTTGATGAATAATGATGTGACCATCGAGCTCGGGAAGCCGGAGAATGTCTGCATCCATCAGAATCATGAAGAGGCGGGGTGGCGGATCACCCTGGCCGATACCGGCGAAAAATCCCTCAAAGGGGCGCGATTGAAGAAGCTGCAGAAATTTATCAAGGGCGAGACTTTCATGGCAACCTACGGCGATGGCGTGTCCGACGTGAATATCCATGCCCTTCTCGATTTTCACGCCCGGCATGGAAAGATGGTCACGGTGACCGGCGTCTTGCGTCCCGCCTCCTATTTCGGCGAGCTGAAGATCGATGGCGACCGGGTGGCGGAGTTCTTCGAGAAACCCAAACTGAGGGAGTTTATCAACGGGGGGTTTTTTGTGTTCAACCGCCGCATTTTTGACTATCTGAACGAGTCCGACCAATGTGATCTGGAGTACGGACCCCTGGAACAGATTGTAAAAGAAGACCAGCTCATGGTTTACAAGCATACCGGTTTCTGGTCTTGCATGGATACATTGCGGGATCACCAGAATCTGGAAAAACTCTGGAACAGCGGGAATGCTGGCTGGAAAGTCTGGTCATGAGAGGCGTTTCCGGGATCGCACCATGAGAAAAAATCGTTTCCGGAGAGTCTCCATAGCACTTTTCCTGCTGTTCTCCGCTACGCTCCTCGGTGTTTTTGTTGTTTATCGCGCCGATATCGATATCCCCTATCTCTGTTATTCCGGCCCTGCCGAGGGGATCTGGAGCATCGGCATCTACGATCTGGCCATAGACGGCCCATCCATCAAGCTGCACGCGCGTCAAGGTAATCCGTTGCTGACGGCTGCCGATATCAAGGATACGCCGGCCCGTTTTGTGGCCGACCCTTTTTTGATTCAGGAGAAGGGCGGGTTTTATCTGTTCTTTGAGGTTTTGGGCGTGGATCGCGGTGTGATCGGTCTGGCGACCAGCGCCGACGGTTTCCGCTGGCAATACGAGCGCGTGGTCCTGGAAGAACCGTTTCACTTGTCTTATCCAAATGTTTTCCAATGGAAAGATGATTATTACCTGGTTCCGGAGTCCAGTGCCGTCAACAGTGTGCGTCTCTACAAGGCGACGCATTTTCCGGATCGTTGGCAGTTTGTAAAACCGATCATCGCCGACAGGCCGCTGGTTGATTCTACCATTTTATATCACCGCGGCGTCTTGTGGCTGTTCAGCTCCTCTCTGGATAGTCGAAATCTCTATCTTTTTTATGCCGACCGGCCGGAAGGCCCCTGGCTCGAGCACCCCCAAAGTCCCATTGTCCGGGGAAACGGCCGGGATGCCAGACCGGCGGGAAATATTCTGGATACGGGAGAGCGTCTCATCCGCTTTTCCCAGGATTCCCAGGAGTATGGGGAGAAATACGGAAAGGCCGTTCGGGGTTTCGAGATCATGACACTCACGCGGGAAGAATATCGGGAACGTCCTCTGGAGGATAATCCCCTTTTGAAAGACTCGGGGACGGGATGGAACGGGACGGGGATGCATCAGATTTCGGCCGCCCCGGTGAACCGCGGGCATTGGGTTGCCGCAGTGGACGGCAAGCGCCGCTCCGGTCAATATGTTTTCTGCCTGGGGAAAACCATCTTCAGGATTCCCTGACTTTCTCGCCGAATCCCGTCCATCTCATGGTTTGTGATCCCTGCTGCCGCCGTGTATCCGTTTTTTGAGTATCGGAAAGGCTATGAATCGCTATCGTGTCAGCGTCGTCCATTGTGATGCCTATGACCCCGCACGGGTGAGCAAGGCGCTCGCGGAGACGCTTGCGCATCTCAATGTCTCCTTCCAACCGGGGATGAGGGTCCTGATCAAGCCCAACCTGATGTCCCCGGTCAAACCGGAAAGGGCGATCACCACCCATCCCGTCGTTCTGGAAGAACTCTGCAAGATCCTCAAGGCGGCCGGCGTGGAGATTCTGGTCGGAGAGAGCGCTTTTTACGATACGGATCGCGCCTTTGGCGTCTGTGACATCGCGCCTCTTTCCCAATATGCGCAATTGATCAATTTTGAAACACAGCCCCGGCGTTTTGTTTCCTTCGGCGGCAAGGTCGGAGACGTTCCTCTGCCAGAGATCCTTTTTCAGGTGGATTGCATCATCAATGTCGCCAAGATGAAGACCCACGGTTTGACGGGGGTAACCCTCTGCGTGAAGAATCTCTACGGATGCATCCCCGGCGCCATCAAACAAGGATATCATAAGACGTTGCCCGATCCCCGCTCCTTTTCCCGGTTCCTCATCCGTCTGCAGGGCGAGATCAAACCGCAGTTGAATATCATCGAAGGAATTGTGGGGCTGGAGGGCGAAGGACCCGGCGCCTCCGGACAGCCCATACGCTCCAGCCTGGTCGTGGCCGGTGCATCTGCCCCTGCCGCGGATATCATTGCTTCGGAGATGATGGGATTCAAGCCGGATGAGATCTACACGAATCGGTATTCCGGCATCCGGCGAAATGAGATCGAGACCGTCGGCAACGGTCGTGACGTGCGTATGTCTTTCAAGAAACCCCTGTCGGCCAATTTCCCCTATCTGATCTATTTCACGAGTTTTTTGCCGAAGTCGCAAATCTCGTTCAACCGTGAGCGATGTGTCCGCTGCGGTCTCTGCGGGGAAAAGTGTCCTGCCGATGCCATTTCCATCCATCCCGGGCCGGAATGCGATCATCGCAAATGCATCCATTGCTACTGCTGCATGGAGGTTTGCCCCCACAGCGCCATCTATCTTCGGGAGCACTGGTTCAGAAGCCGGCTGAAAAAATTTGCAAAAATGGTGGTCAAAATGTGATGCGTAACTATGAATGAAGGCAAAAATAGCTCGATTAATCATGTGTTTATATACAATGACGCTGACGATGTGTTTGTTCCCTGATATTACACAGGCCTTCATTTTTGATGTGGACGGCACTCTATACGATCAAGGCAAGTTGAGAAGAAGGATGGTTTGGGAACTATTATGCCATCTTGTGACAAAACATCGGTTTGTACGGGATATACATGTATTGTACGCCTTTCGAGAAAGACGGGAGATCTTATCAAGAGATAACGATGACATCGGTTGTCTTGAGAATTGTCAATATGCGGGGGTGGCTCATGAATTGGGAATGAGCATCGAGGAAGTGAGACGCATTATTAATGATTGGATTTATGAGAAGCCCTTGAAACATCTTGCTGCCTGTATCTATCCCGGTATCAGGGATCTCTTTGCGCTCCTTATTAAAAATAGGATCAAGATAGGTATTTTTTCCGAGTATCCTTGCTGCGCTAAACTGGAGGCGCTTGGTTTATCCGCAGATGCGATGGTCTGCGCCACCGAGAAAGAGGTTGACCGATTCAAACCCCATCCGAAGGGGCTTCTTTTGACTGCCGACAGATTGGGCGTGCCAGTCATGAATTGTTTTTTTATTGGGGACCGGGATGACAAGGATGGCGAATGTGCAAGGAGGGCAGGGATGCCCTATTTTATTCTAACGCGACGTCATCTTTCAACTGCCGATTTATATCAGAAAGTGACCATGCTTATAAGCAAAAGTAATGGAGAACGGTTTCATTGAAAATTTTCCATCAAAAAACAACAACGACAGTGTTACCGTACAACGGCCTTTTGAAAAATATTGTCGCTCTAACAACCATCTTGATGGTCGCAATATGTGCTGTTCTATTATGTACCCATGGATATCGATACTTTTATTATAGTGGGCGATATGTCACGATTGAGATGAAAACCCCCGTTGCAGGATACGGGCAGGTCTACTTCGATATGGGTCGCAGTTATCAAGAAAATGATAGTCGCCGATTTGAAATCCGACCGACTCCCGGCTTTGAGAAATACCGCATCCCTTTGCCTGAATCGACCATAAAATCTATCCGCCTTGATCCCCTTGATAGAAGGGGGCCTTTTGAAATTAGGTCTTTAACAATTGAAACCAGGGATGAGAAATTAATCTGGGACGGTGATAGTTTTGGAGAACAGATCCTTCCTCTTCAGCAGATAGAAATTCAAAGCACAAAAACAATATTTACCGGTTTTTCGACAGGGAAGGATCCGTATTTATGTGTCAGAAACCTCGTAATTCCGAATAATCAGACGATGCTATCCCTCACGCGTTTGTTTATCGTCATTTTGTTATTCACAGCGGGCATAGCCCTTATGGGGGTTATTTTCTTTCTGATGTTTGACTCTTTGATCCGGTCGGGCTATTCGGCGTCCCGAAAGAAGCTTTCTTTTTTGCAATATCTCCAACGCATAACTGCTTTGGGTCTGATCTTGGCAATTATCGGATTCTATCTGTGGACGGCAACATCGAATTTTAAGCCATTCCATTTTGTAATTGACGGGGTATATGATGATGTATATGTTCTTTATGTCGACCTTGCCGATGCCCTGTTGGAGGGCAAATTGTCTCTCATCACTGAGCCTTCACAGGCATTGCTCTCTTTGCCGGACCCCTACGATCCCCTGCAAAATTGTGTTTTGAGGTTGCATGATGCAAGCCTATATAAAGGACATTATTATCTCTATTTCGGACCAGTGCCTGCTTTAATGGCCTTCATTCCCTGGAAACTATTGACTGGGCAGCCCATGCCTCACAACCTTGCGGGTGCTATTTTCGCTGTGGGTGGTTTCGTTGTCAGTATACTTCTTATGATCCTGATCATCCGTGGAGCCAGACTCAAGGGAAGTTTTTTAACCGTCATGATCGGCATTACGATGTTGGGAATGTGCAACATGGTCCTTCCGGTGCTCCGCAGACCGTTCATGTACGAAGTGGCGTCACTGAGCGCCTATGCATTCTCCATGATATCGTTATTCTTCATATTTTCGTTTCTGTTGTTCGATAACCGAAAAATAATCCACTTGCTTCTCTCCAGCCTTTTTTATGGACTGGCTATTGCCAGTCGATTCTCGTATGTTTTTAGTGTTGTTATCTTTCTAATCCCTTTATGGTACTTTCTGGATCATCAAAATATCTTCAGCAGAAGTTCCTTCAGAAAGATGGCAGTATTTCTGATCACGGCTGGTATTCCTCTTACCGTGTGTATTGGATTTCTTTTACTTTACAATTACTTACGTTTTGGGAATTTCCTTGAATCCGGCCTGAGATACCATCTCGGCATTCTCAGATCTCTTGACTTTACCTTTTTCAGCATCCAAAATTTTTGGATCAACAATTATTTACATCTCATGTCGGGCATATTTATAAATGGGTCGTTTCCGTTTTTTCATGTTCAGTCTGTGAACATTCCTAAAAACTTTACAATACCTGCTTATTATCCTATGTACTGGGTTCTGGTGAAGTCAAATGCAGCAGGTCTCCTTATGAACATTCCCTTCCTATCGATAAGCATCCTTGGATGGATCTATCTCAAACTGAAGAAACTGGAATTTATTAAACGGCTTTACTATTTTCCTTATCTCCTATTACTGGGCGGCATAACCAACTGGCTGGTTGTCTCTCTTTTTTCATATGCACATTTGCGTTACGTAATTGATTTTCTGCCGATGCTTCTGCTTCTCTCATGCCTGATTTACTATATGATCTACGATCATTTACATGATGTTATCGCTGGGAGAGTGATTGTGCAGTGTATCGCCATCATCACTGTGGCCTACGCAACTTTAGCAAACATCGGCATTAGCATCGAGGGTTCCGGGCAAATATTCAAAAAAGGGAATCCTGAACTATATACAACGATTGAACATTATTTTGATTTCATTCCCCATATAATAAATCAAATGTATTGAAATATTATAGGTTTTAGCAATGATTGAATACATAAAAATTGCTCGGCCGGACCATTGGTTTAAAAATGTTTTCATGCTCCCGGGAACGGCCCTGGCCTTGGTTATATTTCCGGATCGCCATGAACACCTCTTGTTTCAATTCCTTCTGGGTCTGATAAGCACATGCCTGATTGCTTCCGCCAATTATGTCATCAACGAATACCTCGACGCCGAATTCGATCAATTCCATCCGGTGAAGAAGGACAGACCCTCCGTGGCCGGCCTGATCGATCCGGTTTATGCGGCGATCGAATACAGCCTCCTCGTCATTGTCGGACTGGCCCTCGCTTGGCCCGTCGGCAAATTGTTTGTGCTCTTTTCCGTCCTGCTTTTGATCATGGGTGTTCTATATAATGTTTCTCCGATACGCCTGAAGGATCGCGTTTTTATAGATGTATTATCTGAATCTTTCAATAATCCGATCCGCTTTTTTCTCGGATGGCATATCGTGGAAAAAATATACCTGCCGCCTTCCAGTGTTTTGCTCGCCTACTGGTTCGGCGGCGCGTTTCTCATGGCCGTCAAGCGCTATGCCGAGTTCAGAAAAATAGACGATCCCGCCCGCGCAGGGCTGTACAGACTGTCTTTCCGGTTTTATTCCCCGAACAGCCTGCTGCTCTCGATGTTTTTTTACGCCATGAACGCGGCGCTGTTTTTGGGCATCTTCCTGGTCAAATACCGCATCGAATTCATTCTCTGCTTTCCGTTCATCGCGCTGCTTTTTACCTGGTATGCCTGGTACGGTCTGAACGGCGATCTGGTTACCGAAAACCCGGAAAAATTATATAAGAAGTGGGAATTCCTGCTTTATACGTTTTTTGTGGTTATCCTGATTTTTGTCCTGTTCTTTTTTGATATTCCGGGATTGGTGTTTCTCATGGAAAAGCATGTCGTGAGCACAATCGGAGTAATGAGCCTGCCGTAAAAAACAAACAATTGAAAAATTCCGAGATTTACTCGACGCAAATAGAAATTTCTGATAAGCGAAACCATGTTTTTTTATGAAACAAAATTGCCGGGGGCCTTTGTGATTGAGGTGCAGCGTCTGGAGGACGACCGGGGCTTTTTCGGCCGCTCCTTCTGCCGTCATGAGTTTGCCCGACACGGACTGAACCCGGATGTCGCGCAGTGCAATATCTCCTTCAACCGGGATTCCGGGACCTTGCGGGGGATGCATTATCAGGCGGCGCCCTATGCCGAGGAGAAGCTGGTCCGCTGCACCCGGGGCAGCCTGTATGATGTGATTGTAGACCTGCGTCGGGAGTCGCCGACCTTCAAACAGTGGATCGGCCAGGAACTGACCGAGGACAACGGCCGGATGATCTATATCCCGGCGGGTTTTGCCCATGGTTTCCAGACGCTGACGGACAATACGGAGATCTTCTACCAGATGTCCACGTTTCATCATCCCGAATCCGCCCGCGGCGTCCGCTGGAACGATCCGGCCTTCGGGATACAATGGCCGGCAGGGGATCGGGTCATTCTGTCGGATCGGGATCGGAACTGGCCCGATTACAGGGATTCATTTCCTTCGGGAGGCTGATATCTTGTCTGTGGATGCGGCGCACGTGATAGACCGGGAATTGATCGGTCGGCAGATGCATGAGTTTATCCGGATCCTTTACCCCGTTTGTCGCAGCATTACGGGGGCGGGTTTTCGCGAGACCCTCGCCCGGGTTTCCGACCATATCCCCCTGCAGATCCATGAGGTGGCGACGGGAACGGAGGTCTTTGACTGGAGCGTCCCGAAAGAATGGAACATCCGGGATGCCTATGTCAAAAACAGTGCGGGCGAACGGGTCATTGATTTCCGGAAGTCGAATCTGCATGTGGTCGGTTACAGCGTGCCTGTCCGGACAACGCTGTCCCTGGCGGAATTGAAGAAACATCTCTTCACCCTTCCGGAGCGACCGGACTGGATACCCTATCGCACATCCTATTATCAGGAAACCTGGGGATTCTGCCTGTGTCATCGGGATTTGCTCCGGATGAAGGACGATGCATACGAGGTCTGTATCGATAGTTCCCTGGAACCGGGTCATCTCACCTACGGCGAATATTATCTGCCCGGCAGCGAGGAGCAGGAGATTCTCATCTCCTGCCATGCCTGCCATCCCTCATTGTGCAACGACAACCTCTCCGGCGTGGCATTGGCCACATACCTGGCCAAGCATCTGGGCGCCCAGCGGCGACGCTATTCCTACCGATTCCTTTTTATTCCCGGAACGATCGGTTCCATCACCTGGCTCTCTCTCCACGAGCGGGAGGTTCATAGAATTCGACACGGCCTGGTGGCGGCCTGCGTGGGCGATTCGGGAAGAACGACCTACAAGAAAAGCAGGCAGGGGGATGCGGAAATTGACAGGGCGGTGGTGCATGTCCTGAAGCATTCCGGACGGGATTATGAGATCGTCGACTTTTTCCCCTACGGCTATGATGAAAGGCAGTATGGTTCACCGGGATTCAATCTGCCCGTCGGTTGTCTCATGCGAACGCCGCACGGGAGGTATCCCCAGTATCACACCTCCGCCGATGATATTGACTTCGTGGATCCCGAATCACTGGCGGACAGCTTCCGGAAATACCTGGCCGTTTTCCAGGTGCTGGAGAACAATCGCACCTACTTGAATCTGAATCCCAAATGCGAACCCCAGCTCGGCAAGCGGGGGCTCTACCGCCTCATGGGCGGCGATCGGGAAACCGGTTTCGATCAGATGTCGCTGCTGTGGGTGCTGAACCTGAGCGACGGCCGCCATTCGCTGCTGGATATTGCCGATCGCGCCGGTTATGAATTGAACATGATCAAGAATGCCGCCGAGGCGCTGCGGGAGCAAGGGCTCCTCCGGCTTGCGGGGGATGAATCGACGGGTGAAAAGGGATGAATAAAACCTTACGTGAAATCTATCGGGATATGCCGGTTCTGGTTACGGGTCACACGGGCTTTAAAGGTTCATGGCTCAGCATCTGGCTCCGGGAACTCGGCGCAAAGGTTGTCGGCTACAGCATCGATCCTCCCACGCAGCCGAACAATTTTGAACTGTGCGGGCTGGGAGGAAAAATGGTTGATCTCCGGGGGGATGTCCGGGATTGCGACCGGCTGGAACAGGTCATCAAACAGTATTCTCCCCGGGTCGTTTTTCACCTGGCGGCCCAACCGATCGTTCTTTTTTCCTACGAGCATCCGAAGGAAACGCTGGATGTGAATGTTGGAGGGACGATCAATGTTCTGGAAGCGCTGAGAAGGACGAAGACCACGGGCGCATTCGTCGGTGTGACCAGCGATAAATGCTATGAAGATCAGAACATGGTCTGGGGGTATCGGGAGAGCGATCCCCTGGGAGGGTTCGACCCTTACAGCGCAAGCAAGGCCATGGCGGAGCTTGCCATCGCGTCTTACAGAAACTCCTTTTTCCCGCCGGCGAAGTATGCCGATCATGGTCTTGCCACCGCATCCGCAAGGGCGGGCAATGTGATCGGCGGAGGAGACTTTGCCGAATACCGACTTGTGCCCGATTGCATGAAGGCGCTCATGAAGCAGGAAGCCATCGTGCTCCGAAATCCGGCGAGCGTCAGGTCGTGGCAGCATGTCCTGGTTCCCTTGAGCGGGTATCTCTTGCTGGGGGCTGAACTGATCGAGCAGGGGGATCGTTTTTCAAGCGCTTGGAACTTCGGGCCTTCTGAAGTTCAGCCGGTCACGACGGAGGCGGTCGTGGAACAGGCCATCCGTTGCTGGGGAAGCGGCGAATGGGTCCATCGGCCTTTGCCCCATGCCCAAAAAGAGACGGAAGTCCTCAAGTTGAACTGGGAAAAGGCGGCCAATCGACTGAACTGGCTCCCCGCTTACGCCTGGGAGAGGGCCGTCGCGCAGACCGTGGATTGGTTCAAGGCATATCAGGCACAGGGGGAAAATGGGCAGGAGGATCTTTATTCCGTCTCTCTGCGTCATATCCGGGATTACACGGACGAGGCAAAAAAGAAAGGGATGGCCTGGCTTGACTGATGAGACGACGATGAACTTGCACGCCAAGGCCGTGTTCGGAAGCGGGTGTTTTTGATGATCCGACGGGCCAGCTATGTTTTCCTGGGGGCACTGCTCCTTCTGCTGCTCCTTTCCTGCTCCATGGAAGGAATTTTTTCGGATTCCTCGGGATCTTCGGATTCAAATTCGGGCAGCGCTCCTGCCGCACCGACGGAACTCACTTCTTCGCTGGGCGAGATGCAGGTCACTATTCAGTGGAAAGCGGTGGCCGGCGCCTCTTCCTACAATCTTTACTGGTCGGAAACCCGGGGCGTCACCCCGGCGACGGGGAGAAAAATCGCCGACATCAAGAGCCCTTATATTCACACGGGTTTGACCGTTGGAGCGAGTTATTACTATGTTGTGACGGCGGTCAATGCTTTTGGGGAAAGCGGCCGGTCGGAGGAGATTACGGTTACGCTGAACGATGCCCCCTCGCCGCCGGCGGGGATTTCCGCCGCCGGCGGAGAAGGTCGGATCGTGATTTCGTGGAATCTGGTGGACAAGGCGACCGCCTATTCCATCTACTGGTCCAATCAGCCCGGGCTTCAGGCGGGAGGGGGGAACAGAATTGCAAATGCGACCAGCCCCTACACCCATGACGGGCTTGTCAACGGTTCGTCCTATTATTACGTGGTGACGGCCCTCAACGACTATGGGGAGAGCGGCGCCTCCGGCGAAGCCTCGGCCATACCGCGCACCGATCCCGGCAATGCCCGCCTGCGGGTGGCCTGGATTCAGGACATGGGAGATGGGGGGGATCCCTTTGGGGGGGGCGGAAATTTGCGTTTGATGGGATTGGACACGGTCGATGGCCGGGGGGAGCGGGTCATTTTGGGGAGTCTGGGGAACTACGCAAAACCGTTGATCACCCCGCGGGGGGATCGGGTCGTCTATTCAGATCGGATTCGGAAAAAGGTTTATGTGGTGAACTGGGATGGTTCGGGATTGCGGGAGCTGTTTGGGGGGATTGGTGTAGCGGTATGGCGGGATCCCGGGGATGGGCGGGAGTGGGTGTATTACGGTTTGACCGAAACAAAGGAGGAACATGTTCCGGCGGTTTATAGAACGCTACTGGACAATCCCGGATCGGGGGAGTTGGTTTGGAACAAGACGTTGACAAGCGTGGATAGTTTTCAGGTATCGGCGGACGGCCGCATGGCCGGGGGTAATTTCCCCTGGCCCGACGGCGGCGTTGCCCAACTGCCAAATCAATCCTGGATAAAATTGGGCAGGGGGTGTTGGGGTTCCTTGGCGCCGGATAACAGCTACGCATTCTGGATCTTGGACAACGCACACCGTAACCTCTTTATCGACGATATCTCGGGAGAACAGGGTCGTTGGGTCAACATCAACGATGCCCCCGGGATCGACGGATATGAGGTTTACCATCCCCGTTGGAGCAACCATCCGCGGGTCATGGCGATGACGGGGCCCTACAAGGAGGGTTCGGGAGAGAACCGCATTGCCGCGGGTGGTCGGGGTGTGGAGATCTATGTCGGCCGATTCAACGCGGGATATACGGATATCGAATCCTGGTGGCGGGTAACGAATAACGATCTGGGAGATTTCTTCCCGGATGTCTGGCTTAGTCCCTAATGAATGTAAGGAGTTCAATGTCCATGCATTGCCGTTTTTGTCAAACACCGCTTCGACATCTTTTTGTATCTCTGGGGGCGTCTCCCTTATCCAATGCTTTCCTGCGCCGGGAAGATCTCCATAGAATGGAGCCTTATTACCCGCTGGACGTCTATGTCTGTGAGAAATGTCTGCTGGTTCAACTGGACGAGTTTGAAAAACCGGCGGATATCTTCAATAGCGATTATGCTTATTTTTCCTCCTATTCGGAGAGCTGGCTGAGCCATTGCCGGGAATATGTCGATATGGCGGTCGAACGTTTCGGATTGAATCACGGATCCTCCGTTGTCGAGATTGCCAGCAACGACGGTTATCTCCTGCAGTATTTCAAAAAGTATGACATCCCCGTTCTCGGCATTGAACCGGCCGCAAATACGGCAGCCGTCGCGCTGGCGAACGGCATCCCCACGGAGATCGCTTTCTTTGACAGGAGCTATGCGGAGAAGATGCGCCGGGAGGGGCGACAGGCGGATCTGATCATCGGCAACAATGTGCTGGCCCACAATCCCAATCTCAACGATTTTGTGGGCGGATTGAAGCCGGCATTGAAGGCCGGCGGCGTGATCACGATGGAATTTCCCCATCTGGTCCGACTGGTCGAGGAGGTCCAATTCGATACCATCTATCACGAGCACTTCTCCTATTTTTCCCTGCTCACCGTCGAGAGGATCTTCCACAGCCACGGTCTGGTGATTTTTGATGTGGAGGAATTGCCGACGCACGGAGGATCATTGCGGATTTATGCGAGCCACCTGGAAGATCCCGGCAGACCGGTTTCCGCTCGCGTGGATGATCTGAGGACCCGGGAGACGGCGGCGGGATATGGGAATATCGATCACTATCTTTCCTTCCACCGGAGGGTTCAGTCCCTCAAGCGGGACCTGCTCCAATGTCTGATCGCCTTGAAAAAGGAAGGGAAGAAGATCGTCGGATACGGCGCGCCGGCGAAAGGAAACACGCTCCTGAATTATTGCGGAATCCGGACGGATTTTCTCGATTATACGGTGGATCGGAATCCCCACAAACAGAATGGTTACCTGCCGGGAAGCCGCATTCCGGTGAAACACCCGGACCGGATCCGGGAGGACAAGCCCGATTATGTCCTGATCCTTCCCTGGAATATTCAAGAGGAAATTGTCGAACAAATCGGATATATACGTGATTGGGGCGGGCGTTTCATCATACCCGTTCCGCATGCGCGGATTCTTTAGGGCTCTTCCCCCGCGGATGATTCCCTGTCGATCGGTTATGGCGGCTCCCCGGAGGGAGCGAAGGTCAAATTTTGAAAAGGCTGAGACGGTATGATGATGCATAGACGAGCGTATTGGATCTGGGTGGTTTTTTTTGTTTTGATTCTTTCCTGCGGCGGTGGTGGTGGATCGCCGACCCCGCCGGAGGTGCCGCAAAATGTCGTATCCAGTGGGGGGAATACCAAGATCACTCTGTCTTGGGACAATTCAAACGGCGCAACCACATACAATATATACTGGTCTACGACGGCCGGTGTCCGCAAGCAGACCGGCACGAAGATATCCGCTGTGTCCAGCCCTTATTACCACACGGATCTGACCAACGATACCCCCTACTACTATGTGGTGACAGCAGTCAATCCGTACGGTGAAAGCGGCGAATCGCGGGAAGTTTCAGCCACACCCGGCCCCTTCAATCCTCCCCTGCCTCCGTCGGATGTTGCGACCTTGGTCGGGAATCGGAAAGTCGTGATCCGCTGGTCCGCTCAGGAAGCGTCGGAAGCAACGGCAGCTCACAATCTCTACTGGTCCACTTCCCCCGGTGTGACGAAGGCCAGCGGCGTCAAAATCACGGGTATAACCAATCCATATACACACTCGGATCTGACCAACGGCACAACCTATTATTATGTGGTGACCGGCGTTAATGAATATGGAGAAGGCAATATATCCAAGGAGGTCTCCGCCACGCCCGACCAGGGGAACGTTCCGAATGCACCGACCGGACTTTCCGCGACGGCGGGTAACCATCAGGCTGTCGTCAGTTGGACGGCCGTATCCGGCCTGTCCTATAATCTCTACTGGTCCACCACCTCCGACGTATCCAGTAAAAACGGGACAAAAATAGCCGACGTGACGAGTCCATATACCCATACGGGATTAACCCATGACACAACTTATCACTATGTGCTGACTGCCGAAAACGGGTATGGCGAAAGCGCGGATTCAGCCAAGACATCGGTGACGATCCCCAATTATTTGCAGGATGTCTGTGTGGCGATGGGAGACAGCATCACCCGGGGTACAGGTGTCGACAATTATGCCGATGTTTATGTGTCCAGGCTCGCCGCCGCCTGGGGAAAAACCGTTTATAACGAGGGCGTCGACAAGGCGCTGAGTTCCTACGGAACCGCCGTGATCAACGGCATTCTGGCCCAATACAATCCGAAGTACCTCACCATCTATTATGGGACGAATGACAGCGGATTTTATGATAACGATTGGATCGTCGGCAATCTCCGCTATGTCGTCCGCAAGGCCAAGGAAAACGGCACCAAACCAGTCGTGGCCACGCTGGGGCCCTTTTCCGGCGACTGGGTCTGGAAAAGGCAGGATGTAATCAATCTGAATCAGAAGATCCGTCAAATGGCCGCAGAGGAAGGCATTGCCTGCGCCGATCTCGAGGCCGCCCTGGACTGGAACAGCGCCTACCTTGGTTCGGATGGAATGCACCCCAACAGCGCCGGGCACCGTGTGATCGCCAATACGTTTTACGGGGCGGTGACGCGCTGAGTCTTCAAGGATAAGGAAACAAAACGGATGGATGGTGTCGTTGACATGAAGCACGAAAAGATCCCTCGCAGAACCTGCGCCGGTCCTTCTTTTTTTAGAATTTTTATGAGCATGTTGTGTCTGCTGATCATGACGGTTTTCCTCCAGGGGCGGCCGGGACAGGTCTGGGCGACGCCTGCGGCAGTATCCGAACAGGGTATTCTTGCCGGGTCCCGTCTTCGCGTTGTCTGGGTTCAGGATATGGGTGACGGTCGTGATGTAGACACGGTGGGCGGCAATTTGCGGTTGATGGGTCTGGACACCGGTGACGGGAAAGGCGAGCGGGCAATCTTGGGGACGGCGAATTACGCGAAACCTCTGATCACGCCGCGCGGCGACCGGATCGTTTATTCGGACCGGATTCGGAAGAAGGTTTATGTGGTGAACTGGGACGGTTCGGGGTTGCGGGAGCTGTTTGCGGGTTTTGGGTTGGCGCTCTGGCGGGATCCCCGAGACGGCCGGGAATGGATCTATTATGGATTTGAGGAGATGCAAAAGGGAGGGTTTACTTGTCCTGCTGTTTATCGAACCTTGCTGGACCGTCCCGGTATGGGGGAGTTGGTCTGGAACAAGGCGCCGGTGAATGTCGACAGCTTTCAGCTATCGGCGGACGGCCGAACGGCCGGGGGTAATTTCCCCTGGCCCGAGGGCGGCGTCGCCGAGTTGCCGAACAAATCGATAAGGATCTTTACCAAAGGCTGTTGGCCGGCGTTCACGACTGTGGAAGGGAAACCGTTTTACTGGATTTTCGACGGTTCCCACAGGAATCTCACGATATTTGAGCTGCAGAACAACAAAAGACGGCAGGTCAACATCAGCGGCGCCCCGGGGATAGAAGGCCATGAGGTATACCATCCCCGCTGGAGCAATCATCCCCGGATCATGGCGATGACGGGGCCTTACAAGGTGGGTTCGGGAGGGAACCGCATTGCCGGGGGAGGCCCGGCCGTGGAGATTTATGTCGGCCGTTTCAATACCGATTTCACGAAGATCGAGTTCTGGTGGCAGGCGACTCGCAATGACCGGGCGGACTTCTTCCCGGATGTCTGGGTGGCGCCCGCGGATGGCGCGAAGCAAGACCCGGTAAAAGTATCCGGCCTGAAAAAAGCGATCATGGGAAAGCCGGGTGAAAGCGGAGTAACCATAAAGGCAAAAACCGGAACGGTGTCCGTCAATCCAGGAAAGCCGACCCAGCAAAAAAAAATACCCCGCGTGGTGGTCGAAGCCCGATTGACCGATCCTTCCGTCATCCCCAGGCCCCAGGACATTGCCCCCTATCGGCGTGCGCTTCTGGTGAACGGCTACGAGGTCGTTCGGGTAATCTCCGGTTCCTATCGACTCAAAAAGATCATGGCCGCCCACTGGGTGATCGAGGATGGCCGGGTTCTCGGTGACGCAAAACGGGAGAAGGGCAAGACCTACCGGATGGTCCTCGAACGCTACGATGATCATCCGGAGCTGGAAGGGGAGCGCCTGATCATGGACAGCGACGAATTCAAGCTGCCGCTCTACTACGAGCTGCACAAATGATCGCCTTGTCGATCGATCCCCGCGGGTTCCGATACCTCAGCCCCCACGGACATTCCAATCCATCGTTTGAAACGATCATGATGGTCGTTGGAAACCCCGGCAACATTCTATCGTCTTGCGGTTTCCGGTAAAAAAACAAGCCTATGGTTTTCAGCTCCCAAATTTTCATCTTCTATTTTCTGCCCCTGACCCTCGCCGTCTACTACGGGCTGCCCCGCCGGGGGCGGCATCTGGCCCTGACGCTTCTGAGCTACCTTTTCTACGGCTGGGCGAATCCCCTGTTTGTCGTTCTGCTGCTGACCTCTACGCTGATCAGCTATGTCTGCGGCCTGAAAATCGCGGGAGAGCGGCTTTGGGTTGGGGCCGCGTCGCCCTCCCGGGAGGGATCGAGTCCGGATTTGCGGCAGAAAAAAATCTGGCTATTCGTTTCCGTTGTGACAAGCCTCTCCATTCTGGGGTTTTTCAAGTACTTCAATTTCGCACTGGAGAATTACAACGCCCTGTTCGGCTGGCTGGGCATATCCGGAATGCGGTTGGATACCGTCCTGAAGGTGACGCTTCCCCTGGGCATCAGTTTCTACACCTTCCAATTGCTGAGCTACACCATCGATGTGTACCGGGGTCAGGCAAAGGCGCTGCGCAATTTCGTCGATTTTGCCTGCTACATCTCTCTCTTTACCCAGCTCGTGGCCGGCCCCATCATTCGCTTCCGGGAGATTGCCGACCAGATGGCCAACCGGACCCACACGGCGGAGAAATTCGCCCGGGGCGTGGCCTTTGTCAGTCTCGGCCTGGCAAAAAAGGTAATGCTGGCCAACCCTTGCGGGAAGATCGCCGATGTGGTTTTCGATGCGGGGTCCCGCGGTGTCCTGGATGCCTGGTACGGCCTCGGCGCCTATGCCTTCCAGATCTACTTCGACTTCAGCGCCTATTCCGATATGGCGATCGGCCTGGGTCTGATGCTCGGTTTTGTCTTTCCGAAGAATTTCGATTCCCCTTATCTTTCGCAATCGATCACCGAGTTCTGGCGACGATGGCACATCTCCCTTTCCACCTGGCTGCGGGATTACCTCTATCTCCCCCTCGGGGGCAACCGGAAGGGGGTTTGGCGCACCTATGTCAACCTGGCCGTCGTGATGCTACTGGGGGGGCTCTGGCACGGGGCCTCCTGGAATTTCGTCATCTGGGGGGGGATCCACGGCGGCATGCTGGTTTGGGAGCGTTCCCAGGGCAAGAACGCCTTCTATCGACGGATGCCCAAGACTTGCCGGGTGGCCATGACCTTCTTCATCGTGCTCATCGCCTGGGTGTTTTTCCGGACAGCCGATCTGCCGGCGGCGATCACCTATCTCGGCAGCCTCTTCGGCCTGGCGGCCGTTCAGGACGGCGCCGGCCTGCTGGGCGGTATTCTGTATCAGCCTTATTATTGGGGGACATTCAGCTTGGCGGCGGTGATTGTCTGGGGATGCCCGCAAACGTGGGACTGGACGCGGACGATTCCTCCGTGGAAGGCGGCACCGATTGTTCTGGCGCTGCTGGTTTCCCTGGCGGTTCTGATGACGCAGGCTTACAACCCCTTTATATATTTCATTTTCTGAGCGGACAGCGATGGGCGATTGGGACTTTCAAGAACGGCGGGAAGAAATGGCGAGACGCGAGGTAGGGCACACCCGGATCCGCCCGGCCCTATCCCGGATTCTAATCTCTTTGTTCCTGCTGATCATTCTTTCCGTTCCGCTGGCGCAGCATGTTGCGGAGATCAGGGGTTACGCGGCGGGGGAAAGGCGCTCCCTTCTGCCGCAGGCCTATGACGTTTTCTCCCTTTTGCCGGCGGCGCTGAAGACACCTGCGGATTCCGGAACATCCGGCATCCTTTCCCGCGTTTTTACGGTAAACCGCCGTCTGTTGAAAGAGATGAAAGCTTTTGAAGAGGCCCTGGATGATCAGTCCGTTGTCGGAAAATGGATCCGTCCCCCAATGCAGTATATCCTGACGGCATGGCTCGGGGCGGGGAATGAGAAAGCCTACTGCGGCATGAAGCCGTGGCTTTTTTACCGGCCCGGCGTCGATTATCTGTCGGGGTCTCCCTTTCTCCATCCCGACCGTTTGCGGAAGCGCGCGGCGGGGGGCAGCGAATGGGCCGCGCCCATCGAACCCGACCCGCGGGTGGCCATTCTCCATCTGAAAGAACAGCTTGACCGGCGGGGGATCGCCTTGATCATCATGCCCACGCCGATCAAGGCGATGGTTTACCCGGAGAAGCTGAACCGGCTCTATGACCTGCGACAGACGGAACTTCAGAACCCTTCTTATGAACAATTCAAGGCGGAAATGGAAAGGAGCGGCGTTCTTGTCTTCGATGCGGCGCCGACGCTGATGGAGGCGAAAGCGCGGGGCGGTCGGGCGCAGTATCTCGCGACCGACACCCACTGGCGTCCCGAGGCCGTGGAGTCGGCGGCGGAAAAACTGAGGGATTTTATTCGGGAACGGGTTCTTCTCCCGCCTGCGCCGGATCCGGGCTACCGTACGGAACCATCCGCAATGACCCAACTCGGCGATCTGGCCGTGATGCTGGGTCTTCCCGGTAAGCAGGGGATCTTTCCCCGGGAGAGGGCTTCGCTCCGAAAAGTCTTGGAAAAGAACGGTCAGGAACCCTGGAGACCGCAGAAGACGGCGGATGTGCTTGTGCTTGGCGACAGTTTCAGCAACATCTATTCCCTCGAAGCCATGGGGTGGGGGGAAGGGGCCGGCTTTGTCGAGCAGCTCAGCCATGCGCTGCAACGACCGCTGGATCGGATCATCCGCAATGACAACGGTTCCTATGCCACCCGGGAATTTCTTGCCGGTGAAATGGCCAGAGGACGGGATCGTCTGGCGGGGAAGCGTCTGGTGATCTACCAGTTTGCGATCCGGGAACTGGCCGTGGGAAACTGGAAACGGATCGACCTGAAACCGGGGACGCCTCGGGAGACGAGGTATCTGGCGCTTCCTCCGGGGGGCGAACGGGTTATCCGCGGAAAGATTGAGGCGGTGTCCGCCGTGCCGAGGCCGGGAACGGTTCCCTACAAGGATCATGTCATGGCGATCCACCTGACGGATTTGGAAGCGGACGGCCGCTCGCTTGCCGAAACCGATGCGATGGTCTATATGAGAAGCATGACGGACCATGTCTGGACGCCGGCGGCGCGGTACCGGTCCGGTGATATGGTGGAGCTTCGTCTGACGGCCTGGTCGGACGTGGCGAACCGGTATGAGGGGATCAACCGCAGCGAGTTGGACGATGCCGCCCTGCAGCTTGCGGAGCCCTGCTGGGGTGAGGCCGTGAAGAAGTGAAATGCGGCGCCCTGGGGGGGCTGTAACGTAATCGTTATCGTTGTTCGAGGCCCATCGAAAAGAGGTGTAAAGCGGATGATCAGAAAAGGTATTTTTACGCTCCTGACCGGGATCGGTTTCTGGACGATGGCCATGTCATCTTTCGGCGCCGAGGCGGATATCGTCCGGAAAGTGCTCGATCAGTATGCCGCCTTGGCCCAATCGGCGGAGCAGCGGGGGAACATGGCCGTTCCAGGGAAGGAGGGATGGTTCTTCTTCGGTCCGGAGCTTCGTTTCGTTTCCGCAGGGCCCTTCTGGGGAAAGGCGGCGGCGAAAGTCAGCAAGGCGACCAAACCCGAATTCGCCGATCCCCTCCCCGCCATCATCGATTTTCACGGGCAGTTGAAGAAGATGGGCATCGAGCTGCTTATGGTTCCCGTCCCTCCCAAAAGCGTCATCTACCCCGACTTTCTGTCTGATTTATTGACGATTTCCCGTGAGAATCCACCGGTACGAATCGATGCGGAAACGCAGGCTTTTTACCGGCTTCTGCGGAAAGAGGGCATTCAGGTTCTCGATATGACCTCTTTGTTTCTGGCCAACCGTTTTCATCGGGAGGGGGCCCTCTTCTGCAAGCAGGACACCCACTGGTCGGGAAACGGCTGCGTTCTGGCCGCGCGGAGGATCCGCGAGGAAATCCAAAACCGACCCTGGCTGAAGACGGCCCGCAGGTCGGTCTATCCGACGGCCTGGAGATCCTTGCCCATCGAGGGGGATCTCTGGAAGGCCCTGGGGGACAAGAATCTTCCCCGGGAGACGCTGTCGGTCCGCCAGGTGGGCACGGGGAGTGCGGGGGACCTGAAATCGATCGCCTCCGATCTGAAAAGTCCGGTCCTGCTCGTCGGGGACAGCCACAATCTCATCTTCCATGCCGGAGACGACATGCAGACCCGTGATGCGGGCCTGCCCGATCAACTGGCCCTGGAACTGGGTTTCCCGGTGGATCTGGCCGGCGTGCGCGGTTCCGGCGCCACGCCGGCCCGGGTGAATCTGCTGCGGCGGGCGCAGCGGGATCCCGATTATTGGAAAAGGAAAAAACTGGTGATCTGGTGCTTTGCCACCCGGGAGTTTACGCAGAGTGACGGCTGGAAAAAGGTCCCTCTGACGCCATGATGGGAGATGTCACTCAATTGAAATCCATGGTTGGAAAATCATTGTGAAGCGTATCGAGTTCTTGAAGCGGATTCCCTTCCTCAGGGTCTTGGTGAGATGGCTTCGCCTGCATCCATCAACACGACCCATGCGCGAAAAACGGTTTGGCGAGGTTCTCAGGCCTTCCGGATGCGCAGAAAATAATTATATCAAGTGGTTGGAGAATCGAAGACTGACAGCAGCCAAAATTGACGAAATCAAAAATGAGATATCCGGATTCAAATATCACCCAAAGATCAGCGTCATTATGCCCGTCTTTAATGTTGCGCCTCAATGGCTGATGCCGGCCGTCGAGTCCGTAAAGCAGCAAATCTATGAGAAGTGGGAACTGTGCATTGTGGATGATTGTTCATCGAATCCGGAAACGATCGACTGTTTGAAGTCGATATCCCATCCCCAAATTCGAATCAGGTTTTCGGATCATAACCAGGGGATCTCCGGGGCATCGAACGAAGCAGTCCAAATGATGACAGGTGAATATATTGCCTTGCTGGATCACGATGATGTCATCACAGAGGACGCTTTATATGAAGTCGTCAAGGCAATTAACGCGATCGATCCGGATTTGATCTATTCCGATGAAGACCGGATAGATCATCAGGGCGTCCGTGCAAAACCTTTTTTTAAGCCGGATTGGTCTCCGGATCTTTTAAGGTCTCAAAACTATATCTGTCATCTAACAGTGATCAAAAAGGCAGTATATACAAGCATAAATGGCTTTCAGGCGGGAGTCGAAGCGGCCCAGGATCATGATCTGATCCTGCGGGCAACAGAAATATCAAATAAAATTCACCATATTCCAAAAATTTTGTATAGCTGGCGGGAGATAGCAACGTCGACCTCTATTGATTCCAATGCCAAACCGCTTGCCCAATCATCCGGATTAAAAGCGGTTGACGAGCATCTGAAAAGATGTTTCGGGGGAAGCGTTTATGTACAAAAAAGCCCATATCAATTCGTATATGATGCAAGATTCCGTCTTGAGGACAATCCCCTGGTCAGTATTATCATACCGACCAAAGATGGCATAAGTTATCTAAAGGATTGTATCAGCAGCATTTTTAACAAGTCGAGTTACGCCCATTATGAGATCTTGATTTTGAACAATAATTCAGAAGAATCGGAAACCCATCTTTACTTTACGGATATCACAACAAAGCATCAAAATATTCGGGTTATTGATGCTTCATATCCTTTTTGCTGGTCGCGGCTGAACAATCAAGGGGTTTCGGAAGCCAACGGCGACGTTTTTATTTTTTTAAACAATGACACCCAGGTCATTTCCAGTGATTGGATCGAAAGATTGGCGGAACAGGCTCTTCGGGAGGATGTCGGGGTGGTCGGTCCGCTCATGCTGTATAAAGACGGCACCATCCAGCATGCAGGCGTGGTGGTCGGAATGGGAGGGTGGGCCGACCATCTGTTCAAAGGGATAAAGCCGAATCACACCATGTCGCCTTTCGTATCGCCGATGGTCAAAAGAAATATATTGGCCGTGACGGGATCCTGCATGGCCGTATCCAGAGAAAAGATGAATTCAATTGGCGGATTTGATGAAAGATTTCTGGTGTGTGGGAGCGATGTGGCATTTTGCATCCGCGCGCATGAGATGGGACTGCATAACATATATGATCCGTTTGTGAGGTTGTATCATTTTGAATCCAAGACGAGAATACCGGACGATATACCGAATTGCGATTTCGAAATGTCCAAGGTATATTACAACAAGTACTGGAAAACAGGCGATCCTTTCTATAATATTCATTTGTCGTTAAACACGACAACGCCGGCCTTGCGATGGTAAAAATGATAGATCGAATGATCGACGCTGTAAAAAGAAAGCAATCATCGGCGATTGTATCTTTTTTGTCTCGCAATCAGACCGCCCGGAAAATTTACGGTATGTATTCGAGGACATGGCGGAAAAATGATTTTTCAATACCGGATATCAGACCGATTGCGGTCAGAAAAAGTCCGTATGATTTTGAACGGATCAATCTCCTGCTGCCCTCCATTAACAGGGAACATTTTTTTGGGGGTACGTACACCGCCTTAAAGCTGTTTGAAGAGATCGCGCAAAAGGTCAATGAAGACTGCAAAATACGGCTCATCATTACGAATGCGCCGCCCGACAAGGAGGCGTTGGCGAAGTTTCACCATTATCCGCTTTCGTCCATGAATGAGGATAACGATTCAAAAAGACAGCTTATATTCTTAAGGAACGATGGGAAGCAAAGTGTTTTCGTGACGCGAAATGACAAATTTATTGCGTCGGCCTGGTGGACCGCTTACCGATCACAAAAAATCATTGAGCAACAAGCAAAGCTGTACGGACAAGAAGGCTACAAGATGATTTATATCATTCAAGATTTTGAGCCGGGCTTTTATAACTGGTCGAGCTGCTTTGCCTTGGCGGAGTCAACCTATCAATCCAAAATACCAACGATTGCGGTTTTTAACTCTTCCCTGCTGAAGGATTATTTCAGGGAAAGGAATTATGTTTTTATCAAAGATTATTTTTTTGAACCGCAATTAAATGAATGTTTAAAGCAATCCATTGACCGGAATAACAAACGGCGGAAGAAAAAAATCATCATATACGGCCGTCCTTCCGTGGACAGAAATTGTTTTCCGATGATCATTGAAGCGTTGAGAGAATGGGTTTTGTTGCAACCGGTCCCCGATGAATGGCAGTTGACCTCCGTGGGAGAGAAGCACTCGGAAATTGATTTAGGAAACGGAATTGGCCTAAAATCCTTAGGAAAGCTGCCTTTATCGGAATATGCCGAATTGCTGTCGGAAAGCGCCATCGGGGTTTCGCTCATGGTTTCGCCGCATCCCAGCTATCCTCCGCTGGAAATGGCGCATTCCGGACTGCTCACGCTGACCAATTCGCATGCCAATAAAGATCTTTCGAAATTCCATGAAAATGTTGTATCTCTCCGGGTGCTTACCCCAAGTGCGGTTGCGGCGGCATTGCTCAAGTTAACCGAAAAGTTCGCTGCCGATCCGACGGTTGGGATGAAAGGGAAAAGTTTCATGCCATACTATACCGACAATTCCCGCCAATTTCCTTTTCTGGACGATCTGATTGCGTCGTGGCAATGAATCCCATTTCGTCACCCGAATTCTTGGCTTTCAAACGCCCAGGGTATCTTAGAAGATGACGACACCGGACCGAAACTTTTCCGTTGCCCCTCTCGACCGTGTCTGCGCCGTCGTGATCACGTTCTTTCCCGATGCGGCTTTCCCGGAACGGCTGGAGAAGATCGCCGCGCAGGTCTCCCGGGTGATTGTCGTGGATAACGGCACAACGGGGGAATCCGGAGCAAATCTGGAGAGGGCGCTGGGTGCGAACGGGAATGTGTCCTGCATTCGAAACCTTGAGAATGTCGGAGTTCCCGTCGCCCTCAACCAGGGAGTCCGCCGGGCCTTGGCGGCGGAGGCCTGTTCGTGGATCATCACCTTTGATCAGGACAGTCTGCCGGCCGAAGATATGGTGGAAAAATTGCTGACGGTCTGGAAATCCCATCCCCGTCGGAAGAGCGTGATGATCGCCGGTCCCCGGACCATCTTTGTCGACAGCACCTCGCGGTCGGCTCCGCCGTCAGGTCCTTCCTGGCGGGAAGCGATCCATGTGATTACATCGGGAAGCCTCTTCTCCCGACAGGCCTTCGATCTGGCAGGGTATTTCAACGAAGGGCTTTTCATCGATTATGTCGATATCGAGTATTGCCTTCGTTTAAGGACGCTCGGTTATCACATTATCGAGGTGCCTTCGGCGGAAATGCTTCATCGCATGGGAAGTCTCGAGGAGCGTTGTCTCCTGGGGGAAAAAGTTCATCCCACCCATCACCCTCCGCAGCGGCGGTATTACCAGTTTCGCAACGCCCTGCTCCTTCACCGGCAATATCGAAAATCCCAGCAGCCCTGGTGTCGGAAGAACCGCGTCATTCTCCTGAAGATCCTGGTTCTGATCCTTCTCTATGAAAGACAGCGATGGCGAAGTTGTTGTCAGATCATGAGGGGCATTTTTCACGGGCTGAGGGGAAGAGCGGGCCGTCACGGCGAAAAACCCTATTCATACTTTCCCGCGAAATCTTCTTGATTGCAATAGCTTATGATTGAGCAGGTTCAAATCATCGTCGTCAACTGGAACGGGATGTCCTTTCTGGAAGAGTGCCTGCAGAGTCTCCGGCGGCAGACCTACCGGTCGTTCTCGGTAACCCTGGTCGACAATGGTTCCATCGATGGTTCCCCGGCGCTCGTCCGGGAACGTTTCCCGGAAGTTCGAGTGGTTGCACTGACGGAGAACCGGGGCTTTGCCGGAGCCAACAATTGCGCCTTGCGGGATGGGTCGACGCCTTATGCGGCGCTTCTGAACAACGATGCCGTAGCGGATCCCCGCTGGCTGGGGTGTCTCGTTGAAGCGCTGGAACAGAAGAAGGAGGCCGGTTTTGCCGCCTCCAAGATGCTCTATTCCGACCGGCCGGAAATAATCGACCGCTGTGGCGACGGCTATACGAAGGCCGGCGTCGGACTTCTGCGCGGCCGCGGTGAATCGGCGGGGAATTACGGCCGGCGGGAATGGATCTTCGGCGCCTGCGCGGGGGCGGCTCTGTACAGGACGGCTATGCTGAAGGATATCGGACTGTTCGATGAAGATTTCTTCTTGCTCTATGAAGACCTGGATCTGAGCTTCCGCGCTCAACTGCGGGGATACCGGTGCCTCTATGTCCCCGAGGCCAGGGTGTTTCACCGGGTCAGCGGAAGTCTCGTCTACGATTCGCCGGTGTCCGTATACTACGGCCACCGGAACCTGGAATGGACCTATCTGCAAAACATGCCGGGCCGTCTGCTGCTCCGGACGATCCTGCCCCATCTGCTCTACGATCTGGCGGCGTTCGGCTACTTTACCGTTCACGGGCGGGGCTGGGATTTTGTTCGGGCCAAACGGGATGCCCTCAGAGGCTTCGGGAGGGCCTGGCGCAAGCGGGAGCAAGTTCAGAAGGGCCGCTGCGTGACCGATCGTTATCTCTGGAGCCTTTTCGCCCAGGAACGCCTTTACCCCCGGTTGATGAGAAGGTTGCGGAAAGGATGAAAGCCATCATTCCCACAAAGGGGTCTGTTATCCGGGACTGCACCGCATCGATGGTCATCTATCAAAACCCCCCGGAGATGATCCGAAAAACCGCGGCTGGTTTTTTGGACACCGAATGTTCCGTGCAGCTCACGATTGTGGACAATTCCCCTACGGCTGATTTGCGCTCCGCATTCGACGGTCTTCCCGTGTCCTACCATTTTTATGGTGAAAACGCCGGTTACGGCAGGGCGCACAACTGGGCGATTTCCCACGCCGAACCGTCAAAGTACCATCTTGTGCTCAATCCCGATATCATTATTCCGGCGGGAACCATACGTTCATTGATCCAATTCATGGGAAACCATCCGGATGTCGGGATGGTTTGTCCGCGGATATTGAATGAGGACGGCTCGGATCAATACCTGAACAAGCGCTATCCCAGTATGATGGATTTTTTTATCCGGCGTTTTGTACCGCATGTCTTCCAGCCTCTGTTCAAGCGACGTTTGGATTCTTATGAGATGAGAGATGTCGGATACGATCAGATGTGTGATGTGGAGGTGATGACTGGGGCGTTTATGTTTTGCCGTACCGATGTGCTGAAGGCCTTGGCCGGTTTTGATCCGCGTTATTTTTTATACCTGGAAGACTTTGATTTGAGTCGCAAATTCCAAAAGAACGGATTCAGGACCGTTTATTGCCCGGATGCCTCCGTGATTCATTACTGGACACGGGATTCTCATAAGAATATAAGGACGACGCTGATCTTTATGGTCAGCATGTGCCGCTATTTCAACAAATGGGGATGGAAGTGGTTGTAGCGAAGCATCGCCCTCTGATTCTGGTGACCGGCGCCACCGGCGCCGTCGGGCCGCTCATTGTTCAGGCCTTCGATGCCGCGGGTTATGCCATTCGCACGCTGTCGCTCGATCCCCCGCCCGCGGGCGCCTGGCCGGATGATGTTGAAACCCTCCAAGGCGACGTCACCGATCCATCGGCCGTCCGCGCCGCCCTGCGGGGCGCCGAATCGGTGATTCATCTGGCGGCTTTGCTGCATATCGTAAACCCGCCCCCGGCTTTGCGGGAGCGGTATGAACGGATCAATGTGGGGGGAACCGCGAACGTGGTCGCGGCTGCGGTTCAGGCCGGGGTCAGGCGGCTGGTATTCTTCAGCACGATTGCCGTTTACGGCCGGTCGGGCGGAAAGATATTGACGGAGGATACGCCGCCGTGCCCCGATACGTTCTATGCCCGGACGAAGCTTGCGGCGGAAAAAAATGTTCTGGAAGCCAAGGGTGAAGATGGCGGGCGAATTGGGGTTGTCTTGCGCCTCGGCACGGTATATGGCAGCCGGGTAAAGGGGAATTTCCAGCGCCTGGTGCATTCCCTGGCAAGAGGCCGTTTTATCCCGGTTGGAAATGGTTCCAACCGGCGCACGCTGATTTATGACAAAGATGTGGCGCGTGCGTCCGTATTGGCCGCCGTCCATCCGGATGCGGCCGGCCGGATTTTCAATGTTACGGACGGACAGTTCCACACCATGAAGGCCATTGTTGAGGCCCTCTGCGGCGCTCTTGGGCGCAGATCGCCGCGTTTGACGTTGCCCGCGGGTCCCGTTCGCAGCCTGGCGGGCCTGCTGGAGGATTGCACCCGGCTTTGCGGCTTGCGCTCGCCCGTTGTCCGGGCGACGATCGATAAGTACACGGAGGATTTTGCTGTGGATGGAAGGCGTTTTCACACGCGGATCGGTTTTGTTCCGCAATACGACTTGGCGGCGGGATGGCGGGAAACCGTGGCCGAGATGCGGCGGTCAGGAGAGATATGATTCAGGATCTGACGATATTCTTCGTTCGGATGGTGGAATGGGTTGCCCAATACCGGACAATCCTGCTTTTCCTGGTTTGTATGGGTTTGGGGGCCGCGGGCGCCTGGCTCATCGCCGGCATGGCGTTCCGGGAGCGCCTTTTGGATGTGCCTACCGAACGGAGTTCCCATACCGTTCCGACGCCCCGCGGCGCCGGTGTTGGGATTCTGGCGGCCTTTATCATGGCGGGTCTGACGCTGAGAATCCCGACAACCTTTCTGTTTGCCGCGATCCTCATCTCCGCCATCAGCTTTTATGGCGATTATTTCCGGATTTCGGTGAGATTGCGTCTTGTCGTTCAGGTTCTCTCGACCCTTCTCCTCCTTTTCCCGTTGTTGCCCCGTCTGAGCGCCAATTACGCCCTCTCCACGCTCGGATTTTCCCCTTTCTTGTTTCTGCTGGTCCTGCCGTTGATTTTCCTTTTCATCCTCGGGACGGCCAACTTCTTCAATTTCATGGACGGCATTGACGGCATCGCCGGTCTCGGCGGGGTGATCGCCTTCGGTCTGCTGGGCGTCTATACCCTGTATCGTCCGTCCCCCGATGACTTCCGGCACGCCCTGTCGCTGCTCTCGATATGCATTTCCCTGGCATGTCTTGGCTATCTCCCGTTCAACATGCCCCGGGCCAGGGTTTTCATGGGGGATGTGGGCAGCATCCTTCTGGGGTTCGTCTTTGCAAGCCTGGTGGTGACGCTTTCTCGGAACTATCTGGAGATGGTTTGCTTTGCCGCGTTGCTTTTTCCTTTTTATGCGGATGAACTGACGACCATGACGGTCCGCTTGCGGAACCATGAGAATCTGACCCACTCCCACCGCCGCCACCTGTATCAGATGCTGGTCAATGAGTTCGGCATTGCCCACTGGAAGATCTCTTCGGCTTATGCGGCCGCGCAATTGGCGGTCGGTGCCGGCGGCTTGATGTTATATCCCGCCGGTTTGCCGGCCGTCCTGATTTACTTGACGGTTTGTTTCATCGGGTTCACACTGGTCACAGCCTATTTCCGAAAGATCGCAAACAAACGGGGTCAATCAGGCGCCCCCCAGCCGCCTCACGCTTAATATCGGTTTATGCAGATTTCCAACCGCTTTTCCAAGCCGCATCAGATCAGTCGGATCCTGATCATTCAACTCGGCGATATCGGCGATGTGGTCCTGGCCACCCCGACGGTTCGCGCGGTCAAGGAAGCCTACCCCCACGCACGGGTTTCCATCATGGTCCGCAAGCCTTGCGGAAGCCTGCTGGCAGCCGATCCGAACCTGTACGAGGTCGTCGAGGTCGTGAAGGTCCGCGGCTCAGCGTTCCACGTCATGAAGGAGCAGGTGAAATTCATCCGTCGCCTCAGGCGGGCGCGTTATGATCTGGTGATTGATCTGCGCACCGACGACAGGGGGGCGATCATGTCGTTTCTGACCGGCGCCCGGGAGCGGGTCGGCAGGCGATGTGTAAAGCCGTTCTGGCATGACCTCCTGTTCACCCGAATTCTCGATAACCTTCCGGCCGCGCCGCCGCCGGTTCATCCCGGCGCAGACCAGTCGCTGCGCATCGTGCGCGCCATCGGCATCGATACCCATGATTCGACGCCGAAACTGCATATATCTTCAAAAGACCAGGAATATGCGAAGAGGATACTTGCCGAACACGGGCTGTTGCCGGACGGCAGGTGGTTCACGCTCAATCCTTTTTCTCGCTGGAAATACAAGGAGTGGGACGACGAAAAATGGGAGCAAGTCATAAACAGCCTCCGGGAAAGATTCAATATCCCTGTACTGTTGATCGGTTCTTCGCAGGAGGATTCGGCTGCTGAATCCATCGTCAGCCGATGCAATGGGGGAGCCCATAACCTGACTGGAGGCTCCATCGGAGAGATGGCGGCAGTCATCGCAACCAGCTCGCTCCACATCGGAGTGGACAGCGCGGCGCCCCATATTGCCGCGGCGCTCGGAATTCCCACGGTCACCATTCACGGACCACTGGATTGGCGGGCTTGGCGCGCCAATGATGATCTGAACAAAATAATTACTCCGCAAATGGAATGTGTGCCGTGCAACAGAAAGGGTTGTGATGATAGCGGAAAAAGTCAATGCATGAAACGGCTTGAAGCAGATGTTGTTTTACAAGAAATTGACAGGGTTTTGTCTGTTCTCAAAGAAATTCATTAAACCAGCGCCTCCGTCAACCTGTATGCTGCCCGAGACCCTCTGTGAAAGGACACCCCGATGACGTTAAACCGCCTCAATCTCGCGAAGCTTGAAGAGTCCTTCGACCGATATCTCACCTTCTGGCACACCGATCCGCCGGCCCATGACGCGCCGGATATCCGCATCAACCCGATCGCGTTGGAGCTGGCCCGGTGTAACTACCTGCTTTGGCACGAGGAGGACAAGGCCCGCCGCACCGATGTGAACGACAGTGTCATTGCTGCCGTTAAACGCACCATCGACAAACTCAACCAGCAGCGCAACGACCTGATCGAAAAGCTGGACGAGGATGTCCTGGCCGAATTGACAGCCTCCGTTCCTTCAACGGACACGGAGGAAATCAACTCCGAGACCCCGGGGAGCATTATCGACCGGATATCAATCACGTCGCTCAAGGTTTACCATATGGACGAAGACTCCCGTCGCAGAGACATCGACGAAGATCATCGTCAGCGCTCACTGCACCGGCTGGCCGTGCTGAAGCTGCAGCGCAGCGATCTGTATAAGGCGTTGGACAGACTGCTGGCGGACTATGGGGCCGGCAGAAAAACAATGAAACTTTACAAACAGTTCAAGATGTACAATGATCCAACACTGAACCCCGAATTGTATAAGAGCTGATGTGGGTCTCCGGGGAGCCGCCTCCCGGGCGTCGGGTGTGGTATAAGGGGCCGAATCGTTCCTCCAAGCCGGGGACAAGTCTTAACCCAACGTCGAAGGTTGCCCCGACTATTTATCCAGGGGCTTTGCTTCGTCGATAAGCATGATCGGGATGTCTTCCCGGATTTCATAGAGCAGACGGCACCGGTCGCAGATGAGACCATCTTCCGTCTGGTTCAATCTCAGTTCCCCTTTGCACTTTGGACAGGCCAATATTTCCAGCAGTTCCTTACGGATTCCCATGATTTTCTCCTTTGGATTTCAGACAGGGTTCAGCAGTTCCTTTACATTCGCGAAGACCTCTTCCACGTTGATTTCCTTCATACACCTTTTGGTTTCGCACCGCTTCCGGAAACAGGGCATGCAGGGCAACCCCTTTCGAATGACTCGGTGGACGGATCCATAGGGGCCTGTTCGAACGGGATCGGTCGGCCCGAAAAGGGCGACAACCGGCGTGTTCATCGCGGCCGCGAGGTGCATGGGGCCCGAATCGGTCGTAACCAGCAGCGCCGCCCGCCGGTAAATGCAGGCGAGTTCCCGAAGCGTTGTCCGCCCGCCGAGGTTGACGGCCCGGGTTCGCATCTTCCGGCAAATCCGTTCGAGGGGAGCGGATTCACCGCCCGTCAAAACTACGCCGATCCCCAGTTTTTCCCGAAGCCGGTCGCAGAGCTCCGCAAACTTTTCATCTTCCCAGAGTTTTGTCTCCCAGAAGGCCACCGGATTAACGGCGACAAAACGCCCGCCTTCCTTTTCTCCCCCGCCTGAGTCCGAATTTCCGCCGTTCTTTTCCGGTGTCGTCAAAATCGCCGAATTTTCATCGAGCAGCGCCGCCGCGCGCTGCTCTTCCTTTTCTCCGACCGGGATCTTGAATGCCGGTGTCGCCGCGAAACGGGCGATCCACGATTCCCCGGCGATATGGCGGACAAAGTCGAGGTAGCGTTCCACGGCGTGCTTCCCCATCTCCTCGGGGATTTTTTCGTTGTAGAAGAGTCCGCTGAGCTCCTGGAGGCTGTCGTAGCCGAGCTTCCGTCTTCCGCCGCTGAGCAGGACAATCACGGCGCTCTTCAGCAAGCCATGAAAATCGATGACGAGGTCGTATTTCCGGCTCCGGAGTTCTCTGAAAAAAAATAGCATTTCCCGAAGAGGCGCGGCAATCCGCCCCCGCCGGAGTTCCCTCAGCCAGCGCTTCCGTCCGGAGATGATGACCCGGTTCAAATCGGGATGGCCCGAGAGCAGATCGGCGGCCGCCTCCTCGACGACCCAGGTGATGTCCGCGTCGGGATGGCAGCGCCGGAGGGCGGCGAGCGACGGCAGGGTGTGGATGACGTCGCCGATGGCGCTCAGTTTGACGATCAGGATGTTCACCGTCGCCTCTCCTTCCGGTCTTCCATGATCCACGCCACGGCCTCCCGCAGGTCTGCCGCAATGTGGACGGGACGGGCCGTCACGCCGTCCATCGAATCCGGACCGGCGGCAAGGGCTGAAACAGAGTCCTCGCCATTGCCCGTCCGGACGAGAATCCCTCTGACCCCCGCCCTAATGCCCGCCTCGATGTCCGTCAGCATATCCCCGATCATATAGGAACGGCTCGGATCGATCCGGAGTTCATCCGCCGCCTTGAGCAGCATTCCCGGCGCCGGTTTCCGGCACCCGCAGGTTTGAAGATATACACCTTTCCCCGCGGTCGGGTGGTGGGGGCAATAGTATAAGGCTTCTATCCTGGCCCCCTCTGCAAGAAGCATTTCCCTGAGACGCGCGTTCACCCTGTCGACGAAGGCCTCGTTGAAGAATCCGCGGGCTACGCCCGACTGGTTCGTAATGACGACGGTCTTCATCCCGCTCTTGTTGATCCGGCGAATCGCCTTGGCGGCGCCGGGAAGCAGGCGGAGCTTCTCCAGTCGGTCGAGATATCCCGCCTCCTCGTTGATCGTCCCGTCGCGATCCAGAAAGACCGCAGGCCATTTCTTCGCCTCCATCAATTACAGCCTCTGAAATTGCGCCCCCCGGAAAGGGGTAAAAGGGAATCAACCGATCCCGAATCGTTCAGCAGCTTCCGCCCGGCGGCGTACACCTCCTCCACGCCGATCATTTCCATGCAGCGAAAATCGGTCGGGCAAACCGGTTTCAGGCAGGGGGCGCAGGGAACCGGATGGCGGATCACGACGCTCTTTGCCCCCACGGGCGATGTCGTGACGGGGTTGGTCGAGCCGAAAACGGCGATCGTCGGGACCCCCAGCGCCCCGGCGATATGCATCAGGCCGGAATCGTTCGCAAGGAAGAGGGAACAGCGGGAGATCAGGGAGATCGCCTCCTTCAGGTTCGTCTTTCCGGCGATATCGATCAGGGGCCGCCGGGCATTTCTCCGAACTTCAGCCGTGCTCTCCCGGTCGCCGCCGCTTCCGAAGAGGATCGCCTGCGACCCGAATTCGTCGTTCAGACGGTCGGCGACGGCGGCGAACCGCTCCGGGAACCACTTCTTCGCCGGCCCGTAGGCGGCGCCCGGGGCAATGCCGATCAAGGGATGGTTTACAGCGATACCGAAACGGGCGAAGAGCATTTCCGCCAGGCCGTCGCACCCCTTTCCGGGGTGGAGGCGGACTTCGCGCCCCGCGGGCGTGCAACCGAGCGCCCGGACCATCTCGGTGTAGTATTCGATCTGGTGAATCCGACGGATCTCTTTCGTCCGGCGGACGGAATGGGTGAGAAGCCAACCCCGGCCGTCGGAGTTGTACCCGGCGCGGAGGGGGATGCCGGCCAGTCGCGCAATGATTGCCGCTTCGACCGCATTCTGGAGGAGGATGGCGCAGTCGAAACCGAAACCTCGCAGCTCTCCGGCCAGGCGGATCTTCCCTCCAATCCCGGTATGACGTCCCGGTTCCTCAAAGACGATGACGTCGTCGATGTCCGGAGAAAGCCGGTAGACTTCGGACACCCAGGGTTTCGCAAGGACGGAGATCCGCGCCCGGGGCCAGGTCTTGCGGATTGAGGCGACGGCGGGGAGCGTCATGACGACATCTCCGATCCAGTTCGTCCCCCGGATCAGTACCCGTTCGATCCCCTCTCCGGGGAGTCTTTTCCCGCCTCTGACTTTCAGTTGCATCTTCCCGCCATCGAAGCTTCTCTTCGGAATTCCCATTCCTTTCTAATACGCGAGCCGCGAAAAAATCAACTCCGCAAATGGTCCGGCGGGTGTGATTTCCATCCCGATCCGCAGAAATGAGATCATTGCCTGGAAATCGGGGAAGTCGCTGAGACGGACACCGTCTTTCTCGGTGGTGACGATCAGGGAGGCGCCGCTGTTCTCCGCGATACGCCGGACGGCTTCGATGTCCGAGTGGCCGTAAGGATGGTGATCGGGGAAGGCCCGGAAGGATGCCACCTCCGCGCCGAGCGCAGCCAGACTCCTCCGGAAAGCCTCCGGAGAGCCGATCCCGGCGAAGGCGCATATCTTCCGACCCCGGAGAGTCGTGGGAGGCGAAACCTGTCCCGTTCCCGCCTCGACGAGCTCCCGCGGCCGGTGGATTCCACGGAAGGCAGGTAATGAAGGGGCTTCCCGCAAGAGGGTTGCATCGTCCGCATCTCCCGTACGCAGGAGAATGTCGGCGCGACGCAGTTCCGTCGGCGGTTCACGGAGCGGACCCCTGGGGAGGAGGTATCCGTTCCCGAAAGGGTGCGTCGTATCGATCAGGATAATATCGAGATCTCGGAAGAGCGAGCGGTGTTGAAAGGCGTCGTCGAGGATCAGGATGTCAGCGCCGAAACGCTCCACGGCTGCCTTTCCTGTGAGAAAGCGCTTCGATCCCGTCAGGACGGGGATTCCCGGGAGGGCGCCGGCGATCAGGACCGGTTCATCCCCCGCCTCGCGCCATCCCAGCAGGAGACGGTTCCCGTCGGAGACGACATTGACGGATGCTTTGGCATGGCCGCCATACCCCCGGCTCAGGACGGCCGGACGAAAACCATGTTCCTTCAGGAGCGAAGCGAGAAGAACGACCGTGGGAGTCTTGCCGGTTCCACCCACGGTAAGATTGCCCACGCTGACGACGGGACAGGGGAGCTTCGCCTGACGGAGGAGTCCCCGGTTGTAGAGTCGGTTCCGAAACGAGACGGCGGCGCCGTAGGGCAGCGAGAAGGTCTGTAGAAGTGAACGCAGGGGTGTGGTCCGCGCGTTCGGCCCCTCATCCCAGATTTTCCGGATCAGCCTTTCAATGCTCATGGGTACGTTCCTGGAAATAGGGGCAAATAGGAGGACACCATACTTATTCTCCGGGAAATAAGTATGGTGTCCCCCTATTTGCCAAGCGCCCCCTGTTTATCGTCGCTCCTGCCGTTCTCCTTGAACTGCATATTGTAGAGGCGGCAGTATTCCCCCTGGCGGACGAGCAGGGTTTCATGCGTTCCCTCCTCCCGGATCTCCCCGTTCACGAGGACAATAATTCGGTCGGCGTTTCGGATTGTGGAGAGGCGGTGGGCGATGACCAGCGTAGTCCGGCCCTTCATGAGATTCTCCAGCGCATCCTGGACTTCGATTTCCGCCTCCGAATCAAGAGAGGAGGTCGCCTCGTCGAGAATCAGGATCGGGGCGTCCTTGAGCAGGGCGCGGGCGATCGAGATCCGCTGGCGCTCGCCGCCGGAGAGCTTCGTTCCCTGCTCGCCGATGAGGGTGTCATATCCTTTCGGCAGGCGCATGATGAAATCGTGGGCGTTCGCGGCCTTCGCGGCGGCGACGATCTCCTCCTCCGTCTTTACGATGTCGCCGTAGGCAATGTTGTTCCGCACCGTGTCGTTGAAGAGGATCGTCTGTTGGGTCACGATCGCGATCTGTCCCCGGAGCGATTCAATGGTGACGTCGCGTATGTCGCGGTTGTCGATCAGGATCATCCCTTCCGCCACGTCGTAGAAGCGGGGGATCAGGTTGACGAGCGTCGTTTTTCCCCCCCCGCTCATCCCCACAAAGGCGATCACCTCGCCGGCCCGGATACGGAGATCGATCTTCCGGAGGACCGGTGTCTCCTCGTAGCGAAAGGTAACGTTCCGGATTTCGATTTCCCGGGCGATCCGGGGGAGGGGTACGGCGTCGGTGCGGTTCCGGATCTCCGGGACCAGGTCGATGATGCCGAAAACCCGCTCGGCGCCGGCGATCCCCTGCTGGATCGTGTTGTTCACGTTGGTCAGACGTTTCACCGGTTCGTAGAGCATGATCAACGCCGTGAGAAAAGAGAAGAAGGTCCCCGGCGTCGATTGGCCGTGGATCACCTGGTAACCGCCGTAGAAGATGATCGCCGAGATGCCGAGGCCGCCGAGAAATTCCATGAAGGGGCTGGAGACGGCGTTGATCGAAACCGACTTCAGGTAGAGGCGGAAAAGGCGCTCGTTCTCAACGGAAAACCGTTTATTTTCGTATTCTTCCATACTGAAAGCCTTGACGATTCGCGTCCCGGAGATCGTCTCCTGAAGCAGCGTGGTGAGGCTGCCCAGGGTGACCTGCATTCGCGTCGCCACCTGCCGCATCTTCTGGCCGAACTTGGCGATGGGGTAGACGGCAAGCGGAAAGACGAACATTGCAATGATGGCCAACTGCCAGTCGCGGTAGAAGATGACGAATACAAGGCAGACCAGGGTGAAAGAGTCCTTCAAGAGGGCGGTGACCGCTTCCGAAACGGCCCCCTGGATGAATCCGACATCGTTTGTGATCCGGGACATGAGAATTCCGGTCGGATTTTTTGTGAAGAAGGCGAGCGACTGGGTCTGGATTTTTCGGTAGAGTTCCGCCCGCAGGTCGGCGACGATCCGCTGGCCGATGAAGTTCATCAGGACGGTCTGGGTGTAGCTGCAAACCCCCTTCACAATGTAAATCCCGACGACGGCGAGCGGAATTATCTTGAGCATGTCAGCGTTTTGCTTCAGAAAAATCTCGTCGAGGGTCGGTTTGACGAGAAAGGCAAGCGCCGAGGTTGTCGCGCCGACGACGAGCATGCAGACCATGGCGGCGAAAAATTTGAGCGCATGCGGTTTGGCCAGATTGAGCAGTCTTTTGAAAATGTCCACCGGTTACTCTCCTTTTTAATTGGGGACAGCGCCCTATTTATTTTCCAGGATAATAAATAGGGCGCTGTCCCTAATTAAAAAGCATGTCGCAGGCGATCCGTGCCGTCCGCTGCGAGGCTCCGGGCGTTCCCAATTTTCCCCGGATCTCGGCGAGTGCGGACTTCATCTCCCGCGCTTTTCCTCGCCGGGTGACGATCTCTCTCACCTCTGCGGCGATCCGCTCCGGGGTGGCCTCCGCCTGGATCAGTTCGGGGACGACGGCGCGTCCGGCGATGAGGTTTACCAGGCTGATGTGGTCCACACAGATGAACCTCCGGCCGATGGCGTAAGAAACGCCGGAGACCTTATAGACAACGACCATCGGGATTTCCAGAAGCGCCGTTTCCAGTGTCGCCGTTCCCGAGGCGACGATGGCAGCGTCGGCGACTGCAATGACGTCGTAGATCTCGTCCGGAATGACATTCACCCGGACGGGAAACTGCCGAAGGATGTCCCTGATGAAGGTGGGATCGAGCGTTCCGGCAATCGGCAATATGAATTGGAGCGGGGAGATCTTCTCCGTCAGAATCCGGCAGGCGCGGAGCATCTCCGGCAGGAGTACGGCCACCTCGCTCCGGCGGCTCCCGGGGAGGACGGCAACCGTGATTGCCTCTTCCTGGAGGCCGAAACGTTTCAGCGCTTCCGGCTGCGTATATTTTTTCCGCACCTCATCCAGGAGCGGATGCCCGACAAAAGTGACGTCGACCCCGGCATCCCGGTAGAATTTTTCCTCGAACGGGAGGATGACGACCATCCGATCCACACTTTTCCGGATCGTTTCGATCCGGCCCTTCCGCCAGGCCCACACCTGCGGGCTGATATAGTAAAGAACTTTGATGCCTCGCTTCCGGGCGGCGCGGGCGAGCGGGAGATTGAAATCCGGATAGTCGATCAGGATGACGAGGTCGGGCTGGTCCTTTTTCAGCGAGGCCTTCAGGCGGCTCATCACCCGGAGGATCATTCCGAGCTTGAAGATCACCTCCGTCAGGCCCACCACGGCCATGTCGGCGGCTTCGGCGAGGAGTACGACCCCCGCCTCCCGCATGTTTTTCCCCCCGACGCCGGAGAAGCGGAGGTCCGGATCGATCCGGCGCATCGCCCGGACAAGGTTCCCACCGTGGAGATCCCCGGAGGCCTCTCCAGCTACGATCATGACCTTCTGCGCACTCACGGCTGCGTCCGTCCTTTCCCGGCCGTTCCCGGATTAAGCGCGCCGGCGGCGAGGAAAGGAGCCCGTTTCCGGTTCCGAATGATCGCTTCGTTGATGCGCAGGGCCAACTCCAGCGCATCGCGCCCGTCCTTGCCGGATACCGGCGGCGGTTTCCGATCGGCCACCGCCTGGACGAAGCAACGAATCTCCTCCTCCAGCGGATCCGCCGTCGGGATCTGGACGGGATTCTCCGTGATTTCAATCTGACCGCCGGCGCCGCTTCTCCGGTTCAGCGAGACCAGTTCACGCTTGTTGAAGTCGACGGCGTGATACCCTTCGATGCCGAAGAAACGGATCTTCTGCAGGGTCTTCCCCGTGATCCGGCTCGCGGTGATGTTTGCCACGCAGCCGCCTGCAAATGTGAGACGGGCGTTGGCGATGTCCACTTTGTCCGAGAGAACCGAGACCCCGACGGCGTCCACGGTCTCCACCGGGGCGTTTACAAAAAGATTAATGATATCGAGGTCATGTACCATTAGATCGAGAATAACGTCCACGTCCGTACCGCGTTCGAAGAAGGGGTGGAGGCGATGCGATTCGATGAAGAGGGGCGTCCCCATGACCGAGCGGAGGGCGGTGATGGCCGGGTTGAACCGCTCGATGAAACCGATCTGAAAGACCAACCTTTTCGCCCCGGCGAGGGCAATCAGTTCGTCCGCTTCGGCGAGTGTCGTTGCAATCGGTTTTTCCAGCAGCACATCCACGCCTGCCTTGAGAAAAAGCGAGGCGACCTCATGGTGGGCGCCGGTCGGCACGGCGATTGAAACGGCGTCGACCTTTCCCAGAAGCCCGCGGTAGTCCGTCAAGACCTCACAGTTGCAGCCGGCGGTGGCCTTCCGGGCATTTTCCTCCACGACGTCGGCGACGCCGACAACCCGACATTCCGGCATTTTCAGGTATTTCTGGATGTGGTAGCGACCCAGATGGCCGGTCCCCACAACGCCGATTCTGATCTTTTCCATCATAGCTCAATGTCTGACCGAGGGACAGCGCTTTATTATTTCCGGAAATAATAGGGCGCTGTCCCTATTTATCCTATTTATCCCGGCAGATCCCCCTTTCCGATTTCCGGATGAAATCGAGGAACTGCCGGACCTCGGGCAGGTCTTCCACCTCCTGTTCGGCTTTCCGGATGGCGACGGTGAGGAGCAACGAGGAGCGAAAAACGATCCGGTAGGCCTCTTTGAGGGCCGCGACGGTCTCGTCTGGAAACCCCCGCCGCTTCAGGCCGATCATGTTCAGACCGAAGAGTTTTGCGAAGTTGCCGGAGGCCATGACGAAAGGGGGGATATCCTTGGTTACCGCCGAGGCGCCGCCGATGATGCAGTGGGCGCCGATCCGGGTGAACTGGTGGACGCCCGTCATCCCCCCGATGATCGCGTAATCTTCCACGTGGATGTGGCCGCCGAGGTTCGCCGCGTTGGACATGATGACGTGGTTCCCCAGCTTGCAGTTGTGGGCTACGTGGCAATAGGCCATAAGGAGGTTGTCATCGCCGATGAGGGTGACCCCGATGTCCGCGGTGGTTGACCGGTTTATCGTCACATACTCCTTGATGATGTTGCGGTTGCCGATGACGACCCGCGTCGGCTCCCCCCGGTATTTCAGATCCTGGGGCGGGCCGCCGATGGAGGCGAATTGGGTGATCCGGTTCTCCTCGCCGATGTCGGTGCGGGTCTCGATAACCACATGGGGGCCGATGAGCGTGTTCTTTCCGATATGGACGTCGGGTCCGATGATGCTGTATGGTCCGACCTCGACCCCTTCCGCAAGCGTCGCGTCGGGGGAAATGACTGCCGTAGGGTGGATCTTCATAAAATTTCCTTCTCTGCTTTTTTCTCCAGGGCCGCAACCCGTTGTTTCAGGGCGGCAAGGGTCTCGCGCATCTCCGGGAGTTTCGGGAGGCAGGCCGACATCTTGAGCCACTCCCGATGCGGCATGTGGGGGGTTCCGGCAACGATCCGGCCCGCTGGGACATCTTTGTGAACGCCGGCTTGGGCCGCCGCCATGACGCCGTCCCCGATCCGGATGTGGCCGACGAGCCCCGCCTGGCCGCCGATAACGACCCCCTTGCCCAATTGCGAGCTGCCTGAGATGCCGACCTGGGCGACGATGACGGAATACTCCCCGATCACCACATTGTGGGCGATCTGGACGAGGTTGTCGATCTTCACCCCCTTCTGGATCCAGGTCCGGCCCAAGGCGCCGCGGTCGATCGTCGTGTTTGCGCCAATTTCCACGTCGTCGTCGATCTGGACATAACCGACCTGCGGGATCTTCCGGTTTTCCCGTCCCGGAAGAGCGAATCCGAATCCGTCGCTGCCGATGACAACACCCGCATGGAGAACGACCCGCCGACCGATACGGCACCGCCGGTAGACGGTGACGCCGGGATAAAGCACGGAGGCCTCGCCGACGACCGCGTCCCGGCCGATGAAGACCCCCGGGTAGAGAACGGCCCGTTTTTCGATGCGCGCCCCGCGGCAGACGTGGACGCCGGGATAGACCGCGGCTTCCGATGAAACGTCGGCCCCGGCTTCGATGGTTGCATTTTGGCTGATTCCCGCGCTTTCTTCGTCCTCGGGATGGAAAAGGGCCAGCAATCGGCCCCAGGCGACATAGGGTTCCGCGACGATCAAGAGGCTTTTCCCGGGGCATACGGTTCCCGGGGCGACGACAATGGCGCTCGCACCCGTGGTCTGCATCTTTTTCCGGTATTTCGGGTTGGCCACAAAGGTGAGATCCCCCGGGCCGGCCTCATCGATCCCTTGGAGCCGTTCGATCACAATCCCGCCGTCGCCGCTGACACTGCCGTCCAGAAACGCGGCGATCTCGTTCAATGCTTTCTTCAATTTCGTTTTCTCGTCTCTGCTACTTTTTGGGCTTGTACGTCTTGTTGAATTCGTCAATCACCCGCTTTGTCAGGTCGTTCTCCCTCGTGTGGTAAGCCAAGGGAATCTGACCAACGTCGATGATCATGCTGAATTTCTCTTTTTCGCCGATCGCCTGGACCAGTTTCAGGATCTCCGGGATCATCTTCTTCGCAAGCTCCTGGTCCTTCACCTGGAGCTCCTCGTTGGAATCCTTGACCAGGTTCTGGTAGTCCCGGAGTTTCTTCTGAAAGGCAATTTCCCTCTCCTTCATGATCTCTTCCTTGAGGAGCGGCCGCTGCTTTTCGAGCTCATCCTTGAGCTTCTTCAACTCGGTTTCCTTTTCTTGGAGCAATGCTTTTGTTTTCTCGATATTCTTCCGCAGATCCTCGCCCTCTTTTTTACCGAAGGTGGAAGTGACCATGACTTCCTGGATATTAACGAACCCAATTTTTTCGGCCGCCGCGGCGGGAGAGGCCGCGAAGGCGAGGCTCAATGTTAAAACCGTTGCAACGATCCAACCCAATCTTTTCATGAAACATTTCCCCTTTCCTGTGTGAACGACGTTTAGGAGGGCAAAATCAGCCCTCCAGTTTTTTTACATGAACATTCCGATCGTGAATTCCCAACGGCTTGGGGATTCGTCCTCCTTCCTGTCGAGGACATAACCCCACTCCAGACGCAGCGGCCCGATCGGCGAATACCAGCGGATGCCGACGCCGGCCGTTCTCCGCATGTCGCCCAGGTGGTAGCCGCTTTCCCACGAATTTCCCGTGTCGAAGAAGAGAACCCCCTTCATCCCTGCGTTCTTGATCAGCGGGAAAATATAATCGACATTGAAGTTCAACATCGTCAGCCCCCCGATAACGTCCCCCGTCGCGGGATCTTTTGGTCCCACTTCCCGGAGACCGCGAAGGGAGTTGATTCCTCCAAGATAGTACCTTTCAAAGATCGGCACCTCTTTTCCCTCGTTGGGTTGCATGTAGCCGATCCGTCCGCGGAGACCGAGGACCGTGTCCAAGGGAAGCGGCAAAAACCAGGAGGAACTCGCGCCGTAACGGGTATAGCTGACATCGCCCAAGAAGGGGCCGCCGGTATATTCAACCGAGGCGCTGTTCTTCGATCCGGTGGACGGGAATATCGGATCGTCCGTCGAGTCTCGTGTCAGAGTGACGGTGACGCCGCTGCTCGTCGTTTCCCCCGCCTGTTTCTTGATGTAATAGGAGGCCGTGTCCAAAATGTCCTTTACATTGTTGAGAGACAGGCGATATCCGAGATACCCGGTCACGTACGGCGGCCAGAGAGGGTAGCCCACCGTGGCGCTGAATCCCTTCGAATCAAGCTTGTAGGAGTCGTATTCCCGGTAAAGATTCCAGAGATCGAATTTGCTCCAGAGGGGTATGTCGAAGAGCCAGGGTTCGGTGAAGGATAGGTCGTAGAGCGTGGAGCTTGAGCCGATGCTTGCTTTGAGGCTCAGGATTTGGCCGCGTCCGAAGAGGTTCTGCTGGGAGACCTGAGCCGTAGCGATCGCATGGTCCAGGGCGCTGTAGCCGACGCCAATGCTGAAGATCCCGGTCGGCTTCTCCTTGATACGGATGTTGACATCCGTCAGGTTCTCCACGGGACCCTTCTCGCTCTGGAAATCGATTTCCTCGAAGTAGCGCAGTTGGTTCAGGGCCATGTAGCTTTTCTTGAGCTTGGTCCGGCTGTAGAGATCTCCCTCCACCACGGAGAGCTGGCGGCGGATCACCTTGTCTCTCGTTTTGTTGTTGCCGGTGATGTTGATTCGATTGAAATAAACGAGATTCGCTTTGTTGATCTGGTAGGTCACGTCGACGGTTTGAGTCTTCTCCTGCGGTTCGGTGCGAGGGACGACGTCGGCGCTGGCATAACCCTCGTCGTTGCAGGCTTGGGTCAGGAAATCCAGGTCCTTCATGATCGCTTCCCGGTCGTAGAAGTCCCTCTTCCGGATCTGAAGCTTTGCAAAGAGCTCCGCACGGGGGATCGTGATCTCGTCTCCGGTGATCGCGACTTTGCCGACGCGGAACTGCCTCCCCTCCGAGATGGGAATTTTGATGCGTATCCCGTTGCGGTCGTACGTGATGATCGGTTCGCCGATCTGGACATTGATGAAGCCGTTGTTCATATAGAAGGCGCTGAGTTTTCCCACGTCCTGTTTAAGCTGATCCTTCTTGAGGAGGCCGGAGTCGGTGAAGAAGTGGAGGATTCCCCATTCATTCGTGGTCATCATGTTCTTCAGTTCCTTCGTGGTGAAGGTCCGATTGCCCTCGAAGCTGATGTCCCGGATGAAGAGCTTCTCGTTTTCGATGATGCTGACGACGATGTGGACGTCCCGTTCGCCCGACTTCTCGATCGTATAACGGATTTCGGCGTTGTAGAACCCTTTGCTGTCATAGAGGATCTTGATCTTCTCCATGTCGTTCTTGAGCTTTTCGGGGTTTACAGTCTGCCGGCTACGGACGCTCATGGCGCCTTCGATGTCGTCCTTTTTAACGGCGTTGTTTCCCAGGATCCGGATCTCCGTGATCATGGGTTTCTCCACGACGACAAAGGTGATCGCCTTTCCCTCGGGGACGTCCGCAACCTCCGCGGTGACGTCGTCGAAGTAGCCCATTTTAAAGATGGCCTTGATGTCGGCGGAAAGATCCGCATCTGTAAAGATATTTCCGGGTGCGCTCTTGAGGACCTGCTGGATGGCGACGGCCTCGATCTTGCGATTGCCCTTGAACTCGACGCGGACAATCCGCTCATCGACGGCGATCCGGGTCAGGATATCCATCCGGAGCTGGGCCAGAATGGCGCCCAGATTCTGCCGGCCACGGCCCTGAACAAAGACCCCCGGCAGGACCTTTCCTTCCCGGAGATCGATCAAGCGGGCATCGACGCTGATCCGGTCCCCGAATTCGGAAACGCTTCCCGAAACGGCATAGAGGGCGCCGGCTTTTTTCCCCACGGCGATCACCAGAGCGTCGTTCAGCCGTTTTCCCTTCGTGCCGGCGGTGATCTGTTCCCGTGCGACCAGGCGGACGGTTTTCGATTTCAGCAGTTCCGCGGCGACTCCCCGGGAGATGGTCTCCTGGAGGCCGGCCGCTTTCTCCGGGGAGGTGCTGTGGACATCAAATGGGAAGACAGCGATAATCTTGATGTTTTCTGCGGATATCCCCGGAGTCGGTCCGAGGAGAATCATGACCCAAAACGCCGCGATGCATGCGAAAAACATTTTTTTATTCACGGTCATAAATCCTTCCGTCTCGCAGACCGATGTACTGGGACATCCGGTCGGCCAGTGATGGGTTGTGCGTGACCACGATCAGCGTGATCCGCTTGGTCCGATTCAACGCAATTAACATGTCTTCTATCTTTTTTCCGGTTTCCGTGTCAAGGTTTCCTGTGGGTTCGTCCGCGAGGAGGATCTCCGGTTCGAGGATGAGCGCCCGGGCGAGGGCTACCCGCTGCTGCTCCCCGCCGGAGAGTTCTCCCGGTTTGTGGGTGATCCGGTCGTGCAACCCCACATCTTCCAGAATGGCTTCCGCCCGCCGTTTCGCTTCGCCTTTCGGCATCCGTTGGATGAGGGCGGGCATCATCGTGTTTTCCAGCGCGGTGAATTCGGGCAGGAGATTGTGAAACTGAAAAACGAAACCGATCTTCCGGTTCCGGAAGGCGGCGAGTTTCTTCTCCGGCCAGGTGAAGACATCGACGCCGTCGAAGAGCACGGTTCCGGAGGTCGGATGATCGAGCGTGCCGATGATGTGGATCAGCGTGCTCTTGCCGGCGCCGGAAACCCCTACGATGGCGAGGGACCCGCCTCCGGCAATTTCAAAATCCAGACCCTTGATGACCTCGATCCGCTGACCGTCCTTGAGGAAGGTTTTTTGGAGATTATTGACCTGAATCATGCGTTTTCCGTTTCCTTACAACACCCCGACGGGGTTGTCTTCCCCGCCGGGTCTGTTCCGGAGGCTCTCCTCATTCGTAGCGCAGCGCCTCTACCGGGTCGAGTCGAGAGGCCCGCCAGGAGGGATAAATGGTCGAAAGAAAGCTGATCAAAAGGGTTCCCAGGATGATGATGCCCACATCTCCATAGTTGACCTGGGAGGGGAGTTCACTCAGATAATAGACGTCGCCCGGGAGGATTTTGAAGCCGAAGAGATTCTCCACAAAGCGGGAGAGGGCCTCCAGGTTGAAGGCAACGACCAGCCCGGCGATACAGCCGAGAAAGGTGCCGATCGCTCCCACGATCAGCCCCTGAAAGATAAAAATCTTCATGATCCCCGCCCGGGTGGCGCCCATTGTTTTCAAAATAGCGATATCCTTGTTTTTCTCCATCACGATCATGATGAGCGCGCTGATGATGTTAAAGGCCGCGACCAGGACGATCAGGGAAAGGATGAGGAACATGACACGCTTTTCCAGCTTCAGCGCCGCGAACAGGTTCTTGTTCATCTCCATCCAGTTGCGGCCCCAGTAGGGGAAACCCAGCTTTTGCTCGATCTGCTTCGCGATCCGGTCGGCCCGGTAGATGTCGTCGACCCGGATCTCGACCCCGGTGACCGTCTCGCCCATACCCAGGAACTCCTGGCAGTTTTTGAGGGAGATGAAAGCGAGCGTCGAGTCGTATTCGAAAAAACCGGACTCGAAGATGCCGACCACGAGGAAGGGTTTCATCCGCGGGACCATCCCCATCGGCGTGGCGACGCCGGAGGGGGAGACGATGTAAACCATTTCGTGGAGAAAAACCCCGAGGTTCTTCGCGAGTTCGCGGCCGATGAGGATCCCGGGCAAGCCGGTGAGTTCCGGCTTCAAACCGGGGATCTCCCTTCCTTCGTTCCCGAGGTCTTTGAGCTTGCCCTCCCGGATCTTCCCCAAATTGATGACCTTCAGGGCGTCTTCCGTCGAGAGACCGCGCAGGACGATACCGGTGACGTTACTGCCGTTTTTCAGCATCGCCTGGCTATAGATGAAGGGGGTGGCGGCGACCACGCCGGGGATCTGGGCCGCCTCGCGCATGACCCGGGGATGGTTCCGCATCGCGCCGCTGTATTCCATGATCATGATGTGGGAATTGATTCCGAGGATTTTGTTGCGCAGGTCGGTCTCAAAGCCGTTCATTACGGCAAGCACAATGATTAGGGCAGCGACGCCAAGGAAGATCCCGGCGATCGAGATGAAGGTGATGATGGAAACGAACACCTGCTTCCGTCTTGCCCGCAGGTAACGCAGACTGATAAAAAATTCATAAGACGTCATCGATGGATGCTCTCGTAAAAAAATCTGGAATATCGAGTTTTTTCATGCTGAGTTTGTCAAAGCAAATTCTAATATCGACAAGTTATCTTCACGCTTCGACAAGCTCAGGGTGACCACGGTGACCACGGTGACTGAGAGCGCAACCCGCAAGCCCCGCCCTGCAGGCGGGGAACTTCACCGGCGCGTCATTCTTCCCGGGAGACGTCCCTGGTCCGGAGAAGCGGGAAGAGGATCACATCTCGGATCGATGCGGAGTCGGTCAAGAGCATGACGAGCCGGTCGATGCCGATGCCCTCGCCCGCCGTCGGCGGCATGCCGCATTCGAGGGCGCCGATATAATCCTCATCCATCTCGTGGGCCTCCAGATCACCAGCCTCCCTTTCCTTGAGCTGCATCTCGAACCTCCCGCGCTGATCGACGGGGTCGTTCAGTTCGGAGAAGGCGTTGGCGATCTCCTTCCCGGAGATGTAGAGTTCGAAGCGGTCGACCAGCGAGGGGTCCGACGCGTTTCGCCGGGAGAGGGGGGACACGTCCACGGGGTAGTGTGTGATGAAGGTCGGCTGAATGAGGTTCTTCTCCACCGTTTCATCGAAAATCGCCATCAGCACCTTGCCGGGCGGGTCGCTCTCCTTCACCTCAATCCCGAGTTTCCGCGCATGGCCGGTCATCCGGACGGCGTCGTCGAGGATGGCTGTTTCCACGCCGCCGATTTTCACAACGGCATCGCGGACGGTGAGACGCGGCCAGGGAGGGGTCAGGTTGATCTCTTTCCCCTGATAGTTGAACCGGAGTGAATCGAAAATGTTTCGGGCGACAAAAACAAACAGTTCCTCGGTCATCGCCATCAGGTCCTCGTAGGTCGCATAGGCCTGGTAGAACTCCATCATCGTGAATTCGGGGTTGTGGAAGGTGGAGATTCCTTCGTTCCGAAAGTTCCGGTTGATTTCGAAGACCCGCTCCATCCCGCCGGTGATCAGGCGCTTGAGGTAAAGCTCGGGGGCGATCCGGAGAAACAGGTTCATCCCGAGGGCGTTGTGAAATGTCTTAAAGGGTCGTGCGACGGCGCCGCCGGCCTTGGGCTGCATCATCGGGGTTTCCACCTCGAGGAAATCCCTTTCCTCCATGAACCGGCGGATCAGGCTGATGATGCGGCTCCGCTGGTGAAAAACCTTGCGGACTTCGGGGTTGACGATCAGGTCGAGGTGGCGCTGGCGGTAGCGGATCTCGACGTCCGTGAGGCCGTGCCACTTCTCCGGAAGGGAACGGAGCGATTTGGAGAGCAGCCGGAGGCCGTTCTCCTCCACATCGATCGTCAATTCTCCGGTCCGGGTCTTGAAGACCCTCCCCGCAAGCCAGACGATATCGCCGATATCGAGCCTTTTAAACAACGCAAAGGCCTTCTCGCCCAACTGGTTTTTTCGGAGGAAGGCCTGGAGCCGCCCCTTGCGGTCCTGGACACTGATGAATGCGCCCTTGCCGAAATCGCGGACGGCCATCACACGGCCCGCGAGGGTAAATCGTTCCGTGACCTTTTCCAACTCTTCAGGGGTCAGCCGCCCGAATCGTTCGCTGATCGCTGCCGTCGTTTCTCCGACGCGGGCGTCGTTTGGATAAAGGTCGATTCCGTCGGCCTTCAAGGAATCGATCTTTTCCCGGCGTTTTTTTAGAAGTTCACTTTCTTCTTCCATAAATCCTTTGCCTGTCCGTTTTAATATAAGGTCGATTTGACTATATTTTATCCCCGCAATAGTCAAGGAAGAACTTCTGATTGCTTATACCGAATCTTTCCGCTTTATCCATTGCAGATAGGTTCTCTCGGTGCTATAGGAATAATGCTTGAGTCGGATTAAACGTTTTGTTTCCCTGAGCATATCAGGTATGAGATCCGCGGATTTCTTGGAGGAGATATGATCGGGTTTGAGTCCGCGATAATAAAAATAGTATAGTCTTACGGAATCGTTCGCTTGTCTGATCTGCCAATCGGAAACATTTGGATCCGACTTTTGGGTTTCAATAAAATCGTCAACCTCATTGGTATTGTACAATTTTCCCATGTTTTGCGAAGTTCGTTTTTGGTCTTTATTACCAGATTATCCGAAATAATGCAAATGGGTATTTATTCGTAATGATTCGGAATATTTTTCTTTAAACAAAAAAATCTGTGTTAAGATGATATCCAAATAATCGGAAAAAGCGAACATCGGCTATTCATTGTTCGGCAGCGTTGCGCGCGCCCGAACCAATCGTTCGAGCGCAAATCCTGTCGGCCTTGGCATGTAAGCATGCCAGCCCGCCGTGATTTCGCTCAACTCGCCGTTCGGTCAATAAGGTGCAGAGAGAGACATTATGGGCAAGGTGCTTACGCTGCTGTTCATGATTCTATTGGCTCTTGCATCGGTGGCCGGCTATCTGCTTCTCACCGAGAAGATTATTGCCGGGGAAAGGCAAATAGCCGAGGGTCAAAGACGGCTTGAAAAAGCAAAGCCCGCGCTCGAGAAGGGCAAAGCTAAGTTGGAGGCCGGAAAGCGAGAGTTGTCACAGGGCAAGAAGGATTACCAGGAAGCTGAGGAGAGCCTGTTCTTGGTGTTAGCGGACAAACTGCTGAAAAGCGGAAAGGGCTTCGAGGATGCAAGAGAGCGGGTCGCCAAAGGAGAAAAGCAGACCGCCAAAGGAGAGGACAAGGTTAACGTTGGGGAAAGCCGGCTTGATGCAGGCGAGTTGGAATTGCGCCAAGGGAAGGAAAAGTTGGACCTGGCCAAGGGCGCACGCGTTGCCTGTGCACTCGGGGCGGCTTTCTTCGCCACTCTATCGATTGTGTTCGGGTTCTGTTGGAGACGATCACTGGCCCGAATCTTTATGCATACGGATACCTAACCAGCGCATTCACCGGACGGCTACAGCCGCCGGTGATGCGCATCGTTAGATTCAAAAAAGATTCACCGTCAAACGAATTCGTGGAACATGTATAAGATCCAGGTCAAGAACTGCCCCGAAGAAAATGCTGAGCGGGTTCTTGCGAAGGGAGAAGACGAATGGGCGTGTTGGATAGAATCGAAAAAACAGCGATCAGAGACTTACTCGGGAAGGGGTGGCTCACTCATGACGGTATGTGGTTTTACCACACTTGCCGGGAATTTGGCATCGAAAGAGCGAATGCATTAAACAAAGCGGCCATTAAAACCCTCGCTCCGATTGAGATCGAGAGGGTGAAACGGGTCTTGGGGATCGACAAGGAGAGCGTCGAAAATTTTGACGGGCTCATGGACTTCATGCTTGCGGCTCTGGAATTGACCCTGCCCGATTCGGTCTTCAAGAAGATCCATTTCAGCTCACCTTCAAGTGATTTGATACATTGGGATTGGGAGAGCGGGCAATGTTTCGCTTACAAAGGAATGAAACAGATCGGGGCGATCGATGGATACCGCTGCGGGGTGATGTACAGGATTGAATGCTGGCTTGAAGCCTTGGGGGTCAGATATTCGATGCACCCAAGGATCGAAGGGTGTCTCATGCATGAAAATGGTCTATGTAAGGGGGAAATTCAAGTTTTTCTCAACGGATAGAGAGCAAGTAGAGGTCAAGCGGGAGCCTTAATTACTACAGGAGAATGGACTTGGGTCTAAAAAACCAATCCAGCCGATCGCTGCGCTCCGGCTGATTTCGCCGTTATGCAGGTCAACCGGAAGGTGCCGTCCAAAAAGGACTTGACCACTCGCAGTGAAAATGACAAGGGGAAAAAAGTGTGTGATATGGAAGCTACGTTAAAAAGGCCGAGAAACTGAAAATTAAATTAAGGCAACATTTGCTGAAAGGAAAACGCCATGAAAAATCTTTATGGATTACTACTATGTGCTGTCATGACCATTTTTTTTACGATAGAAGCAACGGCATGTACACGCATTGTTTACCAAGGCCCTGAAAATACTGTAATTACTGCCAGGTCTATGGACTGGAAGGATGAGATACAGCCCAACATGTGGATATTCCCAAGGGGAATGCAGAGAAATGGCGAAGTAGGCCCCAATTCCATCACCTGGAAATCCCGGTATGGCAGCGTTGTCGTAAGTTCCTATAATAATGCCACCGCCGACGGTATGAATGAGAAGGGATTGGTAGCGAATATTTTATGGCTGGCGGAATCCGAGTATCCCAAGTATGACGGCAAGCGAAAAGGATTAATTGTAAAAGTTAGGGACTCGCCCTA
>DIWG01000080.1 GCA_002423465.1 Syntrophaceae bacterium UBA6112 | reverse complement strand
CCTTTTCGATCTCGTCGAACAGCAGGACCGAATAGGGTCTGCGCCGAACGGCCTCGGTCAGATGGCCCCCTTCGTCGTATCCGACATACCCCGGCGGAGCGCCGATCAGGCGGGCCACGGAATGTTTCTCCATGAATTCCGACATGTCGATACGGATCAAGGCCTGTTCGTTGTCGAACATGAACTCGGCCAGCGCCTTGGCCAACTCCGTCTTGCCGACACCCGTGGGACCCAGGAATATGAAGGAACCGATCGGACGGTTCGGGTCCTGGAGACCGGAACGGGCCCGGCGCAACGCGCTGGAGACCGCCGCAATCCCATCCTCCTGTCCGATGACCCGTTGCCGGAGGCGATCCTCCATCCGGATCAGTTTCTGGACGTCGCCCTCCAGCATCCGGGATACGGGGATGCCGGTCCAGTTGGCCACGACCTCGGCGATGTCCTCCTCCCCGACCTCTTCCTTGAGCATCTGTTTGTCCTGCTGTACCTCCGAGAGCTTTTGGTTTTCAGCCTCCAGTTCGCGGTTCAGTTCGACGAGTTTTCCGTAACGGATCTCCGCAGCCCGGGCGAGGTCGCCGCTTCGTTGGGCGTTCTGTTCCTCGATTCGCAGGGATTCGATTTGACCCTTGATGGCCTGGATCGCCCTGATGGCATCCTTCTCTTGTGTCCAATGGAGCTTCATCCGATCCATGTTTTCCCGGAGTTCCGCCAGCTCCTTTTCGATTTTGTCGCGCCGCTCCACCGAGGTTCGGTCGGTTTCATTCTTCAGCGACTGCCGCTCGATTTCAAGCTGGATGACGCGCCTCTCCAGCGCGTCAATCTCCACCGGCAGGCTGTCCAGTTCGATCCGGAGGCGCGAAGCAGCCTCGTCAATCAGATCAACGGCCTTATCCGGCAGAAACCGGTCGCTGATGTAACGGTTGGAAAGGGTCGCCGCGGCGATGATGGCCGCGTCCTTGATACGGACGCCATGATGGACCTCATACCGTTCCTTGAGTCCCCGGAGAATGGCGATCGTATCCTCCACCGAAGGCTCCTTAACCAGGATCGGCTGAAAACGCCTTTCGAGCGCCGGGTCTTTTTCGATGTGTTTCCGGTATTCGTTCAGCGTGGTCGCGCCGACACAGCGCAGCTCTCCCCGCGCCAGGGCGGGTTTCAGCATGTTTGAGGCGTCGACGGATCCCTCCGCGGCACCGGCGCCGACCACCGTGTGGATCTCATCGATGAAAAGGACGATCTCCCCCTGGGCGGCGGTCACCTCTTTCAGAACCGCCTTCAGCCGATCCTCGAACTCGCCGCGGTACTTTGCGCCGGCGACAAGGGCGCCGATATCGAGTCCGATGACCCTCTTGTCTTTGAGATTTTCCGGTACGTCGCCGTTGACGATCCGTTGCGCCAAACCCTCAACGATTGCCGTCTTGCCGACCCCCGGCTCTCCGATCAGGACGGGGTTGTTTTTCGTCCGGCGTGAAAGGACCTGCATTACCCGGCGGATCTCCTCGTCCCGGCCGATCACGGGATCGAAAGAACCGCTCCGGGCAAGTTCATTGAAATCGCGGGCATAGCGTTTGAGCGCCTGGTATTTCTCCTCCGGATTGGGATCGGTGATGCGCTGGTTTCCGCGAATCTCCACGAGAACCTTGAAGATCGCATCTTTCGTGATGCCGTTGGCCGTGAGGATTTTCGCAAGCGGTCCTTCCTTTTCATCGGCCATCGCGACGAGGATGTGTTCGGCGCTGACATACTCGTCTGTGAGACGCGCCGCCTCGCTCAATCCGGCATCCAGAACACGATTTAGACGCGGTGTCATATAAGACTGGCCGGCGGCGCCCTGAATACTCGGCAATTTTTCGAGGGATTTCCGGACCTCGCCTTCAATCCGGCGGGGATCGGCACCGAGTTTTTTAAGGATGACGGAGACGATGCCCTCCGGTTGTTTTAAAAAAGAGACGAACAGATGTTCCACGTCAAGCGCCTGGTGGCCGTACTGCGCGGCCAGACCTTGCGCCTCCTGAAGCGCTTCCTGGACTTTTAGCGTGAACTTATCGAATCTCATCGCAAGTTTCCCCCTCTTTTTACTTTCTAAATTGCGACCGTAGATTAAACATCCCGGAAGAAGATGTCAAGAATACGGAACGGCACAAACCAACCGGAGCGAAAGGGATTGACGATCCGGAGACATCCTTGTATAAAAGAGTGGAAGTTTGGAGAACCATGGAGGAGAGAATTTGGAAGTTCCGGCGGTTACAGGGACACTCGATCTCTACATGGCGGAGATCAACCGTTTTGCAATCCTGACGGCGGATGAGGAGTTTCGCCTGGCCGTGAGGCTGAAGAAGTTCAACGACATGGACGCAGCAGAGAAGCTCGTTGTCTCGAATCTGCGTTTCGTCGTCAAAATCGCCCACGAATACAGGAATTACGGCATCAAGTTGGCCGACCTGGTTCAAGAGGGGAACATCGGCCTCATGCATGCCGTGAAGAAGTTCGATCCCTACCGGGGCTACCGCCTCATCTCCTATGCCGTCTGGTGGATCCGCGCCTATATCCAGAACTATATCATCAAATCATGGAGCTTGGTCAAGATCGGAACGACGCAGGCCCAGCGGAAGCTCTTCTTCAAGCTCAGCCAGGCCCGGAAGAGGTTGGAGGGTCTCTCCGAGAAACGTCCGGAATTCGCAGAAATTGCCGAAACCCTCGGGGTCCGGCCGGATGAGATCGCGGATATGGAGATGCGGATGAGCGGCCGCGATTTTTCCCTGGATGCCAGCGTGAGCGAAGATGGTGATTCCACGCACATGGATTTACTGACCTATGACGGCGAGGATCAGGAGGCGGCGCTGATTCGCAAGGAGGAGATGGAGCTCGTCCAGAACAACATTGCGGGGGCGCTGACCGGACTCAACGAAAAGGAGGTTTTCATCATTCGGAATCGGGTGATGGCGGACAATCCCCTGACCCTCCAGGCGATCGGCGACCGCTATCACATCACCCGGGAGCGTGCCCGGCAGATCGAAAAGCAGGCCCTCCGCAAACTGGCCCTCGCCATTCCCTACCTGGGGAAAGAAACCAAACTGCTTTCGGCCTAAGCACCCTCGTTGCCGTGGGCCAGATTCTCGAAACGGGTGTATTTCTCCTGGAAGGTCAGCTTGACGATGCCCGTCGGTCCGTTTCGTTGCTTGCCGATGATGATCTCGGCGATCCCTTTCTCTGTGTTGTCTTCTGACCGGTTGTACACCTCGTCCCGGTAGATGAAGGCAATCACGTCCGCATCCTGTTCGATCGCCCCGGATTCACGGAGATCCGCCATCTGCGGGCGGCGGTTGGTTCGGTCCTCCACCTTGCGGTTCAACTGCGACAGGGCGATCACCGGCAAAGTGAGTTCCTTTGCGAGGGCCTTCAGGGAGCGGCTGATTTCCGAGATTTCCTGTTCCCGCGAATCTTTGTAGGCGCTTCCCCTCATCAGTTGCAGATAATCAAGGATGATCAGCCCCAGACCCGCCTCGGCTTTGAGGCGCCTGGATTTGGCCTTCATCTCGATCACGGTGATCGCCGGCGTATCGTCGATGTAGATCGGGGCATCCGAGAGACGACCGGCGGCGGTGGTTAGTTTCGGCCAGTCGGTCTCCCCGAGAAACCCCTTGCGGAGACGCTGGGAGTCGACGCGGGCCTCCGCCGCGAGCATGCGTGTCGCGAGCTGCTCCCTGGCCATTTCAAGAGAGAAGATCGCAACCGGGACGCCCATTTCGAGTGCGGCATACTGGGCGATGTTCAGCGCAAAGGCGGTCTTGCCCATGCTCGGGCGGCCCGCAATGATGATCAGATCAGAGTTCTGGAGGCCCGAGGTCAGGTCGTCCAGCTTGTCGAAGCCGGTCGCCACCCCCGTGATCAGCTCTTTTTTGGCGTAAAGCCGCTCGATGGTTTTAAAGCTGTCCTTGATGATGTCCCGGATCGGGTAAAAAGAAGGGCGAATTTTGTTTTCCGAGATTTCGAAGATGGCATGTTCCGCCTCGTCGAGGATATGATCGACATCCATTCCTGCGTCGTAGCTCTTGGTGAGAATCTCGGTCGCCGAACCGATGAGCCGACGAAGGATGCTCTTTTCTTTAATGATCTTGGCATAATAAGCGATGTTTGCCGCCGAGGCGACATTGTCCACCAGCGAGGCGAGATAGGCCGTTCCCCCAACCTGTTCCATCCGCTTCTGATCCTTGAGAATGTTGCTCAGCGTGATCAGATCGCATGGTTCGTTCCGGTTGGAAAGCTCAATGATGGCGGTAAAGATCCTCCGGTGGGCATCGCTGTAGAAATCGGACGCGTCCAGCACCTCCAAAACCGTGTTTAGAGCCAGATTGTCCAGCAGGATACCCCCCAAAACGGACTGTTCCGCTTCAAGGTTCTGAGGAGGCACCTTGTGCAGGGAGGAATCAATGTCTTTCATGGGAAAAGTCCTCGTGCAATATCGTTGAACACGGTCAAGATTCGGCCACGACGACGACCTTGATCTCGGCGGTCAAACCGGCGCTGAGTTTGATCCGGACGGGAAATTCGCCGAGCGCCCTGATCGGTTCATCCAGAAGGACGCTTTTCTTCTCGATCTCAACCCCTTGGGCGATCAACGCCTCTTCGATATCTTTCGCACCCACGGAACCGAAGAGTTTCTCCTGCTCGCCGACACGGCGGGCGATCGTACAGCTCACCGCGCTCAATCGGGCCGCCGTTTCTTCGGCCTGTTTCTGAATCTTCTCCGCATGCTGCAGAATTCGCTGCTTTTCGTGGTCGAAGGCCTTCAGGTTCCGGCTGTTCGCCTCGGCTGCGAGTCCCTTGGGAATCAGAAAATTCCGGGCATAACCATCTGCAACTTTGACCAGATCCCCCGCCTTGCCGAGAGATTCCACATTCTGCTTTAAAATGACCTTCATGTTGTTCCTCCTTGAGGGATGTCGGCAATAACAGCCTTCATCCGGATTGATTTATACGGGGACATTCTTAATTCCCCCGATCCGCTTTCGGAAATCGACCCACATGTCGAAAAGACCGAAGGCGATCACAATAATCAGAATATATTGCTGAATCAGGATCAGGACGTAAAAAAGCCATCGGACGATCATGGGAATCCGCTTTTCACGAAAGAAAAAACTGGCAATGGCGAGACCTTGAAACAGGTAGATCAGACCGCAGATGATCAGAAGGTTTAGCCCGACAATGGTAAACCCTTCAGCAGGGACGAAGATCATCCCCCCGGCGGCGATCAGAATCCAGACAAGTTTCTCCGGGGCCTTCCATGCGGCCAGATCTCCGAAATCGGGGAATGTTAAGCCCTTGATCCGGAAAAGCCAACGTCCGACAAGCAGGTTGATCCAGATCGTGAAGACAGCGCCGGACATGGCCAGGGCGGGAAAGATTCCGGTGAAAAGATGGGTGATCTGCGGGGCGCTCTCCCGGATCAGCCGGATCTGCTCCTCCGCGATGTTCAATTGGGAATATAATTTTATGTTTTCCAGAACGATCCCGGACACATAATGCTCAATCATTTGCCACGGCGCGATACCGGTGCGGAAGGCAAGATAAAGAACAAAACCGGCCGCAGAGCAGAACAACGCCAGCGAGGCCAACAGAAACGTTTTTTCGATGGACCAATGTCGTGTCAGAATCTCGGAGAGCAGAACACCGATAAAACAGATCATCAACAGAACGGGGAGGTTGGTGCTTTGCCCTGAAATGGTAAGGATCCCGTATGCCGCCAGGAACGAAACCGCCAGGACGATCAAACCCTGCCGCCTTCCCAGAAGTGATAAGTAGTAGAGAACCGGAAGCGGTGTGAGGATGACGACGATCGGTCCGATATAAGGAATCAGGGCCGCGAACAGAAAGGTGAGCGAAAGGATCGCACCACCCCGGATCATGCCGTTATGAAATAAAGGACCCTTTTCTCTTTCCAAGTTCCGAACCCGCCGTCTGCAATGCCCCCTGAAAGAGTACGTCCCGCCGATATCTTTCAATCATCCGTTCAGCATAACGACCGAACCCTTCATGAAATATTCTTGCGGAGTGAGGCGTATGTTTGTCCTGGAGTTGCGATTCAGGGGAAAAACCGGTACAGCCGATTCCCTTTCCGGCAAAGACGGGGCAACCGCAGCGGCCAGATTACCGCAGCGGTTGCCTCACCTTCGCTTATCCTTCGGATACGACAAAAGGCAGCAAGGCAATCGTCCGCGCCCGCTTGATGGCCACGGTCAGTTCCCGCTGATGTTTAGCACAGTTTCCCGTAATCCGGCGAGGCATGATCTTGCCTCGCTCCGTCGTGAAATCCCGGAGAGTCTGCGTTTCCTTGAATTCGATCTTCAGGTTCGAGTCCGTACAGAAACGGCAGAATTTCCTCCGGTGAAAGAACTTCTTCTGAGGTCTGGCCCCTCTTGCGGGACCTCTGGGTGCAGGTGTTATCGCCATAGTCAATGATCCCCCTTCGCTTCTGTCTTCGTTTCTTCCGGAACCGTCTGTTGAATCTCCGCCGTCTGCGGTGCGGAACTTTCAACCGGCGCGGCGGAAGGAGGCATTGCGGGGGCGATCACATTGATCTCCTCCTTCTTGGCCGTTCCCTGCGCGGCTTCCGCGATCTCTTTTTCCAGCGCGACAGGGTCAACCGCGTCATCCTTGAGGACGGTCATGAACTTCAGAATCTTGTCGTTGATCTTGAGATTTCTTTCCAGTTCGTTGACCACGACGGTTTCGCCGACATAATCCATCAGAATATAGAACCCTCTCTGCTGCTTCTTGATGATGTAGGCCAGTCGCCTCTTTCCCCATCGCTCAACTTTCACCAGGATGCCCTTCTGATCCGTGATGATCGTACCGTGTCGGGCGATGAGGTTGCTCAGTTCATCCTCGGACAGGTCGACATGAGCGATCAGTATGGTTTCGTATCTCCTCAATGTTGTTTCCTCCTTTCGGCTCTATAGCCCGGACACGGGGTCCAGGCAAGGAGAGTCCCTCTTTAAAATGAGTTTGCCTTCTATAACAAGTCTCCATGAAAATCAAGACTCTTACCCATATGGTAGGCGATGTGGGACTTGAACCCACGGCCTCTGGTTCCGGAGACCAGCGCTCTATCCAACTGAGCTAATCGCCCACGGACGCAAGTTTTCCGAAGAAAACGATTGCATAGTGACTTTTAAATACTATGGGCCAGTTGATTATTCAACCTTTTTCCACGCGGATACCGACCTGATCTCACAGCGCCGGTATCCATGCCATCAAAGGTTCGCATTGTCAATCACTTTTCGCAATCAATGTTGAATTTGTCTGCTGGAACTGATACATCTACCGGGAATTTGACGAAGTCATCAGGATGCGGATATGTCCAATACCAAAAAGCTCTTCGGGATGATGATCATCTGGATCTTCGGGTTCGGCTGGCCGTCCTGCGCCCTGGCCGCGAACCAGATCCTGAACGTCCGCCACTGGGTGGCCCCGGACCATACCCGGGTTGTGATCGATACAAACGAGGATGTTTCATTCACCGTCGAAAAGCGCGAGGGGGTAATTGTTGTTGATCTGGAGGATACATCGCTGCCCCCCCATTTTCCCCGGATGATCGTCTTGAAAAAGCCGGGGTTGGAAGGGATTGGTCTTTCCAGCCGACCTCCTTCCGGGGTGCGCGTGGAGGTGTCCGTTCCCGCTTCCGTTCAGAGCACGGTTTTCAAATTAAAAAAATTTCAGGACAAGCCATACCGAGTCGTCGTGGATATTGTCCTGCCGGACATCGCAAAACAGGAGAGCGAGGCCCGGGAGCAGGTCAAAATCACGCGCAAGGCGCACGTCATCGTGATCGATCCCGGTCACGGGGGTGATGCACCTGGGGCGGTCGGTAAACAGGGGACCCTCGAAAAGAATGTTGTTTTGGCAATCTCAAAAAAGCTGCGGGATATCCTCAATGGCAAGGAAGGTTACCGCGCCTTTCTGACCCGGGATGACGATTATTATGTATCCTTCAATAAAAGGCTGATGATTGCAAGGGAATACGGGGCGGATCTGTTCGTGAGCATCCACGCGGATGCCGCCAGAAATCGGGATGCCGGCGGCAGTTCGGTCTACTGCCTCTCCACCGGGGCGGCAAGCAGCGAGGCGGCAAAGATTCTTGCGCAAAATGAAAACCTGGCCGATGTGATCGGAGGAGTCCCCAACGTGGAGGGAAGCGATGTCAGCGATCCGATCATCCTCGACATGTTCCAGACCCATACCATAAACCGGTCACGAACCTTCGGCGATGTGCTCCTCAGAGAGCTGGGTGTGACGAACCGTCTGAAATTCATGACTGTTCAGGAGGCGCCCTTCCGTGTGCTCAAACTCCCGGACATTCCGTCGATTTTGTTCGAAACCGCTTATATCTCCAATGACAAAGAGGAAAAGCTTTTGCGGAGCGACCGCTTTCAGGCGCGGATAGCGGAGAGGGTGGCCCGCTCCGTCTTTGCATTCCTGCCGCCGCTTCCGGTCGCGGCAGGAACCATTTCTGCCGGAAAGGATGGAGTGGCAAAGCTACGGGATCATTCCGACGGGGAAGAGAAGGGGAGCGCAAGACGGCAAATCGCCGGAAGGAATGTCCCCACGGTAAAGTCCGGTAAAACCTACCGGGTGAAAAGGGGTGATACACTCAGTGCGATCGCTGCAAGTCACGGTACGACAATCCAAGAACTCATGGAGCTCAATCACTTCAAGAGCCCGGACCTTCTTTATGTCGGCCGGAAACTGTTTCTGCCGGGGACACAATATCGGTGATGCGCTTAAGGGATGTGATACGTATCAGGGAACGTTGTATCGAGCCGCCGATAACCGATAGCATTGGAACTCACCTCGAACCCTGCATCCCAACCACACGGATCAAAGCGTGATCCTGTTTTTGTATAAAAGCTTAAAGGTTGCGGAGAACCATTGTTTTGTTGCGATTATGCCAGTTTTGCGTTGACATACGTCATCGTTTTGCCCTATGATCATGACGTAAGGATAATTTCTGATCAGAGGCGGCAGAGTGATGATAGAGATCCTCATGTAAAAAACATCCTGGAGGTAAGTCATGGCAAGATGGGACTACAAGACGACTATGATGGATTTGAACAAGATTATACCCCCCGCTGAGATTGCCTGCGACAGCGCTGGCGCCTGCAAGGTGGATTCACTTCCGGAACTTCCCGACTTCGGTCTTAACCAGGTAAAGAAAATTCTCGACGAGGAAGGATCCCATGAGTGGGAACTCGTTCAGTGTCAGCTCCACGGCGGCAAGATGCTCTGCATCTGGAAACGTGAAATCAAAGAGGCTTTCGCAAGCTGAAAGCCACGTTTCGGCAAGGTAACCAGTCGACGCTTGTCATGATGGAATTGATCCGGCATCCAGCCGTTTCAGTGGATTCCGGGTGAGTTTGCGTGCTCGTTTGCTGGCAACTTGCCTCCCGAGGTCTGAAACAACCACGAGTGCATCCCTTCATGAAGATTCCTGTCGGCGGGACCGAGACGGTCCTTTTGGGCCGCCCCGGTCCCGCCGACATACGGATTTCTTAGGAGCCAAACGCGGCGGAAACCGCGATCAACATTCCCAGGATCATGATTCCAATCGTAATCCCCGTGCCGAAAACAGCGAGGACCGGAGCGACGCCAAGCAGGATGAACCCCAGCAAGAACCTTGATTCCAATGAATCCATGTCAACCTCCCTTATGATGATGGCTCTTTCGAGCCGGTTTTTTTGATGCTGACGGCGGAAACGGCCTGGCCGCGACGGTCGAAGATGTTCTTCATGACCATCCCCAGGACCTCCACCCTGTCTCCGATGATGATCCGTTCAGCGGGTGATGTGAAGAGGATCACCCGGATGGTTCCCGTGTCGTCTGTCACCTGAAAATGGGGGCGGTTCAGCCAGCGGAAACGGACCTTTTCCACCTTTCCCATGATCCGGACCGTCCGTCCCCGGGTCGATTCACCGATCTGGCCGATCCGGTAACTCCGGGCCTTTTGATCATACTCACCTTCAGCCTTGACGTAGCTCCTGCGGCTCATCCAGCCCAGGGTCATCGGCAGAACGATGAGAAGGATCAGGCCAGGAATGGCATAGATCAGGAACTGGCTGTCTCCGGTTATGGCGTACCGGAGAAAAACCGCACCGGTGCAAAGAACAAATGTAATCCAGGCAAATATCGACAAAATGACTCCCGGCCCGATTAATCCTTGGGCACTTCCTTGCGGAACATCATGAAGTAGGCGACACCGATGAACAGAAAGCCGCCGACGATGTTGCCCGCCGTGACCGGGATGATGTTCCAGAACCAGATATCGCTCCAGGAAAGGCCGTTGTTGGCCGCCAGCATTCCGCCGATCTTCTGGATCGATTCCGGATACCAGTCAATCAGATACTTTCCCGCGGGAAGGAAGTACATGTTCGCCACGCAATGCTCGAAGCCGGTCGAGACGAAGGCCATGATCGGGAACCAGATCCCGAAGAACTTCCCGACCACGTCGTCCGCAGTGATGGCAAGCAATATGGCGATATTTACCAGGAAGTTACAGCCGATGGCCTTGATGAAGGCGGACCAGTAACCGACCCCGCCGGCCGCCTTGTAGGTCAGCGTCTTGGCCACGGCGATGTTGATGGCGGTTGTGCCGAAGGCGTTGACTGCCATACCGTTCGCGGTTCCGTCGACCAGCGGCCCAAAAGCCATGATATAGGCGTAAAAAAAGGACCCGAGAATGTTGCCGATGTAGACCCAGAGCCAGTTTCGCATGACGGAGCCCCAGGTGACTCGCTTCATCATGGCGGCCATGGGGACCAGCATGCAATCGCCGGTGAAAAGTTCCATGCCGGTCAGGACGATCGCGATCAGGCCGACGGGGAAAACCGACCCGAGGACGAGTTTGGCGATGCCAGCCCCAGCGGTCGCTGCCACGCCGGTTGAGCAGACCGTCGCCAGGGCAGCGCCGATGCCGATATAGGCACCTGCCATGAAACCGCGGATCAGCAGTTGAAATACGGAGAGCTTCGATTTGTAGGTCCCCGCATTGGCCACGAGGCCTACCATTTTCGCCGGTGCATTAAAAGCCATAGTGATGATCCTCCCTTTTTTTTGGCCATGACCTGTCGCTTGTTTTGAATCATGGCACAATTTAATGTCCGTGATCCGAGATCACATCCTATTACGCAGCCGGAAATATAAAGGAGACCATTTCCGGCACAACCACTTTCCGGATCCACGAGCCACGTGCCTCAGGCCGCCTCCACCCGGACGGCGCAGACCTTGTACTCCGGAATCTTTCCGATGGGATCGAGCGCCGGGTTGGTCAGGAGGTTGACCGCTGCCTCGTGGAAGTGGAAATTCATGAAAACCGTTCCCACATCGGAACGGGTGGTGATTTTCGCCTTGGCCTGCAGCGTGCCGCGCCGCGAGGACACCTTGACGGTCTGACCGTCACCGATGCCGAGCTTCTCTGCGTCGAACGGGTTGATTTCGACGAGGGATTCGGGGCAGCGCTCCATGGATCCTTGGGAGAGCCGCGTCATCGTACCGGTATGATAATGATAGAGAACCCGCCCCGTGGACAGGATGATCGGATATTCATCACAGGGCAACTCTGCCGGCGGGATGTACTCAATGGCATGGAAGAGGCCGCGCCCACGGCTGAACCGATCCTTGTGCAGGAAACGGGTTCCCGGATGGTCCGTGTTGGGGCAGGGCCACTGGATTCCCTCCTTCTCGAGACGCTCATAGGTGATCCCCGCATAACTCGGGGTGACGGCATTAATTTCCGCCATAATCTCCGCTGCCGAGGTGTAGTTCATGGGATAGCCCATTTTTGTGGAGATACCGGCGATGATCTCCCAGTCCGCTTTCGCCTGTCCCGGCGCCGGGACCGCCCTCCGGACGCGCTGGACCCTTCTTTCCGTGTTGGTGAAGGTGCCGTCCTTTTCCGCAAAGCAGGCGGAGGGAAGGACCACATCGGCCAGCCTCGCCGTCTCCGTCAGGAAGATGTCCTGAACGATGAGGAGGTCCAGGTGTTTCAGAGAGGCCTCGACATGGGAAAGATCAGGATCGGAGATCATCGGGTTTTCGCCCATGANNTCTCCCTTGTGGGCGGCTTCCATCATTTCCAGAATGGTTTTTCCCGGTTTGCCCGGAAGCGTAACCTTCCAGGCTTTTTCAAACTTGGCCCGCGCCTCGTCATTGGCGACCGGCTGATAGGCGGGCAGAACATTGGGGAGCGCTCCCATGTCGCAGGCGCCCTGGACATTGTTCTGTCCGCGGAGTGGGTTGACACCTCCGCCCTCAATCCCAACCTTCCCGCAGAGAATGGCCAGATTGGCGCAGGACTTGACATTGTCCGTGCCGGTGATGTGCTGCGTCATGCCCATCGCGTAGAGGATGGAGGCCTTGTTTGCAGTCGCATACAGGCGTGCGGCGGCCTTCAGATCCTCCACGGGGACTCCGCTGATTTTTTCCACGTACTCGGGGGTATAGGCGGAAACCGTTTTCTGGAGAGCTTCAAATCCCTCCGACCTGTCTGCCACATATTCCTTCGCAAAGATCCCCTCGGCAATGATGACGTTCATCAGACCGTTGATAACGGCGACATCGGTTCCCGGTTTTTGGCGAAGCCAGAGGGTCGCGTATTTAACAAGATCAATCTCGCGGGGATCAATTACGATCAGCTTGGCGCCATTCTGACGGACGGCTCGTTTGACCCGGGAGGAGAGCACGGGATGATTTTCCGTAGTATTGGTTCCCGTTGCCAGGATGACATCGGTGTATTCGATCTCCTCGATCGAGTTCGTCATTGCACCGCTTCCGAATGCGGCGGCCAGACCGGCCACCGTCACGGAGTGTCAGAGACGGGCGCAGTGATCGACATTGTTGGTGCCGATCCCCGCGCGCATGAATTTCTGGAAGAGNNGGTAGTTCTCCTCGTTCGTGCAGCGGGCCGAGGAAAGGCCGGCGATACTGTCAGGACCGGAGCTCTTCTTGATCCGGGTCAGACGGTCCGCGATGAAATCATAGGCCTCCTCCCAGGTTGCCGGTGCCAGGTCTCCGCCCTTTTCCTTCCGGATCAGAGGGGTCTTCAGACGATCGGGATGGCTGACGAAGTCGAGGCCGAAGCGACCCTTGATGCAGAGGCTGCCCCCGTTGGGCTGCTCATATGAACGGTTTCCGGTGACCTTGATGATCCGGTTGTCGTGGATGTTCAAATCCATCTGGCAACCCACGCCGCAGTAGGTGCAGGTTGTCTTTACTTTCTTGAGTTCCCAAGGCCGTCCGGCGAAACGGGCCTGTTTGAAAGTGATCGCACCGACCGGGCAGGCGTCGGCGCATTCGCCGCAGAAATAACAGTCGGAGTCGACGTAATCGGTGTCGAAGGCCGGGCCGACCTTGGCTCGGTGGCCGCGACGCGAAAAGTCGAGGATCTCATTGACCTGGATTTCGTTGCAGGCCCGGATACAGCGACCGCAGAGGATGCACTTGTTGAGATCCCGCTGAATCATTGTGTTGCTTTTTTCGATTTCGTAGGCGGGGTGCGCGATGTCGAAGCGGGGCTTTTCGATCTCCAGCCAGTACACCAGGTTCTGCAGTTCGCAGGCGCCATTCTGCTCGCAGGTCAGGCAGTTGTGATCACCGGAGGCCCAGAGCAGTTCGACGATCAACCTCTGTGAAGCGCGGACCTTCGGGGTATCGGTATTGATAACCATGCCGGGGCTCACCGGCATGCAGCAGGAGGCGACCAGAGATCTTGCCTTTTCGACCTCAACGACGCAGACGCGGCAAGCGCCCACGTTCGTGGTTCTGGAATAGTGGCAGAGCGTTGGAATATAAATGCCCTGTTCGCGGGCAACGTCCAGAATGGTTTGACCGGCTGCCGCCTCAACGTCCCTTCCGTCAATTTTTAAAGGAATCTTTTTTTCCATCATATGCTCCTTCCACCCCAAAATGAGGTGATATGTTCATGAGATTCAAATTCAATCCGATCCGAAGTGCTACACCTCCACATCGCAACGCAGGCAGCGTTTCGACTCCCTGATCGCATCGTCCAGGGTGAAGCCCAGTTCCACTTCGATGAAACTCCTCTTGCGCTCGGGGCCGTGAAGCTCCGGCATCTTCGTCTGCGGTGCCTCGGGGTTCTCCTCGTCGAGCACAAAGGGAATGACAATCTTCTCTTCCGCCGGCTCCTCGTAAGCGGGTTCGCCGTTTTGTACGCGGATTGCAGCGTCGATGTCCTTGGCTGCCTGGTGTCCGGCGGCGATCGCCCCGATCACCGTATCGGGACCCGTCAAGGCGTCACCGCCTGCGTAGAACTTGGGATTCGTCGTTCGGGAGGCGCTCCCCTGAGCCAGATCGAAAGTATCCCATTTGTTGACCGATATGCCGCTCTCCTTCGGAACGAATGACATGTCGGGAACCTGTCCGATGGCGGCGATGACGGCGTCTACATCGAGCGTAAAGTCGGAGCCTTCGATGGGGACAGGTTTCTTCCTCCCGCTCCGGTCGAACTCGCCGAGCTTCATCCGCTGGCAGGCAATGCCGCTGACCTTGCCGCTCTTTTCAACGATCTGTACCGGAGCCACGAGGAAGTCGATCTTAATCCCTTCTTCTTCCGCCGCCACGATCTCTTCAATGGCCGCAGGCATGTCTTTGCGCTCGCGACGGTAGAGGATGGTCACGTCGGCCCCGAGGCGAGCCGCGCAACGGGCGGCGTCGATTGCGGAGTTGCCGCCGCCGATCACCGCCACCTTCGAGCCGAGACTCTTTTTGCCCGCCGTCCAGGCTTCTTCGTTGGTGTTGAAATCCCGGAGGAATTCGACGCCGCCGTAGACGCCTTTCAGTTCTTCGCCCGGGACGGCCATTTTCTGGCTTTTGTGAGCGCCGGGGGCCAGGTAGATGCAGTCAAACTCCTTTTCAAGCTTTGCGAAGGGGATCTCTTTTCCAATCCGCGTCTTGCATTGGATCTCCACGCCGAGGGAGCGGATGTCGTCGATCTCCTTGGCGATGATGTCGCGCGGCAGACGGTAGGATGGGATGGCCCAGCGGAGCATCCCGCCCGGTTCGGAGAGTTCTTCAAACACCGTCACCTTGTAGCCGCGGATGGCCAGGTCCCGGGCTGCAGTCAAGCCGGCAGGACCGGCGCCGACAACAGCAATCTTCTCCTTGCGGCTGACCGGAACCGCCTCGATCTGGGGCCGCGAAGCATTGTCGGAGATAAACCGCTTCAGGAACTTGATGGCGATCGGTTCGTCCATTTTCCCGCGGCGGCATTTGGACTGGCACTTGTGGTCGCATACGCGCCCGCAGACCGACGGGAAGGGGTTCGTTCGGAGCATTACCTTGTAGGCGTCCTCCAAGCGGCCTTCCCGGATCAGGGCGATATAGGAGGGGATGTCCATCCCGACGGGGCAGGTATGCTGACAGGGCGACTTGAACAGGGCCGCACAGACGGCCGCATTGCAGCGGTGATTGTAGATGTGGTCCTCGTACTCCTTGCGGAAGTAACGGATCGTGCTCAGGACGGGATTCGGGGCCGTCTGCCCCAGCCCGCAGAGCGAGGCGTCCTTGATGATGGCCGCCATCTCCTGGAGAAGCTCGATGTCGCCGGCCTTGCCCTTTCCCTGCGTGATGTTGGTCAGGATTTCCAGCATCCTTTTGGTTCCCTCGCGGCAGGGGGTGCACTTCCCGCAGGATTCGTCCTGGCAGAAGTCCATGAAGAAGCGGGCCATGTCGACGGCGCAGGAGTCCTCGTTCATGACGATCATTCCGCCGGAACCCATGATCGCTCCCAGTTCCGCCACCTTCTCGTAATCGATGGGGGCGTTCAGGTGCTGCACGGGAATCATGCCGCCCGAGGGTCCGCCGAGCTGGGCGGCCTTGAACTTCTTGCCTTTGGGGATGCCGCCGCCGATGTCAAAGACGATGGTGCCCAGCGGCGTTCCCATGGGCACTTCCACGAGGCCTACGTTGTTCACATCGCCGGTGAGGGCAAAGACCTTCGTCCCTTTGCTCTTCTCCGTGCCGACGCTGGCGTACCAGGCGCCGCCGCGGAGGATGATCTGTCCGATGTTGGCCAGTGTCTCCACGTTGTTCAGGATGCTCGGCTTCTGCCAGAGACCGGCCACGGCGGGGAAGGGGGGTCTGGGTCTGGGCATGCCTCGCTTTCCCTCAATGGAGGTCATGAGCGCTGTTTCCTCACCGCAGACGAAGGCGCCTGCGCCCTGGTAGATCTCCAGATCAAAGTCAAAACCGGTCCCCAGGATATCCTTTCCCAGGAGGCCGTATTCCTTGGCCTGGTCGATGGCAATGTTCAGACGGTGAATGGCCAACGGATACTCGGCCCGGCAGTAGATGTAACCCTGATGGGCGCCGATCGCCCTGGCGGCGATGATCATGCCTTCCAGAACGGCGTGGGGGTCTGCTTCCAGGACGCTGCGGTCCATGAAGGCGCCCGGATCTCCCTCGTCGGCGTTGCATAGGACGTACTTCACATCCCCCGGCGACGCGGCGGCGAACTTCCATTTCATGCCCGTGGGGAAACCGGCGCCTCCCCGGCCGCGCAGACCTGAGTCGAGGACCTCCTGGACGATTTGGTCCGGCGTCATTTCGGTCAAGGCCTTGGCCATGCCGGCATAGCCGTCGCGGGCGATATACTCGTCGATCTTCTCCGGGTCGATGAGACCGCGGTTCCGGAGGACCCGCAAATCCTGGAGGGCGAAGAAGGGGATCTCCTGCATCGTGGGAATGAGCCCGGCGGTGATGGGCTCCCGGTAGAGAAGTCTCTCCAGAACACGCCCTTTGATGAAGTGCTCCTCCACCAGTTCGGGGATATCCGTAGGTTTGATCATCATGTAGATGACGCCCTCCGGATAGACGACCATGATGGGACCCATGGCGCAGAAACCGTTGCAACCGGTCTCCACCAGCTTGATTTCGTCGGACAGGCCCCGCTTATCCAGTTCGGCGACCAGTTCCTTCTTCACCGCAAGGCTTCCTGATGCGTGACAGCCTGTTCCTCCGCAGAGCAACAGATGCGAGCGAAAAACTTTCATGTGGATTTCATCCTCCTTCACATGTTAATATCGTTTCGGCTGTGGTTCCCGTCTCCGGAAACCACAACGCTTTCCAGAGTCTTTCCTATTTCACAACTTCCGCACCCCTGGCCAGGACGAATGGGGTCTGAATCTCGCCCTCCAGGATATGTCTCTTGAAAATCTGTCTCATCTTGTTGGGATTGACATATTCGTATTTAATCGGTTCCTGGTCGATGATCTCAACCGTGACCAGCGGTTCACGGCTGCACAGCCCCATGCACCCGGAGGTGGTGACCATGACGTCCGACACGGCCGCCTCCTCGATTTCACTCATCAACGAATCCATGACTTCCTTTGCCCCGGATGCGATCCCGCAGGTTCCCATGTGAACGGTGACCTTCACCCGCTTGAATCCGTCGCGAAGGGCGGTTTCGGCATGAACCATTTCCTTGATTTTTTTCAGATCTTCGATCTTCAACTTGGCCATAATCATTACCTCATTAGTTGTATTGGCTGAGTACGTCTTTGAGTTTCGAAGGTTTCATCCGGCCATGGACATCCTCGTCGATGACGACCACCGGTCCCAGACCGCAGGCGCCCAGGCAGCGAACCGACTCGAAGGTGAAGCGCCTGTCCGGCGTCGTTCCCCCTTCTTCCACACCGAACTCCCTCCGGAGTGCATCCGCAAGCGCCTTGCCGCCGCGCACATAGCAGGCCGTTCCGAGACAGACACGGACCGTGTGCCGGCCGCGCGGCTTCATCGTGAAGAATGAATAGAAAGTGACCACACCGTACACCCGACTGAACGGAAGACTCAATTCCTTGGCGACTTTTTTCTGAACGGAAACCGGCAGGTATTCAAGGGCCACCTGCGCCTCTTCCAGTACAGGGATCAGTCCTCCCGGTTTCCCCCGGTGCTTGGCGATGATCTCATCCAGTTTTGCAACCTGTTCAGCGGTAAATTCTTTTAACAGTTCACTGTTTTCCGCATTCATGTATCGTATCCTCCTTCAAAATGATGAGAAATTCTTGCTTCTGTTCCGATTTCATTGAGACCTTCCATCATGTATTGCCGGATAAATTTCAATACTTCCATATGATTCAAGGGTATGTCGCCAATCTCCTTCCGGATCTCCCGGGTGTCGAGGGTAAAGACACGCCCCCCGCATTGATGACGGCAGACAAAATCGACGTCTGCGTTGCCGGCCAACAGGACCATAAAGGCACCCGACAGATCACCCAAGGGCTGGCGGTCGATGTGACTGAGCTGGAATCCCACAGCCACCCTTGTTCCCATCCCCTTGCGCGATTCAATGGTAAAACTCCCGCCGGCCCTTTCCGCTGCCTCCGCAAGCATGGGAAGCCCAAGGCCGACCCTCCTCACCTTTTTGGAGGTATAGAAGGGATCCATGGCCTTTTTCAGAGTCGCCTCATCCATGCCCGCCCCGTCGTCCCGAATCTCAATTTCCAGCCTGTCCCGCATCCGGTCCTCGGTAATGTCGATAAAGACGGTTTTTGCTCCGGCCCTGACGGAGTTCTCGGCAATATCCAGGATGTGGAGGGCCAGCTCAAGCATTAAAATCCCGCGATGCGGCGGCCCTCCCGTCCGGCGAAGGCCATCTTCAGTTCCTGAACCGAAGGTTCCTCCAGCAATATTTCCGTATACCCGTTTCCGATTTCTTCGATTCGATGGGCGTCCGAAGAGGTCAGAAAAGGGTAATGTGAAAGATCCGGATATATCCTTCGTGCGTCCGTCAGTGCTGTTCTTCCGGAAATTTCCAATGCATCGAAAGGGATCTCCGGATCGACAAATCCGAGCTGACTTATCACACTGAAGCTCTCCCGGTCAATATGAGAAGCAACCGTGAGCCCTCCGAATTCATGGATATGCCGGACCAGATCCGCCAGTGCCAGTTCCGTTGCCCCGATCAGAAGCCGTTCGTTAAACCCTTCGACCTCGTCCAGCTCATTCACGATCGCCTGACAGCCGAAGCGATTCTCATCGTTTGTTCCGGGCAAATGCGAATAAACGATACCCTGGAGCCGCTGCAGGCAATCCATGCGGTCAAAGAGCGCAAGCAGATGAACCTCTTCCCGGCTGGTAATTTCCATGCCGGGGAGCACGGTCAGTTCGTGTCCCTGTGCCGCCCGGATGACATAGGGGACATTTTCCGATGCGTTGTGATCACAGATGGCGACCACATCCAGCTTCTTCGCAACGGCTTGTCGAACAAGGGCGCTTGGGTACATATCCAAATCGGCACAGGGCGAAAGACAGGTATGCATATGGAGATCACAACGAAAAACCCTGATCATCTTCCGGAGGATGCCCCTTTCCCCGTTGCGATGGTTAAGCGTTCCGCGGGCAGATCATCTGATAGATTCTGCCCGCCATGACAAAAGCCGGCAGATTCGACGTCAAAAGCGGGATGTTCTCCCGGACGGCCTTCTCCAGCGTGTCTGCGGCGGGTTCGGCGCCCCGGACCAGGATAATTCCGGCCAGATCCTTAAGGCTGGCGACCGCAACGATGTTTTGATGGATCTGGCGGGTGATCCAGAGATCGCCCTCCCGGCCGTTGGCCATGACGTCACTCAGGAGGTCGCCGACATATCCCCCACGGACCTCGACTCCCAGCTTGTCTCTGCCTGATTTAACATCGAGTTGCAGTGCCTGTACGATGGTCTCGAGATTCATAACCCTCTCTCCGACATTAACAATTCTGTTCCTGTTGGATATGGATGATCATCTTGAGTCGGGTACCGCTGCCCACGTCGGATGAGATGTGAAAAATATCCGAGAAGTTGCGGATGTTGTTCAATCCCATGCCGGCGCCGAAACCCATCTCCCGGATCTTGTCGGTGGCGGTGGACCAGCCCTGCTGCATGGCCAGATGGATATCGGAAATCCCCGGCCCTTCATCCACGGCCTCGATTTCAATATGCTCGGGCAGCACATGGAGACGGATCATCCCTTGTCTGGCATAGGAAACAATGTTGATCTCCGACTCATAGGTGATGACGGCCACCATCCGGACCACATTATTGCCGATTCCCATATCTTTGAGGATCGTCTTGATCTTTCCGGAAACCTGTCCCGCATTGTCATAATTACCCCCATCGATGGGGAAGCTGTTTTCATAGGAACATTTTTCACAAACGGACACGTGGGCCATCCACTTTCTGAGCGGAGCCGACAATCCCCTTTTCATACAGACGACCCGCTGATTCAAAAAGGATATATTTTGTCGAAAGAACGGGGATATTTTTATCTGCTGCGGCGCGGAGGGTCTCCGGCGGGGGTTTCTTCCCGCGAACCAAGATGATGGCTGCGATGTCCAGGACATCAGCCGTACGGATCACCTGAGGATTGGTCAATCCGGTCAGGAGAAGGCATCCGGAATCGGCGAAGGCCAGCACATCGCTCATGAGGTCGGCGCCGAAAGCCGTATGGACCTCCATATCGAGCTTTTCCGCCCCGACCAGCACCTCGGCATCCAGAATTTTCTGTACCTCACGAAGGAGCAAGATTCACCTTCTTCCTCATCGGTCCAAATGTTCTGTCCGTACCCTAAGCCGTGGTGAGCAGGGTAACAGAATATTTCCGGTGTTGGTCAAACGGCGGCATGGCGTTCATCTGCCTGATCGATATTTCCCCGCAAGCCATTTGCATACAAACGACCCGCCGCCTCGAATTGCAGAAACCGGGTCGCCAGTATCGTAACATTCAGCTCATCCGCCAGTTGAATGACCTCCGGTGGAGGAATCTTTCCCCTGACCATAACGATGGCCGCGATATCCAGGATATCGGAAGTCCTGATCACTTGCGGACTCGTCATTCGGGTAAGCAGAAGGCTCCCCGCACTCCCAAAGGCCAGAAGATCGCTCATCATATCAGCGCTGAAAGCGCTGATCACCTCCGCCTGCATCTGATTTCCGCCGGTCAGGATATCGGCATTCAGCAGATCCCTTATTTCCTGGAGAGTCATGATCGCTCCCTTCATGTGACGTTCATTTTGCGACACATCCCCTTGCCGGGGACAACCGTTCATGGTCTACCGGGTCCCAGGATTTTCGCACATCCGGCGAATGATGTAGAATATCCCACCATCAGGAAAGACCACAGCAAATTGAATGCCAACAATAAAGGGATCGATTCTCCGAAAAGACAAAAAAGGATCATAACGCTATCCGACGAGGATCATTGTGTTGTCTACATCTCAGCGACCGAAATAAAATCGGGACGTCTCTGCGCGAAGCATCGGATACACCCCGTTTCCAGCAGGGAAAGTGCGATATTCGCACCTTCCGAGGGTGTGGATGTGACCGAATAACCATTCGGGGGAATACCTTCCGGATGTGCGCAAGAAGCACTTGTCGTGCACTTTGAGAACACTCCCATATTTTGCTTTTCCCCGGAGAAAAAAGGCGTCATTTCAGGGAATCAGTGCGAGATTGCCTATCATAATTCAAAAGGAGTGTCAATACTTTCTACATGAAGTTGACGTTCCGAAATATTCAGAATTTAAGTTGATTTTATCTGTACTCCTTGATTGTTGCCGTTCGGTGGAGACGCTTTGGTCAAAAAGTCTTTGCTTCTCCGCGTCATTTACGTTAAAAAAAGCCATGCATCATCTGATCGATGAGTATCTCAATTACCTGGTGGTCGAAAGGGGGGCCTCCCGCAACACCATTGATGCGTACAGCCGTGATCTGGGTCGTTATGCGGACTTTGTCGGCGGAGAGGGAATGCGCGGTATCGCGACGGAGGAACTCATTTCCTTTCTGGCGTCGCTCCAGGAAGAAGGACTGGCTGCGAATACGGTGAATCGCGCTCTTGCGGCCATTCGGGGGTTCTATAAATATCTCCTCCGGGAAAAGAAGGTGGAACACACCCCGGTGGCCCACATCGAACTGGCCAGAGTATGGATGCGGCTTCCCGATGTGCTGAGCCGGGAAGAGATGAACCTCCTGCTGGCGCAACCCAGTGAGGCAACGCCGGCGGACTGCCGGGATGGCGCTATGCTCGAACTCGCATATGCAACCGGAATTCGAGTATCGGAACTGATTGGGTTGACTGTAAACAGCATCAATTGGCATGTGGGATATCTGATTGCCATGGGTAAGGGAGAGAAGGAGAGGATCGTCCCCGTGGGGCACGCAGCGTATGATCGGGTCAAACGCTATCTGGAAGGAGCCAGGCCTTTTTTTCTCAAAGGAAGGGAGAGCGATCACCTGTTTCTGAACCGTTCGGGGAAAGGAATGACACGGCAGGGATTCTGGAAAATCGTTAAAAAGCATGCCGAAAAGGCAGGTCTGGGCAAGAGGGTTCATCCGCACACCTTCCGGCATTCCTTTGCCTCGCACCTTCTGGAGGGAGGGGCCGATCTACGTTCCGTACAGATCATGCTGGGTCATGCCGACATCTCCACGACACAGATCTATACGCATGTGACGCGGGAACGCCTAAAAGAGATCCACCAAAAGTATCATCCTCGAGGTTGAAGACGCTACTGCGAGACGGAGAACAATGAACAGGGCGGCAGAGGGGTGAAAGTCTATGGAATATCAGTCGGATAGAGCAGCAATGCCTGTAGGGAAGGAACGAGGATCGACGACCGTTTGGATCGTTATCCTGATCCTCGTGATCCTGACCGTGGCCGGTTTGGCGGCAGGGTTCTTCTATGCGGAAAAGGTGCGGGGCATTTCCGAAGGATTGACCCGAATCCGCAATACCTTTTCTTTCATCTTTTTCGACCGGAAGCCCCATTTCTATGCGCTCATCCTGGAGAAAAACGGAAAGGATTACCGCCTGACCCCCAGCGATTCCTTGGAGATCTCTTACCGGGACGAATTCATCATCAAAGATATTGCAACGGATGTCATCTTCGGCGGCGGGATCGCGGCGGATGTCGAAGGGCTCGGCGGGAAAAACGATTTTGGGAAACTCCTCAAGGGGATCGATCTGGTGGACAAGGCGGTCCTGACCGGTCGCAACGATGTCGCGGAAAATAGGCGGGGCGAATTTTACCTGAAGATCACCTATCAGGGTGATCCGATTGCGGCCATTCCCATCCGGATACAGATAACCCCCCAGGATTGGCTGCGGTATGCCCGGAGTTCAGGGAATCAGAAGGTCCAGATCGAATACCTTAAACGGGCGATCGCGATGAACCGGGAAGATACGAACGTACGCCGGATGCTTGCCTCCATCTATTTCCATGCCGGTATGACGGCAGATGCGATTGGGCAGTATCAGGCGATTCTTCTCCTGAAACCGGATGATTCGGCGATCCTGGCGGAATTGGCCAAGTGCTATCTGAAAAGCAGGCAGTACGAGGAGGTGATCCGGATCACGGCACGCTCCATTAAAGCAAATCCTCGGGATGATTCCGCCCTGGCGGATATGGCACTGGCCTGGGGACGTCTCGGAGACTGGAAAAAAGCCATCTCCTCTTACCAGGCCTCCCTCAAGATCCGACCCGACAATCCTGTGGCCATTTTCAAGCTGGGTGAGGCCTATGAGAAAACGGGACAGCTTGCCCAAGCCGCTGAACAGTATCGCCTGGTCTTGGGGAAGGTGCCGAAAGCCGACCATGTGGCGTCTGCCCTTGCGAGCGTTTCGTTGAAAATGGGGAATTTCGACGAGGCGATTCGGTGGCATCGTGAGGTGTTGAAAAGACAGCCGAAGAATGCCGCCGTCTATGCAAATCTCGGTCTGGCATATGGCGGAAAGGGGCGTTCCCGGGAGGAGATTGAGAACTATAGAAAGGCCATCGAACTGAATCCGGAGGATCCGGTTGTCCGATTCAATCTGGCGGCCGCTTTTGAAAAGGTAAAACAGGAACAGGATGCGATTCGCGAATACCGGAAGGCCCTTGAATTGAAACCCAATGATCCGGACGCGATGGAGAGACTGGCCTCTCTTTATTTCAGAGGCAGGCGTTTCGGAGAGGCCGCGCCCCTTTATGAAAAGCTGGTCAAAATCAATCCCAAAAATCCGCTGTTCTACACCCGTCTCGGTTTTGCCTACGCCGAGCTGAAGAAGCCGGCCGAGTCCACGGCGAGCTATGAAAAGGCCATCCGATTCGGCGCCAAGGACCCCCAGATCCGGCAGAAACTGGCCCTCTCCTACGAACAGACGGGTAAAACCAAGGAATCGCTTGCGATGTATGAGAAGCTTGCCGCCGCAAACCCGACGAACGATAGCTTGAACAGCCTGGCAGATGCCTATATGAAGGAAAAACAGTACGATAATGCCATACGGATCTACAAAAAATTGATCAAACAGAACCCGAAGAGGGCCGCCGGCTATGCAAGCGCTGCGTATGCGTACGGACTTAAGGGTGATCTGGACCGGCAGATCGAATACTACCGGATGTCGTTGAAGCTGGATCCCGAGGACGATGAAGCGCATGCAAATTTGGGTGCGGCCTACGAGAAAAAAGGTCTTTTTCCTGAGGCGCTCAAAGCCTACACTACGGCTTATGAACTGAATCCCGATTTGACACGGGCGGCACGGCGGATCCCGCAAATGAAGATCAGGATCATGCAACAGAAATCGCAATGAATGAATGAGGAATGTTCCGATGAAGAAGATCAATGTCGGCAAAATGGAGCTCGGCGGCGGCGCTCCCCTGGCGCTCATTGCCGGTCCGTGCGTGATCGAAAACGAAGAAATGACGATGCAGATCGCCCGCAAATTGAAGGCGATCACGGGGGAATTGGGGATATCCCTTATTTTCAAGGCTTCCTATGACAAGGCGAATCGGACATCCCGGGATGCATACCGCGGGCCGGGGTTGGTCCGGGGACTCGAGATCTTGAAAAGGGTCCGGGAGGAATTTTCCATCCCCGTTCTTTCCGATGTCCATCGCTTCGAGGAGATCGCACCGGCGGCCGAAGTCCTGGATGTTCTGCAGGTGCCGGCTTTTCTCTGCCGTCAGACGGATTTCATCGTCGAGATCGCACGCCGTGCAAAGGCGGTGAACATCAAGAAAGGCCAATTTCTTGCCCCCTGGGACGCTGTCCACGTTGTGGAAAAACTGGCGGCGGGAAATGAAAACATCATGTTGACCGAACGGGGGGTCAGTTTCGGCTACAACAATCTCGTCGTCGATTTCCGCGCCTTCCCGATTCTACGGCAAACGGGATATCCGGTCATCTTTGATGCAACGCATAGCGTGCAGCTCCCCGGAGGGGCCGGCGGGGCATCGGGCGGCGACCGGGGAATGGTGCCCTGTCTTGCGCGGGCGGCGGTAGCGGCCGGAATCGACGGTCTGTTTTTCGAGGTTCATCCCGATCCGGATCAGGCTCTGTGTGACGGACCCAATTCCCTGACCCTGGACAGCCTTCCGGCGCTTTTGAGAACCCTGTTGAAGATCGATGCCGCGGTTCGTGAGAATCAGGGATAAAGGTTTGCGGTCGACGGGAAAGAGGAACGATGGTGAAAGAGATAACCGATGAGAGTCTGCTCCATAAAATCAGGAAGGTGAGACTTCTTATTCTGGACGTGGATGGAGTGCTGACCGACGGTCGGATTGTCATCGACGATGCGGGGCTGGAGAGCAAGCATTTCGATGTGCGGGACGGACATGGTCTGAAAATTTTAATGAGATTCGGAATCGATGTTGTGCTGCTGACGGGAAGGCGCTCCCGGGCGGTCGAACACCGTGCCGCCGACCTGGGGATCACCGAGGTTCATCAGAGGATATGGAACAAGGCGGAGGTATTTACCGATATCCTGAAGCGACGGGATATTACCCAGGAAGAAACGGCCTGTGTCGGCGATGACCTGGTCGATATTCCTCTCCTCCGGCGGGCGGGTTTTTCCGTTGCTGTGGCCGACGCGGTTCCGGAGGCCCGGCGGATTGCCGATTATGTGACACACCACAAGGGGGGACGGGGGGCCGTTCGGGAGGTGTGCGAGGTCATTCTCAAAGCACAGAACCGATGGGCGGATGTGGCCGAGCGATACGAATTTGCGTAACCTCCCGGCGTACCGGGAAGGGACGTTTCAACTTTACATCCCCAGGCTCAGGTGATATAAATTCAAACAGGCGCGGTACGCAAGTCTGCGGAAGGATCGGCGGCAAAACAGGGCAGAGATGATGAAGATAAAAAGGAAGACGTTGTTCATCGTTTCAACGCTGCTGGTGATCCTGTCCATAGCGGCGATCCTCGCGGTTTCCCTCAGGCAAACGCCGGAGAAAACGATGCTCAAGGTCATGTCGGACCGCGTCGATCTACAGGTCAAGAATGTTCGTTTTACCGATGTCGGGACTTCCGACATGAAGTGGGAGATCATGGCGGACACGGCCCGGTACCAGAAGAAGGAAAACCTGGCGCTTTTCGATCAGGTAAAAGTCCGGTTGGTGATGAAAGATGGCCGAGTCTTTACGATGAGCGGCGACCGGGGGCGATTCAATACCCAGTCCCGAGATATGGAAATTGAAGGAAAGGTCAATGTTGTTTCGGAAAATGGCGACCGGATTACGACAGAGCGCCTTGTGTACGTGGATGCCGGAAAACGGGTCGAAACAGACCAGCTCGTGGTTATGGAAAACGGGAGTGTCCGGATCAGTGGTGTGGGAATGATCCTGACCCTGAACGAAAAAAAGGTCTCACTTCTGTCGCAAGTTAGGGCGAACTCTGTCGGAAAATGAGAGGGGAAAGTCGAATGTCGGGAAAGTTCTACAGGTTTATCATCTTCGTGTTCGTTCTGGTTGCGTTCCACTATCAGCCGGGCGGAGTGCAGGGGGCGACAAAGCAGAAACCCCTGATCGAGAAGAAACAGCCGATTCAGATCGTTTCCGATCGTATGGATGCATACAATGAGGAACGGATCGTCGTCTTTTACGGAAATGCGGTGGCTACGCAGGGTGCACGAACGATCCGGGCGGATCGTCTGACGCTCTACTACAGGCAGGACACCAAAACGACCGGCGGGTCGACCGCGGGACTCGAATCGACAGGAAATCTGGAGAAAGTGGAGGCAAAAGGGCACGTGTCGATCACCGAGGGCGAACGGATCGTGACCGGTGAAGAGGCCGTTTTTCTGCAGGATGTCCAGAAGATCACCATGACGGGCAATGCCGTCCTGCGCGAAGGAGAAAACGTTGTCCGAGGTGACCGGATCGTCGTATTTCTGGATGAGAACCGGGGGGTGGTGGAGAGCTTGGAGAACCGGCGTGTCACGGCCATCATCTATCCCAAAGAGAAAGAGGAGAAAAAAAAGTGACCTTCTCTTTCTCCTTGGCCGAATATCACGGGATCTCATCATGGGAAAACTGACGGCAACGGATCTAATCAAGATCTACAACGGCAGAAGGGTGGTCGACCGGATTCATCTGGAAATCAATCCCGGTGAGGTAGTCGGTCTTCTTGGACCCAACGGCGCTGGAAAGACGACCACCTTCTACATGATCGTCGGATTGATCAAGCCGGATGGCGGGGCGATTTTTCTCGATGGCGAGGACCTAAGCCGCTGTCCAATGTATGTCCGGGCGCGAAAAGGATTGAATTACCTGCCGCAAGAGCCGTCCATTTTTCGGAAACTGACGGTGCGGGAGAATATTCTGGCGATCATCGAGACGCTTTCCCTGACCCGGGAAGAGAGCGATGAGCGGTTGCGCCAGCTCCTTGCGGAACTCGATCTGACGCAACTTGCCGACAACAAAGCCTATTCTTTATCCGGAGGCGAGAGGAGACGGGTGGAGATCACCCGAGCGCTCGTAACGTCGCCGAAATACATTCTGCTCGATGAACCCTTCGCGGGGATTGATCCGCTGGCGGTGGCGGATATCGGAAGAATCATCGCCCGGCTGCGCACGAAGGGGATCGGGGTGATCATCTCCGATCACAACGTTCGGGAAACCCTCTCGGTCTGCGATCGCGCCTACATCGTAAACGAGGGAACGGTTCTCGTGGAGGGAACCCCGGAAGTGATCGCCGGCTCTGAGATTGCGAGAAAGATCTATTTCGGCGATGACTTCAAATTCTGAAGAAGAGACGAAAAACGGCCCATGGCATTTGAACTCAGGCAAAGTCTAAAACTGACACAGCAGTTGATCATGACGCCGCAGCTCCAGCTGGCCATCAAGCTGTTGCAGATGTCGCGGCTTGAACTGGTCGATATGGTCAATCAGGAGATGGAAGAAAATCCGCTTCTGGAGGAGGTTACATCAGATGAAGATCCTGAAGCCGAAAAGAAGATCGAACCCGCGGAAACCGTCGCGGAGGATCGGGAAGAGCCCCAGACCGTCGAACGGACCGAGGAACTGACGGGGGAGGGGGATGGTCGGGAAGATTTTGACTGGGACAACTATCTGGAAGATTATGGTCCGATGGGGGTCACCTATGACCGGAAGGAAGGAACAGCCCCTTCATGGGACAATCTTCTTGTCGCAAAATCATCGCTCACGGATCATCTGATGTGGCAGCTCCGTCTTTCCCAGTTCAATGCCGATGAATACCGGATCGGCGAACAGATCATCGGCAACCTGGACCAGAACGGATATCTTGCCGCTACGGCGGATGAGATTGCCGTTCAGGAGAAGGTTTCGCCGGTCTTCGTGGAAGAGGTGATTAAAAAAGTTCAAGAATTCGATCCTCTTGGCGTTGCGGGCCGCGATCTCCGCGAGTGTCTGCTCATCCAGGCGACGATGGCGGGAAGTGACCGCTTCCTTGTCGAGAGGATCATCCGCGATCATCTCAAAGACCTGGAAATCAAGAATTATGCCCATATCGCCCGAAAATTGAAGGCGTCCATCGAGGATGTTCTGGCCGCTGTACTGATCATCAGCCATATGGATCCCCATCCGGGGAGCGTCTACAATGAGGAACGCATCCAGGCAATCGTTCCCGACGTCTATGTCTTCAAGAGCGGCGACGATTACAAGATCGTCCTCAACGACGACGGTCTTCCAAGGCTCCGGATCAGCAATTTTTACCGGGAGATCATGGGCGGGATGAACAGCGGAGTGACGAAGGAAAATGGGAAGAAGTACATTAAGGATCGGGTCCAGTCGGCGACCTGGCTGATCAAGAGCATCCAGCAACGGCAGAAGACGATCTATCGGGTTTCCGAGAGCATCGTCCGGTATCAGAAGGAATTTTTCGACAACGGGATCGGCTCTCTCAAACCCCTCATCCTGCGGGATATTGCCGATGATGTGGAGATGCATGAATCCACGATCAGCCGGGTGGTAACGAACAAATATATGCATACGCCGCGAGGCCTATTCGAGCTGAAATACTTTTTCGGCAGCGGCATCCACAAAACCGGCTGTGACAACGTTTCATCCAAGAGCGTGCAGGAGGATATCCGGAAGATCATCAGCGAGGAAGATCCCCGAAAACCGTTCAGCGATCAGGAAATCGTCAAGCGTCTTGGGGCTTCGGGGATAGACATTGCGAGGCGGACAATCGCGAAATACCGGGACATGATGGGAGTTCTGCCTTCATCGAGGCGGAAAAAATATTTTTAATGCGTTGACGGGATACAGAGATATCCGTTTGGTCTGCGACTTTGCAGTTCCGGAGCAGGGGGACACGATACGGCATCATCTCCTCGTCCGAGTTCAGCATAAACATCTTTGGGCGGGTAAAAACAGAAACGGGAGGAACCGATCATGAAGATTTCCGTGACATTCAGGAATGTGGAGGGGGAAAACTGGCAGAAGGAATATGCGGAAGAGAGACTGAAGAAACTGGAGAAATATATTGATAATCCGGTGGATGCCCGCGTCATTCTCTCGGTGGAGAAGTTCCGGAATACGGCTGAAATCAACCTGATGGCCAACGGATTGAATATCAACAGCAAAGAGGAAGAAAAGGACATGCACCTGGCCATCGACAATGCCATCGAAAAGATCGAACGTCAGCTCAAGAAACGAAAAGAAAAAGTCCGCGGTTTCAAGGCTAATTCTTCCCGAAGCGGAGAATTCGGCGGTGAATCTCCTGCCGAAGAAGGTGAGGAATCGACCGATTCCAAGGTTGTCGAGGAACACAAAGTGGTATTGGAAGCGATGTCAATCGACGACGCGGTTCTGGAAATGGAAACCACGAAGAATCGGTTTGTGATCTATCGCGATTCTTCGACTGAAAATGTCAACGTCATCTATCGGCGGGAAGATGGAAAATTTGCGTTACTGGAAATCAGCCGTTGAGGTTTGAGGATACAGGCATGAAAATTTCAGAGATGCTTCATGGGGAATTTGTTCTTGAGGAGTTGATGGCCCGGAACAAACACGACGTCCTGGCGGAGTTGGTGGGCGTGTTCGCGAAAGGAAAAACCAAATTTGATCCCGAGGCGATGCTCCACGTTCTCTTGGAAAGGGAACGGTTGGGGAGCACCGGGATCGGGGATGGAATCGCCATCCCCCACGGCAAACTCCCGGGACTCGATGAGATCTTGCTCTCCTTCGGCAGGAGCACAGCGGGGATTGCCTTTGAGGCGATGGACGGAAAACCGGTGCATCTGTTCTTTCTTCTGATGGCGCCGGAGAATTCAGCGGGTCAGCATCTCAAGGTCCTGGCGAAGATTTCCCGGATGCTCAAAGATCCAATCTTCCGGAGGAATCTTCTGGAAGCAAAGATTCATGAGGATTTTATTCGGATCATCGTCGAAAAAGAAGACGAGTGCGGAGCGGGGTCAGGGACGGCATGAAGCAGTTGCGTGTGGTGATCATCACGGGACTTTCCGGTTCCGGAAAGAGTACCGCCGTGCGGGCGTTGGAGGACATCGGTTTTTTCTGCGTTGATAATCTGCCGGTGGCCCTCCTTCCGAAGTTTCTGGAGATCCAGTCCGACCCCGCCAAGGAGATCGCGCAGGTGGCGATGGTCATGGATCTCCGGGAGCGGGGGTTTTTGGAAAAATATCCGCGGATCTTCACCCGGCTTCGGGAAAAGGGTTATCGGATCGAGATCCTTTTTTTCGATGCCGCCGACGAGGCGATTGTGCACCGTTTCAGCGAGACGAGACGATCGCATCCACTCGCTCCGCGCGGTTCACTCATGGATGGCATTCTCCTGGAGAGGGAAAAGCTTGCCCCGTTGAAGAAAATGGCCGAAAAGGTGTTCGACACAACGTCCTGCAATGTCCATCAGCTCAAGGATGTCGTCCAGCGGCATTTCCTTGGATCGGCTTCGGGCAGGAGTCTGGTCATCCATGTGACCTCCTTCGGCTACCGTTACGGGCTGCCGGCGGATGCGGATATGGTTCTGGACGTCCGCTTTCTGCCCAATCCCCATTTTGTGGAGAAGTTGCGTTGTTTCGACGGTCATGAAAGCAGGGTCCGCGATTACGTTCTGGAATCGGAGGGGGCGCGGACCTTTGTGGCGAAATTATTTGATCTGATGTCCTTCCTCATCCCTCTCTACGAAAAAGAGGGGAAATCACGGTTCAACATCGCCCTCGGCTGCACCGGCGGCCATCACCGCTCAGTGGTTATGGCCAACCTTTTGGGGAAACACTTTGCGGACAAGGGTTATTTTGTAAATATCGCCCACCGCGACATCGCCAAATCTTAGAAACTCACGTCCAGTTTCTTCGTCACATTGTCGGCGATCCAGTGGGGGTCCCACCATTCCCGGGGATCGACAAACTGGCCGTGCACTGCGACGCCGAAGTGAAGGTGATCCCCGCCGGCAAGACCGGTCATCCCGGACAAACCGATCATCTCCCCCCGCTTTACATTCTGGTCCGGTTTGACCTGAATGCCGCTCATGTGGGCATACAGGGTCGAGAGCCCCATCCCGTGGTCGATGATCACCGCATTCCCATAGATGCCGAGCATCCCCGTGAAACGGACGATGCCGTTGTTGGCGGCCTCGATCGGCGCATGGACGAGGGATGCGAGATCGACGCCATTGTGGAGGCTCTCCCCCACCGGTTTGCCATTGTAGAGATAGGTCCGGCGGTCACCGAAGAGGGCCATGGGCGCGGCGTTTTTCATCCGGAGAAAGGTGTCTTGCCACAGCGGTCGTGGTTCCGACTTCAGACAGAAGGACTGGATCGTTTTGAGATTGTCTTTGCGCAGCACGGTGTTGACATGGATGAAGGTTTCAAGGGGGGATTTTCCGCGCAGTTCCGGGATCAATGCCTGGAATTCCGGCATGATCTGCCCGAGAAATTTCTCTGTAAGGGTCATGGTGTCGTCGCGGAATTTCCTTTTTTGGATCAGAGCAGGTATCCCGCTGGCGGTCTCATTTCCGGCCTGATCCCGGGCCAGAATTCGGATCTGCGGAACCCCGGGCGTCGCATCGAGGGGCAGGGCGAAGTAGGCCGCATAACCGGGTTTCCCGGACAACGTGACAGAATAAGCGGGATAGAAGAGGTCGCCGACCTGGACGCCCGTCAGAGGAACTGCTTCCGATAGATAATAGGCGACGATGCAGGTTCCTCCGGGATTGATGTGGTTCTGCGTGTTGAGTTGGAGGATCTGGGGGGGTAGAAAGTCGATCGTGACCGGGCGCGTCACTGTGGTACGGTTTTTCCAGAGGGAGTGATCGACCGCCGTGAGGGTCAGGATGGCCGGTCCGTCGTTCAGCTTCAGCGCGGCGGCGTCCATGGCAACCGAAACCGTCTTGCTGTGGACACCTGTTTCCGGGAAGTCGATGGTGGAAAGAACCCGGGGTTTATTGTCCTGGGTGATGACGATCTCCGTATGGCGGAGTCCCCGGCCGGAATCGGAAAAGGTAACGGCCAAAGACTTCTGCCGACCGATGAAAGCTGCGTCCGCGCCGATCTCCACGGCGGGTTTGTCTCTCTCTCCGGCGGTCAGGAGAAACCATCCGCCTCCGCCTGCGATCAGCAGTACGAGACAGCCGACGATATACCAGAATCGCTTTCGCATTTTTCTTCCTCCTCGATGAACTTGGTGCGGTATAGCCACTTTGCGGACGCATTGCAAGGCGAAAAACCATCACCGGCAGGGAGCCATGAATTTCTTGATCTTGCGAGGCATCCTTGCTATAATTTATAAACATTTCGAGGGATGCCGATATGCTGAAGGACAAAAGAATCATTCTGGGCGTAACCGGCGGTATCGCCGCTTACAAGGCAGCTGAACTGGTCCGGGATCTGGTGCGGCGCGGAGCGAAGGTCCGGGTAATCATGACGGACCATGCCTGCCGGTTTGTGACGCCGCTAACATTCGAAACCCTGTCGGGGAATCCGGTTGCAAAGGATCTGTTTTGGGTGCCGGGAAAGTTCGAAATCGGCCATATTTCGCTCGCTGAATTTGCCGAACTGGTCGTCATTGCGCCTGCGACGGCGAACATCATCGGTAAAATGGCCGCAGGTCTCGCAGATGACCTTCTGACAACGGTCATCCTGGCCACCGAGGCACCCGTCCTCATCTGTCCGGCAATGAACGCTAAGATGTATGCAAATCAGATTGTCCAGGACAACCTTGCCGAACTGGCTTCGCGCGGCCATGCCGTAATGGAGCCGGGATACGGGGAACTGGCCTGCCGGGTTGAAGGACAGGGACGGCTTGCCGAACCCGCAGAGATCGCGGAGGAAATCGAGTCGATCCTGACTGTGAAGGATCTTCAAAATGAACGGATCATCGTGACGGCGGGGCCGACACAGGAGCCCTTCGATCCGGTTCGGTTCATCAGCAACCACTCCTCCGGAAAGATGGGGTACGCGCTGGCCCTGATGGCAAAGCGGCGGGGTGCGACCGTGACGTTGGTTAGCGGTCCCACTGCACTTCCTGCACCACGGGGCGTCGAGTTTGTGCCGGTCAATACGGCCGTTGAGATGCGGGCCGCCCTGCTGGACCGCCTGGATGAGGCCACGGTGGTGATCAAGGCTGCCGCAGTCGCGGATTACCGGCCCGCAGTCTGCGAACCGGCGAAGATCAAGAAGAGGAAAGGTCCCCTGACCATCCGCTTGGAGCGAAACCCGGATATTATCTCCGAGGTCGCGCAGCGGAAAGGCGGCCGCATTCTGGTCGGGTTTTCGATGGAATCGGATCACCTGATCGAACATGCACACAAGAAACTCATTGAAAAGGGGATGGATTTCATTGTGGCCAACGACGTGACGGAACCCGGGGCGGGCTTCCGGGGCGATACGAATGTTATCCAAATTCTGGATTGGAAGGGGGGACGGGTGGCGTTTCCCCTCATGGACAAACGGGATGTGGCCGGCGTTATCCTTGACCGGGTGAAGAAGATGAGGGAAGACGGAGAGGTCCGCGATGGGCGCTGAAGCGGAGCCCCAGGGAGAACTTCTCGGACTTGTCCGGTCACTGTTGGAGAGAGTGCGTTTGGACGGCGAGTTGCGAAAGCCCATCTCCTATCTGTCCCTTGAAAATATGCCTCTGGTAGCGCCGCAGGCGTTGTCCGGCGGAGATTCGACAAGTTTGGAGGCGGTTCGGGCGGAGCTTGGCGATTGCCGGCGCTGCCCTTTGGGGGGGCTTCGTCGCCGGCTCGTCTTTGGCGAGGGAAATCCTCATGCCGGCCTGGTTTTTGTGGGCGAGGCTCCGGGGGCGGATGAAGACGAGCAGGGAAGGCCGTTTGTCGGCCGCGCGGGGCAATTGCTCACAAAGATCATCACTGCGATGGGGCTGAAACGGGAAGAGGTCTACATCTGCAACATCCTGAAGTGCCGTCCTCCGGGGAACCGGAATCCGCTGCCGGATGAGATTGCAGCCTGCGAACCTTTTCTGATCCGGCAGATCGAGGCGATTCGCCCGCAAATCATCTGCGCCCTTGGAAGTTTTGCGGCCCATACCCTGCTGAAATCGGAGGCTCCCATCAGTGTTCTGCGCGGGCGGTTTCACCGTTATCAGGGGGTACCTTTGATGCCGACCTTCCACCCCGCCTACCTGCTGCGGAACCCCGGGGCGAAGAAACAGGTCTGGGAGGATGTCCAGGCGATCATGAAGGTTCTTCGGGAACGGATTTGAGAAGTGAAAGGCTGTATCCAATACGGCGGCGAATGATCAGAATGGTTGTTTTCGCTGAAAAACCGAAGTATCCGTTTCCACGGAAGTGAATGTAAATGCGTGTTGACGGATGGTGAATTCGTCGGACTGGATCGAAAAGGGTTGTTGAAATGAGGAGAGCCATGTTGCGAAAAATCGTCTGCGCGGTAGCGGCAACGGCCGCACTGCTCACTGTCGTTATGCTGTCCGGACAGGATCTGCCGGCGGCGGAAAAGGCGCCTGTCTTCGACGTGATCACGGTCAATTCCGCCATTACTCCGCCGGTCGCGGAGTATATCCTCCAAAGTATCGCTGAAGCGGAGAAAAGCGGTGCGGCGGGACTGGTCATCCGTCTGGATACGCCGGGCGGTCTGGATCTCGCCATGCGGGACATCGCCAAAGGGATCCTGAATGCCTCCGTGCCCGTCATCGTCTATGTGGCGCCATCCGGGGCAAGGGCGGCATCGGCCGGCCTCATCATCACCGTGTCCGCTCACATTGCCGCCATGTCTCCCGGCACAAACATCGGCGCTGCCCATCCCGTGGGTTTAGGGATTGGCGCCGGCATGGACAAAACCATGAGCCGAAAGGTGGAAAACGATGCCGTTGCCTATGTACGGGGAATCGCCAACAAAAGAGCGCGGAATGAAGACTGGGTGGAGAGAGGGGTCCGGAAGAGCGAATCGATTGCCGCCGAGGAGGCCCTTCGTTTGAAGGTGATTGATTTCGTTGCGACGGACCTCAAGGTTCTCATGAAGCAGATGGATGGACGCGAGATATCGCTGGCGGAGGGAAAGAAGATTCTCAAGACGAAAGGCGCCGTCTTCAACGAAAAAGTGATGGGGGCGCGGCAGAAGATCCTATCTGCCCTGAGCGATCCGAATATCGCCTACATCCTTCTGCTGATCGGCCTCGCCGGCCTCTACTTCGAATTTTCCAATCCGGGCGCTATTCTCCCGGGAGTGATCGGAGGAATCGCCCTGATCACGGCCTTCTTTGCGATGCAGACACTTCCGGTGAATTACGCCGGGATCGCCCTGATCCTCTTTGCCATTATCCTCTTCGTCGCCGAGATCAAGGTCATCAGTCACGGTATCCTTGCCATCGGAGGAGTTGTCTCGCTTGTTATCGGATCGTTGATGCTCTTCCAGAGCCCCGATCCGTCGATGCGGATCTCCTGGGGCGTTCTGATCCCGGCCGTGACGATTACTTCGCTCTTCTTTATCGTCGTGATCACTATCGCCGTCAAGGCGCAGTTGCGAAAGCCTCAGGGCGGGAAAGAGGGGATGGCCGGCGAAGAGGGGCGGGCAGTGACCGATCTCTTCACGGAAGGAAAGGTTTTGATCCGCGGAGAGTACTGGAACGCTTTCAGCGATAAGGCGATTGAAAAGGGGTCGCGGGTCCGGGTGATCCGGGTGGAGAATTTAATCCTCAAGGTAGAACTTATCGAAGAATAAAAAGGGAGGTCAGTCATGTCAGGTACGTACCCAGTCATTGTCGTTGTTGTTCTGGTCGTCATGTTTCTCGCGTCGGCTATCCGGATTCTTAACGAGTATGAACGGGCCGTCATTTTTCGCCTGGGACGGATCATCGCCACAAAGGGCCCCGGGCTCATCATCCTGATCCCCATCATTGACAAGATGGTCAGGATCGACATGCGGACGATCACGATGGATATTCCGCCGCAGGACGTCATCACCCGGGACAACGTTTCGATCAAGGTCAACGCCGTCGTCTATTTCCGCGTCATTGACGCAAACGCCGCCGTAATCGACGTGGAGAACTATCTCTACGCGACGTCGCAGCTCTCACAGACGACCCTCCGGAGCGTCTGCGGCCAGATGGAATTGGACGAGATCCTTTCCGAGAGGGAGAAGATCAACCTTCAGCTCCAGGAGATCCTGGACCGGAGCACGGACGCCTGGGGGATCAAGGTCTCCCATGTCGAGGTCAAACAGATCGATTTGCCCGAGGAGATGAAGCGGGCCATTGCCAAGCAGGCGGAAGCGGAGAGAGAGCGGCGGGCAAAGGTGATCAATGCCGAGGGCGAGTTCCAGGCGGCCCAGAAACTGATCGAAGCGGCGGCCCTCATGGAAACGCAGCCAATGTCGCTTCAGCTCCGTTATCTCCAGACTTTGAACCAGATCGCAACAGAGAACAATTCGACGACGGTTTTTCCGATCCCGATCGATCTGTTCAAGCCCTTCCTGAAGTTGGCCGAGAAAGCGTAATCAAAATAACGGGGAGGGGGAACCTCCCCGTTATTTTGAAAGTCTCGTTTCAAACGGCTTGCGCAAGACAAATCCAAAAGGAGGCGATCTCATCGTTATGGAGGCGCGCAACAAAAGAAATATCCTGACGGGCGGAATGATTCTGATCACTCTCGGGAGTCTGATCATTCTGCACAAGACGGACGTCTGGGAGTTTTCCCGGAGTTGGCCCCTGCTGCTCATCGTGATTGCCGCGGGGACCATCATTCAGCGGGTAAAGGATCTTGGCGGCTGGATCATCGGGTGCGTCGGTTTGGTCTTTTTCCTTTCGGAGAACATCGGAATGGAGATTTGGAAGATCGTGAATCTTCTGCTTCCCCTTCTTCTAATCCTGGTGGGTGTACACATTATCATAAAGTACTTTAAGAAAAAGACGGATGACCCCGATAATCCATGACAATCTTATTCATATTCCCGGATCGGATGGAGGGAGTCCAGACGAAGGTCTACTGATCGTCTGCGATTTCGACGGCACGGTCTGCCGCGTGGATATGTGCAACGAAATCATGGATCATTTCGCCGGCGACTGGGAGGCGATCGACCGCACCTATGCGCTCGGGGAGGTCGGTTCCCGGACCGCTTACGGCCGGATCGCGCCCCTGATCCGGGCGAATCGGTTGCAGATCCTGGACTTTATCCTGCGGCAGGAACGGCTCGATCTCTTCTTCCCGGAATTCTTGAGCTTTTGCCGAGGCAGAAAGATCGATCTTAAAATCGTCTCCGACGGTCTTGATGTCTACATCGAGGCGATTCTCGCGAAGCACGGTCTTGAAGTTGAATTCTATGCGAACCGCCTCATCTTTCAGGAAGACGACCGGATTGAATTCGACTTTCCCCCAGCGAGCGGGGACTGCGGCCGTTGCGGAACCTGCAAGCGTTCCCTCCTCGACCGTTTCCGGCCGGACTATGACCGGATCATCTACGTCGGCGACGGACATTCCGACGTCTGCGCCGCCTGGAAGGCCGATCAGATCTTCGCCAAGGATATCCTCTACGAAAAATGCATGGGCAACGGCACACCCTGTCTTCTTTATGATGATTTCGGCGATATCCACCGCAGCCTGGAGAAAAGCCTGGCGGGCGGTTTTGTGAAACCTGCATGAAAAATTGAATGATCAGGAGGAAGAAATGATTTACGAAATGCGCATCTATGACGCCGTTCCTGGCAAACTCCCGGTCCTGAACGATCGCTTCGCCAAGATTACGATGGGCTACTTCGAGAAATACGGCATGAAGGTGGTCGGCTTCTGGACGGATGAGATCGGCGTCACTAACCGTCTCACCTACATTCTGGCATTCGAGGACACGGCGCACCGCGACAAGGCATGGGCCGGTTTCAGGGCCGACCCGGAGCGGGCCAAGGCATTCGCGGAGACCGAGAAGGACGGAGCCATCGTGGCCCGCGTCACAAACACGATCATGCGCCCGACCGCCTACTCACCGATACAGTAGCGCTTCAGGATTTGCCCCCTGGCCATGGACATTCTTTATGGCGGATGCAATCATCATCGGAGCGGGTTACGCCGGAATGAGCGCCGCGGCCCTGCTGGCTCATGCAGGCCGGAAGGTCATTGTCCTTGAAGCCGCGGACGCCATCGGCGGCAGAGCGCTCTCCTGCAGGGACGAGGCAGGCTATCTCTGGGAATACGGCGCCCATTCCCACCGGCTTTCATACAAGGGCATCGCAAACGATCTCTTCCGAAGGCTTGGCGAAAACATCGACTTCCTGCCCGAAGACCACGACGCCAAGCTGATCTTCAAGGGCAGGCTCTGGGAGAGACCCGAAGGCCCGGCAGGGTTCCTGAAAACTCCGATGCTCTCCCTCGGGGCAAGGCTGCTGCTTATCGCGCTGCTGATCAGGATTAAAAAGGCCGATCCCGGTCAGTGGTATGATCAAACCCTGCACGATTTTTACAAAACATCTTTTCAAAATCGCGAGGTCGAGGCCTTCCTGCCGTTCCTCGGCATGACCGTCATGTGCCCGTCGCCCGATAAGGTCAGCGCGGGCGAGGTCATCGAATTCCTGCAGCGGGCCTTGAAGGCCGGGGTCAGTGTCGGCGAGCCAAGAGGCGGTTCCGCGCAGATATTCTCAAGGCTTGCAAAGCATATCGGCCAAAACGGCGAAATTCATCTCCATGAAAAGGCCGAGAGGATCATGACGGAAGAAGCCGGGGTAACGGGCGTTCAGACGGGAGAGGCAACGTACACGGCTAAAAATGTCATCTTCGCCGCGAGGCTGCCCCTCCTGCCGGACCTGATGGTCGACCGGCAACTGCCCAAGACCCTGCTCGATTATGCCAAGAATCTCGAACACAGCTCCGCCCTGACCATAGACTTCATTACGGATCGGCCCGTTACCGACATACGCTCCGGCATCCTCGGCGTCGATATCCCCCTCTGGGCGCGTTTCCAGTCCAATGCCGATGATTCCTTCACACCGCACGGCAAATATCTTTCGACATGGGGCATCATGCTTCCCTGGCACTTTGATGGCGATTTGAAGATCGTCGAAGAGGCGGAAAAGAGGCTCATCTCGACCATCTCGACCCTTTTCCCGGAGTTGATCTCCAGGGTCGTCAGGAAAAGAAAGGTCGTTGTCCCGGTCATGAACGGCAATGTCCTGACGCCGGTCCAGTCAAAACCCCACCGGCCCGATATTGAATGCACTACCGTTAAAGGACTCTATCTGATCGGCGACACGGTGCGGGGCGACGGCTGCTCCGGCGACATCAGCTTTTCCTCAGCCATGAAGGCGGCGGACAAGATACTGGGGCTATCGAGAGACGGAGCCGGGAAAGGGAAGGCGGCCGGTCTTTAATATGGTAATGCCTCAATCATCACTCTTTGCAGGTAGCGTTAACCACTGATCTTCTTCCTCCTACCATGAGTTCATGTATAAGGGTATTGAATGTGGTATTGTAAAATCAGGAATGAACCATGGAAAGGCAGGAGGACTTACTACTTCCTGGGTTTTTGAATCCTTACTACAGTGTGTCCCATGCTTTCCTGAACCATGATAAGTTGATTGGATCTTTGAATCCTTGTTACGATGGAGGATTGGTTGGGGAGGCCCTGGTTCTCTGCTTTTCCCATCTCATGACAGGAGGTGTGGAAACATGAACGAGACATCTTTTAGCGGTTTTCTGGGTATCGATGTTTCAAAGGACAAGTTTGATGCCTACTGCATAGACATCAACGGGGAGAAACATTTTTATCTTTCCTGTCCCATGGACAGAGCGGGGTTTGTAAAATTGGTGAGCCGCCTGGGAGCGTTACCCATACCCCAGGAGAATCTTCTGATCGGGATGGAGTCGACCGCCTGCTATCACATGAATCTGTTTTCGTTTCTTCTTGCAGGGGGATATACGGCGGTCATAATCAACCCTTTGCTCATCTCTAACTTCGTGAAGATGCAGTTGCGGAAGACCAAGACGGACAAGAAGGATGCCCTTGTCATCGCGCAGTTTCTGTTGATGCACAGGGATACACTGGCACAGAAAAGCATCTCCCCTCACGTCTCCGATCTTCGGGATTTATCTCGTCAGCGGGAGAGTCTGCTCAGCCAGATGACGGCTCTGAAATGCGATATGAAGCGGCTCTTGACGATTACCTTTCCGGAGCTGGAGAAACTGACGGGTGTTTTCACGAAGTCCATTCTGAAGCTTGTGAGCCGTTTTCCATCTGCCCATGCCATCGGCCAGGCAGACTCGGCAGAGATAAACCAACTGCTCACGGATCATTCCATGGGAAGAAACTCTGCAAAGACCACACAAGCCATTCTCCAGGCGGCCCGCTCTTCAGTCGGAACGACAAGTCCTTCAAGGGAACTGATCCTCAAACAGAAGGCCGATGTGGTGATTCATCTGGAGGGCCAGCTGAAAGAGCTGACGGCTCTGATGATTGAGTTATGCCGTTCTGATATGGGAGATGACATTGATATCATGACTTCTTTGCGGGGAATTGGCGAAAAAACGGCGACAAGCTTTCTAATCGAGATGGGAGGTGATATCCAGAAGTTCAACGATCACAAAAAGCTCATTGCCATGGCGGGGCTTGATCCTGCCATATACCAGTCCGGTAAGCATGATGGGAAAGGCAGAATTACCAAGCGCGGGAATCGTCATCTCAGAAGGGTGATCTGGCTCATGACCATCAGGGTCATTCAGTTCAATGAATGTTTCCGAAACTACTATAAGAAGAGAATGCAGGATGGGCTTCCCTTCAAAAAAGCTGTCCTTGCCACTGCCCATAAGCTTCTGAGGGTCATTTATGCCATGCTCACCCAAAGGACATCTTTTAGCTATGTGGCGAACTCATGATAGTTGACTGAAGTC
>DIWG01000079.1:2509-2642 GCA_002423465.1 Syntrophaceae bacterium UBA6112 | reverse complement strand
ATCATATCCCGTTTGTCCGCGAGAAGGTCTTGGCCGAAACGCATCTTGAACTTCTTCAGGCAGATCCCCCGGCTCGTGCGAAAACCGAGAAAGAGTGCCTCCAGGCGAAGTTGCTCGTCGCTCAGGGTTTCCC
>DIWG01000079.1:0-2411 GCA_002423465.1 Syntrophaceae bacterium UBA6112 | reverse complement strand
GGGCGAAGTTGGAGACCTCGTAGTGGATGTAGCCTCTCTCCTCCAGGATCTGAGCCGTCCGGAAAAAATAGTCGGCCTGCCGGGATTCATCGGGGAGGGTGAGTTCTCCATGCAGGCATTGTCGTGCCAGCGGCGTTTTCTCCTCCAGGGTGAGCTGATAGCAGGAGAGGTGGTCGGGATCGAGGCCGACGGCCGTATCCAGTGTAGCAAACCATGCCGCAAAGGCGCGATCTACTTCCGGGGAGTCTGCTTCTCCAAGGTTGGGAGGGAGCGGCTTGGTCCCTCCTGTGGCCGTAGCAGCGGCGTTTCCCACACTTGCGGGGGAAGAGGGAAGGCCATAGATCAGATCCAGGCCGATGTTCCCGAAGCCGGCGTATCGGGCGCGATGGATCGCGTCAGTGGCCTGAAGGGCGCTATGGCGGCGGCCCAGCAGGGAAAGGGAACCGTCGTCGAAGGACTGAACGCCGATGTTAAGGCGGTTGACTCCGACACGGCGAAGCGAGGCCAGCAGATCTGAGGTGATATCGCCTGGATTGACCTCGACGGTCACCTCCGCATCTGAAGCGATCGTGAAGACGGCTCGGATGTCGGCGATCAACCCCTCAAGATCTTCTGCAGGCAGAACGGATGGGGTTCCTCCGCCGAGGTAAAGGGTATCAAAAGAGGTGGCCCAATTCCGATAGAGTTCCATTTCCCGGTGGAGTGCCGACCGGAAGGCGGGGATTAGGGAACGGTCGGTGATGGAGTAGAAATCACAGTAGGCGCATTTCCGGATGCAGAACGGGATGTGGATATAGAGCCCCGGGAGCTCGTCCGGTACCTGAATGGTTTGCAGAGCGTTTCCGGTCGTATTCGGGGTCGGTCCTGTGTCCATCCACTCATTCCGTATCCGACTTCAGCACGGCAAGGAAGGCGCTCTGCGGGATGCTGACATTGCCGATCATTTTCATCCGTTTCTTGCCCTTCTTCTGTTTCTCAAGAAGTTTCCGTTTCCGTGAGATGTCGCCGCCGTAACACTTTGCGATGACGTCCTTCCGGAAGGCGGAGATCGTTGTCCGGGAGATGATCTCCCCGCCGATCACCCCCTGGATCGCAATCTTGAACATCTGCCGCGGGATCTCCTCCTTGAGCCGCTCGCAGGCCTGGAGACCCCTGGCGCGGGCGCGTTCACGGTGGACGATCTGCGAGAGGGCGTCGACCTTTTCGCCGTTCACGAGGATGTCGAGAAGCGCAAGACTGCTCTCCCGGTAATCGATCAGGTCGTAGTCGAACGAGCCGTAGCCCTGGGTTACGGACTTGAAGCGGTCATAGAAATCGAAGATCACCTCGGCCAGCGGCACCTCGTAGACCAGTTCCGCCCGGCCGGGACTTGGGTAGTTCAGGGTCGAGTTGACGCCCCGCTTCTCCATGCAGAGCTTCATGACGGCGCCGAGGTAGCGCTCCGGGAGCATCATCGCCGCCCGGATATAGGGCTCCTCGGATTTGATGATGGACATTGGTTCGGGATAGTGTGTCGGGTTGTCCACGAACAGGACCGTCCCGTCCTTCAGGGTAAAGCGGTAGCGGACGGAGGGGACGGAAAGGATGATCGAGAGATCATACTCCCGTTCCAGCCGCTCCTGGACGATGTCGAGGTGGAGCAGTCCCAGGAAGCCGCAGCGGAACCCCTGGCCGAGGGCCGCCGAAGAGTCCTTTTCATATACAAAGGAGGCGTCGTTGAGCTTGAATTTGTCCAGCGAGTCGGCGAGATCCGCGTAATCGTCGGAGGCAATCGGGTAGATCGAAGCGAAGACGACCGGCTTGACCTCCTTGAAGCCCGGCAACGGCTTCGGGCAGGGGCGGTTTTCCAGCGTGATCGTGTCTCCGGTGCGGACGTCCGAAACGGTCTTTACACCGGCGATGATGTAGCCGACGTCCCCCGCGGTGAGGTTCTCCCGCTTCTGACGCTGGAGGAGGAAGTGGCCAACCTCTTCCACACGGTATGTGGCATTGTTGTAAACGAGGCGGATAATATCGCCGGCCTTCACCGTCCCGTCGAAGATGCGGCAGTGGATAACCGTCCCCCGGAAGGAGTCGTACTTGGCGTCGAATATGAGCGCGGCGAGCGGCGCCGCAGGATTCCCCTCGGGCGGCGGGATCCGCGCCACAATCGCCTCAAGGATCTCCTCAATTCCGATTCCAGCCTTGGCCGAACATTTCAGATGGTTGTCCGGGTCTAGGCCCAGCTCCGAATCGATCTGTTCGATGACCCGCTCAACGTCCGCCGAGGGAAGATCGATCTTGTTGATGACCGGGATGATCGCAAGGTCGTGCTCCATCGCAAGGTAGAGGTTCGCGAGCGTCTGTGCCTGAACGCCCTGCGCGGCGTCGATCAAGAGCAGCACCCCTTCGCAGGAGGCGAGCGACCGTGA
>DIWG01000073.1 GCA_002423465.1 Syntrophaceae bacterium UBA6112 | reverse complement strand
GAATCCGGTTCTGGAAGAGGATGAAAAGCGCATCGTAAAACGTGTAGCCCGCCTCCGCCAGATCACTCACGTTATAGCCCCGCACAACGGTCTTCTCCTCCGTCTTGTAGGAAAGGGCTGTCTTTCTCTTAAACAACGGCTGTCTGTCCATTCTAAATTCCCTCCAAATTGTCCTATCACTATTCGTTCTGTCCTGAAACGTCACCCTGCCTGCAGCACCCCGTTGTCCCGCCGGTATCATCCCAAGCTCACCGACCAGAACGCCGCGCCATCGGCAGCCAATTGCTTCGCTCTTGTAATCTCGACCGGAGCGTGATGCACCACGAACCGGAACATTTAAGAAATATTGTAAAAGAGGCGCCAACTATAAGTCAAAATAATAATAATCATGTTTTCAATAACAAACTATAATTATGTCCCGTCTTTCCCGAAACCGCAAAGTCAGGACAGCTATCTGGCATGCATCATAGAAAATGTTCCGACAGGAAGTCAAACTGATAATAATTATAATTCTATAGTAAATTACTATATCAGCAGTCCGGGCTCCAACACCGGACGCCTCATCTGTCGCTGACTTGCAGACATAACCATCGGTTCGGGGTCACCTATTGTTTTTAACAATGGCTGTATCAATTTTTTCTACTTGACTCGCCTTTCAGATCAGGTGATGCTATCCCTGCTCGTTACCCGTTTGCTGAGTGTGAGGTTTTCTTCGCATCTCATTGTCGGGGGAAAGGAGGTGATGGGCCAGGGCATTATTGGGCAGTACGCCTTTTTTGAAATCCGCTGTCGGCAGCGGTCATGACCTTCCGGCGGCCGTCTCGATGACGTTGTTTGGGAAGCCGTCAAGGTCAAGTCACGGTTGAGAAATTTTCTTAACCCCCAAGTTGAGGAGGAAAAGCCATGAAGAAAGTGATCGGATTTTTGGTAATCGCAGCGTTTTTTGGTGTGTTCGGTCTGGCGGACCTGTCGCAGGCGGCCGCGGGACCGATCAAATGGAAGCTCCAGAGTGCAAACCCCGCAGGAGCCCCCCAAATTGATTTGTTGAACAAACTGGCCGGCAACATCGACAAGATGTCGGCGGGACGGCTGAAGATCGAAGTCCTCGCCAGCGGCGCCATCGTGAACCCCTTTGAAATCCTGGACGGCGTCAACAAGGGAATCATCGAATGCGGACAGTGGTGGACCCATTACTCCATGGGCAAAAACCCCAGCGGCAGCCTCTTCAGCTCCCCGCTCGGCGGCGCTGGAAGCGGCCTGGACCTGATGAACCACCTTTCCTGGTACATGAACGGCGGCGGGCGGGAGCTCTACGTGGAATATTACACGAAAATCCTCAAAGCCGACGTCATGCCCTTCCTGATCGCGCCGGACGGCCCCGAGGCTTTCGGTTGGGCAAAGAAGCAGCCCAAGACGCTCAATGATTACCTGAAAATGAGGTACCGCATGTCCTCCGGCCTGTCGTCGGACGTTTTGAAGGACATGGGCGGCATCCCGGTGAATGTTGCCGGCCAGGAGCTCATCCCGGCGCTGGAGAGGGGCGTCATCGACGGCGGCGAGTGGATCAACACGGCCAGCGACCTGAAGATCGGGCTCTATGACGTTGCCAAGTTCTACTCCCTCCAGGGGCTCCACCAGGCCATCGGCATCATGGATATCATGATCAACGGTGCGGCATGGCGCGCACTGTCCCCGGATCTCCAGGCGATTGTTCAAACCGCATGCACCCAGTCAATCCTCGACGGCATGATGTACTTCGTGGAGGAAAACGCCAAGGCCCTCAACATCCTGGTCAAGGAAAAGGGCGTCAAGGTATACGACGCGCCCGCCGGTTACTCGGAAGCCTTCATCAAATCATCGAAGAAGGTGCTCGCCAAATTCGAGGCGAAGGACCCGTTCTTCAAAAAGGTTCTCGAATCACAGCGCAGTTATGCCAAGTTGGTGGTTCCCTTCACCAAAGAGACCAACAAGCTGATGCAGCTGATCTCCGGAGCCGCGGAGGTGAAATAAACAGATGTAGAACGGACGGGCGCGTCGGATGACGGGCCCGTCCGTTAGCCATGACTTGCCTTGGCCGGCCGATCACCCCAGACCAACGGGGCAGGATCGGCCGGCCGGGCAGATCTTTTCAGGCCGGAATGCCCGTCGGCCGTTCGACAAGCGGTATTGTAACCTTGAAGGACCGGCCCGAGGTGAGCCGTCCCGATATTTTGGAGCTTTTTGCTATGAACAGCATCGATCGGATAACCAATGTGATTGACCGGATCAGCCTCTGGTCGGGGAAAGCCATATCCTGGCTGATCGTCCCGATGGCGGCCGTGCTGGTCTGGGAGGTGTTCATCCGCTATGCCTACAAGCCCACGCTCTGGGCGGTGGACATGGCCACCATTTTCTATGGCACCCATTTTTTCATCGCCGGGGCCATGACCCTCTATCTGGGGAAGCATATCCGGACCGATTTTTTCTACGGAAACTGGTCCATGAAGACGCAATGCTGGGTGGACGTGATTTGCTATCTCTTCCTCTTCCTCCCCGGAATGGTTCTGTTCGTCTGGCTGAGCTGGGACTTTTTCTATGAATCCTGGGACTTAAGGGAAGATCTGATGACGACATGGAGACCGCCGGCCTACCCGTACAAATTGATGATCCCCTTGAGCGGCTTCCTGATTGTTCTCCAGGGGATCTCGGAACTGATCAAATGTATCCAGACGCTCAGGACGGGAGTGGATCACCGCTACAAACCGGACATTCGCGAACTGACCTGAACCGGACATCCCTTGTGCGGCATGACCTCCGGAATCGGAAGTTGTGGAAATAAAATGCACTATTTTGTGCGGGAGGAATAAATGACTTT
>DIWG01000003.1 GCA_002423465.1 Syntrophaceae bacterium UBA6112 | reverse complement strand
ATCCGGGCGCTCTACATCATGGCGGAAAATCCGCTGCTCAGCGATCCCGACGCGACCCACGTGAAGGAGTCCCTCGGGAAACTCGATTTCCTGATCGTCCAGGACATCTTTCTCACCGAGACGGCGCGCCTGGCCCACCTCGTTCTTCCCGGGGCCTGCTTCGCCGAAAAGACGGGGACCTTCACCAACACGGAACGCCGCTTCCAGCTTCTCCACAAGGCGGTGGCGCCCCCCGGCGAGGCCCTGGATGATTTCACGATTCTCTGCCGGATGTCGCAGGCCATGGGCGTTCCCGTCCCGTACGAAACGCCCGCGGCGGCAATGGAGGAGATCGCATCGCTTTGCCCGTCCTACGGTGGGATCCGCCATGACCGCCTGGAGAAGCAAGGCTTGCAGTGGCCCTGTCCCAGCCCCGAACATCCGGGGACCCGTTTCCTCCACAAGGACAAATTCACCCGCGGCCTGGGGCGCTTCATCCCGCCCGACCATACACCGCCCAGGGAGATGCCCGATCCGGAGTATCCCTTCTATCTGGGCACAGGCCGTATGTTCGCCCACTACCACACGGGGACGATGACTCGCCGCTCCCCCTTCCTGAACCGGGAGAAGGAAGAGGCGTACGCCGAAATCCATCCGGAGGATGCGGTACGCCTGGAGGTCCGTCCCGGCGACAGGATCCGGATCACGACCCGCAGGGGCTCCATCGTGACGGCGGCCGTACTGACGACGCGGGTGGTCCCGGGGTCGGTCTTTGCGCCCTTCCACTTTTCCGAAGCGGCGGCGAATATGCTGACCAACCCGGCACTGGATCCCGTTTCGAAGATCCCGGAGTTCAAGGTCTGTGCGGCGCGCGTGGAGAAGGAGGCGGACGATGGCCGGTCGTGACGAGCGCATCCGCCGGATCGAAAAAGAGTCGGGGATTGACCGCTGTGTCGAGTGCGGGCGCTGCACGGCTGTTTGCCCGATGGTGGAGATGTACGTGAATTTCTCGATTGCCATGTCGCCCCGCGGGATCATCAAGAAGGCCCTGACGGGCGAGGCGGTCGCGGCCGACCGGAACCTCTGGTACTGCACCGAGTGCAATGCAGGGACGGACGCCTGCCCGCAGGGGGTGAGCTGCCGGGATCTGGTCCGCGGACTGCGACGCCTGGTCCTGGATGCGGGGAAACCCGAGGAGATGAATGTCTGCCCCGGCTGCGGTGGACCCTTTCTGGCGGTCCCGGTTGAGGATTTCGTCCTGGGAAGGCTCAAGGATGAGCCGCCCAATGTCAAAAACTGGCTCAAGCTCTGTCCGGCCTGCCGCCGGGAGGGTTACCTGCGGAGAAACGCGTAGAGGAAAAGGGATACGGCAACAACCATGGAACGAGCCAAAGACATGCAGGATGAACGACTCGGGATCGACGACCTGAGGCCCAGAGGCCTTGAGAAACGGACCCTGATGGACCTTTTCATGCCCCGCCGCCGCCCCTTCATCCTCTTCGATCCTGACCGCTGCACGGGCTGCGGAACCTGCGAGATTCTCTGCTCAACGAGAAATACGGGGAAAATCGCACCCGCTTCGGCGAGCCTCCGCATCGTTCGGGACGATGCCCGGGGACGGAACCTCGCCGTCTACTGCCAGCACTGCCGCAAACCGCTCTGTGTCGAGGCCTGTCCTACACGGGCGATGACCAGGGGCGAGGACGGCATCGTCCGGATCGAAAAGCTTTTCTGCACCTCCTGCGGGCTTTGTACCGCCGCCTGCCCGGAGGCCGCACCGCTGCGCGACGGCCGCACCGCTGAGATTCGCAAGTGCGACCTCTGCGAAGGGGATCCGCTCTGTGTGAAGCACTGCCCGAACGGCGCCCTTTCCTACACCAAAGGAAAGGCGTTCCGCTGGATCAAGGGGGTCCGCTGGACAGTGCAACTGATTTCATTTCTGCTTCTGGTCATGGTTTTCCTCGGGACCTTCTGCTACTTCAACGCCGGAAGCTTCGGCCTATCCTGCCCGACGGGCACGTTGCAGAACATCTTCGCCACGGGAAGGATCGTCCTGGCGGGTCTGGCGAGCTTCCTGGCGATCTTCCTGCTCACCGTCCTCTTGGGCCGCTTCTTCTGCGGCTGGCTCTGTCCCTTCGGCTTCGTCCTGGATCTTGTAGACCGGATCATCCCGAAGAAGTTCGGCCTGCCCAAGTTTCTCAAGACCCGGATGGCCAAGTACGGAATCCTGGGCGGCGCCGCTGCCGGGAGCGCCGCCTTCGGCTTCCAGGTCTTCTGCACGGTCTGCCCCATCGGAACCCTCTGCCGTTCCTACGGTCAGCAGGGGATGTTCCGGGGCGCCGAGATGGCGATCGTGCCGCTCCTGGCGGGTCTGGAACTTACGGAACGCCGGAGCTGGTGCCGGTACTTCTGCCCCGTGGGGGCACTCCTGGCGCTCTTCGCGAAACTGCATCTGCTTAAGATCGTAATCGGCGCCAAAAAATGCAAGAAATTCTCATGCATCCAGTGCGCGGAGGTCTGTCCGATGGGCATCATCGACGGGGACAAACTGCGCGAGGGGCTCTCGCCCGAAATTCCCATGACGGAGTGCATCGGCTGCCTGCGCTGCCTGGACCGCTGCCCCTACGGTGCGGCGAAGATCCGCTTTCGCTGGCAGAAGGGCGTGCCCGGAGAGGTGACCGGGGCGGAGGTGAACAGATGAACGATCTCAAGATAGCCGTTGTAGATCTTGATCGACGCACCGTTGAGATCACGTCCCGGGAGGAAGATCTCCGGCGGGAATCCGTCGGGGGCGCGGCGCTCAACCTGAACCTGATCGAACAACACGGCAAAGAAAACCTCATCTTCGGCGCAGGGCCGCTCACGGGCACCTTCGCCCCGGCCTCGGCGCTCCTCGTCGGCTCCTTTGCGTCGTCCCGGGCGGGAGTAATCGTCCATGTGCCGCTCCTGCTGACGGCCGGACCGGATTTCCGTTGCTCCGGAATCGATCATCTGGTTCTGCTGGGCGCCGCGGAACGGCCGATCCTCCTCCACATCGACGGTGGCCGTGTCCGCTTCGTGGAGCTGCCCCCACAGGCGTCCGATCTGCCTTCCCTGGAGGTTTCGCTGCGGCGTTCGGCGCCCCCCTTCCGGTCGGCGATTCTGACCGGTCCTGCGGCGGATGCGGGTGTGTCCCTTGCCGCCGTCTCCCTCGGCGCCAAGGGCTCTCTCGACAAGGCGGGTCTCGCCGGAGCGATGGCCGCGAAGAATCTCAAAGGGATCCTGCTCGGCGGTTCGGGGGGGATCGGCTTTGCGGACGGGGATCTCCGGTGTTCCCTTGAACTTGCCGGAAGAATCAGACGGGAGCGAAAGAGGGGAGGCGGCTTTGCCTCTCTCGTGGAGTCGGCCGGCGGCGGAGATTGCCTGAAGGCGCTGAAAGGTGCGAAGTTTAGCGATGCCGCCTGTTTCCACTGTCCGGCGCCCTGCATGGTTCACGCCCGGTTCACCGCGGCCGATCCGCGCCTGCCGCAGGGACCAAAGAAACAAAACGGCCTTCTTCTGATGGACCCTGTGGGCTGGATCGCCCTGGCCGGGAAAAGGGGTGAGCGAGCCCTTCCCCTGCTTTGGGAGGCCGTCCGCCTGGGTCTCGATCCCGCTGCCGCTGCGTCACTCCTGCCCGGAGAGGGGGTCCTGACCTCTGATTTTGATGCGCTATCCGCCATGGCCAGGGGCGAACGGGCCGAGTCACCTTCAACGGCCCAGGCCCCCGCATCGTCCGATCCGACCTTCGGGGGCGGTCTGGTCGCCGTCGGGACGGGCGAAGAAGCACGCAGGCGAACCGCCCTGGCTTTTATCCTGGGCGTCTGCCCCCTGTTGCTGCAACGATTTCCTCAAATTGTCGTGGATCTTCCGGCCTTCCTGCCCGTCGACTTCTTGCCGGCTTCCCTGGACCGAGCCGTTGAAAGAGTGCTCGCCCAGGGATAATTTGTCCGGTTCATCTAGAGGTCAAGCATCTTCTAATTTGAAATCTTTTGACGCGATTTCAGGAAAGCGAAGATCCGCTTCCAGATGTAATGCGTGAGGCCGTGGCGGCGCAATCCCTCGGGCGAGCCGAAGATGCACCATCCAATCCTGCGGTGCAAGCGCATGAACCAACTGAAACGGGTTACCTTCAACCGCCCGTGCTTGAGATGCCAGCACCGGGGGGCTGTGATCGGGGGCCACTTGCCGGTGGCGATCTTCATCGTTTCCAAGGCGATCAGGCTCACGAGGGTCCATTCCGCTACGCAGATGAGAGCCAGTGGCAGCTTCCCCGAGAAGTAGCCGAAGAACCAGTCCACCCGCCAGTCGCCCTGCGTGATGTAGTGATACTGGGCGCAGCGGTATTCTCTGCTCCGCATGACGCCGGTGAGACCCTGGTAGTCGAGGAGCGGGATGCCGAGGGCCTGCTCGATCGTGACGGATTCCGGTGTAAAGACGCTCACCCAGCCCATGGAGCCGGCCGGCATGCACATGACGGCCGGTTTTCCCAAGGCGCGGCATGTCCGGAAGATGAGTACGGCATAGGCGAGGTCGTCGACGGACGAGATCACGATGTCTGCCCTGCCGATCACTTCTCCGAGCTCGCCTTCCTCCGGGAGATGCGAATGAACCGTCACGTTGGCGGCGGGGTTGACGGCCCGGACGGTCTCGGCCATCACCTCGACCTTGGACCTTCCGATCGTATCGGTGAAGCAGCCGATCTGCCGGTTCATGTCGGAAGGGACGTACCGGTTCTCTCCCGCGATCGTGAAATCCTCAAAGCCGCAGCGGACCAGCAGGGTGCAGAGGGTTTCTCCCGATCCCATATCGCCCAGGATCAGCACGCGCTCCTTGCGGATCCGCTCCTGCTCGGCTTCGGTGAGAACGCCGTAATTGCGGTCGAAAAGCGTCCGGTAAGCGAGGTCGGTTTTTTTCATCCTTTTCCGCCTTTGAGATCCCGGAGGGCTTCCTTCCGTTCGCGCCGCTCCTCACGGGATTTCATAGACCGATAGAAGAGCCTCCACCAGGCGCCCTGCATCCGTTCCAGAGTCCGGCCGAAGGAGGTCTGGAAAATTCCCCACATGATCCGCCTCTGCCAGACCAGCAGCGTATGAAGGGATAATCCGTTGATTCTTCGGATGCGTACCTGTCCGGACCTGATCTCCCAATAGCGGGGCGAGGCCACCGGCTTCCATTTGCCGGACAGGACCTTCAGGATCTCGAACGCGCCGATGCAGGAGGAGAGCCAGACGAAGGGGCAGAGCTGCGTCGGGCTGAAATCCTCCTCGATAAACCCTCTGTAGTAGTCGATGCGCCAGTCGGCCAGCGGCACGTAGAAGTAGGTTCCGAACTTGTAGCGGCGCACCTCCAGGGCGTCCCGGAGGGCCTCATAGCTGCCGAGGTTCGGCAGGCCTTCCATCTCTTCAGGCGAAGGGGCGCCGGGAGGGATGATGCTGACATGGGCCCACGCGCCGGCGGGGTAGACGATCAGCGCCGGTTTTTCCAGCCGTCCGGCGTCGCGAAAAACGAAAATGCTGAAAGCAAAGTCGTCGGCGGCGGGAAAGACGAAATCGACATCCTCCATGAGTTCGGCGATCCGGGTATGGGGAAGAAGCTCCGTGTAGGCCGTGACCTCGGCGGCGGGATTGATCCTAAGGATCGTCTCCCGGACAACTTCCGACTTTTTCCGTCCCAGCGTGTCCGTGAAGCAGGCGATCTGGCGGTTCATGTTGGTGGGACCGTAGACGTCGAAGTCGCAGAGGATGAACCGCTCGATGCCGGAGCGGGCGAGAATGACGGCGACCATCGCCCCGATTCCCCCGCAGCCGACGATCAGCACCCTGGCCCGCCGGAGGCGCTCCTGCTCGGTTTCACTGAACACTCCGTAGTTCCGCTGAAAAAGTTCGCGATAGTCCATAATCGGTCGGGGTCAGCCTTTATGCAAACGGATCTTGAAGATCCCGTGCAGGAGCGAGGAGAAAATGCATGCCGCCCCCGCTCCGATTGCGATGGCATAGGGTGTCAGAAAGTGCATGTGGATGTCTACCTGAATGGAGGCGGACACGAAAGAGTATCCGGTCACCGGCAGGTTCACGCGGTGCATCGCATACCAGAGGGCGCCGTAAAAGCCAACCGTATACAGGAGCATGAAGATCCCGTCGGCGATCAGAAAGAGGCGCCCTTTCTTTCCGGGCAGGGTGCTGCCCCAGAAGGCAACGAAGAGATACCCAAACAGGATCGAAAGCAGAAGAACAACCCCGACCAACGGCGTCTGGATGATATACTCCAAGGCGTCCGAGGGAAGATCGTGGCGGAGGATGAAGGGGTACACATGGATGAAGAAGTAGTCCCTATCCAGGGCGGCGAACCACCAGGGCTTGAAGATGCAGGCCGTAAAGACGATTCCCGCCAGAAGCCCCAGGGGGTTGTAGAGGGTGAGCCCCCGAAAATGATTCCGGAAAACGAACCCAAGGTCGGCGAATGTCCCCGGTTCACGGTTGCCTTCCCGGAAGACCTGTAGGGAAGATTCGTCGCCGTAGATGATACAGAGCCAACGCAACAATTTCCCGATCAATTGAAAACCTCCTGTTCCACGACGATCTGCAGGAACGTCGGGTCCTGCCGCAGGGAGGAGCCGACGTGTCCGAACCGACGGGAATCACGGAGTTCATGCCACTTTTGAAGGGCAATGTCAAGGGAATATTCTGAAATATTTAAGTATTACAAGATATTGCAGATGCTGCTTACATGACGGACATGATTTTTGTCAACCGCGTCAGCAGCGCCACGTGAACGAACATTCCTGAAATTTTGAGCCTCCCCGCGAACAGGTGCCCCAGGACGTTCCGGCCCGCCTCGTCGAAATACCAGGGAAGCCCGCCGACGATCTTGAGCGCGTTGAGATCCATCACCCGGTCGGATGTCGTCCGGATGAAGATCTCCGGACTCCCGGCGATCCCCGCTTCGATCCGGAGTTTTCCCTCCGCAAAGACAAGGGTCACGGCCGTTTCGATATCGGTAAGTTCGATGGCGACGGCGCCTTGCATCTTCTCGAAAACCTCTCGCTTTTCCGGACGCTGTGTCAGGTTCGCCGTCAGCAGATCCGCCAGGATTCCTGCAAAGGGGACGTCCGTCGCCCGATTTTCGATAAGTCCTTCTTCCATTCCGGCCTCCGATAAACCACCCTGCCGCAAGCAGGGTGTATTGGATGTCATTCCGTGCTTGACGGAGCCTGCCCCGTACTTGATACGGGGGAATCCAGTTTCCTTTCCTGGATTCCCGCTTTCGCGGGAATGACATGAAAAAGCGAGCGAGGCAAGCCTCGGGTAATGGACCCGAAGAGGTTCAGAACGCCGCCCGGTAGACGGCGAGGATCTCCTCCTCGTCCATAACCATCCGCGGATTGTTGACGATCGCCCCGTCGGAGAGGCTGAGCGCCGCCGCCTTGACCAGATCTTCTTCCGTGGCGCCCGTTTCCGAAAGACGGAGCGGGTGGCCGATCCGCCGGAGGAAGGCGCCCATCTCCGTCACGGCCGACCCTGCTGCCCCGGCCTCATCCATCCCCTTTTCGCGGACCCCCAGGGACTCGGCGACCATCGCATAGCCCTCCGCCGCGTCGTCCAGGTTGAACGCCATGACGTGCGGTAGAAGGATGCCGTTCGCGATCCCGTGCGGCACGCGGGCGATTGCCCCGAGGGAGTGGGCCATCGCATGAACCAGGCCGACCATCGCGTTCCCGAAGGCCCATCCGGCCATTGTCGCGGCGAGTTGAACCTGGCCGCGGGCCGTGAGGTCCGCGCCGTTTTTCGCGCAGACCGGAAGATAACGGTGGAGAAGTCGGATCGCCTGCATTGCAAGCCCATCCGCAATCGGTTCGCGCTGGGTCGACTGGAGCGCCTCCACGGCGTGGGTCATCGCGTCCATCCCTGTCGAGACCGTGAGCAGCGGCGGAAGCTTTTCCGTCATCTTCGGATCGAGGATGGCGATCCGCGGTGTGTTGAAATACTCCACGATGAGGATCTTCTGCTTCTTCCGCTCGTCGAGGATGACCGCCATGCTGGTCACTTCGCTTCCGGTCCCGGCCGTCGTCGGGATGACGATGTGCGGCGTCTGCGGACGGGTGAGGAGCTGAATCCCCTCGAAGTTCTCGAGGCCGCCCCCTTCCGTAAGCAGGATGCAGATCCCTTTCCCCGTGTCGATGACGCTGCCGCCTCCCACGCTGACGACGCAGTCCGCCCCTTTTTCCCGGGCGAAGGCGGCCGCGCGGTTCACGATCCCCACGCCCGTGTCCTGGGGCACTTCACTCCAGACGCCGACGCACCGGTCCCCGAGGGCCTTTAGAACCCCCTCGACCAGTCCCGCCTTCATCACCCCCGGATCGGTCACGACGAGCGCCCGGCTGCAGCCGAGACCGGCCATCTCCATTTCGACGTCGCGTGCGGCGCCGGCGCCGAAGACGATTTTTGTCGGACCGAAATAGACAAACGCCAGATCCTGATCGTACGCCATGGATGCCTCCTTTTGATCAAACCTCGTCCGGCCAGATGGTCTCGATTTCACAGAGCAGATCGATCACCTTGTTCACGGTCTTGATGTTCCTAACGACATAGGTCAGGTCGCCCTTGAGCTTCAACTTCCCCTGCATGAGGGCCTTCGTGGAATCAACCTCTTTTTTTGCCACCTGTTTCCAGCGGGCGAAATCGCCCGACATGACGAAATTGGCGCTTTCCGCCTTCGCCTTGTCGCAGATGAGGAAATCCCGCACGTCGCCGTGCCAATAATCCGTGAAGACGTAGATCGGTTCCGGGATCCCCTTCTCCGGATCGGGGTTCACGATGATCGAGACGCTCCCCTCCCAGTTCTTCGCGATCTCCTTGTACTCCGCGGATGTCGCAATCTTCTCCTTCCACGCGTCAAGCCATTCCTGTGTCATCGCATTGAATTTCGCCATTTTCCCCTCCTTGTATGTTCATAATTCCCCTACCGGTAGAGCCTCTCGCGGAGATCGTCGAGACCCAGTTCCACCAGTTTCTCCTCTTTTGGAAACCCGCGTTCATCGAGCCCGCGGAGCACGTAGTATTCGCGCTTCAGCTTTTCCACGTCGGGGACCGATCCGGCCCCGGCGCCCTCCAAAAGCGGCGTCATGATCCGTTTCGGCAGCACATCGTCCTTCGCCGTCACCCCGAGGAGGTTGTTGATCCCCCGCTTGAGCGTCCAGTCCCGGGCGCCGCAGGCCATCAGTCCGGCGAAGTCGAGACCGAAACCCGTGATCGCGTTGAAGGCGTCCCGGATCGTCTCCGGCTTCAGGATGTCGGTGAGGTAGTGGCAGATTGAGAGCGAGTTTCCGAGGATGCCGTAGTTCTCCGAATGGAAAACGAGTTCCGCCTTCCCCTCGCTCGTCGTCCCCTGGTAGTCGTCCTTCATGGGGAAAAGTTGAGGCCAGGAAGCCATCCCCTGTTCGGTGGCCAGGACGGCATGCTGGAGGTGGCAGGCCCCGCGGTTCGACATCATGTAGGCGAGCCCCATTCCGTGGTAGCCGCGAGGGTCGTGCATCGGAAGATCGAGCCCTTTGACGTGGACCACCGCATCCACGGCGTTGCCGCCGATCTTCCGCGCGGCGGCGAGGCTCCCCTGGGCGAGCAGATCGCCGAAACCTTCCCGTCCGGCGATCCGGGGAAGCAGTGCGAGAACGCTCTCCATGTTCCCCCAGGCGAGGTCGAGGCCGTCCGTGTCTTTTACGGTCAGGATTCCCTTTCCAAACAGCTCCATCGCCCAGGCGATCGCCGCCCCGCAACTGATCGTGTCCATCCCGAGGCGGTTGCACAGTTCGTTCGCCTTGATCACCCCCGCGAGATCCCGGTTCATGATCATCGTCCCGAAGGTGCCGCAGGTCTCGTACTCCGGACCCGGCCCTTCTTCGGTCTGGAACGGACCATCCGGCACCCGGACAATCCGCTTGCAGGCCACCGGACAGTTGGCGCAGGCGTGGGTGCGGGTGAGGTACGTTTCGGAAAGCGTCGGACCGCTCAACGCTGCAGAGAGTTCGAAATCTTCGCCGATAGACCAGTTTTTGACCGGCACGTCGCCGTTGATCATGCCGATATCCATGTTGGCATCGGAACCCATCGCGTGGAGGGAGCCGGCCAGGGCCGAGTCCTTGATCTCCTGGAAAGCCGCCTTTTGGGCCTCCCGGTAACGGGTTTCATCGGCCTTCGCCAGCTTTCCCTCGCCCCGGACCGAGATCGCTTTCAGGCGCTTTGCTCCCATGACGGCCCCAAGACCCGTCCGGCCGACAAAGTGGCCCTTGTCGTTTCCGACCGCGGCGAAACGGACGAGGTTCTCCCCGGCGGGGCCGATGACCAGCACCTTGATCCCCTTGTCCGTCTCCTTGAGGATGTCCGTCGTCTCGTAAACGTCCTTCCCCCAAAGACCGGAGGCGTCGGTCAACTTTGTCTCGCCTTCCGAGATGGAAAGCACGACCGGCTTCTCTGCGCGGCCGGTGATCACGATCCCGTCATAACCCGCTTTTTTCAGTTCCGGCCCGAAGTTCCCGCCGCAGGCCGACTCCCCCCAGATTCCCGTGAGCGGCGACTTGGCGCAGACGGCGAAACGGGAGCTTCCCGGGAAACCGCTTCCCACCATCGGACCCGTCATCACCATGAGCGGGCTTTCCGGGGCCAGAGGATCGGCTTCCAGCGGGAAGCCGTCCAGGAAAAGCTTCGCCCCGAGAGAGCTTCCTCCGATGAATTTTCGGAGCAGGGCATCCTCCACCGTGAACGGGGAACAGCGACCTTCGGTCAGGTCGACACGCAGAAAACGCCCGGCATATCCATTGGCCATGTTTCACCTCCCAAGCTTGGCGGCTTCGTAAAAAGTCGGAAAATGGTCCTTTTTGAAAGTTCACACATAATAATTACATTAGGTTACAAATCGGTGTTTGGTAAATTTTGACTTTTTATGGGTTCATCAAGTTTTAGCGGCAACGTAAAAAAGAGTTCCGGGTGGGCCGTGCCCGGCACACGTTCATTTCCGAAAGCCGTTTGATCAGGTTAGACCGGCCTTGTCCCTCCAGGGTATAACAAAGACAGGGATTGGGCTGCGCCTGATGATCTTTTCGGCTACGCTGCCCAGGAAAACATGTTCTATTCCCGTTCTTCCGTGTGTGCCGATCACAATAATATCGATTTTTTCCTTCTGGGCGAACTTGAGGATTTCCTCATCTTCACGTCCGGATTTGGTGACGATTTTTACTTTAGTCTTATCCTTGATATGGTTCAGATATTTATCATTGAACATCTTTTCGCGATCTTCCTGGATGGTTGATTTTATCTTGTCCAACTGCCCCTTGGTCACCCAACGTTCTAAATTATAAGAATCGGGGGTCGTTGGGATCACGTGTAGGATATAGAGAACACCCTCGTCTCTCTTCGCAATACCAAATGCATAATCAAAGGCACAATCCGAATTTTTTGAAAAATCGGTACATAAGAGCACTTTTTTGTATTTTGGATATTCAATCATGTTGATATCTCCTCTCTTGTCGTTTCGCTTCAGATCCCAATGGAAATGGTCAGACCTTCGTTCCCGACATTTTTCCCTTCTTTTAATCATACTCTCGCATGGTTCTTAAAATCCGTCAATCATTGAGTTCACGAAAAAGCAGACAGCCATGCGCCGCTCCAATACAGAATCCGGCTTACAGGACTGCTCTTTTGTATTTGAATCATTTCAGCTCCTCTTCATCAGAGGCGGAAGCGGTGGCGGTGAAAGAGGTTCCAGGGCATCCCCCTCGTACAGGACCTGGGCGAGGAAGAGTCCCGAGGGGGGCGCCGTATACCGTGCGGGGAGATCGGAGGCGTTGGTCAGCAGCCGTTTCACATCAGCCGGGGAGATGGTTCCCCGTCCCGTTTCGACGAGGATGCCAACGAGCCGGCGGACCATCTTCCAGAGGAAATGGGATCCGACAATCCGGAAGATCATCCGTTCTCCCCAGGAAACGATCTCCGCCCGGTCGATCTGCACCTCAGTGGAGAGGTGCTTGTCGATCCTTTTGTCGGCGAAGGAGGCGAAGTCATGGAAGCCCCTGAAAATTTCCGTCGCCGCCTGCATCCGGCCGAGGTCAAGCTCATCTTTCACCCACCAGACATACCGCTTGCCGAAGGCCGTTCGGCGGCGGGAGATCAGGTAGAGATAGCTTCTTCCCCGGGCCATGTGGCGGGCGTGAAAAGCCGAAGGCGCCTCCTCAACGCTGAGGATGTTGATCGGCGCGGGGAGGAGGTCGTTGAGACCGTAGAGGATTTTCTGCGGCGGGAGACGGTGGGAAACCTCCAGGTGGGCGACTTGGGCGAGGGCGTGGACGCCGGCGTCGGTCCGGCCGGCCCCCTGAACATCAACCTCTCCCGTGAAGAGTTCCCGGGCGGCGTCGATCAGGGTCCCCTGGATGCTCCGGGCGTTTTTCTGCATCTGCCAACCGCTGTAGCCGGTACCTTCATATTCGATCGTCAGCTTGTATTTAATGGAGGAAGGGCAGTGCGTGGGACCCCCGCGACCGGTTGAAGCAGGCTTCCGCATCATGGTTTTTTCTCCTGCCCGCTCTCCGTGCCGTTCCCCGGCGTTTCCCCGAGCAGGACCATCCCTCCCAGCCCCCGCAGGAGATCGGCCCCGGGGAGATCCAGATCGGGAAGCTCGCGTCCGGGATGGAGGGTCGTGACCGAGGCGCGCCCCACGATCAGCTTCCCCCGTTTCCCGGCGGCATCCCGTGTCTTGACGCTCCAGAAATTATGGAAGATCAGTGGCTTCCCATTACGAACCCCGATGTAGAGCATGACGTGCCCGGGCATCCAGAGGAGGGTCCGCCACGGGACTCCCTGCCGGAGGATGAGGGCCTCCTTTTGCGCCGGGACGAGGTCCCGGAAGCTGATGAATTTTCCGGCGCCGGCCTGATCGCCGGAGTTTCGGGGGAGCCACAGGCCGAATGGGACGAAGAGGTCGCGGACCAGGGCGGAGCAGTCCCGGTTTCCACCCAGTCCTCCCCAGCCGTAGGGTTTGCCGGCGAGTTCCCGTGCGAGCCGTGCCATATTCTGCGGGGTGAGCGGCAGGGGCTTGTCGACGGCGCTGGTCTTCGGAATGAAAGCCTTCCGGAGCGACGCTTTTCCCCGGGCGTCGCGCACCGCCGTCCAGATCCACGTGCGGTCGGCATCCTCACCGGTCTTCGAGAAGACCGCCCCCAGGGGCGCGCGGAAAAGGACGGTCTTCCCATCCCGGACGGTCGTCTTGTCGCGAAGGATCGCTACATATCGGCCATTCTCCCAAGTCTTTATGAAAGCCGGATCGACGGCCGCGATATTCGCTGCCGGGACCCAGCCGAGGATGTGGCTCGCCTCGGTGAGGAACCATTTACGGTCGCGGCTCACCAGCGTCACGAGAACCGGCATTCCCGCCGGCTCGGAAGATCTCTGGAGGTTATCGAATGGATACCACATTTCCGAATCCATCGGATTACGGGAATGGGATTCGTGAGTGGGGAGGGCGCGGAAATCGGTCCGTTTCACCGTCACGGCCGGGAAAATCCCCTGCGGATAATCATCGAGATGGGCGTTTGCCACGATTTTCCGGATCCATTCCGGCGGATGCGGCCGGCCGTTCTTTCCGTAGCCGGGATCCTCGGCATATTTGTCAAGTCCCCAGGAGGCCTGCTCCGGGGTGTGACGGGGCGCGGTCCGGTGCCAGGGGGCGAAGTAGAGGATGTCCGATTCGGCGTTCAGCCGCGCCTGCTCCAGCGGCGGAAGGAGTGGCTTGTCCGCCGAGTTTTGATCGACATGGAAAAGCGGGTCCTGGCTGAGGTCGCCCAGATCCCGGATGACCGCTCCCCCGGCAAAGCCGCTCCAGAGCAGGAGGAAAAGCAGAACTGTCGGCAATAGGCAAAATGCTCCGCTTTTTTCTTTCCAATTGTCCATTCGACAAAATATAGACGGCATTATGGTTCCTTACTTTGTGTCCGATCACATGCCTCGTATGGGGTAGAGGCTATTGAATCGGGTGGGCGAAGTCAAGAAGAAAGAAAACGCTCACAATTTCATCTTGACACGATCTTCGAAGATCAATATATTCACATCGGGTAATATATTGACATTGCCATGAAGGAACCCATCAAGACCGGTGAGGTGTTGTCAGACAACGGAGCACAGGAGGTCAAAATGCCATGAACGCAATCAACTCCATGGGACCCATTGCGGGCGACAGATCATCCAATGGTGCGCACAGTGGTTCGGGAAACGCCGATTGTGCGGGAGGCTCCGTCGCCGTTCCTGATTCCGCGCCTTCAGCGGACGGAAAAGTTCGCCTCCGTTTTCTGGGCAGCGGGGACAACTTCGGCAGCGGGGGACGTTTTCAGGCTTGTATCCATGTGGATACGGGGACAACCCGCTTTCTAATGGACTGCGGAGCCTCTTCGCTGATTGCGATGAAGCGCGCGGGGATCAGCTCCGCTGCAATCGATGCGATCCTGATCTCCCATCTGCACGGGGACCATTTCGGCGGCATCCCCTTTTTCATCCTCGATGCCCAACTCATCAGCCGCCGCGAAACACCCCTGGTCATCGCCGGCCCCCCCGGCTTGGAGCAGCGTATCCGGGAGGCGATGGAGATCTTCTATCCCGGGTCATCGGGGGTCGAGCGGAAATTCGCCGTGCAGCATGTAGAGATGAACGAAGGCGAGACCACAGATGTGGGCGGTCTGATTGTCCATCCCGTCCGGGTAATCCATGGCAGTGGTTCTCCCCCGTATGCGCTGCGGGTTGAATGCGCCGGGAAAATCATCGCCTATTCCGGGGATACCGAATGGACCGAATCCCTGCGGACGGTCGCCGACGGTGCGGACCTCTTCATCTGCGAGAGTTATTTTTTTGAGAAACAGATGAAGAATCACATCAATTACCGGACGCTAATGGTCCACCGGGCCGAACTGGGATGCAAAAGGTTGATCATCACCCACATGGGAGAAGAGATGCTGAGCCGCCTGGGGGAAGTCGAACTTGAGGTTGCGGAAGACGGCATGGAAGTGATTCTCTAATGGTGGAATCAAACTCGTCCGGGGGGAATGATTTTGACAGGTCATTTCATGAAGAAAAAAAAGTTTCCCTTGACAGGATCATCGGCGATAAATATATTCCATTGCGGAAATATACAGGAGATGCCATGAAGGAATTTTTCAAGGTCATGAAAGCGCTGTCCGATCCCAACCGGGTGAAGCTTCTCAAGCTGCTTCAGAAAAAGGAGATGTGCGTCTGCGAAATAAGGGCGGCCCTCGGAATCGCCCAGCCCACGGTCTCCAAACATCTGAAAATCCTGGAGGCTGCGGGACTTGTGTGTCGGGAAAAGGAGGGTCTCTGGGTGAACTATTTCCTGAGCGACGGCGGCCACAGTCCCTATGCCGCGTCTCTCCTGGGAAACCTGAAGCACTGGCTCGAAGACGACCCGGAGATCCGGGACCTGTTCGACAGGAGCAAGGGCATCCGGCGTGAGGATCTCTGTCGCACCCATGATTGATTCTCCCTAAATAAAAGGAAATGTTGATATCATGAAAGAAAGAACAAAACTGCTGATCATCGCGGCCGGATTCCTGGCTGCGTACTATATTCCCTGGGACCATGAGGTGATCCGACGCTCCGGTCTGGAGGCCTTCCTGATGCTCCAGGACTACGCCCGGCAGCATGTCCTGACCTGCCTGATCCCCGCTTTTTTCATCGCCGGGGCGATTGCCGTCTTCGTCTCCCAGGCCTCGGTCCTGAAGTACTTCGGCGCCCAGGCAAACAAGATCCTCTCCTATTCCGTCGCCTCGGTCTCCGGGACGGTGCTGGCCGTCTGCTCCTGCACGGTCCTGCCCCTCTTCGCCGGGATTTACGTCCGGGGAGCGGGGATTGGCCCCGCCACGGCCTTTCTCTACTCCGGGCCGGCGATCAACGTCTTGGCCATCGTCTTGACGGCCAAAGTCCTGGGCTGGCAACTCGGTCTGGCCCGGGCTGTCGGCGCGGTGATCTTCGCCATTCTCGCAGGTCTGATCATGGCTTTCATCTATCGGAAGGACGACGCCAACCGGACGGCCGGTCAAATCTACCTGCCCGACGAGGATGCCAAGACCCGGAAGTTGTGGCAGAATGCCCTCTATATGGTGACGATGGTCCTGATCCTCGTCTTTGCCGCCTTTGCAAAACCGGCGGCGGACGACGCCGCCCTTTGGAAGATCCTCTTCGCCGTCAAGTGGTACTTGACGGGGGTGCTTCTGGTGATTCTGGGCGTGATGCTGAAAACCTGGTTTCTCAAGGATGAGCTAACCTCCTGGGTCCGGGCGACTTGGGGCTTCATGAAGCTGATTGTTCCGCTCCTGCTGGTGGGGGTCCTGGTTGCGGGGTTTTTGCTCGGCCGTCCCGGCCATCCGGCCTTGATACCCGAGTCGGTGATCGCCGGGCTTGTGGGGGGGAACTCCCTTTGGGCGAACCTCTTCGCCTCGATCTCGGGGGCGCTGATGTATTTTGCGACCCTGACGGAGGTTCCGATCCTCCAGGGGCTGCTCGGGGCAGGGATGGGGCAGGGGCCCGCCCTGTCGCTTCTGCTGGCGGGTCCGGCGCTGTCGCTCCCCAGCATGCTGACGCTTTCGGGGATCATGGGCGTAAAAAAGACGCTGACCTACTGCGCCATCGTCGTGGCGATGTCCTCCGCGGCGGGGATGGCCTATGGGTGGCTGATGGGATAGGAGCGTGAACTGCAATGATGGAAAACAATCCGGTGTTGAAAAATCAACGGAAGAAACGCGTCCTCTTCGTTTGCACCCATAACGCCTCCCGGTCGCAGATGGCCGAGGGGCTGCTCCGGGCGCTCAAGGGGGAACGCTGGGAGGCATACAGCGCCGGCACGGCGCCGACCGTGGTTCATCCCGCCGCCATTGCGGTCATGGCGGAGATCGCCATCGATATCCGGGGGCATCACTCCAAGGGTCTCGATGCCTTCCGGGGCATTGCCTTCGATGAGGTGGTGACCGTCTGCGATCATGCGCAGGAAACCTGTCCGGTCGTTCCGGGAGGAGGCGTCCGGCGGCATGAGAGTTTCGCGGACCCGTCGCTGGCAACGGGGAGTGCTGCCGATATTCTAACGGTCTTCCGGCGGGTCCGGGACGAGATCCGGAACTGGATTATGGAAACCTATTGAAGCGGAAAGGACCCAAAGGTCGGAGGGATGAATCCGTTAGCCTTTGCAGATGTTTGGGAATCCATTAAAGGGAGATGAAACGATGGAAATCAAAATATTGGGACCCGGCTGCGTCAATTGCCAGAAAGTAGAGAAACTTGTCCGGGAGGCCGTTGCCGAGTCGGGCGTCGCCGCGGACATCGAAAAGGTAAGCGACATCATGAAAATCGCCAAATACGGCGTTTTCGGCACCCCTGCAGTCGTCGTGGACGGTGAGGTCAAATCCGTGGGGAAAATTCCGAAGAAAGAAGAAATTCTGCTGTGGCTCGGTAATAGTTCGCAATAACAAATGGATCAGTGGAAAAGAGGCGTGGTGAATGGAAAAGTGCGAGTGAATCGTCTACCCGGGGCGACGTGCTGCTTAACGGGCATCTGCCGGCCGGAACCGGATAATAATCTGTTGAAAGTTTGTGCTGCCCGCTGTCCAGGAGGTGTGGACCATGCAAAAACCAAGAAGGATCATCGAGCAACTGCTTTCCGAAGTCGGGGTGAAGATTAACGGTCCCAATCCCTGGGACATCCAGGTGCGGGATGAACGATTTTACGCCCGCGCACTCAAAGAGGGAAGTCTCGGGCTTGGGGAGTCCTACATGGAGGGCTGGTGGGACTGCGCCCGGATTGATGAGTTCATCTATCGTCTCCTCAAGGGAAACCTGGAGGAGAAAATCAGGGAAAATCTCCGAATGTTTTTGTCTTACCTTTCCGCCAGGATCTTTAACCTCCAGTCGATCGCCCGGGCGGGGATTGTCGCCCGGAGGCACTACAATCTGGGAAACGATCTTTTCTTTTCCTTTTTAGACCCTTGCAACCAGTACAGTTGCGGCTACTTTCAGGGGACGGAAGATCTGGCGGAAGCCCAGCGGAAAAAGCTCGACCTCATCTGTCGAAAAATCGATCTGCAGTCCCGCGATCACATCCTGGATATCGGTTGTGGTTGGGGCGGATTTTCCCGTTACGCCGCCGAACAGTACGGCTGCACCGTAACGGCCGTCAACATCTCCGAGGAACAGATCCGGTTCGCGCGGGAATACTGTCAAAATCTGCCGGTTTCCATTCTCCATGAGGATTACCGGCGGATACGCGGGAGCTTCGACAAGATCGTATCCGTCGGAATGTTCGAACATGTCGGAAAAAAAAACTACCGGGCGTTCATGAAAGTTGTCCACCGTTGTTTGAAGGAGAAAGGGATATTCCTGCTCCACACGATCGGCGGCAATATTTCACGCGTCAACTGCGATTCCTGGATCAACCGGTATATCTTCCCCAACGGGATGCTGCCCAGCATCACCCAGATATCCCGGGCGGCTGAGGATCTGTTTGTGGTCGAGGATATCCAAAATCTGGGTCTTCACTATAAAAAGACCCTTCTGTCCTGGAACAAGCGTTTTCAAAAGGCATGGGCCGGACTCGCCGGCAGGTATGATGAAACTTTCAAAAGGATGTGGGAATATTATCTCTTGTCCTGCTCCGGGGCCTTTAGCGCCCGGCAAATTCAGGTCTGGCAGATCGTCATGACGAAAGCGGCCGCCGTTCAACCACGGTGCCGTTTCGGTGAGGAAGGGGCAGATGCGTATCGCAGTGAAACAACTTTGCGCTGACAGGAGGAATCGGATCATGGCGGACAAAATCATCATTTACGGTACCGATACCTGACCGTTCTGCAACCAGGCTCGGGCAGCCTACGGGGACAGGGCCGTTTACGTGAACGTGGATGAAGATCCCGGGAAACTGAGGGAAATGCTTGCCCTGACCGGAGGTAGGCAACAGGTGCCCGTCATCGTGGAAGGTGTAAAAATGACGGTGGGTTTTTTGGGGGATACTTCCCTGCGCGGCGGCATCCCTCTTTTCGGCGGAACCTGACCGGTTAAAACGGTCCCCCGGTGAGGGGACGTATCTTTTAAGACACAGGGAAAGAAAATAGATTCAATCTGGAGGAGGAAATCATGACGGCGGGAATTACCAAACGACTCTCGTTTCTGGACCGCTACCTGACGCTCTGGATTTTCCTGGCGATGGGGGCGGGTGTCCTGTTGGGTTATTTCGCCCCGGGCGTTGGCGACTGGATCGGTTTGCTGCGTCCGGAAGGCACCCAGACCAGCATTCCGATTGCCGCCGGGTTGATCCTGATGATGTACCCCCCACTCGCCAAAGTGAAGTACGAGGAACTGGGCGACGCCTTCCGCGATTTCAAGGTATTGGGATTGAGCCTCGTTCAGAACTGGATCATCGGACCGATACTGATGTTCATCTTGGCTGTCCTTTTCCTTCACAACCAGCCGGAATTTATGATCGGCCTGATCATGATCGGGCTTGCCCGCTGCATTGCCATGGTCATCGTCTGGAACGATTTGGCCCAGGGCGATACCGAGTATTGTGCGGGCCTGGTGGCCTTCAACTCGATCTTCCAGGTTTTATTTTACAGCGTCTACGCTTGGCTTTTCATCACCATCCTGCCGCCGTTGCTGGGGCTTTCCGGTGCCGTCGTGCAGATCACGATCGGCCAGATCGCCGAGAGCGTCTTCATCTATCTGGGCATTCCGTTTCTGGCCGGAATGATCACGCGTTTTGTGCTCGTTAAGCTGCATGGGAAGGAGTGGTATCACACGATCTTCATCCCCAGGATCTCTCCGATCACGCTTGTGTCGCTCCTCTTCACGATTGTGGTCATGTTTTCGATGCAGGGCAAGAAGATCATCGAGAAGCCGGGCGACGTGGCCCTGATTGCCGTGCCGCTCTTGATCTACTTCATCGTGATGTTTCTGGTGAGTTTTTGGATGAGTTCAAAAGCGGGGGCCGATTACGGCAAGTCGGCCACCCTTTCCTTCACCGCCGCCAGCAACAATTTCGAGCTGGCCATTGCGGTGGCCGTCGGTGTCTTCGGGATCAACCACGGGGCCGCATTTGCGGCTGTCATTGGCCCCTTGGTGGAGGTCCCCGTGTTGATCAGTCTGGTCAATGTCGCGCTCCGGTTCAAAAGAAAGTACTTTTCGGCAAAGAAGGACGACCGGATAACGGTTCGGCAGATCAAGAGCAAGGGAAAGCGGTAAGGATGAGAGATCAAATAACGGCCGGGAAAAGTGTGTCGACGGAGTCGGTCCATGGATGAATTGAACAAAATCTACGTGGAGCCGACCAGCCGTTGCAATCTGGAATGTGTGACCTGCATCCGCCATTCCTGGGACGAACCATTCGGAGATATGGACTGGTCTGTCTATCAGGCGCTGATCGACGGTCTGGAAGATTTCCCCGGCTCAAAAACGGTCGCCTTTGCAGGTCTGGGAGAACCGCTGCTCCACGAAAAATTCCCGGAGATGGTCCGGCTCGCCCACGAACGGGGCCTGCGGACGGAGATGACGAGCAACGCGATGCTGCTCACACCGTCGCTGGCTGCAACGCTGATTGAATCGGGTCTCGACCAGTTCACGGCTTCCATCGACGGAGCGTCGGGCGAGACGAACGGGGCCATCCGGACGGGTGCCTCCCTGGAGGAGATTACGACCAATGTCCGGATGTTCTACCGGATGAGTCAGAAGATGAGAGCCGTCCCGGTCAAGATCGGGATCGAGTTCGTCGCAATGAAACGCAACATCCACGAATTGCCCGCCATTCAAGTAGTCGCCGACCAGACCCGGGCCTCTTTCATTCTCGTGACGAACCTGCTTCCCTATACGGCTGAGCTTCAGGAAGAAATCCTCTACAATTTGGAGCCGACCAGTTACGAAGGTCAGGGATGGTCCGGCAACCCGCTCTGGATCCTTCCCAAAATGGACTGGAGCCGGGAAACACAGGAACCGCTGTCAAAGATCATGCGTCGACGGCCAAACCTGAGTTTTCTCGATATCAACCTGAATCAGCGGAACAACTACTGTCCGTTTGTCCGAACCGGGAGTCTGGCCGTCGCTTGGCACGGCGGTGTAAGTCCCTGCCCACCGCTACTGCACTCCTATCGTTGTTTTATCCGGGGCCGCGAGAAGTTTTTCCGCTGTTGTGAATTCGGCCGTCTGCCCGGACAACCCCTCATTGCGGCCTGGCCGAGTCCGGAGTACGCAGCTTTTCGCGAGCGCGTGCGAAAATTCGATTTTTCGCCCTGCACGGATTGCGGGGGATGCGAATGGGCGGAAACAAATGAGGAGGATTGCTTCGGCAACTCTTTCCCCGTCTGCGGAGACTGTCTGTGGGCGAGGGGCGTTCTCCGCTGTGCATGAGATCGGAGGGCGCCGTCGGGGGGACCATTTCGGGAGAGCCGCCACTTGCCGATAGCGAGACCGAACCGAAGCGGAGATTCGGAACAGACATTTGAAAATAAAACGAATAAACGAAATATGGGGTGTCTTAGAATGAAAATGAATAGTTTCAAGATTATAGCAGGCATCTTCTGCCTTTCTCTCCTGCTCTTGGTTGCGCCGCCGGCGGCTCTCTTCGCCGCCGCGAGGGAGGTCCCCGTCAAGGGGATGGTCACGATGGTCGATCTGGGCGCGAAAAAATGCATTCCCTGCAAGATGATGGCGCCGATCCTGGAGAAATTGGAAAAAGCGTATACGGGGAGGGCCGCCATCATCTTCCTCGATGTCTGGGAGGACCCGAAACCGGCCCACCGCTTCGGCATCCGGGGGATTCCCACACAGATCTTCTTCGACAAGGAGGGCAAAGAGGTCTTTCGGCACATGGGATTTCTGAGCGAGGAGGGGATCATCAGCCGGCTCAAGGATATGGGCGTGAAATAGAAGGGGAAACATGCTGACGCCATTTTTTCTTACCATCAACGACTGGATTACCGGCGCGACCTACCTGGCGGCGCTGGGCTGTTTTCTGTGGGGGATGGTCAGCGTCCTGTTGAGCCCCTGCCATCTGGCCTCCATCCCGCTGGTCGTGGCCTATGTGGCCGGGCAGCAGAAGGCTCTCAGGCCGCGGCAGGCCGCCCATTACGCCATCCTTTTTACCGTGGGGCTGTTCATCACAATCGCCGTGATCGGCATTGTCTGCGCGCTTCTGGGCCGTATGCTCGGGGATGTGGGCAGTTACTGGCAGATCGTTGTCGGCTTGGTCCTGATCTGGGTCGCCCTGGGGATGCTGGGGGTGGAGAAGTGCAATCTTTCCGGCAGCCGGCTGCATCGGCTGAACGTCAGGGGGCTTCACGGCGCGTTCTTTCTGGGGCTGGCCTATGGGGTCCTCTCCGGCTCCTGCACGTTCGGCTTCATCGCCCCGATCCTGGCGATCATCACGGTTCAGCAGAAGGTATTGACCGGAGTCCTGCTGATCCTGCTCTTCGCCCTGGGCCACTGCCTCCCCATCATGATCGCCGGCAGCTCCACCGCGGCGGTCCGGCGGCTGACGGAGAGCGAAACATGGATCGGATCGGGGGGCTGGTTCCGGAAGAGCGCCGGGGTGGTCATCGGTTTCTTGGGAATCTATTTCATCGGCAGTCCTTTTTTCATTGGGTGAATTCAATGGAACAAAACCACAACCATCGCCACAGTGACATTCACCAACACGAACAACCGGCGTCGCTGAAAAACCTGATCTTCGCCATCGTGATCAACGGCGGGATCGTGTCTTTCGAGATGGTCTTCGGCCTGATCATTCAGAGCATGGCGCTGATCTCGGATGCCGTCCACAACCTGAGCGACATCGCCCACATGCTCTTCAGCTACTGGGCGGAGAAGGTCGCCCGCCGTCCAGCCAATGAGAGAAAAACCTACGGTTATCGGAAGATCGAGTTTATTGCCGCCTTCGTCAACAGCATCGGTCTGTCCGTCGTGATCGCCTTCGTCTTCTGGGAGACCCTCAAACGATTCACAACACCGACGGAGGTTCACGGCCAGACGATGCTCTGGGTCGCCGTCGTGGCATTTGTCGGGAACGGGGCAGCCACGCTCCTGCTGCAGAAGGTCTCGGCGCGAAATATCAACATGAAAAGCGCCTGGCTCCATTCGCTCCAAGACTCCCTGTTCTCCCTCGCGGTGATCGTCGGCGCCGTGCTGATCATGCTCTTCGGCTGGCGTCTCGTCGATCCGATTCTCTCCCTGCTGATCTGTCTGGTCATCGCCCGCGAAATCTACAAGATCGTCCGGCAGGCGGTCAATTCGCTTCTGGACGCTGTACCGCCCGGCATCGATTTCCTTCAGGTCAAGAATGACCTGCTGGCAATCCCTGCCGTGGCGGAGGTGAACGACCTCCACATCTGGGAGACCGGTTCCGAACAGAAGCTGCTCTCCGTCCACCTCCTGTCCGGGGAGGAGAGCCCCGACCACGAAACGATCGTCCGCGCCGTCCAGGAGATGCTGCTGCAAAAGTACGGTATCAACCACACAACGCTCCAGATCCTGCCCTCCTCTGCCGGGGAGATGGAGCACTGCACTCATTGCAATTGAGATGAGGAGGAAGAGTTGGGATTGAAAAAATTATTGGCGTTCGGTTTGTTCATGATGATTCTGACCGGATTGATCGTTGCGGGGATCGGAACCGCCGCGGAACGGAATCAGCCGTTCCCCGTTTACGGTTCGGGTCCCATCGAGGTGCGGATCTATACCGACTATTTCTGTCCACCCTGCCGGGCGATGGAGCCTGACGTGGAACCGTTTCTAAAGGATCTGCTGAAGAAAAACGCGATCCGCCTGACCCTTGTGGATGTTCCTTTAAATCCGCTCACGCCGCTTTTCGCTAGGAATTTTCTCTACGCCCTCAAGGAGAACAATGACCTGGAACATGCATTCCGGGTCCGGAACGTCCTCCAGAATGCGGCAACCAACAAGGACATCCAGACGCAGGAACGGATCGAGGCGCTGTTCAAGGAAAAGAAGATCGCTTACGGCCTTTGGGACCCCAAACCGGTTTTCGAACGGTACAACGACTTGCTCAAAAAGGACAAGATCAACGCGACGCCCACCTGCGTCATCATCAAGAAAGACAGGAAGAAAGCCTTTGTCGGGGGGCTGGATATCATAAACGCCCTCAAAGCGCTGCCATGAACCGGCTTTTGCCGGAAGCGATTCCGGCGGCCATTGGGCTATCCTTTGTCTTTCGTCCTTTCTTTCCGAAAATCGGTAAAGATGACACAACTGCGGGGGAAAAATCACATATCACGGACAGGACCTTTATGGTCGTTCTGGAAAAGGGGAGGGAGCGGGTTGGGCAATGGGTGGAGGAGTCGGTCGATGTTCTGGCGGACTACCGAAAAGCCTTCGGCAAAGACCCCCCGGCGATGGCGCGCCTGGCCGTCATGTCGGACACGGACAACGCTGGCGGCAGCGCCGTGGCGTACCTGGACTTTATTGAAGTGTATCGATAGGAACGGATAATCCGGAGTATAATCTGTTCTGGAAGGAATGGTTCAGAAAAAGAAAATTCCATAGAAGGAGATTGGAAAATATGAAGACAACGGTTGACGCCAGAGGGCTTTCCTGCCCGGAGCCTGTGCTGCGGGCAAAAAAGGCAATTGCGGCAAACGAAGAGGTCACCGTGATCGTGGACAATCAAATCGCCGTGGAGAACATTCGCCGCCTTTCTGCCAAAGCGGCCTGTGACTTTTCGGTGACGGAAAAGGCGTCAGGGATTTGGGAAGTCGCACTGGTACGGACGGGAGCCGCAAACCGGCCCGCCGCGGATGCCGGCGCCGTCGAGCCGGAGCTCTCCTGCGGCATCGCGCCGGTCGGAGAGGCGGGTCCCCATGTGGTCGTCCTCTCCGACAACCACATGGGGCGGGGGGACGACATTCTGGGTGACGTCCTGATCCGGGCCTTCATCCACACCCTTTCGCAACTCAAACCGTTGCCGGATACGATTGTCTGCTACAACGCCGGGGTGAAGCTTGCCGTGAAAGAGTCGGCGGCCCTTGAGGATTTGCAGCAGTTGGCGCAGGCCGGGGTGGACATCCTGGTCTGCGGGACCTGCGTGAACTATTTCAGCCTCGGCGATCAGGTTGCGGCGGGACGGATTTCCAATATGTACGACATCCTCGAAACGATGGCCGGTGCCGCCCGGCTGGTGCGTCCGTGATGGAAGCGTCGTCGTACGCCGTATTTCTGTTTCCCTCGGTCAGCCATACCCTGAAGGCGGAAAAGATCCTCAAGGCCGCGGGCATCGCCCACAAGCTGATCCCCGTCCCCCGCCAGATCAGTTCGGACTGCGGCGTCTGCCTGCGTGTCGAGGCGGAGCGGCGGGACGCCGTGGCGGAAGCGTTGCAGGGGGGAGTGAACTGGGAAAGGATGGTCCTGCTGTAAACCGGCAAGCCCAAACGGTCCCGGGGAAGGTGCCGGCACAAAAGGGAATAATCGGCGAGTGGCGCATGGCCCAGATTGTCACTGTCACGCGGCTCAGCGTGCCGAGGACGGTCCATGGAAACTGCACCCACGAACCATCCACGCTGGGGCCATTGCCGGGGTCAACCTCTTCTGGGCGGAGATGGGAGCAAATCCGTGGGGTACGGCGGAGCGAACCGAAACAGGAAGAGGGCATGATGTTTGAAAATGCCGGACACTGTTTCAGGCCGCAGGGAATAACCGCCGTTCTGTCGCGAATCAGAACGAGAGGACAAAGATGTCGCCCCTCCGCAACAGCTCAGGCGGCAAAGGTCAGCTTCGTCCCCGACATGTTGAGGATAAACTGCCCGGGCATGGCGTTCTCCATGTACATGATCGCCTTCCGTCCTGTGCAGTGAGTCGGAATAATATAATCGGGCGCGAGCGTCCGGAGCTCCTCCGTCGTCCGGCCGACGATGGGTTCGAAAAACGGCCCGGAGAGGTGAAACCCGCCCATGACAACATGCACCTTCTCGACACCTGTCACGGCCTTCGCGTAGCGGACCGTGTTGACAACGCCCGAATGGGCGCAGCCGGACAGGACCACCAGCCCCTTGCCCTTCAGATTCATGACGATCGCCGTGTCGTCCTCGATCGGGTCCCATTTTTCCACGGCGTCTTCCTGGAAAAAGGCGATGGGGAAGCCCTTCTCGAAATCCGTCACCCGCTCGATTTCACCCAGGAAACCCACGTCGCCATCCAGGAGCGTTTCGGGTCCCTTCACCTCGATGACCTTGACGCCCGCCTGTTCGAGTCCTGCCCGGGTGATGGCGGGAAAATCGAACTTGAGTCCCTCGCCGAGCTTCAGATAGCGGGGAGCCTTGAAGATCCCCGGGTGAACGAAAAGGGGAAGTCCTTTCTTGCCGATCATCTCGACCAGTGCGGCAAATCCGCCCATGTGATCGCTGTGACCGTGGGAAAGCGCCAGGGCTTCCACCTGCCCCATGTCCACGCCCAGGGCGCGGGCATTGAAGGCCGCGCCTCCCTCGGAGTAGCCGAAGTCGAACAGCAGCGTCCGGGTCTTCTCCCCAACGGTCGTTCGGACGAGCGCGGAAAAGCCATGTTCGGCCAGGATGGAATTCTTGATCTGTCCATCCTTGATCGCCATCGCCCGCTGCACGATGGCGTTGTTGTCCATCATCGTGATATCGATGGTGTTGTCCTGAAGGGTCAGGATCTCTACCCGGTCCAATTCATTCAGTTTGATCTTCATGTCTCTCTCCTTTATTTCATGGAGGACTTTTCATTTCTCGCTATTTCTTTCAGCGCCGTAATCCCCTCAGCCCGCAAAGGATCCCGTCAGAAGACAAACACCACCGCCGCCATGACCGTTGTGTATCCATGGTTTTTCACAATGCTGGACTGGGTGATGTTCCGCGTGCCGACGATCTTTCCGCTGATCCGGAAAATCTCCCTCTTTTCGTCCCAGCTCTCGTCCACATTGAAATCGATGCCGAGTGTCGAGGCGAGCATGGCGGCGGCGAGATCCTCCGCATAGTCCCCTGCTTGACGCCCGGTCTGACCAAAGGCGTGATGTTCGCTGATATAGCCGTAAGTCCTCTTGTCCGCCGGTACGGCGCACCCGACGGCTGCGGCCAGGAGCCGGCCCTGCTCGTTGCTGCAGCAGCGGCTCATGACGCAGAAGGTGATGGTGCCGGGACGGATCTGCTCTACGCCCGTCCGCCTCGGAATGAAAGCGCATCCGGGCGGCAGGATGCTCGACACCTGAACCAGATTGCACTTTTCAATGCCGGCATCCCTGAGGGCGAGTTCGAACGAGTGCAGCTCCTCCCGGTGTCGGCCAACCCCTTTGGTCAAAAACATCCCCCGGGGAACAAAGCCCATTGAACGCCGGCCTCCTTCCCGATCAGTGGTCGCAAACATTGGCGCCGGTCGTCAGCTCGCCACGAAGGTACTCGGCCACCACCTTTTCCGGGGCCTCAGACGAGGCGCCGGTGACCACGCGAATGCCCTTGCCGACAAACAGTTCCTGAGCACGCGATCCCATGCCGCCGGCGATGATGATGTCGGCACCCTGTTCCTGCAACCAGGTGGGCAACAGTCCCGGCTCATGGGGCGGGGGGACGACCTTGGTCGTTTTCAGGATGGTTTTGCTGTCGCCGTCCACGTCGAACAGGGCGAACTGCTCACAATGGCCGAAGTGTTGGCACAGAGACCCGGCCGCCATGGGTACGGCGATTTTGAGTGTTTTCATATCTTTCTCCTTGATGGTTTGAGGCATGGGGGAAATCCGGCCTGCCCCAAGTTTAGTTTGCTCCTGCAAATCCAAAACGGGTTGAATCGCCTGGATGAAGGCCTGTGCGGCTTCGGTCTCCCGATGAAAATAGACAAAAGGCTTTCCCTCATCGGAAGCCCCGACGATTTGCGGTTCGATCGGGATGCGGCCCAGAAACGGCACGCCCATTTCCTGGGCCATGGCCTCGCCACCGCCGCTCTTGAAGACATCGACCAATTTACCGCAGTGCGGGCAGACCAGTCCGCTCATGTTTTCGATCACGCCCAGAACGGGAATATTGAGATGCTTGCAGAAATTGATGGACTTGCGCACGTCCTGGAGGGAGAGATCCTGGGGTGTCGTTACGATCACGGCGCCGTCACTTTCGGGAATGAGTTGCGCCACGGAAAGGGGCTCGTCGCCCGTTCCCGGGGGAAAGTCGACGACCAGATAGTCCAGTTCGCCCCACTGCACATCCGTCAGGAGCTGTTTGATGACGCCCATTTTCATCGGTCCTCGCCAGATGACCGCTTCATCCGAATTGCCGAGGGCGAAGCCGAGAGAAACGACCCGGATGCCGCCCGCCGCTTCCAGGGGCATGATCCCGCCCCCGTCATGCGACTTGAGCAGTTCCCCCTTCAGATTGAGGAGGGTGGGAACGCTGGGACCGTGGAAATCGACGTCCAGAAGGCCGACCTTCATTCCCTCCATGCCCAGGGCCACGGCGAGATTCACTGCCACCGTGCTCTTCCCCACGCCGCCCTTGCCCGACAGGACCAGAATCTTGTGCTTGATATCGGACATGCGTTTCACGAGCGCCTCGTCCTCCGTGAACATCTTGAGCTTGTCATCGGCATCCGCTCCACCGGCCGTTGCGCAGCCATTCTTCGTTTCACCACAGTTCATCTCTCTCTTCAAACCTCCACAATGTTTTATGATGATTGATCCGCCGATCACCGGCATCATTTGAATATGCAGTGCCGGCGGCGGAATAATCCGGCACCGACAGGTGTGTAATCATAATCCATGCCAAGAATGATTTTTCGATAAATATGGACAACCTTCAATGAATATGAACAGATGAGGAGAAAGCGGTTCGGGAGGCAGTATTAGTGTAGCATTTTTGCTACCCTAATTCCCTTATTGTATCGCAAATATGCGATGGCAAGGAAAGAATCTCCTTGCTTTTTTTCTGTCATCTGATCCCCGGGTCATCGTCACTTAAAAGAATGGCCACTACTTGTCCAAGAGTATTGAAAGAATGGTGTTTTTCAATGGATACTGCCGAAACTCTCATTTCCATCCCGGCATCGATCAGGACCGACACGATCCCCGTCAGCGTATCGCCTGTTTCCCCGATGGCCTCCATGGCCTCTTCAGCAGGGCTCTCCACCGTCTCCAGTATCCGAGTCTCGTCGGTCGGATAATCCTTCCCGCCCTTGACGAGCAGATACCGGGCGGCGTTTCGGTGCTTGTAAGCGCGGTCGATGAGGTCGGGAACGCGGTTGTCCTCATGGAGTCAGAGGAAACTCGATAACCAGCTCACACCCCAGACGGATTTCCGGCGGGGGGCCCATGACCCGTATGTCCAGCGCTTGTTTTTCAACAGTTTCTCCGCCTGAATGACCTCGCCGGTATTTTCGAAGACGAGGATCCCCCGGTCGGCCTGCCCGGCACGGCCGGGGGGCTCGTCCTGCGACTGTTTTGCTTTCAGAAAACCGAAGAGAGCCACAACGATCAACCCTTCCGGATCGTCAGGTTGAATACGCCGTCCTTCTCATCGATCCCGGCTACCTTCCATCCGCGGCTGGATGCGGCGCGGGACACGTTTTCCTTCGAAGCGTCGTTGTCCACCACGACGATGATTTCATCCGCCTTACCCGTCTTGATCTCATCAAGGGTCATCAGGACAGGCTGGGGGCAGGAAAGTCCGCGAGCGTCAATTGTCTTAGCCATTGGTTCTTCCTCCTTATGCGATATTCTTTCTCATGGTCAATCCGATGAACAGGCACACGGCAAAGCCGATCCCTACGGCGGGGATCCCGTAGGGCCCGACTCCGGTCCCCGAACTGGCCAGTCCGAAATTGTGGGCGATGCCGGCGCCGAAAATCATGCCCATTACGAATACGGCGGCGTCCCCGTCTCCCTCCCCGGCCAGGAAGAGCTGGCGTCCCGGACAACCTCCGGCCAGGCAGAAGGCCAGGCCCGACAGGGCCATCCCCAGGAAATTCCAGATGTGCATCGTGTGGGCCACGGGCTGACCCGCAAAGCCCGGTTTGAACTGCCCTGCGATAAAGTTGACGACAAAGGCGGTGACGATCAGTGCAATAAAACCCGACAGGAGGTGCATCTGCCGGAAGAGGACAAAATCCCGGATGGCGCCCATGGTGCAGAAGCGGCTCCGCTGGGCCAGAAAACCGATCAGCAACCCCACGACCAGGGAGACCGCCAGCGGCGCGTGCATCGCTCCCGGCCCCTTCATGCTGTAAAACAGAACCCCGCTTTTGGCCTCGCCGGTCACCTGCGGGAAGATCAGCATCAGCAGCAGCAAACCGGCCATGAAGAGCGGGAGCATCCATCCTGCCGCGGCGTGGGTCTGCTGGGTCCTGCCCAGATTGTAACCGCCCCTCAGGAAGAGCGTGCCGATCCAGATGCCGAAGATGAGGCCGAGCAGACCGAGGATCGCGTTGCCGTCGCCGCCCGCCAGCCGCAGCGCCGCCCGCCAGGGGCAGCCCAGAAAGACCAGAGCCCCGATCATGGCGAAAACGCCGAGGACAAACCGGACGATCGGCGCGGAACCGAGACGGGGGCGGAACTCCTTGAACAGATAGGCGGCCGCCAGCGACCCGAGGACGAAGCCGATGATCTCGGGACGGATGTACTGCACGATCTCGGCCCGGTGAAGGCCCAGGGCGCCGGCGATGTCCCGCTCGAAGCAGGCCACGCATACCCCCATGTTTCCCGGGTTCCCCAATTTTTGCAGCAGCGGCGCCAGAATTCCGATGGCGATGCCGACGCCGACGATCCCCCAAGGACCAGCGAAGATGTTCTTGATTCCCTTCATTGCATACCTCCTCCTATGAATTGTTGTGATATTGCCGGCCCCGCCGGACAGACGGAGACAGAGCACAACCACCCGCTGCAGGCCACGTCCTGTGTTATGAAAACCTTTACCCTCTGCACCCTGAAACAGGCATCGTGTGAAACAAGCGCAGACCGGTCGCCAGACGCAGTGGCAGGCCAAAGCCTGATGGAAACGGCTCAAGATCCTTCCGCACAATTTCTTGATTTTTGAATGCTGGTCAACCGAATTCACCTCCTGATCGAGCCATGCCGCGATCTCTGCGGCATGACCCTCAGGGGGCTAATCGGTCATGTAAGGAGAGACGGCAGGGCGACGCTTTCCGGAGAACCACCCGGGTTCTCTGTTATCGCCTCATATTAAGGGTGTGAAGAATAGCAACCGATCGTTCATTTCATTAAGCCTTCCCTTTCTGGAAGGAACCTACAAGCTTAAGCCTTCGGTTGTCAACAAAAAATAACACCCGGTTTCCGCGGACTCAAACCTTTTTGACTGCCGGAACCTTCAGCGAACGATAATAGCTATCGATGTTGTAGATGGCAGCCAGCGGATTATGCCCGAGCAAACGGTCCTTGACGGCAAGAACCGTGCAAGGGGCCTCGGCATACTTCAGAAAAAGGGAATCGTGGCCCACGCACAGGCCCATGACAACGTTGAATTCAGTCTTGGCGTCATTGAGCACAAATGCCTGACCAATCGGGTTGCACATGGCCTCAAAAGACCCCATCCTGATTTTCTGGTCATTCCTCAGCCCAAGAGTCTCCTTCGGCACACAACCCATTTTGCAGATCCCTGAAACAACCGTAAAACCGCTATCGGTCAGCAGATGTTCCACAACCTTGGCTTCTTTACGCAGGCCAATGCAGAACACCAAGCCGAGTTTCTCGTACCCCATTTTTCCGGCAAACTCGATGATCTCCAAAATTCGCGGCTTGATCGGCCTTGTCCGTTCATAACCGAGTTCCTTGTCCGCATACCCTTCCGACTCCTGGATAGACGCCTGCTTGGCAAATTCCAGCAGATCCGGTTTTTTCAGCTCCTCGGCAGCCCTTTCAATGACATCGGCCTTGTTCACCGTCGGACAGAAGGGGGGCGCTTTGCCCTCCGGATTCTGACAGATCCGCTGCGACGGTTCAAAAGGGCAGCGCGCACATCCCGCATGTTCCTGACTCATGTTCTCTCCTTTCAGAATGTGATGATTTCATATTCTTTATCCCGGTATGTTGCCATACTGGGATGGCCTGACATATCTTCAAGAAGGGTCAGGTCTTGCTCTTTTGCAGCCTCAAGGGTTCCCAATTTGTTGGAGCATGCTTTACAGACCCCTTCAACCAGACCTGCTTCAAGACTCTTGATTTGCAGTGCTTGATAAAAATCATATCATGCCCGATACAGAAACCAACCAATACGACCACCGGGACATCTAATATTTCCCCATTGTCTGTCTCGTTCCCTGATATTTATCGGTTCACGATTGGATTACCCCGATCCTCCAGATTTTTTCTTTTCCACAGCGTAATGTAACAAGGCTTTTTGAAATGTCATGGCGGCCAAGAGGGCGCAGTGCTTAGAGTCTTCCGGCATGCCGCCAAGATGTTTGAGGATGGCGCTCTGGTTGATTTTAATGGATTCCCATAACGGTTTGCCTTTGGCCATGATCGTGACCGCCGATGCGGCGGCGTGGGACGTCATACAACCGTCTGTTGTATAGGTGATGTCTTCAATCGTATCGTTTCTGATCCGGAGAAATATTTCCATCGTATCCCCGCAAGGCCCCTTTATTTTGCCATAACCGTCGGGTTTTTCCAGGGTGCCGCAATTTCTCGGATCGTTCCCGTAATCTATAACCCTTTCCGATAAACCGCCGGGGATCTTTTCCTTGATCAGTTTGATCATGGCCTTTTTGATTTGCTCTTCTTCCATATAAACGACACCTTCCGTTTCCTGATGTGGTGTTTGATCTCTTGTAATGCAGCTTTGAGTCGAGTAGGGGTGACAACGATCACTTCACCGGGCCGATACGCTGACCTCGATCGGCGAGAGCAGGCCTTGGGCGAACTGATCCACGTAAGTCTTCCATGCCTCAAAGTCCGCAAACTGACCTCCTTCGTTCCAGCAGCAGCCGGCCCAATAAGAGGCGGTGTTGTCGGCTCGTACCTTGGTCAGTATAAGCAGGTTAAGTTGGTCTTCCGTCTGTTTCTCATAGAGGTTGGGGTCCACGATAACCGCCAACCCCTGCTCGCCGGCATTCTTCTCCATGGGCTCCCACTTGGCCAACCAGCCCCGCTCTGCGTTGACATCCCAACGCTCTCCACGGACCTTCTTGAGCCCAATGCCGCTGATCAAGCACGTGGGCTTCTCAGGTTTGTAGATGCTTCGGAAGTGGTCCATGTTCTGCCCGGCGTCCAGAGAGATCCGCTTAACCTCAGAGACCATGACCCCGTTGACCGCGAAAGGCTCATAGGTCAATTCAAACATCACGCGGATCGGCCCGTTGGCCAATACCCTTGAATTCACAAAGTTCTTGGAGACCCAGAGCCTGTCTGCCGCCCACAGACCATTACCGCCGCACCCGCGGCTTTGCCCGGCCGAGTAGAAGTCTCCCCCTTCACCGGTGTCCCCGTGGTAGTTGTCCACCATGTACCAGTCATTGATGACCATGCGGGATATGCGCTTGGACCAGATATCCACTGTGCTGCTGACCAGCCGTTCTCGGAAATAGGTCTCCAGGGCCTTGCCGTACATCCGGTGGGCGATACGATCATTTTCCCAGCAGAAGTCGTCGAACCGCTCCCGTACAAAGCGGCCATAGGCCCTGAACTGGTTCTGGGTGTACACACACTTGTCACCCGCGGTGGCTGTAAAGTCCTGGGTCTGACCGGCAGCAAAGTCAGCCTGGAAGATCACTTGGTCCGGGGTGTAGTCCCCATCGGTGTCCACGGCCTGGCAAAGTAATTCCTTGCCAATCGAATCTTTGACATGGATTTTGGTTAGGTCCTTTTCGCCAAGTGCTGCCAAATCCCTGGCTGAAAGCTCGATAGTCTGGCTCGTTCGGGCGACCTGAAGCTTGTTGAAGGCTGTTACCGTTACCCCTCCCGTTCCCGTCCAGTTACTATGCAAACCGATTGTATCCCCTTTTGGCATGATTCCGTCCCCCTTTCTGTTGTTTACAGTCGTTATCTTTGCTGTTTTCTGCAGCTCTTCGGTGATGCCTACGAACAGATCCCTGACGGGTTTCGTATCCGGCAGCTCACGCCGGATGCGAGATAAAAGGCCCCGTTTAATGGCGAGGCGCCGGGTAGGCCGGTAGTTCATATCATAACACCAGGTGGCCATCATGACGAGGAAATCGGATAGAGTGGTCAAATTGCCGTTGGACACCGATCCTGTTTTCGCAGCTTCCGCCAGGACTCCGGGGCTTAGCTCCCGACACAGGCGAATATGGGGCAACATCTCACGAAGATCTTGAAACCCGTCGATCACAACAATTCTGTCCGATTGCCTCGCTGGGTTTATGCTCTCCTTCCTTTTCCATGACCTCTCCCCCCGCCGCGACCTCTGCCTCGTCCGCCGCCTTGCCCTGCAGAGCTTCTGAAAAAATCGAAGATCTGCTTCAAGAGGCCGCCGCTTCCTACGACCCGTTGAAAACCTGACTGATTACTGAAAACCCGGGACAGGGTCGGTGCTGTTGCCACTCGCGTTGTAGAAATATGGGACGAGAGCGTGTGATTCACCCGAGAAGGCGACGCGGGCTGCATCCCTTCCGCGAAAATGGCTTCGTTGGGGCATTCAGCAACGCAGGACCCGCAACCCTTGCAGGTCTCCGGATTGATTTTTGCCACACGCTCAACCGTTATGGCCTCCACGGGGCAGACCTGGACACATATTCCGCAACCCGTACACTTGCTTTCGTCAATTTCAACCGCCATTGCTATTGAGCCTTTTCGAAGGTCAGTCGTTTTCAATCCCCGAGCGGCGCCGATGAACGTCGTTATGCCGTCCTCTTTTCCCATCGCTTTTTCGGGACAGGCGTTGGAAAACTTGACGACCAAAACAATCTTGTCGGTCCGGCAGGCCTTCTCAAAACATTCGCCGACGACGCGAAAGATCCCATCGCTTTCACCGGCAACCAGGGTGCTCATCTGGCCGGGAACAACGGATATCCCTGATTTTGAAAGCTCTTTAATGGAATTCGCGACCGCATTTTCGATCAAGTCGGTTTTCAAGGGATAAAGACTCAACTCCGCCTGTATCTTCATTTCTTCCCTCTTATCGCGAACAGCAAAGGGAAGACGATATCACTTGTACAGCAGGGAACCCAGACCGCCAGGAATAAGAACAGTGTCATTACCGCCACAGTGAAAAAACCAACATCGCTTCCCAAAGCCATGATCATGTGGAACAGGGACGCCCAAGTGCTGAGCAACACGTGTCCCGCATGGGGGAATTTTGTCTCCTTCCGCCAATAGGCAAACGCGATCCCGGCGAATGCCAATGGGTTGACGATCCACCATTTCTCCATAAATCCGAGATGAAGACCACGATTCGGCATCTCTAAGAGGATCTCACCAATGTAAGGGATAATACAATCGCTCAAGGTGCCGATGCCGACGGATCCGAAGTAACCGACTGCCAGGGTCAGTAAGATCTTTCCCTGTGCATGGCGCCGGTACATCGCGGTTGTTACCAACGCGCTCAAGAATACGTGAGAAGGATGCAGAACCCAGAAAAACGTTTCGAACATTGAGCGGGACAATTGGGTGCTTAGGGAAATCCAGAGGATGATCATTCCGGTCAGCGTTCCCAATAAAGTGAAGGGGGCGTGAGATCTGAGCTCATACAACACTGTTTTGAACATTCTTACCGCCCTCCAAACACATCAGGCCAAGCATCTCGTCGATCAAATCGTGAAGTTCCGTGTTGAACTTTTCCACTGGTACGCAGGCTTGTCGAAGGACCTCATCGGGGAAAATTCTCAAATTCAACGATTCCCCTCGCAATTTCATCATCAGCTTTCTCCGCTGATCACGGATGGCGCCTTCATCCTTCTTCTCTTTCCAGTTTTTTCACTCGGGCTGTGATCTGGTCCATCTGATTCTTCAAGGTTTCAGCCTGTTCTTTCAGCGCGGCAATTTCCTCCTTTTTGCCGGTCGCTCCGGCAGAAGGACCCTCTGTTGGATGGGTTGGCGGGACATTTTGAACGTTTTGCCCCATGGCCATGCCTCGCCCCATTCCACCGCCCATACCCATGCCTCGGCCCATGCCCATGCCTCGGCCCATGCCCATGCCGCCGCCCATCCCCGTGCCAAAATGACCCTGGACGTTGGGGCCGGAAGCGCCGGCCATCGCCCCGGATTTATACATTCTGACCGCTTCGCGAACCTGTCCGGCGACGCCGGTTATGACTTGGATTCCGGCCGCGGCTAAGGTCTGAAAGGCATTGGGACCGCAATTGCCGGTCAGTAAGATGGTCACACCCTTGTTGGCCAACAACTGAGCGGATTGGATTCCCGCGCCGTGGCCCAAGGCAATGTTGGGATTCTGAATCGGTTCAAACTCCGAAGTGTCCGGATCGATAACCAAAAAGTACGCGCACCGTCCGAAGCGAGCGTCGACGGAATCATCAAGCGTCTGTCCTGCGGAACTAACGGCAATTTTCATAGGATCATACCCCTTTCTTCATCATGGTTTCGAGCTCCCCCCAAAGGCGGACGATGGCGCCGAGTGCCGGTCCTTTTCCGTATTCGATCACGGTTTTACCCGCCATGAGGGCATCGTTGACATTGCGGTCAAAAGGAATTTCAGCGATCACTTTCGACCCCATCTCCGAGGCAATGGTCTTAATGCGCTGGGTTTGTTCGGCATTCAGATCGGCTTTGTTCACAACGATCAGCGATGGAATTCGGAAATGAGCCGCGAGTTCCAATACCCGCTGCATGTCATGAACGCCCGAAACCGTCGGCTCCGTAACGATGAGAACCATGTCCGCACCGCTGACGGAGGCAATCACGGGACATCCGGTCCCTGGAGGACCGTCGCTGAGAATAAGCCCCTTCCCCAGATTTTTGGCAAGCTCTGCGGCGACGTTCCGCACCTGGGTCACCAGGCGTCCGGAATTTTCCTCCGCGATCCCCAGGCGGGCATGGACCATCGGACCGTAGTCCGTGCCCGAAATAAACCATTTTCCCACGGTGTTTTGCCTGGTCGTAATCGCGTCGAAGGCGCAGATATACTCGCACACGCCGCATCCTTCGCAGGAAAATTCATCGATTCGAAAGGTTTGGATGTCCGGATCTTTGATCGGCCCATCCGGGTGTATCGCCCCGAAACGACAGGCAGGTGTGCATTGACCGCAGGCCGTACATGGATTCGGATCGATGACCATCTTCATTCCACCGACAAAATCATGCGCTTCTCGAACAATAGGCCCAAGGAGCAGATGCAGATCCGCGGCATCTACATCGTTGTCGGCCAAAACCTTGTTGTCGGCGAGCATGGCCAGGGAGGCCAGTAAAGTGGTTTTCCCCGATCCCCCTTTGCCGCTGATCACGGCAATTTCCTTGAAACTGGAAGACGTCCCGGGGGTGAAAGGCTCAAGGTTTTCCGTTTCGATGGAGAACACTTCATCAGCCGGAATATCCGGCGGAACGGTACCAGCCAACCGGGAAATGTTGGAAAAAATGTTCAACAGGTTTTCCCGAAATTCCGGGTAAATATGCGTAAGGATGGTTCCGCTGGAGTAGGACTCGGCGTATTTACGCTTGAATGGAATTCTACCCGTGATGGGAACTTTCACGCGTTCGGCATACTTGGAAATCAATGAATCGTTTCCATCGGAGCGGTTGATGACAATGCAGGTGGGTATCCTTTTTTTCAGCGTCATGTTGACGGCAAGCTTCAGATCGTTCAGACCGAAAGGCGTGGGTTCCGTGACCAAAACCGCAACATCCGCGTTATCCACCGTCTCGACAACCGGACAGGATGTTCCCGGAGATGCATCGATAATATTGATGCATTCCGGATCGACAAGGGATTTCACTCGGCGAATGACTGCGGGCGCCATCACCTCGCCGATGTTCAGCGTTCCGTGGGCGAAGAAAAAGGGTGGATTTTGTGAGGATATCTCTACGGTGCCGATCGGCGAGGGTTTATCGGTCAGCGCCTTTTCCGGGCAAACCAGGGAACAAAGCCCGCAGGCGTGACATAGTTCATTGAAAATCAGCACTTTGCCTTTGACCACCGCCATGGCGTTGTAACGACATGCCGCTGCGCACTCGCCGCAACCGGTGCATAAATCCTCGCTCCAGACAGGTCGCAATGCCTCAACGGCCGTTTGCGCATCGAACTTCGGTTGAACAAACAAATAGTCGTTGGGCTCTTCCACATCACAGTCCAACAACCTGACCTTTTCGCCGCGCTCGGCGAGCGCATAGGCCAAATTCACGCAAAATGTTGTCTTACCCGTCCCGCCCTTGCCACTGGCTACCGCGATCTTCATGCGTCTCTGTCATCCTTTCTGTTTATTCCAAATTTTCATGATTTCAACCCCCATGCGATGCAACGAGCTTCCCCGGACAACGGTTGCCCAAAAGCCGAGCCAAACTACTTGTCGGGAAACATCTCCGGACGCAAGCCGATATTTACAACACTGCATGCAACGATAGGATTTAGCCCCAATCCTTCGGCCTCTCTCACAAGATCAGGATCATCCGAACCCGGGTTCAGAAAAAATTCACGCGGCGATTTTACCGCGATTGCCGCAAGCATTCTCCGGCCTATATTCGGAGGCACATACATGGATATGCGATCGACGGGACCAGGAACGTCGCTGACCGAGGCGTAACATTTCAGCCTTTCTACTTCATTGATGGCTGGATTGACCGGATAAACGGTCCACCCTCCCTGAACAAATGCCCGAACAGCCTTGTTCCCATACTTCGTGCGGTCAGCCGAAGCGCCTACAATTGCGATTGTCCTGTTCATCTTCATCCCTCCAAAAGGTATTGGTGAATGCGCTTTTTTCCGAGACGGTCGATGAAAAAGAAAGTAGCATGATGCTGTACAAAAAAAGCAAACCGTCGAGAGCGTCTCGTTTTTTGTTCTCCTTGCTATCAAAAATGATGCCATAAGTTGGCAATCGGGCTTTAAAAACAATTTATCCTTTAATGTGAAAAGGTTGTGTGGAAAAACACTGGCTCTGTTATTGCAAAAGACAACGGCAGTTCATAAAAGGATGCAGACGTGAGACTCCGATGATCATTCCGATCTGAGTCAAAGGTTCGATGACGGGCCGCTTCATTGACCCCTTTTCACGAACGATGAAGCATGAGGTGGTCATAAAATAACCTTGACATCGCAGAGCCCTTTCGCTGCTGATGGCCCACGACTGGCCGGGCAATATCCGTGAGGTGGAAAACGCCATCGAGCATGCCTTTATCCTCTGCCATGAAGGATACATCGACATCCGGCATCTGCCCGAAGAGTTGAGGGCGCGAGGCTCGGCGGCAGGTTGGGGATCCGATATTGGTTCCGCTCATGATATTTTAGAAGGCCAGGCGATCCGCACGGCGCTTGAACGCAACGCTTTCAACCGCATTGCAGCAGCGCGGACGCTGGGGATCCACAAGACCACGCTGTTCCGACAAATGGAGAAGTTGGGAATCACCCCGCCAAAGCAGGACGGCCGCAATCGATGCAACAAGTAGCGTTGATGCATCGATCAGGAGTGGGTACAGTAGCATGCACGCTACTGTGTTTCTGTTCCGCTCTCCCTCCCGGTATCTTTCCAAAAGCAGTGTCGTAGTGGATATCCGATCCTTCCGACCTGACCGATGGCTGTGGCACGACGCTTGCTCTATTTCAATGCACGAACGCTAAATGCGAATTTGAAAGATGAAAACAACCTTTGCTTTCTGGGAAAATCGAATCGCGCCGGTCTGTGACCCCGCCCGGCAGGTTTACATCGTCGAGGTGGAATTCGGGCGGATTGTTCGGGAAGATCAGGAGCCGCTGACTGGCGATCTGCCGGTTCAAAAGGCGCTCCGCTTGGCGGAATTGGGTGTCGGCACGTTGATTTGTGGCGCGATATCCAGACCATTGCAGGAAATGGTCATCGGTTGCGGTATTCAGGTTGTTCCTTTTGTTTCGGGAGATCTGCGCGAGGTGATTCGGGTGTGGTTTTCCAGCGGATTCGCTCAGAGCGCTTTTGCTATGCCGGGTTGTTTCGGGCGAAGGCGCCATCGGTTCGGCGGCCGGCGCAGCATTAATCGGGAGGTAAATATCATGAACGGAATGGGACAAGGTGGAAGAGGCATGGGAGGCGGACAGGGGCAAGGTCAGGGCGGCCGGAGAGCCGGCGGCGGAGCATTGGCGTGCGGATTCGGCGGTGGCGGACGCGGATGGCGGAACATGTACTACGCCACCGGTCAGCCGGGCTGGATGCGTTTCAGCAGGTATGCAACGCCTTATGGTTACCCCGCGTTATACCCGGCACCCGATCCGGAAATGGAAAAGCAGGCGCTCAAAAGCCGGGCCGAGGCCCTGCAGCCGGAAATGGATTCCATCAAGAAGCGTCTTGCGGACATCGAAGCCGGAACCGCAGATCAATGATTCCGGTTGGAATCAAACACGCGATGGCCGCGTTGGCTTCCAGAGCGACGCGGCCAATCGTGCTTCACCATGCATTTCGGAGGACATTGGGCATGAGCAAAACGGAAATCTTCTACAACCCTATCGGCGTGATCCACAGTGAACACATCGCCGCAGAGAAGACACCCATCCAGCCGGCATACGCGAAGGACTGCAAGGGGCAGGCGGAAATCTTTCCGGAATTTGCGGCAGGGTTGCAAGACCTGGATGGATTTTCACACTTGTACCTGATCTATCATTTCGATCGGGCAGGATCCGCTAAGCTGATGGTCATGCCTTTTATGGAGAACATCGAACGAGGTGTATTCGCGACGAGATCTCCTCGCCGCCCCAATGCCGTCGGGTTGAGCATCGTTGAATTGGTTCGCCGTGAAGGCAATGTGTTGCACCTTGAGAGGGTGGACATTCTTGACGGCACTCCACTTATTGATATCAAGCCGTACACGGTTAAATTCGACTGTATTGAAAAGACGCGCAACGGCTGGCAGGATAACATCGATGAGCAAACGGCTCAACGGCGTGGTCGGCGGGGATATGACGGATGAAAAAATCTCTCGACTGTATTCCCTGTTTCGTTCGCTAAACGCTGAACGCGGCCAGAATAGTGTCTGCTGACCCTGCCGTACATGAGATGAACCTTAAGCACCACCAGAGCAACCTTGCTTTCCGCCTGATGTCGCTGGAGTTCCACCTCCGGGACTGGTTCCGTCCACCCATCAAGATACTTCAAGCGGAAGGTGTACAATCCGGGATGACGGTTCTGGATTTTGGCTGCGGCCAAGGCAGTTTTCCTATCGGCGGCCTTTTCCCTTTTGCCGGAAGCAACCGATGGACGTTTCAGTTTGCGAAAACCGGAACAAGCGGGGAGGTCTGAATCATGACTGCAAGCGGCTTTCAATACTCTTACGGACCCGTTCCATCGAGGCGTCTCGGAAAGAGCCTGGGGATCAACAACATTCCGTCCAAGATGTGCACCTATTCCTGCCTCTACTGTCAGGTGGGACGCACCACGGCCATGATGCTGGATCGTCGCGCCTTTTACCAACCGGAAGAGATCTTCCGGGATGTGCGGGGCAGGCTGGCCAAGACGAATGAGACGGCGGAGCCGGTGGACTACCTCGCCTTCGTCCCGGACGGTGAGCCTACCTTGGACATCAACCTTGGCAGCGAACTGACGATGCTGAAGTCTTTGGGGATTCCCGTCGGTGTCATCACGAACGGTTCTCTTCTCTGGCGCGACGACGTGAGAGAAGAACTCGCCAAAGCCGATTGGGTTTCGCTGAAAATTGATGCCGTGAAGGAACGGATCTGGAGGCGGATCGATCGTCCCCACAAACTGCTCGGATTATCCACAATGCTTCAGGGGATGAAGGAATTCGCCGAGACTTTCACTGGAAAGTTGGTCACCGAAACGATGCTCGTGCAGGACATCAATGAAAGCGATCATTGCCTGAGGGAGATCGCGGAATTCATCCGGAATTTGCAGCCTTCCGCGGCGTATTTGAGCATTCCGATCCGACCGCCGACTCTGAAATGGGTTCGTGCCCCCGATGAAGGGGCCGTGAACCGAGCGTACAGGATCTTCGCCGAAAAAGTTAAGCATGTGGAATATCTGATCGGCTATGAGGGAGACGCGTTTGCCTTTACCGGCGATATCAAAAAGGATCTTCTGAGCATTACCGCGGTTCATCCGATGCGAAGAGAGGCGGTGGATGCGCTTTTATCAAAGGCCGGAGCCTCGTGGGCCATTGTGGACCGCCTGTTGGCGCATGGAGAACTGGCGGAAATCAAACACGACGGCCATCTCTTCTATCTGAGAAAATTCAACACGGCGGTCACGCCTTCACAACCGCTATAGAATAACATGATGTCTATTCCTGCTTAAGCTATAGGAAAGCATACGATGAGTTTAAAAATACCCGACTACATCCAACATTCTGAATTTACCTGTGGTCCCGCTTGTGTGCGGATGATTTTCAAGAAAACTATGAACAATCCCTGTTCATCAGGGCAACTCCGCAATGGGGGTTTCGCCGCCCCTGACCTTGTCGCCCGCGGACACCATGATACGGGTGCCGCCGGGTAAAAACACTTCGACCCGTGATCCGAAGCGAATCAGGCCGAAACGCTCCCCTTTCTGCAAGCGCATGTCCTGCACTGCCCGGCAGACGATCCTCCGGGCGATGAAACCCGCGATCTGGACGACCAGCATCTTGTTGCCATTGGGCATACGGATCAAGAGTTCATTCCTTTCATTGTCTTGCGAGGCCTTGTCCAGATTGGCGGAGACAAAGCGACCCTCATGATAGCGGACGTCTTCAATGACCCCGTCACAGGGCATCCTGTTGACGTGCACATTCAATACGCTCATGAAGATGCTGATTTTATTCAAAGACCCTTCAAGCAGCCCATGACCGGCGACCTCATCGACCCGAAGGATCTTTCCGTCGGCCGGTGAGACGATCAGTTTTGCGTTCCCGGTTATTTTTCTTTCCGGATTTCGAAAGAACCAGACCACAAACAGCGCCAGCAAACCAAGAATGGCGGCCGGGATGCGCCAGCCGAAAGCCAGGGCGATGACGGCAAAGACCGCCGGGACGGCGATCAGGGGAAACCCTTCTGCCGCTATGGGGCTATGGTGGTTCATGGGCGCCTATGTGATCTGTCTTACTTTTCCCGCGGGAAGGGCCAGGCCATCACGCCGCCCTCCATGACCTTCACATTTTTCCAGCCGTTCCCCTCGAGCACCAGTGCGGCCTCGTAGCCCCTGAGCGAGATCTTGCAGTAGCAGATGATCTCCTTTTCCCTGTCCTGGGGAAGTTCACTGAGGCGCTTGCGCAGCGCCCCCAGGGGCATGAGCGTCTCGCCGATCCCCAGGCGCATCTGCTCGAACTCTTCGGGCTGTCTGACATCGATCAGGAAGGGAGCCTCTCCGCCCGCCACCTTGCGATGAACCTCGGCACAGGAGATCCCCTTCATCCGTCCCTTCATCTTGTTCTGCAGGACGTGGGCGGCGGCAATGCCGTGGTCGATCGCCAGGGAGAAGGGCGGCGCATAGGGTAGATCGGAATTCACGACATCCTCGACGGTCAGGTGTCCCTGGATGGCCATGGCCCACTGGGCGATCTGCCGGTTCACGTTCCCGGGACCGACGCACTGAGCGCCGAGAATCCGCCCTGTCTTGCGATCGGCCACCAGCTTCGTCACCAGGAGTTTTCCCTCCATGAAACCGGGCTTGTCGGGGCTGGCGCTGAGCGCGGTCACGATATCATCGTATCCGAGCCGCTTTGCATTCGACTCGGAAAGACCCGTCGAGCCAGCCGAGAAATCGAAGACCTTGCAGATTCCCGTCTGGATCGTTCCGGGAAAGGTCACGCAGTTGTCGGATGCGGCGTTCTCCCCGGCCACGCGCCCCTGAAGGTTTGCCAGATCGCCCATGGGGGCCAAAACCTTTTTCCCGGTGATTCGGTTGAGCGTCTCCACGCAATCGCCGATGGCATAGATGTCGGGGTCCGAGGTCTGCATGTATTCGTTGACCCGAACCCCGCCGGTCTGTCCGATCTCCAGGCCGATCTCCCGGGCCAACTTCACGTTCGGGATAACGCCGATCGCCACCACCGCCAGTTCGCAGGGCAGTTCGGTCCCGTTCTGCAGCTTGACGCCCGTGAGCTTCCCGTTCTCGCCGAGAAAGGCGGCGATCCCGTTGTCCGTGATGATGTTCGCGCCCTTGCTCCGGACGTGGTTTTCCACGAGTTTCGCCAGTTCCCAATCGAGAAAGATCAGGAGCTGGGGCAGGAGTTCGACCACGGTGATCTCGATGCCGGCCAGTTGAAGGGCCTCGCAGGTTTCGATCCCGATGAGGCCGCCGCCGACGACCACCGCCTTCTTGATCTTTCCCTCGTCGGCAATCTTGCGCAGGCAATCGGCATCCTTCATGGATTGCAGCGTGGTGATCCCCTCCAGGTCCACACCCGGAATGGGCGGCATCCGCGGCACGGCGCCGGTGGCGAGAATCAGCTTGTCGTAGGCCATCTCCGCCGTCTCGCCGGTGAGCGTGTTCCGGAAGGAGACGATCCGTTTGTCCCGGTCGACGGCCGTGGCCTCCGTGTTGACTTTGGCCGCAATGTCCTTGGCGTTCAGGTAGAACTGGGGATTCCGTATCACCCCGGTGGGCGTACAGATCAACTGGTTCCGGTCGTCGAAAAAACCGCCGACGTAATAGGGATAGCCGCAGGAGGCCATGGAGAGGTCCGCGGCCTTCTGGAGGATGGTCACTTCGGCATTGTTGTCGATTCGCCTGGCCTTGGCCGCCGCCTTGGGCCCCGCGGCGGACCCTCCAATGACCACGATCCTTCTTTTTTTCTCCATCTTCATCGCTCCTTATGTGAAATTGAAATATCTGCTGAAAGCGGATGGTGCCCGCATCAGGATGAGTCTGCGCATCTGCTTCCGTTCAGTCATACGCGCGGCGGATCCCTTCATCGCCCATGACGCCGCGGGTGACTTCCTTCCAGAACGGGGAATCCCAAGTATGAAGTCCTTGGTGAACCAGATAGTATTTCTGAGGAATCGGATGGGTGCCGAAGACGACATCGATTCCGAATCGCGACTGGATGAAATCCCGAAAAAAACCGATCCTCGGGCAAGGCGGATAGCCGACGATCAGACCGGTTGCCAGATGGATCACGTTAGCCCCGTTGCGGACCATCTCCTCCGGGGCATATTCGATGTTGCCGCCGGGGCAGCCGTCACAGGTTGCGTATCCCACCAGGCTTGCATCCCGGTCACGATAAGGGCTGAAGGCTCCCTCCCTCTCGCGCAGCGCCCGGAAGCACTTCCCGCCCGCGCAACGGTGATAGCGATCGCAAATGATGATCCCGACCTTGATTTGATCCTTCTGTCCCATTCTCTCTCCTCCCCTTTTTCAGTGCGAAACGGACTGAATCCAACGCCTCTACCGGCAGCAACTCCCGGGCTCATCACACGGCGGGCTCCCGCAACGATCATCCCGGCCGCAGCAGGTTTTTCCGCCCCGATCCCCGATGATTCCGTCCATCCGGGCGGAGACGCCTTTTGACAAAACGCGCCGCAGCGAATCGCCGCCGCAGTGACTGCAAACCTTGCCCCCGCCTCCACCGGAAAGCCCTTCGATGAACTCGGAAGTATTCCCGCACACTGCACATTCATACTCGTAAATTGGCATTACATCCCCTCCCGGAATATTATTCAGACCCACCTTATCCAAATACAACAGTTCTATCAAGGACCTTATTCATCCTTAGAGGCCGGTCCCCCGACGCTTCTTTGTGGACCATTATCCTCTCCTGGATTTCAAATTTTCACCAGCTATCGCATAAAATCAGCCGAGGGCATAGACCACATTACGCCATACGGACTGGATGTCGACGGAAATCGCGCCGCCGGTGTACTCCACGATTGTGGTTTTCATGATCTGCGCCTTGGTCACCGCCGGATCATAGCGGATCCTTCCGCCCATCCGGACGCCCCGTTGCGCGGTTTCTTGCTCGATCCGGTCAGCCATTTCGGGATGGATGTCCCATTTGTTGATACAGAGCATCAGGGGGATTCGGAAATGGCTGGTCAGGTCCACGACGCGCTGAACATCGTGAAGACCGGAACAGGTCGGTTCCGTCACCGCGACCACGAGATCGGCCCCGGTGATGGAGGCGATGACGGGGCACCCGATGCCGGGTGAACCGTCCGCGATCAGCAGATGGAACCCATCTTTTTCCGCAATGCCCCGGGCCTCTCGGCGCAATAGGCTGACCAGTTTCCCGCTGTTGGCCTGGGCGATGCCGAGTCTCGCATGAACCATGGGCCCGTAGATCGTCGACGAGATGAACCATTGTCCACTGACGACCGGTTCAAAGAGGATCGCCTCTGCCGGGCAAAAACGGGCACAAAGGCCGCAACCCTCGCAGGAAATCGGATCCACCCTAAACCGGTTTTGCCCATCGGGACCGGCAATGGACGACACCGCAGCGAAGCGGCACACCTCCTGACATTTGCCGCAACCGGTGCAGCGCTCATCAAGGATGGCGGCCTTTTTCCCCCCGGAGAAATCCTCCCGGCGATCGATCCGCGGATTGAGCACCAGATGCAGATCCGCCGCATCTACATCACAGTCCACCAGGATCTTCCATTCGGCCAGCGCGGCAAATGCTGCGACCAGAGTGGTCTTTCCCGTGCCGCCCTTGCCGCTGATCACGACAACCTCTTTCATGCGGCACGTCCCCTCTTTCCCTGATCAATCCCGTTCTGCCCTTTTTTCACCAAGGCCGCGATGCGCCGGTAACAGCAATCGAACACCTCCCGATACTCCGGCAGCTTCGAGAGATCGATATCCCCCCGGGCATAGCTCTCCGCAATCCGTCGGTCGTCGGGAATGGACAACAGGATCTCGATCCCCTCGCGCTTGCAATAGGAGCGGACCCCCTCGTCTCCCGCGTCGCAACGGTTCAGGGCAACGGCGAAGGGCCTCGAAAGCGCCCGCGCCATCCCGACTGCCAGCGTCAGGTCATGGAGTCCGAAGGGCGTCGGCTCCGTCACCAGCAGGACAAAATCCGTCCCCCGGACCGACTCCACCACGGGGCATGAGGTTCCGGGCGGCGAATCGATGATGCAGTCGCCCGTGATTTCACCCTGCAACCGCACCTGGCGGATGACGGCGGGGCTCATCACTTCGCCGATATTCAATTGTCCCTGAACAAAACGGATGCCGTGGCTGATGCCTTCTTCAACCGACCCGATCGGATGTTCCTCCTCGACGATCGCCTTTTCCGGACACAACCAAAAGCAGGCGCCGCATCCGTGACAGAGTTCCCGAAAGACCAGGACTTGCTTCCCCATCACGATCAGCGCATGATACTCACAAACGTGGGCGCAGACGCCGCAACCGTTGCACCGCTCCTCCAGCACCTTCGGCTGGGGAATGTTGACCGGGCGAAATCCGGTGATCTCCGGCTTGAGAAAAAGGCGGCAATTCGGCTCCTCGACATCGCAATCGAGCAGGGTGACCGGTTGGCCCAAAGATGCGATGGTCAGGGCAAGATTGACGGCAATCGTCGTCTTCCCGGTACCGCCCTTTCCGCTGGCAATGGCGATCTTCAAAACAGACTCCTCTTGCTGAACAAAGAAGCGCCGGCAAGGGGAGGGAAGGGGGTTGCACATCATCCTTTGCCGACGCTCCAAACGGTTATTCGGTTTTGTTTATCGACGCCAAAGCTTCCATGCGCGCCTGAAGTTCTTTAAGGCCGTTTTCCAGATCTTGGGCCTGTCCCTTTAAGACATCCAATTCATTTTGCGGCGTCTCCGTCTGCGCGGAAAAGAACATCCCGCCGGGAATCGGATTCCCGGCAAAGGAATGCCATCCCGGCACGCCGGTCGTAAAGAAGCGGTTGCGCCGTCCCCGACCGCCGCGCCCTCCGAAAACAGATCCGCCCGCACCGTAACCGGGATTTGCATATCCCGGAACCCCGTATCCGGCGCAGAAACCCGCGCTCCTGCCTGTCCTGGGTCCCATACCCACAGGACCTGTTCTATCTCCACCTGGCATAATCTTTACCTCCTTTATGATGTTTTACAAGTCATCAGAAGTCGCCGCAATTCTTCGCTGCCCGCGCCTTCACTTCCTGGTAACGCGCTCGAACAATGAAAACAGCAGATCCAAAATGGTCATGCCGATTCCTTTGCCGCGACCTGCAAGCCGGCCGTCCGAACCTGATCCGGAATCCTCGATCCTCTGCGCAAATCCGGCGCTGCGGTCCTTTGGCGCACGGGCTCCTCTCAACGTGCAGCCGCCCAAACCTCGTCCCGTCCCCGCGCCCATTCCACCGGGACCCGTCCCATCGCCTCTGGGCATGATCGTATCCTCCTCCTATTTATTCCCTGGCCATCGCAGCCCCGCACTCGGGACATTTTCGCTCCATACAGGGAACTCCGCGTTTATGCGGTTCCTTGTGCCCGCACTGAGGGCAAACGCAGTCGCCTGACGGTCCTGCCGCGCGGGGTCCACCCATGCGGCCGGGTTTTCGGCCTCCCTGACCTTTCCCCATTCCACCACCCGCTCCCATTCCCCTGGGTCCTGTTCCGTCTCCTCTTGGCATTCGATCACCTCCCGTCTGATATTCCAAAAGCAGGAACATTCCGAACCTGCTTATGGATGACCGTTTCAGATATTCAACTCCCCGTTTAAAATCCATGTCCCTTGGCAGTGGGCGCTTTCACTTCCTGCAGGCGCCCCTCCTTCCACGCGGCCACTGCATCGCGGACCGTCAGAACGTCGCTTCCGAACTGGTAAACCTTGATGGAAACCGCATCCAATGCCTTGAAGGCATTGGGCCCTACATTGCCGGTCAGCACGACATCGATGCATTTATTGGCTATCTGCTGAGCCGCTTGAATACCAGCCCCCTGAGCCGCGTTTATGTTCTGGCTGTTTCCCAACACTTCAACGCTTGTCTCCTCCGGATCCGTGATCACAAAATACTTCGCCCTGCCAAAAACACGATCGACCGGGCTGTTGAGATCCTCTCCACTGGCTGTAATCGCTATTTTCATTTTTTACCTTCCTTTTCCTCTGGTTTGCTGTCTTAAAAAGGGGTGAATCACCCTCGTCCTTCTCCCTCTTTGCCCTTCAAATTGTCGGGTAATCGGCAGACGCCGCCGCGACGCTGTCTTCTCCCGCGTATACAGCTTGCCCCCGGGCCGAAGCCGGGGAGAGTAAAGCGGGCATCGGAAAGGCCGCCGACCAGATAAGCACCGATAACCTCTTCAATGGACCCGCGCAGACAAGGGATCACCTTTACACCGGATGTGCGGATCATCCTTTCCAGGGGCCGGGAAATAGCGCCGCACAACAACACCTCAACCCCAAGTTCTTCGAGTATGTTCACTCTCTCCGGCAAAATTCTGGTTTCAAAGGGCATGAACGATTTGTTTTTAACCTCGTTCCCCATCACATCAAAAACCAGCAGACGGTTGCAGAAATCGCAAACCGTTGAAACCGTGTTTTCCCAGACTGTCACCGCGACCTTCATTCATTGTGCTCCCTTTGCCTCTCTTTCATCAAAAACAGTGCCAAAAGTCAGTGAATGCGCTGAAAAGGACATATCGATAATCATAATAATATCTTGCGTTCTTCAAAAAGAATAAATGACCGGCGGCTGGGTTGCAAATGACAACAGCTGAGGCAAATGAAAGGATGCAATTGTGCGACTCCCGCGGATGAATCCATACGACAGGGAAGGATCAATGGACATGCCATTGCCGCCGATAATATTTGCAACAAATTAATTTCATAGATAATTGAATATTATTATCATATTGGCATATGACCCATGTTATAATGGTCGGCAAAGGAGATTCCACCTATGAAGATCAAAGCCACAATCGTCAGCGAAAATTGCGTTTTTCACCTTCCCGGGGCCGTGGCGGAACACGGTCTATCGATATTCATGGAAACCGAAGGCGGAAACGACCTGCCGGATACCGGTCAGGGGAAAGCGATCGTAAACAATGCCCTGGTGTTGGAGATCGCTTCTTTTTCTGCAACATGAAAACGGTGGTGGAAGCGTAATTTATCAACTCACATCACGAGAAAACCGATATAAAAAACAGGAGCAGACGATATGATTGAGATTACAGGACACCCGCTTTCTCCGGAAAGCGTGATCGCCAAAGTCCGAAGCAGCACTTGCGGCTGCGTTGTCACCTACATCGGGCTGATTCGGGATTGCTCCGAAGGGAAGCCGGTCCTTTCAGTGGAATACAGAGATCCCGACGAAGAGGCCACAGCCCAGTTACAAAAAATTGCCGATGCGGCCAAAAGACAGTGGCCGATAAGCAATATGGCCATATCCCACCGGATAGGCAAACTGAATGTCGGAGAAATAAATCTGGTGATCGCGGTCGCCTCGGCGCATCGCCAGGAAGGCTTTAACGCCTGCCGATACGCTGTAGACCAATTCAAGCAGAGGCTGCCAACCAGAAAGAAGGAAACCTACCAAGACGGCAGCGCGAAAAAATACGAATGAATAATATCATGTTTATCGGGCAGAAAAAAACGATCTCGTTTTATCACGATTTCACCGGGTAGAAAATAGACTGAAAGGGGCATGGATTCGCGCCATGCCCGGCCGAAGACTATTTTGCCAGGCCGGCGGAACTGCCGGCCTGGACTCTCAACGGACCCATCCCGATACCTTGATTACTTCCCTGTTTCAGTCGAACGCCATGCCGGTCTTCCAGACCTCCCAGACCTTGCCGACCAGATCCGGACCCGGCTTCAACGTCAGTTTGCCCGGCTTCCATCCCGAAGGCGTGGCTTCAGCGCCCTTGCTGTTGCGGACATGCTGGAAAGCTTGGATCTGGCGAAAGCTCTCGCCGATGTTTCGTCCCACCGGCGGGGTCAGGACCTCAAATCCCTGAATGACGCCGTCGGGATCGATGATGAACCTTCCTCGCGCCTCGACCCCCGCATCCTCCAGGTACACCCCGTAGACGGAGCCAACCTTCCCCCCTCCGTCCGACAGCATGGCAAAGGGGACGCCCCCCTGAACCATTTTGGAGAGTTCATGGTCGTTCCACATCTTGTGGACAAAAACGCTGTCAACGCTCATCGAAAGAACTTCAACACCCAGCTTCTGGAATTCGGGGTATTTCTCGGCGACCGCCGAGATCTCGGTCGCTCAGACAAAGGTAAAATCCCCGGGATAGAAACAGAGAATTACCCACTTTCCAAGGTATTCCGATAGTTTGACGGAAACAAACTTTCCCTTGTGATAGGCCGGCGACGTGAAATCCGGCGCCTTCTTCCCCACGGTGAGCATGGTTTTTACCTCCTTGATCTGCTGCTGCGGTTTTTCTTCAGGAACCGGTGAGGGTTCCCCCACGGGACCGCCCGTGGGCCGGGCGCACCCCACCTTGATCTCTTCCGCCATAGGAAAACCTCCTTTCCTCTTTGAGTGTTTCATTGCCGTTGTTTCCGCAAGCATTCCACTACTGCCGCCAAAAGGACGCTTCGCACCGACACTGTGTCGACAACTCTCCCTGTGCTTTCAGATGTCTTACCGCTTTACCGTCCCATCAACAGTTCGGGGAGCCAGGTGCTGAGCGCCGGAAAAAGTGAAATCAGCAGCAGCACCAGCAGGTCGGCCACCAGGAAAGGCAGTGCGCCGCGGAAAATACTGATGATGCTCTGCTTTGAAATGGCCGAGCAGACATTGAGGCACATGCCCACCGGCGGGGTGACCAGGCCGACCGCCAACCCGGTGATCATAACGGCGCCGAACTGGATCGGCGAAATCCCCAGCAGTTTGAGCGCCGGCAGGAACACCGGGGTGAGCAGCAGAATGGCGGGGCTGACGTCCACGAAAAAACCGACGATGAGGATGATGACGGCCACGGCCAGCAGCGCCAGGATGGGTGATAATTGCATCTGGGCAAAGAGCCCCCCCACCACTTCCGGCAGGTGTTCCAGCGCCAGGATCCAGGTGAACACCCCGGAGAAGGCGATGATGATCATCACGTTGGCGCTGCTGAGGATGGCCTCCTTGAAAAGCCCAGGCAGATCCCGCATCTTCAGCCCCTTGTAGAAGAACAGGCCCGCCAGCAGCGCATAGAGGGCGCCCACCGCGGCGGATTCTGTGGCCGTTGCGACGCCGGCCACAACCGACCCCACCACGATGACCGGCATAATCAGCGCGGGAATGGCTTCAGCGCTGGAGCGCCGGATCTCCTTCCAGGAAAGATCCACTTCCTCCTGCGGATAATTGTTCCTGTGGGCCAGGATCAGGACGATCCCCATCATGAACAGGCCGATCATCACCCCGGCGATCAGGGTGCCGAGGAAGAGCTTTCCCACCGATTCGGAGGCGGAAAAGGCATAGATCACCATCGGGATGCTGGGTGGGACGATCATCCCCATCGTTGCAGCCGCTGCGATCAGACCGGCTGCGGTACGGATCGGGTAACCCTTCTTCTCCATGGCCGGAATCATCACCTGACCGATGGAGGCGGCATCGGAAACGGAAGAGCCGGAGATGCCGCCGAAGAGCATGCTGGACATCACGCTGACCATGCCCAGACCACCCCGCAGCCGCCCGACGAAGAGCATGCAGAAATCGATCAGCCGGCTGGTCAACCCGCCGTGGTTCATCAGGTGACCCATGATGATGAACAGCGGCAGGGCAAGCATCAGCGCCGAATCCATGCCCGCAAAGACGCGGGCGGGCAGCACCGAGACCAGCGCGGGCTGGTACACCAGGAAGTAGAGCAGGCTGGAGGCCCCCATCGAAAAACCGATTGGAACTCCCATGACCATGAACAGAATCAGGCTGCAAGCAAGCAGGAGCACGGCTTACCTCATGGTTTGACGGCGGACCTGTCCGCCAGTTTGATGATGATTCGGGTGACGCAGAACAGCACCGTCAATGCGCAGCCGATCGGCACGGCAACCTGCACCAACCCCTCCGGCAGATGGGTCACCGCATGTTCATTGCCGCCCACGGCGCTGACCCAATCGATACTGTATTTCAGCAAGAAGCCGTGCAACACTCCCACCAGCGACAGGTTGAAGATATCAAGCCAATGCCGTAACCCGGCAGGCAGGGAATTCACGAAGCTGTCGACAATGATGTGCTTGCCGCGCGCCACTTCCACCGCAGCGCCCAGCGCCGTCGTGTAGATAAAGAGCTGCACGGTTATTTCGTTGCCGCCCACGATGGTGGTGCTGAAGAGATAGCGCAGGATCACGAGCAGGACCACCAGGACGAAAACCACCATAAAGGTTATGGTCAGCAGATTTTCAAGGATTCGGCTGAGCAGCGATTCCAGACGCGTCACGCCGGAGGATCGCGAGGATGGGTGTGAACGGCTCATGGAGTCTTCTCACAGGACAGCCAAAGCGCGGCGGCGATTCCGGAACCGCCGCCGCACAAAAAAAGGATGAAAATAAACTATTTGCCGGCCTTGATCACGGCCTGAATTTCAGCATCCGTGAAGGTGCCGTCCTTGACATAGAAATCCCACACCGGCTTGACCTTCGCTACGAACTTCGCCCGGTTTTCCGGAGAAATGGTGTTCACCGTCATGTTTTTTTTCAGCGTATCCATGTAGCCGGATTCGGAGGCAAGCCAGTGGGTGTCGCTCCATTCCATCGCCTCTTTCGCTGCCTTGTCGAAGGCGATTTTCAAATCCGACGGCAACGCCTGGTACCACTTCAGATTCACAAAGAAGGCGTCGGGGTGGATCTGATAATTTACGATAGAGAGGTACTTCTGGGTTTCATAGAATTTCATTTCCACGATGTTGGACGGCGGGTTTTCCTGGCCGTCGACCACACCCATCTTGAGCCCCATATAGGTTTCACCGTAGGGCATGGACTGGGGGCTGGCGCCCAGCGCCTGCATCGTCTTGACGATGGTCTCGATCGGCGGGGTGCGCATCTTCAGGCCGGCGGCATCGTCCGGGGTGTTGATCGGCTTCTTGCTGTTGGTGAACTGGCGGAAACCTCCGGCCACGCCGGTGGCGGGAATGTAGTAGCCGGCCGCTTCGGAACCTTTGGCGATTTCCGCGCCGATGCCGCTGCGCATGGCCTTGAGCACCGAATCGGTGTTTTCGAAGAGGAAGGGCAGGGTATAGATCAGGAACTTCTTGTTGGCCTTGGCAAAGGCGCCGCCGCGGGTGCCCTGCACGGTGCCCATCTTGACCATGTCCATGACCTCGCCTTCATTGCCGAGGGTGCTGCCGCTGAAAAGTTCTACCTTGATGCGGCCGTTGACGGCCTTCTCCAGTTTATCCTTGAAAAACTCCATCGACTTGTGGCGGACACTGGTGGCGGGCTGGGAATGGGCGAATTTGAAATTGAAGTCGGCTCCGAAGGCGGGCAGGGCGAAGGCCATACCCACGACCACCGCACAAGCGGTTTTCCAAAAGTTTCTAAGCATGTTTTTCCTCCTCCTATTCTTTCGATATTGGCGACTGCGCCTTGACGCAGATCCCGTCCAGCTTGGAACCACCGCCGGACTCCTTCATCATGGCAACAAATCCTCCGAATGACGGGACGACCGGATCAGGAATTCCGGATCGGCGTCACGCATTCGGCCATGATGTTCTTGCAGGCATTCTGAAAGTGATGCATGTCATTTCCCAGAATCAGCATGTTCACGCCGTTGGCGATCATGTCCCGCGCGTTTTCCTGCGTGGCGGGAACCACAGGGCACATGATGTCGATGCCTTTCGCCCGGGTCTTGGATTCGATCTTCCGGTAGTCCTTGTAAGTCGGCAGACCATCTTCTGAGTCATGAATGCACCATCCCGGATGGTCATGGCGAGCAGAATTAAGATTTATGTAAATCAAAAATTGTGCCACAGTTCCGGGGGAAGGCAATAATGAAGATATATGAAGTTATAATGATAATTTAACTTCTTACGGGAGAAGCAATACTGCTGGGGATGATCGCATAAAACGACCTGTATAGATGGGGATAGATGCAATTATGCGACTTGTAGGAAGGAGAGGTATAGGGAGCCCGAAAGAAACGGATCATCACGCTTCAAAAAAAACCCGCTCATCTTCATTCGGCGACAAGCCGATCATTCCTCCGGCTAAACCGGAATTTGGATGTGCAATGCCTTGATCTTGCGGAAGAGGGTGCTCTTGTGAATGCCGAGGGCCTTTGCCGTTTTGATGCGGTTCCATTGCTGCCGACGCAGCATGTTCGTGATAAAAACCGCTTCCAGGTCTTTCATGTTCATGGTCTCGTTGCTGCCGGACGATTCCATACTGAGGGGAAGGCAAATATTTTCCGGGAGGTGATGCGGCTCGATCAACCCCGATTTGCAGAGGATAAAGGCGTGCTCGATCATGTTCTGAAGTTCCCGGACATTGCCCGGGTAGTCATAGGAAACAAGACAGGCCAGGGACTCACCGGACAGCCCGGAGATATCCTTTTTCTGCAGCACATTGAAATTGTGGATGAAATGATCCGCCAGCAGCGGAATGTCCTCCATCCTGTCACGCAGCGGCGGCAATTCCATCCGGATGACGTTGATGCGATAATAGAGGTCTTCGCGGAATTTTCCCTCCTTGACGAGCTCCTGCAGACGCCTGTTGGTAGCGGCGATGATCCGGACGTCGGACGGGACGGTCTCCACCGAACCCAGCGGTTCGTAGGTCTTTTCCTGGAGCACCCGGAGCAGCCGGACCTGAAGAGCCGGTGAAATATCCCCGATTTCATCCAGGAAGAGGGTTCCTCGTTCTGCAAGCCGGAAGCGTCCCGGCTTGTCTTTCCTGGCATCCGTAAAGGCCCCGGCCTTGTAACCGAATAGCTCGGACTCCAGCAGCGTATCCGGAAGAGCGCCGCAGTTCACCGCGATAAAGGGCTGCTTCTTTCGGGGACTCAAATGATGGATAGCCCGGGCGAACAGCTCCTTGCCGGTACCGCTTTCCCCTTCCAGAAGGACCGTGCTGACGCTGTCGGCTACATCGGGCAGGATGTCGAACAATTGATGCATCCTATGGTTTTTCGAGATGATGTCTTCGAAAGAATACTGTTCGGTGATGGCTTTCCGAAGCTTCTCTTCGATGCTGATGTCCCGGAACGTCTCCACGGCCCCGAAGATCCGGCCCTGTTCATCCTTGAGAAGGGCCGTGGAAATGCTGATCGGAAGGTGGCGCCCCGCAGCATCCACGATATGGACGGTCCGGTTGACGATGGATTTTCCCGATTGAATGGTTTTGCGGAGGATACAGCCTTTTTCACAGACATCCGCCTTGAGCACGTCCTTGCATCGCTGGCCGATCGCATCTTCCCGACGGACGCCGGTAATCTGCTCCGCCGCCCGGTTGAATGAGCTGATGCGCCAGTTATCGTCGACAGTAAAGACCCCGTCGGCAATCGAATCCAGGATGATATCCTTTTCCATGGGATGCCTATAACATATTTACCGGCCCATTTGAAATGCAAACTTCGTCATTTCCTGGACTTTCCCTCCGCCCCCGGCTTGAAATGCGAGTGCAGGGTTTCGGGGATGCTGATCAGCAGGGGCAGCCGGACCAGGAGGTCGATGCCCACAAAGAGAATGAAGATGTACTGCGGTCCGATCTTGTCCCAGATGACGCCCGCGAACAAGGCCATGATTGCGCTCAGAACCATATTGAAGAACCGGTTGATGCCGACCCATCTCCCCATCTGTTCGGATGGCACCAGTTCTCTCTCGACGGCGGCTACGACCGGTGAACCGATGAAGTAAAAGCCCTGCAGAAGGCCGGCGATGACCACAAAAACCGCCGACGGCGCCCAGATCAGCATCAGGTTGGAGATCCAGAAAAGCGGGAGGGTGATGTACAATACCTGCTTCCGGCCGATCCGGTCCGCCAGCCTGCCCAGAGGCACGGCAAACAGGATAGATGCCAACGCCGATCCGGTCACCATTGCCCCCAGGACGAATTCATTGGCCCCCTTGACCTGGTGCGCGAAAACCTGGATGAATGGAAAGACAAGCCCCAGCGGCAACCGAGAGACGGCGCCGATGACCAGCCATTTCTTCAGATGCCGGCCGCCTTTGAACACCTGGGAGATGTCCCTCAACAGGTGTGGCCTGTGGTTCCCCGCAGTCACCCACTTTTGTCCCGACAACTGTGTCAGGACAATGACGAATGTGCCGATCGTGATCAGCAGACCTGAAAAGAACAACGGCCGGATGCCGGCGATGTTGACGCCGCCGTACAGGGTGACCAGCCAGGTGGCCAGCATCGGCCCGGCCATTCCCAGGAAGCCCGCAGCGACCGTTTCACAGATCAGCATGCCGGTGGCCCTGTCCCGGTTGACCAGGCAGTTGCCGCAGATGGTAGAGCAACTGTGATTGCTGGTGGAGAAACCCAGCCAATAACCGATCATGGCAATGATGGTCACCTCCCAGCTTTGCGCGAGGCCGTAGGTCAGGTAAGAAATGGCAAGCAAACCGATGCCGATCAGGTAGATTTTTTTGGGACCGATCCGATCGATGAACCAGCCGGTAAAGGGCGCACAGACGCCGGCGATGATCATGCCGATGCTGTTGACGATGCCCAGTTGGGTCCCCGTAGCCCCCAGCGCCACAATGTAGATCGACAGGTAGGGAAAAACCATCTGGTAGGCCAGCTTGTCCAACGATGTGCGTAAAACGGTAATTTTCCAGTCCCGGTGCTGCCGTTTCAGAAAGGAAAGGCCGTTGCCGAGAAGAGCCGGCAGCGGCCCTGTGGATGGTTTCGTATGATCGTTCAATGATAATATTCCTTCCCCACTGGTCCGCGGCAAGAGGAAAACGCTGAACAAAAGCCGCGACAAGCGTGACAAACTTCAGTCGTGTCCCCGGTTCCCGCGGGTGCTGTATTCATTTGCACCGCTTACCATAAATAGATTCGGAAACGCAATCCCCCAGCGCCGGAAATTCGGCGGCCGTGATGCCGGTTTCCCTGTATACGTCTGAATTCATGTCTATGCAGAAAGGGCAGGCGGCCGCAAAACGAACGGATTCGCGGACACCGGCTGCGCAAACCGCCGCTGAAGCATCAGCGCCAGATTGATTTAAAATCTCCAAGCGGCGTCGGGGATGTCTTCGGGAGGCTGTCGCCATCAGCTGGTGTGTCAAAGTTGCCAATATCCCATTGACATAAAAGTCCGGTCTGTTTATACTTTCTGCGTAAAAAGCGACGTTTTATCCATTATTTTGCGTGCTCCCTCCCTCTACCCTAAAAGGCGCAAACTAAGGTAAAGACCAGGATTGAGAAGGGAGAAAGAGGCTGGGTAAGGAAGGTGTGCATTTTCAGATGAAACGACCCGGAGCGGATACCCTGCTGCTGATGGGCGGCATCCTTATGACCGCCTTCCTGCTGTGGTTTGCCGTGAACAGTCAACAGACCGCCTTGCCCGTGGCTCGAGCCCTGCTGCAGGGGCTGGCCCTCTCCCTGAGACAGGCGATTGAAAATCTCGCCGTCCGTGACACATCCTTTAAAACCCTGTCAGACTTCCGCTACCGTGACATCGCCTATTTTGCTTTGATCGATCGTTCCGGCCGGATCCGCTTTCACCAGAATCCCGAGCTGGCAGGAGAAATCGTGGCGGATGACCGTTACCTTCCCGCCTTCTCTGCCGCCGCGCCTGTCGAGAGCCGCATTCGTTTGGGCACGGGGGAGGATGCCTACGAATGTAATTTGCCCCTGCACTTGCCCGGGGAGACCCTGGTCCTGCGGCTGGTGCTGCATACCTGGCAGGCCGATCAGATCATCAACCGGGCCCGCACCGGCGCGATCATCCTGTTGACGCTGACGGCGAGCGCCTGGGTGCTGGGGTTTCTTCTGGTTGGTCTGCAGAAGCGGGATGCCCGGCGGCGGGAACAGATGGCCCGGCAGGAGCAGATGGTCCGGCTGGGTGAGTTGGGGGCGGTGCTGGCCCACGAGGTGCGCACCCCACTGGCCGGAATCAAGGGGTATGCCCAATTGCTAGGGGAGCGAATAACCGACGGACGTTCCCGTGGATTTGCAGCTCTGATCGCTCAGGAAGCGGTCCGATTGGAGGATTTGGTCAATGATCTCCTCGACTACGCCCGGCAGGACGACCCCGGCGACGGCTGCACTCTCCTGGATGAGGAGTTGCTTCACGATGCCTGGAACATGGTGACGGATCGTGCGGAGGCTCCGCTGTTAAAACCGGAACTGTCGATATCGACCGGGATGAGAGTCGCCTGTCGCCCGGAGAGACTGCGGCAGCTCTTGATCAATCTGTTCAGCAACGCCTCGCAGGCGATCCCGTCGGATGGGAGGGTTCAGGCAATGGTCACGGAAGGACGAGAGATGGTCACGCTGAAGGTTCGAGACAGCGGTGCAGGTTTTACGGAAGAGGCGCTTCAGAGGGCCTTTGATCCCTTTTACACAACCCGTCCGCGTGGCAGCGGCCTGGGGTTGGCAGTCTGCCGAAAGATCGTCGAGGGGTGCGGAGGCAGGATCGACGCCGCCAACGCCGAGGGGGGCGGGGCAATGATCACCGTCCTGCTGCCGATCTGTCGCGAGAGGAAGCGATCATGACGAATCAGGCCATAATACTGATTATTGAAGATGACCCGACCTTTCGGTCGCTTTTGGTTGCGATCCTGGAGGATGAGGGTTACGGCATCGTTGAGGAGGAGGACGGCAAGCAGGCCCTGCTGGCCTTGCGTCGCCGTTCATTTGATCTGGTCCTTTCGGACCTTCGGTTGCCGGGCATGGAGGGGCTGGATCTGTTCCGCTTGGCCAAGACCGAGGGGATCGCTCCGCCGTTCATCCTGCTGACCGCCTTTGGTACGGTGGAAGAGGCCGTATCGGCGCTCAAGGAGGGCGTAACCGATTTTCTCACGAAGCCGCTGAAAGACCCCGATGCTTTGCGGACTCTGGTTCGCCGGATCCTGGAAAACCGGCGCCGGGAGCTGAATCTGACCGTGTTGAGGGAGCAGGAGTTGGCCGGGTTGCCGCCGGAAGAGGTGCTGTTTGCCGGTACGGTGATGGCAGAGGCGCGCCGCCTGATCGGGAATGTGGCGAACACCCCTGCCTCGGTCCTGATCAGCGGTGAGTCCGGTACCGGCAAGGAATTGGTTGCCCGGATGATCCATCTTGCAAGCCAGCGCCATGACGCCGGCTTTGTCGCCATAAACTGTGCGGCAATCCCGGAAAATCTGATGGAGAGTGAGTTGTTCGGTCATGAGAAGGGAGCCTTTACCGGAGCTACGCAGGCCCGTCCCGGTAAATTCGAGCTGGCGGCCGGCGGCACCCTGTTTCTGGACGAGAT
>DIWG01000029.1 GCA_002423465.1 Syntrophaceae bacterium UBA6112 | reverse complement strand
GTCATGCTGTTCAATCCCTTCCGTGAAAGCAGTACCGCTGAACCAGAAAATGCGCAGCGGCGGATAATCGAGCCGGGGAGGTTCGGCGCCACGCGGCAGGGCAAGATAAATTTCATGGGGAATTTCGGTGGTCATCTCGTGATACGAGAGGGCGGAAATGAGGCAGATAACACCTTTGGGGACTTTCATAGCCACGGTCGCCAGATCCGGGTTCCCGAGCGACGGCATATCGGCAAAGCGGTACATCCCACGCCCCATTCGCTCTATAATGCCCTGATCACGCATTTTGTAGAGGGTCCGGGGATGGATTCCGGCTTTGAGCGCTTCTCCGGTGCGAAAGGCGCTCGTTTGAGATTGGAGAAGAGCCTTGGCTCTCCGTATAGCTGCTTTATCCGATTTCTCGATGTTTGGCGACATGGATAAAATTACCTACATTAGTTGTTATTTGCTGGTATTATTATCCAGAGCAATGAGCTTTGTCAAGCGGAAATGGGAAGGATTTTTAACCAATATTCAGATAGTAATCAAAGATCATTATAGAGACAATATTTTTATATTTCATAGACTTTCAATAAACCAACCACAGAAGATATATCGTTGATCATTGACAGGTGCGAAGGCATTGGAGAAGGCATTTGCAGAGAACAGCGCGAGGCGTTGCAACAGAGTCGTGGAAAGCATGCGAAAGGCGGCCAGCCAGTAGGGTTACGACAACTTCGGAGGTCGTCTCAATCGATTGCTCCGGTCCGTTATGGTGACGCGGTGGAACAATCAAGGCAGGATCAGCGATGGTCCTGCCTATTTTTTATTCCTCCCAGGAGATGGGGCGCAAAGAGGAGCGGAGATCAAGACATGGCCATCCATAAACTGAACTCATTCATTGAGGGCGCACTGAAAGGGAGGGAATACCAGGGAGTGATTGGGAGCATCATCCAGGCCGGGGGCGTCATCAGGAATCATCTGACAGGAGCCAAAATGACCCGTAGAATTAAAAAAAGCGTGACAGGAGCGGGACAAAATACTGGGCAAAGAAAAAAGGGGCTAACCGTTACTGGCTAACCCCTTGATTTTCTGGAGCCGATGAGCAGGATCGAACTGCTGACCTGCTGATTACGAATCAGCTGCTCTACCGTCTGAGCTACATCGGCGTTGCCTGCGGAATGTTCCCCGCGAAAGGTCCGTCTATTTATCGCAAGCCATGCCCCTTGTCAAGGTTTTCGTTCATGGAAAACCCTCTCCGCCGGGGGCGTTCAGCCCAAAGACTCCACCTTGACTTTCGGGTCTTCTCTGCTATGATTTCGTCGTTTTTGTACGATCCGGAGAAACCACTTCCCGAGAGGAGGGGAGCGACGGAGAATATCCCACGGGAGAAGATTCACCGTCCTCGGAAACTTCAAAGGGCGACGGCGCCAAATTCGTAAAGGAGAAAAAGGTCATGAAGGTACGATGGAAGAGGATCCTCACCGTATCGCCATTGAAAATTGCCCTCCTCGTTATCCTGATCTCATTGTTTCTTTTCTTTATCGACGCCCCCTTTCTTCGCTTCATGGAACTGAAGGCCCTGGACCTACGGATGGTCTCCCGGGGGGCATTGCCGTCGGGGGGCGAAACGGTCATCGCCGCCATCGATGAGAAGAGTTTAAGCGAGCTTGGGCGTTGGCCCTGGCCGCGGACAACCATCGCAACGCTGGTTGATGTATTAAAAAATCATGGCGCGAAAGCGGTCGGCTTCGATATCGTCTTTGCCGAACCCGATGCCAACTCCAGCCTGAAAACCGTTGCCGAACTCTCAAAAGAGGTGAAGGATTCGGGCATCCGGGATACGCGGATCTTCGGACTGCTGGAGCAGAAGCAGACGCTGGCCGACACCGATGCCGCCCTCGCCCGGTCCATTGAAAAGGCGATGAACATCACCCTCGGCTACTTCTTTCACATCAACGAGAAAGAGGTCGGCCATCTGACCGAGAAGAACATTGCTGTGGGAGAGGAAAGCATCGCCAATTCCCGTTTTCAGATGATCCGAACAAAGAAGGGGGCGGACGATCCGCCCGTGATCCACGCCTATGCGGCTCAGCCGAACATTCCCAAACTCTCCGAGGCGGCAGAAAACAGCGGTTATTTCAACGCCTTTCCAGACAGCGACGGCGTAATTCGCTGGTCGCCCCTCGTGATCCGGTTCCGGAACCACTACTACACATCCATGGCGCTTTCGCTCCTGCAGCAATACCTTGAATGGCCGATGCTCGTCCCGAGCTTTGCCGAGTACGGCGTGGAAAACATCCTTCTGGACCGGATAAAGATCCCAACGGATGAGAGCGGAAGGCTCCTCGTGAACTACCTCGGCCCGGCGAAGACCTTCCCCCATTATTCGGTCTCCGATATCCTCAACGGGCGCATCTCTGCAGATCAACTCAAGGGAAAGATCGTCATTGTCGGCGCCACGGCGACGGGGATTTACGACCTCAGGGTAACGCCATTCAGCACGGTTTATCCGGGGGTGGAGATCCATGCAACCATCATCGACAACATTCTTCATCGGAATTTCCTGATCCATTCCGACTGGATCAAATTTCTCGACATCTGTATCATTATCGTGGCCGGCCTGATCATGGGGTTCGCCGTCCCCCGGGTCAAGGCCGTGGCCGGCATCGGGCTCAGTCTTGCACTGATCGGCGCCTTCGTCCTCGCAAACGCGGCGATTTTTATCCGGTACAACGTCTGGATGAATCTGATCTACCCGCTCCTGACGATGATGACGATCTACCTCGGAATCACCGTTTACCGGTACGTTACCGAAGAACGGGAGAAGAAGAAGGTCCGCGGGGCCTTCCAGTATTACCTCACCGCCTCGGTCGTCAACGAGATCCTGAAGGATCCGTCCAAACTCAAATTGGGCGGCGACAAGAAGAACCTCTCCGTCATGTTCTCCGACATCCGAGGCTTCACGTCGATCTCCGAAAAGCTGACGCCGGAGGAGCTGGTCCATCTCCTCAACGAATATCTGACGGCGATGACGGATGTCGTCTTCAAGTATGACGGCCTCCTCGACAAGTACATCGGCGACGCCATCATGGCGGTTTTCGGAGCGCCGCTGGACCAGCCGGACCATGCGATCAGAGCCTGCCGGACGGCCATCGAGATGATGACCGAGCTGCGGAGGCTCCGTGAGAAATGGGCGGCGGAGGGACGTCCCGACGTGAACATCGGCGTCGGCATCAACACGGGAGACATGGTCGTGGGAAACATGGGCTCCCAGATGCGTTTCGACTACACGGTCATGGGGGACAGCGTAAACCTCGCCTCACGGCTGGAGGGAACCAACAAGGAGTACGGAACGAACATCATCATCAGTGAGTTCACCCACGAGCAGGTCAAGGATGAGTTCTTCTGCCGCGAGCTCGACTTCGTACAAGTGAAGGGGAAGAAGCGCCCCGTCCGGATCTTCGAACTTTTCGGCGACCGGAAGGAGGCGGCGCAGTGGCAGGAGTTCGTGAGCCGCTTTGAAACGGGTCTGGCCGACTACCGCGCGGGCTACTGGGACGAGGCGCTCGCAGCCTTCCGGAGCGTCCTGGAGGTCCGGCCCGAAGACTACCCGTCCCAGTTGTATATCGGACGCTGCGAAGCCCTCAAGGAACATCCCCCCGAAGGCGCGTGGGACGGGGTCTTCACGATGAAAACGAAATAACAGGGGACAAAGGGGAGATTTGGAAACAGATTTAGGGAATTTGGGGACAGATTTAAAATCTGTCCCCAAATTCCCTCCCATCCCCTCCACCAACGATAACATTAGGCAACGCCATTGAAAGAAAATCTGAAATATCGAAGCTGGGTCGAGGTCGATCTCGGCCACTTCGCCGCAAACTGGGCGGAGATGAAGCGGCTGGTCGGCCCCGACGTAAAGATCATGCAGGTGGTCAAGGCGGACGCCTACGGCCACGGGGCGATCGAGATCTCCAATGCCGCATTGAAAAACGGCGCCTCGTTTCTCGGCGTGGCAAACGCCGACGAGGGAGTCCAGCTTCGCGTGAGTGGAATCACGGCGCCCGTTCTGATTCTCTCTCCCGCCACCGGTTCGGAGATTGGCCAGATCATCAAGTACAACCTGACCCCTTCGGTCTCCGATCTCGAATTTGCGAGAGAATTCCAGAAGAAGGCCCATAAGGCGGGCATCCGCGCGCCGATCCACGTCGAGGTGGACACGGGGATGGGCCGGGGCGGGACGATTCAGACCGAGGCTTGCCAAACCATCCGGGAGATCGCCTCTCTCCCCAACCTGAACATTGAAGGGATCTTCACCCATTTTTCAGAAAGCGAGATCCTCTCCTACTACAATGACCTCCAGTGGAATGTGTTCCGGGAGATTCTGGGGCAGTTGGAGGCCGGCAGGATACGAATCCCGATTCGCCATATCTCCAACAGCGGGGGCATCCTGAACTACCCGGATTACCACCTGGATATGGTGCGGCCGGGGATTATCTCCTACGGCATCTACCCCTCCCCCGAAACGCGGGGCAGGGCGTCCCTCGACCCGGTGATGAGCTTTAAAACACGGGTGGTCCTCGTCAAGGAGTTCCCCGAGGGGTATGGCATCGGTTACGGCCGGACGTTCATCACGCGGCGGCCGACCCGGATCGCCACGATCCCCGTCGGTTACGGCGACGGCTTCGGCTGGATGCTGTCCAATCAGGGAGAGGCCCTGATCCGGGGGAAAAAAGTCCCCATTGCGGGGCGGATCTCGATGGACATGTGCACCCTCGACATCAGCAAGATCCCGGGATGCGAAGTGGGCGACGAGGTGGTTCTCATGGGCGAACAGGACGGCGAGCGCATTACGGCCGACGATATCGCCGCAAAGACCCGCTCGATCCACTACGAAATCCTCTGCGCCCTCGGGAAACGGGCGCCGCGCATCTTCCTGCATGAGGGGCAGGCCGACCTTGTGGAACCGAGCCTCCGGCGGATCTACATTCCGGACGAAGAGAAGTCGATCTCCCGGATCGACAGCATCATCCGCCACTGTTTTCAGACGCGGGCGCGCAACGAAGAACTGGGAAACGCGATCTACTATGAGATGTTCGAGACCCTCTTCGGCAAGGAGGACCGCCAGCTCGAACTCCGGGACGATTTTCGCTATCACATCCGGGTGAGTGCGTTCTCCCCGGAGGAGAGCGTTCCCGACGGGGACACGATGCGGCGTCATGTCCCCGTCCAGGATTACTTTCAGGTCACAACCCGTGTCGAATACACAAAGGCGATCCGGAATCCGGTCTTTATGATCGGCTGCGCCCTGGACAACGAACAGCTCGCCGCGTTTTTCGAGGACCCGCGGTGCGAATACCGGTGGCTCCTCAACCCGGGCGAGGGCCTCATCCCCGAGCGGGACTTCCGGGTGAACCGCGTTCGAATCGATGGGGAAGAGGTCCCCCTCATCCGGATGGAGAACACAAAACGGGGTTACGAGGTCTGGTGCGGCTCGAAAGAACTCCGGAAGAAACTGACCCGTCAGGTCCGCGTGGAGATCGAGATCGAAACGAAACAGCGCAAAAGCAACCGCCTCTTCTCCGCCTATCTGGTCTATCCGACGCGCGGGATGGAAATCTCTTTTCAGTACGGCGGCACGGGCATCAAAAACGTGCGAGAGGTCGGGTTTTTCTCCGGGAAGCACCCCTATCCGGAGACTACCCGGAAGGAGGGTGAATCGATTACGCTCCGCCTCGGCAACAATGCATGGATCTTCCCCACAAGCGGCGTGACGTTCCTCTGGGATTTATAAGGTATGGAAGATATGAAAAAATTTCGTGTTGGCGTGATTCTGGGGGGCATTTCCTCGGAGCGGGAGGTTTCCCTCAACAGCGGCCGAAACGTGCATGACAACCTGGATCGGGAGGCATTCGAGCCCATCCCGATCTTCATGGATGGAGAGGGACGGCTCTGGAACATCCCCTGGCAGCTCATCTCCCAGAACACGACGACGGACATCACCGAGCGCCTTGAAAAGGAGGCGCGCCGAATCTCCTACGAAGGGCTAAAGGGGGAAATCGACTTCGCCTTCATCTCCCTCCACGGAAAGTACGGGGAGGACGGCTGCCTGCAGGGTCTCCTGGAGCTTCTCCGGATTCCCTACACGGGTCCCGGCGTCCTCGCCTCGGCGCTCGGCATGGACAAGCATATCCAGCAGACGATCCTTCGGGCCGAGGGAATCGGCGTCCCCGAGAGCAGCATCGTCCGGGAGGAGGCGTGGCGGAGCGACCCGGACGGGGTGGCAAAGGCCCTCCGCGACCATTTCGGATTTCCATTGTTCACGAAGCCGCCGCGTGAGGGATCGAGCATCGGCGTCACGCTCGTTCGCGACGAGGCCTCCCTCACCCGGGGCATCGAAGAGGCATTGAAGTGGGACAGGGCGGTCCTGGTCGAAGAGTTCCTCAATGGGACGGAGTTCTCCTCCATCATCCTGGAAGAGGAGGGGGAGCCCCGGGCCCTGGAGGTCACCGAGATTACCCCGCAGAGCGATTATTTCACCTACGACGACAAGTACATGCCCGGCCGCTGCCGCAAGTTCACCCCGCCCAAGAACATCCCGCCGGATGCCGTCGCGGCAATCAAGCAGGAGGCGGTCCGCGCCTTCAAGGTTCTCGGGTTTCGTTCCTACGGCCGGATCGACGGTTTCTACCTGAAAGACGGCCGGATCCTCATCACGGATCCCAACTCCGCGTCCGGCATGGCCCCTTCCTCGTTTTTTTTCGAACAGGCGGCCTGCGGGGGGATGCTCCCCACGATGATCATCAGCCGGCTGATCGAAAATGCCCGTATCATTCACCAGGAGAAAAACGGACCGCTGTAACGGATCGACCTGGAAAATTGCAATCTTTGGTGGTATAGGGGTGCCGCCGTATCGGCAGAATGAATGGACACGGATCAAGAAACATAACGGACACCGTAATGAGGTTTGCATGAAAAAATCACAATGGACGTCCCTGTGCGCGCTGGCGCTGCTTTTTTTCTCGGCAATGCCGGTCGGCGCTTTCGAGATCGGAGTTAGAGCGCTCTACTGGTTTCCGGCACTCGCGGCGGATATCCGGGTGGATTCCGACGGGCGGACCGGCACGACCCTGAACCTGAAGGATAACCTGGGCATCCGCGACGAGTCGTACCCCTCGTTCGAGGTCTTCGTAGGGGGTGGAAGACATAACCTCAACCTCGCCTACACGCCGATCCAGTACTCGGGATCAACCATGCTGACGGCCCCCATCATTTTCGACGGGAAAATCTTCGCCGGCAACGTCGACACGGATTTGAAGCTTCGGATGCTCGATCTCGAATACCGCTATACCTTCCTCGACATGGAAAATATCCTGGCCGGTTTTTCTTTTTCAGCCATCGGCCGGATCAAGTACATCGAAGGCGAGGCAAGGATGAGTTCCCTTGGCGGGAACATCACGGCTGACTACAAGGGCCGTGCGCCCGTTCCGATGGTCGGGCTCGGCACCCACATCGGCCTGCTGGCCCGCATCCTCGAATTGCGGGCAAATGTCACCGGCGTCACCTATTCCGGCAACTACCTCTACGAGGCGATGGCCGATCTATCCCTGACCCCCCTCCCCTTCCTGGACATTCATGCCGGATACAAGGTCATCCGCCTCAAGATTGATCGTGACGATCTCTTTGTGGATTCCCAATTTACAGGGCCGTACGTCGGCCTGACGGTGAGTTTTTGAAATGAACGAAAACGTCGATGAAAAAATTGCGCAACGGCATCGGGTCGGAATCATCATGGGAGGCCTCTCCTCGGAGAAAGAGGTCTCGCTGGAGAGCGGCAGGAACATCTTCAGTAAAATCGACCGCCGCAAATACGACCCGGTTCCCATTTTCATGGACAGCCGGGCGGCCTTCTGGGAGATTCCCATCAAGCTCCTCATGCGCAACAGCACGCGCGACATCGAGGAGGATCTTGCAGAGGAGGCAAAACCCATCCCGTATGAAACCCTGAAGGCCCGGGTAGACGTGGTATGTCTCGGCCTGCACGGCAAATACGGGGAGGACGGCTGCATGCAGGGCCTTCTTGAACTCCTCGGAATTCCCTACACGGGCTCCGGCGTCCTGTCATCCGCGATCGGGATGGACAAGTACGTCTGCCGGCGGATCCTCGATATCAGCGGGATCGACGTCCCGCAGACGATCCCGATCCCCCGGCGCCGATGGGAAAAAGACAAGCCGTCCGTTGAGCAGGAGATCGCCCGGGAGATCGGCTTTCCCTGCGTTGTCAAACCCTGCCGGGAGGGGTGCAGCACCGCCGTGAAGAAGGTCGTTGCGGCGGAGGGCATTCCCGATGCCGTGGACAACGCTTTTCTGTGGGACAACATGGTCCTCGTGGAGGAATTTCTGGACGGGATGGAGATCACCTGCGGCGTCCTCGGAGTGGATGCGCCCGAGGCCCTGATTCCTTCGGAGACAATCCCGACCGACGACGTCCTCTCCTTGCAGGACAAGTTCCTGTACGGCCAGGGGGAAAACAAGACTCCGGCACGGCTTCCCCCGGAACAGATCGAAAAGATCCGGGAGAGGGCGGTCGCGACCTTTCGCGCACTCAACCTGAAAGGGTATTCCCGGATCGACATGTTCGTCCGGGCCGATGGCCGGATAGCGGTCCTGGAGCCGAACACGCTCCCCGGCATGACCCCTTCCACCGTCCTGTTCCACCAAGCGGCGGCATCCGGAATGACGCAGACAGATCTGATCGACCGAATTATCCAATTTGCGCTGGAGGTGCATGCCGCTAAAAGAGGCCCTCTGTAGATACGGTAAAGGGGGAACATCCACATTTTTCTTCCCCTTTTTGAGGTTGACAGACGCCGGCCGATGCATATATTAACGGTGCAAGAGAACAGGAGGCCATTCGATGGGCCGGTACTTCAATACAGAGCAGATATCGCTTTCCGGCAGTACCTTTGCAAAGGCCGAGAAGATGGCTGGGCTGTATTTCCGAATCAGCCCCGCCGAGTGGAGCGACCGACGGTACGACGTGAAGACGCTTGCCTTCCTGGAGAAGCACGAGGTTCGCGAGGGGGCATTTGCTCACCTTTGTAAATACCAGTCCCGCTGGAATCCGGAGGAGAAGGGCGGAGGGTTGCACTTTTACCGGATCTGTCTCCAGGATGACCGCATCCTCGACGCCGTGGAGCGGGCCCACTCGTTCATCCGGCTTTCACCTCTGCTGCTCTATATCGCCGCGCACGAGCTGGTGCATGTTATCCGCTTCGAGCGGGGCGAGGGGAATTTTGACGCCACGGAGGAGGAAAAATCGGACGAGGAGGAAACGGTCCACCGGATCACCCGGAACCTGCTCAGACCGGCCACCGACTCCGATTTGAATCTGGTCCTGGACTGTTTTAGCAACCGATATCGGATCGGGGATCTGGTTCAGTAAGATAAGACATGCTGTTGGAGGTTGTTTGATGCCCATTTACGAGTATAAATGTCAGAAATGCGGTGAGGAATTCGAAGTATTTCAGAGAATTACGGCTCCCGCAGTGAAATCCTGCAAATTCTGCAAGGGTTCCGTGCAAAAAATGATGTCCCTCTCCTCTTTCCACCTGAAGGGGAGCGGCTGGTATGCCACGGATTACGGCGGAAAGAAAGCCCCAACGACTGAAAAGCCGTCCGTCGAGAAGAAAGAGGTCACCCCCTCCTCCGAAAAGGAGAAGAGTCAGCCGCCATCCAAGGCAAAGACCGAGGAATAATCTTTCGCCAGGCCCTTTTACCCAAAGAGAGGCCGTTAACATAGAGACGGCCGCAGGAAGATCATCTTGAAAATGCAAATCCTGGTCATCGTCCTGCTCGCCGTCGTTGCTCTGCTCATCGTCATTCCGAGGTTTTCCGGCAGACGTTACGGAAGTCTCCGGCCAAGCATGGAGACGACGAGCGCCTATCTTTCCTCCCAGGTCAACCCGGGAATGAACTATTACCTGAGCGGCTCCGACGTCTATCCCCATGCGATCATCGGCGTCAAGAAGGAATGGACCCTGGAATCCGATCTGTGGAAACCATTGGATCTCGATCCGAAAACCCTGAGCGAACTCATTTTCAACATGAAATCCCAGGGACTGGGACGGGGGGCCATTCCCTACGGGTTCGAGATTGTCGACAACCGGGGGCAACGGATCGGCGACTGGTTTGCGCTCCCCGGCCGGAACATTACGGTTTGGATCAAAGGGGAAAACAAGTTTACACTCTCCACGCCGGCAGACCTCTCTTCACAGAATTGAACCGATCATGTCGGAACCGCTTCGCAAAGAGCCGGAAAGAACCTCCCCGCAACAGGCTGTGGGGTCTTAAAAGACATCAACGAACGAAGCAAGCTTCGGGGAATTATAACCGGAAGAGATTGAATCTCCGCCCAGCGGGAGGACCGGCTTTTTTCCGCCGGTTATTTCTGTCCGTCCGGCTTGTCCGCCGCTTTTTGCTTCCGCCGGAGTCGCTGGACGAGAAAACGGTCGACGGACTCCTGGGTGAGATCGTTTTCCAGGGCCGTCTTGAGCGTCTCCAAGGGGATCTCCACCCGCGCCGCGCTCCGGTGTCCGCCCGCGCTACCGATATCTCCAAATGATTTCATTGCAATAGAACCGCAGTCCCGGCGATAACCATCTCCGCGGAAGATGATAATCAGCCGTTCCTTCACCATCCCGGCGATAATGACAAAGAAAACGTTGATGACCCTCAGGAAGAAATCGGCCACCTGGACACAGGCGTCCGGGCTCTCCACCGTTCCGAGAAAAGCGATCAAGCGGTCGCGGTAGCGGCGTCTGTGCTGGCAGGCATAATCGAAGTATTTAAGAAACCGTTCCGGGATCTGGTTCAATTCGATACGGCGGATGAGCTCCCGGTTGGCCCGCGAAAAAGTGAGGTAATAGGCGCCGATGTCCTCGAGACTGACATCCCGTTCGAAATTGACCGTATCGCTCCGGATCCCATAAAGGAGAGCCGTGTAGAGACGTTTGGGAATTCTGACCCGCGCAGCCAGAAGATATTCCGTCATGATTGTGGAGAGGGCTCCGTAGGATGGCCGAACATCCGCCAGGGACGCGTGCCAGGTGGACTTGCACGGATGGTGATCCAGGACGATCTGCGGTTTCACTGCACCCAGACGTTCCCCGAAAAAGGTAGGCTGGCCATCAACCAGTGCAATCAAGCGGAACTCCCTCAGATCGACCTTGTCCAGCATCTGGATCTCAACCTTCATTTCCCGGATGAACTCGGCGTTCTGGTGCCGGATCACGGGCTCCGTCGCGGCAAAAACACATTTCGCCAGGGGTTCGGTCTGGTTCAGAATCAAACGCAGCGCCATCGCCGAGGCCACGGCGTCCGGGTCGGGACTGCCGTAAATGAGTATCGCAAGAGAATCATTCTCCCGGACCATCGATTTAAGTTTGAAGACATTCAGGACGGTCTCTTCTTTTCGGGCAAGAAGCCATTCGATGCGTTTCATGGATGTGTCTCCGGTTCATCTCACTGCCGCGGCAGTCTCCCGCTTGGATTTGTGATCACACTTTCTACCCCGGCACCACGATTTGCAAGCGAAAAATGGACGCCCGAGAACCGCGTCGGCGACTTGGCCCGGGCCAAAGTCCCGGATATGGCGGGATACCTCATCAAGCCGGTGAAACGTCAGGCGCTGAACGATGATATCCTGAAATGCCTCGAAACCGGTCGCGACGAATATCTGTCCAAACCGATCAGGAAGACGGTCCTGATCGAGACCATCTGCCGTCTCACCGCGGGAGCATCGTCGTCGGGGGATTGACGGAGGAATTTTATCTTGCGAGGCGAGTTGCGGGTTGCCCCTCCCCCAGCACACCCATGACCCACTCCAGGTTGACCCTAGCGACCAGATAATCGCGGCGGGCGCGGCTCAGGCCGCTTCTGGCCTGCCGGAGGTTGAGCTCGGCATCCTCGACGTCCAGGCGGGTCTTGACTCCCAGTTCGTAGCCCTTTTCCGCCATCTTGAGGAGCCGCTCCGCCTGGGTCACCGTGCCGGCCAGCGATCGCAGGATCTCCTCCGACTCCCGCACGGCATTCAACGCGTCGCGCGTTTCGAGGGCGACCTTCTCCGTCTGCTTGGCCTCGTCGATCCGCAGACTCCGGAGTTCGCTTCGGGCCTGGGCCACCCGTCCCCGGGTGCGGAGACCGTCGAAAAAGGGATAACTGAGCTGGATCGCGACGCTCCAGGAGGGACCGTCGCCGTAAACGCCGGGCTGTTCAAGATAGTTCCAGCCGTACTCTCCCTTCAGATCGACACGCGGCTTGTCCTGGGCGGCGGTCACGTTGACCCGCTCCTCGTACATGCGGATGCGATACCGGAGGTCGGCGAGATCCGGCCGTTTTTCCCGTGCCAGGGTGAAGACCTCCTCGGGGGAGGGAAAAGGACGCAAGTCGACCTCGAGGCGCCCCGTCACGTCGATCTCCCCGCCTTCCAGCGCCAGCAGGAAACGCAGCTTTTCCCGTGTCGTCCGAATACGGTTTTGCGTCCGGACCGTATCAGGGCGGGCATTATCGACTGACACCTCCGCCGCGAGAACATCGTAATCGGTGGCCACGCCGGCCCTGTATTTCCGCGTCGCTTCCTCCATGTGCCGCTTCTTCTGCTCCAGATTGTGGAGCGTCAGGTCGTGGAGCTCACGGGCGAGGAGCACGTCGTAAAAGGCAGCCGAAACGTCCATCCATGCGGCCTGACGGTAGAGGCGGAGCTGCTCGTCGGCGGATTTGAGACCAACCTCCGCCGCACGGATGGCCGCGTCCACCTGCCCCCAGGTGAAGAGAGGCTGGGTCAGGCCGACCTTGACCGACCGCCGGTCCGTCCGCTCGGTCTGCATGGGGCTGTAGATCTTCTGGCTCTCGTCCCTGTCCCGGCCCAGAGAGGCGGTTGCCGTAATCTGCGGGAACGCCGCAGCGCGCTCCTCGACGTACCTTCCCCGCACATAGACAATGTACTCGCGAGCCTTCTGGATGTCCCGGTTCCGTTCCCCGGCGATCTCCAGGGCCTCCTTCAGCGTCAATATCCGCGTCTCCGCAAATCCGCCCGCAGCCGGAAGGAGGAGCAACCCCAGAATCAGGGTTGCAAACATTCCCGCGCGGCGGGGGAAATGACCTTTTATATTGAGATGCCTCATGATTTCCTCCGAAATCCGAGTTTTTCGGTCATCCACCGGCCCAGATCCTCTATGAGGGTGTACATCACGGGAACGACAAGAAGCGTCAGCAGCGTGGAGGTCAGAAGCCCTCCGACCACGGCCCGGGCCATGGGCGCCCGTACCTCAGCCCCGGCCCCAATGGCCAGCGCCAGCGGCAGCATCCCGAAGAGCATCGCGAGCGTTGTCATGACGATGGGCCGCAGCCGGGTCCTGCCCGCGGTGATGACCGCCTCGCGCCGTTCCATGCCCTGTCGCCTGAGGGCCTTGGCGCAGTCCACCAGGAGGATCGCATTTTTCGTCACCAGCCCCATCAGCATGATGAGTCCGATCAGCGACATGATGTTGATCGTATCCCCCGTGAGGTAGAGGAGCCCTGCCATCCCGACGATGGACAGGGGCAGGGAGAACATGATCGCCAGCGGCTCCAGGAAGGATTCGAACTGGGCAGCCAGGATAAAGAAAACGAAGAGGACCGCCAGGATCAGGGACTCGGCCATGTATCCGAAGGACTCCTCCATGTCCGCCGCGTCGCCCGTGAAAACCAGCCGATAGCCCGGCGCCAGGGCGAGCGTTTTGGCCGCCGCCTGCACCTTTTCCACCGCCGTTCCCAGGGGCAGTTTGTCCAGGTTCGCCCCGATGGTCACCTGCCGGGTGAGTTCCTGGCGGCTGATCTCCGAGGGGGTGGTGAAGGCCGCAAAGGAGACGAGATTGGACAGGGGCAGGAGCCTTGCCTGCCCTCCGGCCGGATCGGCCACGGCCAGTCGCAGGTTTCCGATCTGGTCCGGGCTCTCCCGCAGTTTTTCCGGCAGACGGACCCGGACGTCGACGCTGTCCCCGTCTTCATCCTCGTAAGTGGTAACGACTTCACCGCCGATCAGGGCGCCGAGCATACGGACGATGTCGCCGGTCATCGCCCCGGTGTTGGCCGCCTTCTCCCGGTCCACAACCAGACGGTATTCGGGGATGTCGTGTTCGAGGCTGATCTCGATGTCCCGGATCCCTTCGATGGCGTACATCTTCTCCCGGAGCTGCACGGCATAGGCCTTGAGCTTCATGACGTCGGCTCCGCGGAGGTTCGCCTGAAGGGGTTTGCGGCTCTGGCCCGATTCGTCCACCATCTCGATGGAGGTGATGATCCCCGGAATCGCTGCGAACCGCCGGCGGCACTCCTGCTGCACCTGCTCCTGGCTCAAGTCGCGGAGATCCCGGTCCTTGAGTTTCACGAACACCACGCCGCTGCGCACCGTTCCGCTGTCGCCGGCGCCGATGGTGGCGTAGGTGTGCTCAATGGCGCCGATGTCCCTGATCGAGGCCAGCAGGGCATCCAGCCGCCCCCGGCTCTCGGCGATGGAGGCGTCCGGGGCGGTCTTGAAGGTGATGTTGAACTCGCCGCTGTCCATGTCGGGAAAGAAAGCGGACTGGAGGGAGCCGAAGGCCAGTAGCCCCACCGCGAAGGCAGCCAGGGCCATGCCGAGCATGGTCTTCCGGTAGTCCAGGGCCAGACCGATGACCCCGCGGTAGCCCTCGGCGACCCGCTCGAAGCCTGCGTTGAAGCGCTCAAGTATTCTCCCCAGCCCCCGGCGCCTTCCCCTGGCCGCGATAGCCGGATCGTGCCAGCGGGACGAGAGCATGGGATCCAGGGTGAAGGAGACAAAGAGCGAAACCAGTACGGCAAAGGCCACGGTCATGCCGAACTGGAAGAAGAACCGGCCGATGATCCCCTTCATGAAGGCCACGGGCACGAACACGGCCACGATCGACATGGAGGTGGCAAAAACGGCCAGGCCGATCTCGCTGGTGCCGTTCCGGGCTGCGGTGAAGTGGTCCTCACCACGCTCCAGGTGACGGACGATGTTCTCCCGCACGACGATGGCATCGTCGATCAGCAGCCCCACGGCAAGCGAGAGGGCCATCATTGTCATGACGTTGATGGACATCCCCAGGGCCTTCATGACGGCGAAGGAGGAGATCACCGAGATGGGCAGGGTAAGTCCCGTGATTACCGTGGAGCGCCAGGAGTTGATGAAGCAGAAGACGATCAGGATGGTCAGAAAGCCGCCCAGCAGCAAGGTCTGCTGAACGTCATCGAGGGACTCCCGGGTGAAAACGGAGGTGTCGCGGACTACCGTGATCGTCGTTCCCGGGGGCAGTTCGGCCTGGATGTCACCCGCCATTTTCTTGACCGCGTCGGCCACGGCCACGATGTTGGCACCCGCCTGCTTGAGGATGTCGAGAGAGACCGCCGGAGAGCCGTTGACCAGCCCCAGCGACCGCTGCTCCTCGATCCCGTCGCGCACCTCGGCCACCTCCCCCAGTCGGATCGGCCGTCCGTTGCGCTGCAGGATCGCCATGTCCTTGAATTTCCCCACACGGTCCGGTTTGCCCGAGACCCTGAGGCTGACCTCCGTTGCCCCCCGGTTGAGCCTGCCCAGGGGGGTATTGACGTTCTCGTTCTTGAGCCCCGCCACCACCTCATCGACACCCAGCCCCAGCGCCGAAAGCCGCTGGGGGTCCAGGATCACGTTGACCTCGCGCTTGGCGGCGCCGACCAGGTCGACCTTGCCCACCCCGGAGATCCCCTCGAAGCGGCGTTTGACCTGCTTCTCGATCAGGACCGTCAGGTCCCGCGCCGAAAGGTTCTGCGACCGGACCGCCAGGGACACCACGGGCATGGCGTTGAAGTCGAGCTTCTGGATGATGGGTTCTTCGATCCCCTGGGGAAGTTGCCCCCGGATCGCGCTCACTTTTGCCCGCGCCTCCTGGGTAACTTCGTTGATCCGCTCCTCAAGGTGGAACTCAACGACCACCGTGGAAACCCCCTCGCGGGAATAGGAGATGACATGTTTGACCCCGGAGATTCCGTTGACGGACTCCTCGATCCGCTTGGACACCTCCCGCTCCACGCTTTCCGGCGAGGCGCCGGGAAACTTCGTCACGATGGAGAGGACCGGGATTTCGATGTTCGGATACATCTCGACGGGAAGCCACCGGTAGGAAAAGATCCCCAAGGTGACCAGGGCCAGAACCATGACGGTCGCAAAAACCGGACGGCGGATGGAAAGATCGGAAAGGATCATGGTTTCGCAGCTCCGGCTTTGGCGGCGACGATCAGCCGGTCACCCTCCTTGACATTGAAAGCCCCCCGGACGATACAGGTTTCACCTGCCGCAAGGCCCGAGAGGATCTCCACCCCCGCTTCCGTCACCGCTCCCGTGCGCACCTCCCGGCCCTTCGCCTTGTCGCCTTCGACGACGAAGAGCTTTGCCTTCCTCGCGACCACATCCCAGCCGGAAAGAGCTTCACGGGGAACCAGAAGAACGTCCCGGCGGCTCCCCGTGACGATCCGCCCCTTCACGAAGAGGCCGCCCTTGAGGTCGCCTCCGGCGTTGTTCACTTCCGCGATGACCCGGACCGAGCGGTCCGTTTCGCTCACCACGGGGTTGATGAACATGACCGTCCCCCGAAAGGTCCGGCCGGGAAATACGTCCGTCGTAAATTCGAGCGGCTGCCCCCGACGCAGGCGGGCCATCGCGCCGGATGGGACGGTGACGGTGAGGTTCAGGATCCGATTGTCCACAATATGGAAGAGGGGCTGGTTGGCGCCGGCCTCGCCGACAAGATCACCCACGTTCACGCGGCGCTCGGAGACGATGCCCGAGATCGGGGCGTAGATCAGCCCTTTGGCGAGGCGGGTCCGGACCTGGTTGAGATCTTCCTCCGCCGCGCCGACCTGGGCTCGCACCGCCTCGATTCGGGACATCGCGGCCTCCGCCTCGGTCCCGGCATCATCGAGGGCCTGCTGCGTCGCCAAACCCGCCTCCTTCAACTTCTTCATCCGGTCCAGCTCCCGCCGCGCCCGTGTTTCGGCGACTCGAACCTGGAGAAGACCGGCCTTTGCCGACTCCAGGGCGGCCTCGGTCCGTTTGCCAAAAGACTCCTGTTCCCGAACATCAATCCGGACCAGCGGCGCCCCTTTTTCCACCCGGACCCATTCAGTGACATAGACCTCGCGGACAAGACCGACGACTTCGGACTTGACGTCCACCTCAAATTTTGGGGCCAGGGCGCCGGTCACCACGGTCCCCTCTGTCACGGTTCCCGCCGCAGCCACAGCCGTCTCTACGGCAACGGGGGGACGGACAGCTTCCACCGCCGACGGCTTCTTGGACTCCCCTTCCGGCGAACAGGCGGTCGCCAGTGAAAACAACATCAAAATGAGTGCGGAAGAAATGACCCGTTTCATATGTTTTTCCCTTAAATTCAAGTTTTTATTGGACATGGAGGAATCCCTGTATGGGAACGATACCGGTCGGTAGGTATAAAATCCCCGACCGCTTGTCAAGTGGAACATGTCATCAATGGGCGTACGGAAGGTGATACAAAAGGATTTGAGAAGCAAAGATGGATATTTTCATTACAGATGGATAACACAAGCGGATACTTATTATCCACATTTTCCGAACGAAAATCATTCCCGCTTTTTCGCAGTGCGTCAATATTTATATCATATCGATAACTTGCACTACCAAGCGACAGAATCGGCACGCCCTTTGCTTTACCGGGTATACAAAAGGGTCGAAAGATCAGGCAGCGCTCACGATGCATCGTACCTCTTCCCGGCCGGAGGGACGAAGGAGCAAAGATGAGTTGCATTGGCAACAGATGATTGCTATCATTTTCAACAAGATTCTTCATGAATCCGGGATAGATATGTTGTCGAAACAGCAGCCGCCATCAAGTTTGTACCTATGGTTTGATGGCGTCCATCACGAAGGAGAACGAAAATGATGATTTTGAACCGTCAGCAGGAAATCGGCGGGCAGCGTCCGGAACGGGGGATGTCCGGAACTTTGGTCTGGTTTGCGGTGATCCTGTCCGCCCTGATCTTGTCGGGATGTTATCCCGCACCATATCGAGCGGTTCCGCAAGCCATGCCCGGGGAGATCGCTGCAGCTCCAGTTCCCCAGACCCAGGTCTATTTTTACCCGAAAACGGGTCAGACGGCGGAGCAGCAGTCCCGCGACCATTACGATTGTTACAATTGGGCGATCCAGCAGACGGGCTTCGACCCCGGCCAATCGGCCATTCCGACGGATCAGCGCGTCCGGGTGGTGCCGATGCCGCCGCCGGGGTATGATACCGCCGCGCTCGCGGTGGCGGGTGCGGTTCTGGGGGCGCTGATCGGCGGACCGAGACACGCCTTGGGGGGCGCCCTGATCGGCGCATCCAGCGGGGCCATCGTCGGTGCCGCATCCGATTCGGCAAGAATGGAAGCCGCCCGGCAGCAGGAGGAGGCCTATGCGCAAGCTCGGGCGCGCGACCCCCGACTGGATCAAAAAGCGTCCGCTTTTCGGCGGGCGATGTCCGCCTGCCTTGAAGGCCGCGGCTACAGCGTGAAGTGAGGAATCACATGAAATGCGATGGAGAGTCCCATCTGATTTTACGGAGGAAACAGATATGAACAATATCCACAAGACAAATAGAGCCTTTACGCTCGGGCTGATGCTGGCCTTGTTGTCGGGAGTGATGCTGGCGGGATCGGCGTGGGCCGCGGCACAACCGGATCGTCCCGATCGCCGTGTGTCCCGTGAGCGACCAGCGGCGGTGCGGCCGGACCAACCCGATCGCCGTGTATCCCGCGAGCGACCCGTCGTCGCGAAGCCGGATCACCGCCGTTTGGACGACGGCCGATTCCGGGATTCCCGTTATCAGCACAACCGTTTCTACCCGACTCGCGGTCACATCATCGGGGCAATGCCCCGCGACCACCGGGTGGTGGTTCACGGCGGCGCACGATACTACTTCTCCGGAGGCGCCTGGTACCGGCCGTATGGACCGCGTTTCTCCGTGGTCATACCGCCGGTCGGTCTTTTCCTGCCCTTTCTGCCCCCCTACTATACGACGATCTGGGTGGGTGGGATACCGTACTACTATGCCAACGAGGTCTATTATGCGCACCGGGGGGACGGTTACGTCATCGTCGAACCGCCGAAGGAGGAACCCAGCCAGGCGCCGCCGCCGGCGGAGCAGATGTTCATTTATCCCCGCCTGGGGCAAAGCGAGCAGCAGCAGGCGGATGACCGCTATGAATGCCACCGATGGTCCGTGAGCCAGACGGACTTCGATCCGACTCAGCCCGAAAGCACGCCCGAATCTCAGAAAATGGAGAAGCGCGCGGACTACCAGCGGGCAATGAGCGCCTGCCTCGACGGTCGCGGATACACGGTGAAATAGCGGGTACACGCTCGCATTCCCAAAGTTTACGGGCGACAAGTCGCCCGTAAACTTTTTCCGGCTCCAACCGATATTCTGAAGGCTACCGGTCGCAATTCTGGATGTAGCGGAAGAGTTCCTTCCCGAAATCGGTGACCACCACCACCTTTGCGGGATTGATGCTGACATTGTTGAGGTACTGAAGCCGCAGGGCGTCGCCATTGAACATCTCGGGAATGATGCCGGAAAAGAAGAATCCCAGCATCTCCAGGGCGGCGCAGAAGTGCGCGGTCGCCGGATCACAGAGCGGAAGATCGATGTAGATGCAATCGTAACGGCCCAAGCAGAGTTCTTTGAGGCGGACGCGGACCAGATCGGGCAGATCCCTTCCATAACGGACAACCCGGAGAAAAGCGAAACTGTACTCGGGCAGGGTCTTCATGTCCAGCAGGGACATCTCGTCCAGCGCCAGTTCATTTTCACCGGGCGCGCTTTCCAGTTTCCGGTTGAAGGATCCGTTTTCATAGATCCGCCGGATCATGGTTTCGTGCTGGACGGGAGGGTAAACGGTCCGCGGGGGTTCTTCATTGGTCCGATGGTAGAGGATGATGGTTGTCTGGCGCTGATCCTGTTGCTCGGCGATCTTCTTGAAGGACATCATCTGGGGCGCCATTCCGAACAGAAACCCCATCTCCTTGGCGCCGACGGCCAAATTCGCCTTCTGCGAATAGGGATGGATCGTCACCGTCTCGGTGTAGAGTCCGTAGAGACCCTTCTGCCGGGCGAAATCGATGCTGCTGAGCTTGATCTTCTCGAAGAGCCCCCGGCCGCGGGTACGGGGATCGACCACCCCCTGCCCCATCTCCGCGACGCGGGAATCGGGTTTCTCCAGGACGAGCGCCTGGTGCGCAACGATCTCATCCTGCGGAGTGACGGCCGCTACCGAAACCTGCAATCCGCTTTCGATCAGCTCCCGGATCTTTTCAGGATAATAGAGAAATTCACCGTAGCTGTACCCGTAAACTCTGTAAAAGCACCGGGCCAGGGCGGTCCCTTCGTCGGGACGCATGAGGCGGATCGCAATGGGCAGATCCTGCGGAAGCTGCTCGTCCTCAGGCGCCGTTGCTCCTGATTCCGCCGGAGCGCCCATCCCCCCGTAGGAGATGTTCTTGATGAATTCCAGCCTTTTTCCACCCTTGCCGAGATTGACGAATTTCACCTCATCGGTAAAACCCTTCATGATCATCATGCCGAAACCCGCGGAGTCGCCTCCCCCGATCTTCTTCCAGTCCACGGGAAGTCCCCGATCCTCCACGGCCAGGACCACCTTGCCCGGCCACCGTTCGATGGCGACTTCGAAGGTCTCCTCCTGATTCCCCGCGAAGGCGTGGTCGATCACGTTGAGGCAGGCCTCTTCCGCCACCACTTCGAGCTGCCGGGCCTCATCGAGGTCCAGGCCTTCCTGATGGACCATTTCCCGAACAAAGGCCGTCACGGCAGGGATAACTTTCCGCTGAGCCCTTACCTTGAGACTGGATACAAAATTCGCACTGTTCGCCATCTCCCGTCACCTTTCCCGACGCTGTCGTTGATCATCCGTTACCCGCGGGGAGTTTCATACTACAGACGGCGTAAAAAATCATCATTTTAAGCGGGTGTTCCCTGAAACGGCAGGGGCAATGGTGAATTCGGCGACGGTGAATCCGGTTTCCATCCGGCAAGATGTCTGATACAATCGCGCCCGTTGCTTCACCAGGCCTGAAATGCCGATGATCGTTTTCCTTTTATGAAAGAGAGGGTCATGAAACTGAATTCAAACGAGTTCGACAGGGCCGTCCGGCGCGCCTATGAACGGATCCCGGCGGAGATCCGGGAGAGGATGGACAATGTGGTCCTCACCGTGAAGAAACGGCCCACGCCGGAAATGCTGGAGGAGATGGGCTATCCTCCGGATGAGCCGCTCCTCGGCCTCTACTGGGGAGCCTCCCTTCCGGAACATTCATTCTTTTCCCCGCCCCCCCTCTATCCCGACACGATCTACATCTTCCAGGCGCCCCTCGAGGAGATGTGCGAAACGCTCGCTGAGTTGGAGCGGGAGATCGAAATCACCGTGGTACATGAGGTCGCACACTTTCTCGGTATCGACGAGGAGCGTCTGGAGGAGCTGGGATATGGGTAACCGTTTTATTTGATGGAAACTTTTTTTGCAGCACGTTTAAGATGAATTTGCGATCCATCAACGAAGGATACATTCGCCGGCGGACTCATGCAGGAAAGGAATGGAAGATGGAGCTGGAATTGATCATTCTGGGAGCGGTTGCGGGAGGAATTGTCGCCTTTTTCATTCTCCGGCCGCGGATCAGGACGGCCGCGAAAGCCGCCCGTCAGGCGTCGGATGTGGAACAAGCGGCGCTCTCCGAGCGTCTCCGGGGACGCGAGGAGCTTCTCCAAAAAACCAATGACGCCCTTGCCGGCGCGAATTCGGAACTGACCGCGCTGCGGGAAGAGATGACACGGCAGATGGAACGGCGCTCCACCGCCGAGGAAAAAACCACACGGATCCCGGAACTGGAGGGGATCGTCGCAACAAAAGAAAGACTCATTCTGGATTTGCAGACCGAGAACGGCAATCTCCGGACTCGTCTGGCGGAAACCGGGACCCAGCGGGAGGAGGAGCGCAAGGCCGGCGAGGAGAAACTCATTCTCCTGGAGGATGCCCGGCGTCAGCTCTCCGACGCCTTCCAGGCCCTCTCCGCCGAAGCCCTCCGGACCAACAACCAATCTTTTCTTGAACTGGCGCGCACAACGCTTGAGAAATACCAGGAAAACGCCCGAACCGATCTGAACCGGCGGCAGCTTGCAATTGACGAGCTTGTGAAGCCTCTCAAGGAATCCCTGGAAAAAGTCGACGGCCGGATCCGCGAGATCGAGAACAACCGCACCTTGGCCTACGCGACCCTTACCGAACAGATCCGCTCCCTGGCCCTGACCCAGGGACAACTTCAGGGCGAAACGGCCAACCTCGTCCGCGCCCTCCGCGCGCCCGCCGTACGCGGACGCTGGGGCGAGATCCAGCTCCAGCGGGTTGTGGAGATGGCGGGGATGATCGAATACTGCGACTTCGTTCAGCAGGAAACGGCGGCCACCGAAAACGGCCGACTCCGGCCCGACATGATCGTCCGCCTCCCGGGCGGGAAGCATGTCGTCATCGACGCCAAGGCGCCGCTCCAGGCCTATCTGGAGTCGTTAGAGGCGCCGGACGAGGCCGGCCGGATTGTTCGTCTCAAGGAACATGCCCGGCAGATCCGCTCCCACCTTCAGGCCCTGGGCGCGAAGGCCTACTGGGATCAGTTTCGGCCGGCGCCGGAATTCGCCGTCCTGTTCCTGCCCGGCGAGACCTTCTTCAGCGCCGCGCTGGAACAGGACCCGGCCCTGATCGAGTACGGCGTCGAACAACGGGTGATCCTCGCTACCCCGACCACCCTGATCGCCCTCCTCCGGGCGGTCTCCTATGGCTGGTGCCAGGAAAAAATCGCGGAGAACGCCGAGGAGATCAGCCGCCTGGGCCGGATGCTGTATGAGCGGATCGCAACGCTGACCAGCCACTTTTCCGATCTCGGCCGGAACCTGGATCGGGCGGTCTCAGCTTACAACAGCGCCGTCGGCTCCTTCGAGAGCCGCGTACTCGTGACAGCCAGAAAGTTTCGGGAACTCGGCGCCGCCCCAGACGGAGAGATCGACCCCCCGGAAGGGGTGGACCGGAAGGCCCGACAGTTCCTCTCCACATCGGACGACGAACCGGGAAAATCCGTCTCCGCGGGCCAGGGAAAATCCCTGGAGGAACCCGCCGCGAAAACCTTCGGAAAAAGTCAGACCATCGGATAAAAAAACCGGTTGATCCGGGCCGAAACCTGGAGTCAACCGGTATTTTGATCATCAACAAGCATCCTCCGGCAGAGCCGGGGATTTACTCCGGATCACTAATATCTGCCGCGGCCTCCGCCGCCGCCGCGCCCGCCCCGGAAGCCGCCGCCCCGGTCATCCCGCCGGGGTCCGCTGGACTCCGTCTTCGGCCGGGCCTCATTTACGGTAATCGTCTTCCCGTCCAGATCGCCGCCGTTGAACTTCTTGATCGCCTCCTGGGCGCCTTCCTCGGTCTCCATCTCTACGAAGCCGAAGCCCCGCGACACGCCGGAAAATTTGTCCTTGATGACGGACACCGATGCAACGGCCCCCGCCTCGGAAAAATTGTTCCGCAGGTCCTCATCCGTGACTTTCTGTGACAGATTCCCTACATACAGATTTTTGTTCATGGCTCGCCTCCTAATTCGTTTCGGAATACCCCTCCCTTTTTCCCTGGCGAGGGGAAAAAATGGTTCCGGGGCCTGTTCGTGTCGCGCGGCATCCGGCCGGTGCACGAAGGTCTTACAAAGAAAAAACCGCCCAGACTCTGAAGAGTCGGGCGGTCCACCTTACGCTTCATCTTGTCCATGTCCGGTTCCTGCCGGTCGCACTTTGGACGTCCGCCTTGCATCCCCCGGCATTTGGCCGTACCTATAAGTCTAAAGGGATGGGAAAGTCAAGCCATTTCTCCGGATGAGGCAACAACCGCATGCCCACGCCGGGCTGCCTTCACGAGCGCCTCGGCATAACTCCGGTCAGCGCTCCGAAACCGATATCATTCTTCTCCATCGCGATCCGGAGCCTCATCCCGGCCCTCCGGTCCGGCCGTGTTATCCTTCCGAAGAAGTCCCAGGATGAACAAGACGGCGGCCACAGCGGTAATCACCCAGACCCCGTAGGACTTAACCGCGACAAAGACGGCGCCGCAGAAGACGACCAGCCCGAAAGCGATCAACGCCCGTTTCAATACCACATTCATGATTCACTCTTTATCCGTCCGTCCGGCCATCCGGCAAGATCCTATCCCGGCCCTGGCAGAAATCCCGCCGCTGCGGCATGCCGATGCCGTTTGAAAAGCCGCAGGCGGTAAAAACCTCTGGACGACTATTCCCACTTTCTTCGGTCTTCGATTTTCTTGCCGCCCTCCGGAATATCGGGGACAAAAACCACATCTCCCCGGAGTTTTGTGGTCTCCCGGACCCTCTCCACGAGAGCGGTCATCAAAGCGTCGGTCCCCTGCACACCAGGCTTCAGACGGACCTCCAGGGTCATCACATCCGCGTCCCCCTCTCGCGTGACGACGAGCCTGACCCCGTCCACCTCCCCGGCAAACCGGGAGACCGCTTCGTCCACCTGACGGGGATGGACGAACATCCCTCGGATCTTGGTCACCTCGTCCGCCCGGCCCAGGATCCCCCGAAGCCTGCGGGAGGTTCTCCCGCAAGTGCATTCATCCTCGTCAATGGCGGAAAGATCCCCGGTGCCGTAACGGACCAGAGGATAACAGTCGTTGGCGAAGTTCGTGACCACCACCTCACCGACGCTGCCGGCGGGCAGCGGGTCCCCGGTCAATGGATCGCAGATCTCCAGGTACTGATCATCCGCAATGTGCATTCCGTTTTCCCGCGGGCATTCATAGGCCAGGGCGCCCAGCTCGGCGGTGATGTAGGCCTGACGCACGATGACACCGTAATCGTTCAGCCCTTTTCTGAGGGTCGGGGTCAGAATCTCTCCCCCCACAAGCGCGATCTCGATGGCAAGATCCCTGGCCGGTTCATACCCCATCTCTTCCATTTTCTTAATCAAGGACAAAAGAAAAGAGGCCGTGCCGAGATAGCCGTTGGTCTTCAGTTCCAGCATGGTCCTGACCTGAATTTCCGTATTGCCGACGCCGGTGGGCGTCATCACGCAGCCGATGCCGTTGCAAGCCTCGTCGAGAAAGATTCCCGCGGGCGTCAGATGGTAGGAGAAGGTGTTCATGACGAGATCTCCCGAACGGAATCCTGCGTTGTACAGACACTTGCGCAGCCCCCAGTAATCCTCCTTCCGTCCCTCCGGGTCGTAGAGGGGACCGGGGGAGACATAGATTCTCTTGAGGCTTTCCACCGGAACGGCAAGAAATCCCCCAAACGGCGGGTCCATTCGATGCAGTTCGGGCATCCGGTTCTTTTTCAAGACGGGGATCCTGGAAAACTCGCCGATATTCCGAATCAATGCCGGGGTTACCCCCCTTTCGTCGAGAAATTTCCGATAACCGGGCGCCTTTTCATAGGCGTAGCGAAGACACCTCAGCGTCCCCATTTCCTGGAACGCGGCTCGGTCGGCCCGGTCCATCCTCTCAGCCTGTTCGTCATAATATCCGCTATTTCTCTCTTCCTTCATCCGTCCGGACATCGGCAGTCTCCTTGATCGTTTCGTTTTCAGGATGGCGACCCTTTTACCGTCTCCTGTCATGCTTCTACCATGCATGACTCATCTTATCACTTCTTTTAACACACGATATCCATTTCTTCATCCACCCTGCGTGCATGCAAAATCCCTTATTTTCGACCTTTTCCCCATTTTTTTCTTGATCTTCCCTGACCTTGCGTGTATGGTCTGCCGGCATACACACTTGCGCTTTCCACTTTTCCGCTGACCCGTTTGTCATTGATCCTCATCTTTTGCAGATTGTCCCCCGGCCCGGGTTAAGGGCCGTCTCGGATACTTGAAACATTGAAGGCAGCGGGCCTCACATACGTTCCCTGCATCTTCATCGAAGGCGGCAACTTCGCCGAGATCGCCCTGGTGGAGAACAAGAAAAAACCGGAGTGAATTCGAAGAATCAACGGAGCAAAGCAAAGTTAAAATGAAAGCAGCTCGCGTAGGACTCTGAATAGTATCGTATATATAAGTCAGTTCGGTGCACCGAACTGAATATGAGATAGGCGCGTTTACAGGATGTGACTGCGCAGGAGACAGGACTTCAAATACAAGTCTTGATAATCGATCCGCGGGAAAAAACATTGAATACCGAATGAAAGGCGCAAATGGTTGTCGGTTTATTTCCCCGTCTTATAACGTTATCTTGCCTACGGAATGATCTTTGGGCCAAACTTGGTAAAGAACCATCAATGGAAGACACTTCGAAAAAACGTCAATGCCAAGCAACTGGAATATGAGGTAATTATTATCATTATTAATTGACATACATGACCATTCTTGTATATTACCTTCGCGAAGCCGTAATCCTTACAAGAATAGCACTTATTGGAGTCGGTATGTGGAATCGATTTGAATATGCATAACGGCAAGCCATTTCTGCGTTGGGCGGGAAGCAAGAAGCGACTCATTCCGAAACTGCTTCCTTATTGGGGCGATGGCCATAAACGATATATAGAACCTTTTATGGGTTCTGCCGCACTATTCTTCGCAATAGAACCATCTGATGCACTTTTATCTGATATTAACTCCGACCTTATCGAAACATTTTGTAATTTGCGGGATCACCCGCGGGCTGTATACAACCGATTGCAGAAACTACCTCTTGGAGAGGATGCCTATTATTGTATCCGTCAGGAATACGCTTTAAAAAGTCCATCTCTCGATCGAGCCGCCCGTTTCATATACCTGAATCGGTTTTGCTTTAACGGCCTGTACCGCACTAATTTAGGTGGAAAGTTCAACGTACCTTATGCAGGCTCGAAGACAGGAAGCCTGCCTTCGCAAGATGATCTTAGCTATGCGGCAAAAATCTTGTCCTGTGCACAAATAAGAACGAGAGATTTTAGCGAGGCATTGCAGGATGTGCAATCAGGCGATTTCGTCTACATGGATCCTCCTTATGCGGTACAAAATCGAAGGATATTCCGTCAGTACGGGCCAGACTCTTTCGGAATTGAGGATATTGCCCGACTCGCGGCAGCGCTCGCTGATATTGATCGCTCAGGTGCAACATTCGTCGTAAGCTATGCCATGTGTCGAGAGGCCATCGAAGCCTTCGCCGGGTGGAATATTCGACGAGCGCAAACTCAACGCAGCGTCGCTGGTTTCTCTAAACATCGGCGCAAAGCAGTCGAACTACTAATCTCAAACCGCAAACTACCGGATGGTGATTGATTAGTTATTCACACTGCGTATGAAAAAGCGATAGACCATTTGCAGCAGGAACAAATATGATAATACCAACCTAATTTATTACAGGGGCTACAATGATAAGGCTTGCAGTGATGAGTGATCTTCATGTCGGGCTGGCAGCACGCGCAAAGGATCTCTGCCCTGAACCACCGGTTACCGCAAGGAAACATCGCGATAGATACAATAGAAAGACAGAAGATGCTTATAGACGTAAGTTTATCGAATTCGTTCTGAATAAGAAAGATGAGATCACCGCAGACTACCTTGTTCTTCCTGGTGATATCACCAATCGAGCGGACCCACCCGAAGTAAAACTCTCTTCTGAATTCATACTTCAGGCAGCCGATGCACTCACTGTGCCGCACGACAACATTGTGTTTGCTCCCGGAAACCATGACGTGGACTGGACCGCGTTTGATCCAAACGATAATACTGGTGTGCGGTGGGGCCAGAGATATATACCAATAGGTCATAAAGACTTCCATTTTAAAAAACTTGTGGACAAAGGTGAAGGCGACGTTTTCGCTCCGCCGCATTTCATTGTATGGAACTTTAAAGATCTCCTTGTAGTTAGCTATAACTCAGCCAGCCACGATTTGCCCGTAAACAAAGAGGTTGCACATCATGGACTTGCAGATCCGGATCATTTTAAGGAGATGCGTGATTACCTAGCTCGAATAGGCCCTCCGGATGGCCGCGTTCGTCTATTCATAGTTCATCATCACGTACTCAACTTCAACATGCCTATACCCCGTGAAGCCGATTTCAGCCTGATAACGAATGCTGAGGGCCTGCTTGATCTTCTCCATGAGAATAGTTTTGATATGCTAATCCACGGGCACAGACATCATCCACGTTTCGACACTCACAGCACGGCAACCTATTCTCATCTCCCAATCCTTTGTTCTGGCAGTTTTTCTGTTGAGATAGATACCCAATGGGCGGGAACTGTAGATAATCAGTTTCATATTGTGACCATAGATGGGAGAGATGGCAGCGAGAATCTGATCAAAGGCAAAATCACGAGTTGGACTAATAACCATTACAAGGGATGGATCCCAAGTGAAGAATCGACAAGTGGCATTCATCATGTCATTCCATTTGGAAGCTATGTAATGCCACATGAGCTTGATGCGCGCCTTGAGCCTTTTATTAGACAGTGGCTGCTGACACACGACCACATACTATGGAAGAAAATTATTGAAGAATTCCCGGATCTGAAGCACCTCCCTCTCAATAGTGCGCTCGAGGCGTTTAAAAGGATGGCACAAAAGTTAGGACGAGAGAGTATGTACCAAACTCTGAAGGACTTGATATTATATTAACGGAGGCTATGGCTATGGAAAACGAACCGTTTAAACATAGACGAAACCTTTTTGAGCTCGACAATGCCCGAAACCTGTCTATGCAAGAACTCGTTGAGACGTTCATTCCAACCCAGTCCTTCTGGCGACTTCTTTCAGCCAAACACCAGGTCGTGCTCGGTGCTCGAGGTCAAGGGAAAACAGCCTTGGCAAAAATGCTTTCACATGATCATCTTGCATTAATGGCCAAGACGAGGGATGAACCCCGTGCAAAGTCGGCTATTCGTGATCGAGAGTTTATTGGGATTTATCTTCCTACTCGTTTAGAATGGGTCGGCGGACTTAGAAATAAGCCTTGGTTGAACGAGAGAGAACGTGAAGAGTTATTCCAATGGCGTCTCAACATAGCAAGCTGCATTGCTTTTATCCCTATTGCGTGTAGCTGCATTTCAACCTACATTGAAGGAAAGGTAAAACAGGTTCAGGCCGAAAGAGAATTGGCCCATCTACTTTCTAAGGACTGGATTGTAGGGACAGAGCTGGAATTCGACGACCTCTTACAACTCCGACAACATTTAGAGAATACTGATTACCGCAAACAAATCCAGATTCTCTCTCAGAGGACTTCAGGGCACATTCCGGACGATGAAAAGCCGGAGGGCCTCGCCTTCGGTCTTGAACTCTTCACACCATTACGTCAGGGTATCAGGCAACTTTCCCGTATTCTGTCGATTGACACTAATTGTACCTGGCTTCTATGTCTTGATGAGGCGGAATTCCTCGAGGAAATGGATCATCGTATCATTAACTCACACATGCGTGCCTATCCAGATAATCTGTTTTTCAAACTGACAACCATGCCATACTGCCATTACACACTCGATACGAATATCGGTGTTCCATTGGTACCTGGTCAAGACTTCGCATACGTGAACATGGATTCAGACCGGGTCATAACTGCACGTGCGAGAGGTGATTCAGACACAATTGGAACCATGTTTGGGCGGACTCTCTTTCGAAAACTCATTGAAGCATCCGATCTCAAAAGTGTAGCGAGCGATAATAGAGAAATACCCAGCGCAGCGGATGTATTGGGCGAAAGTGAAATTCTCGATCCTAAACGAGAGGATTGGAGTCTGGAATCAGAGAATATGAAGTTACTTGAGAAGTATGCATCACCTGAGACTATTGAGAGGGCTCGCCGATTAGTTGGTACCCCCGGATTTTCACCAGCAATTAGTCGAAAAATAAATGGACCATTACTGCTCCGTAAACAAGTAGACGAATTGAAAGGCAATAAAGCACTTACAGCATACTCTGGCGCGAGAATGGCCATCCGCTGTGCGGACGACAACCCACGTCATCTGATCAGGATATTCAATGCCCTTCTGATGCTAATGACCAGCGAGCAGAAGCAACTAATGGTGCGGAGGTTGAAAGCATCTAGGATTTCGCCCGCAGATCAGACACGCGCCATGCGTACACTATCTACCAGTACTCTGAACCAATACAGAAGTTTTCCACGTGTGGGACCAGAATTACACAAATTTCTTTGCATGTTGGGCGAGTATATGCACGCAGATCTTCACGAGAACCCGCTCACAACGGATCAAATAACATCAGTAGCGATTGACAATACAATATCGGATATGGACTGGAATCTTGTTCGCACAGCGGTAAGCTACGGTCTCTTGCACCCTAATGTCGGTTCTAGAAATCCAGACGAAATGCCTTGGCGGGAAGGTACGTATCATTTAGCCTATGCTTTCGCGCCGCACTTCCTTCTACTTCCTAGACATGGGAAATCAGCGAAACTGGCTACGATTCGTGAATTCAAGGGGTTGTCACAGAAGGCAAAAGAAGCATTTGTGAAATCTGGCTATAAACAGGTGTCATTGTTTGATGAAGGAGATATATCATGAGATCTCTCCAAGTGCTAGACCTTGACATTGATACCGTACACGAGCAACAATATGATGTGTCTTTGTTTGCAAGTGGGTATGAGCCGAGATGTATTTATGTACCAGGATTGATTGATCCTTCCAAAGTTACTAACCCGCTTGTTTTCGGATTCATAGAAGAGCCGCACGTCGGAAAAAGGCATGAAAACGATATTTTTTTTGAGAAGTATTGGAATTGTGTGCCGATTCCTTTGAGCGCTGACGATGAGAAACCTATCTATGAACATCTTTACAAGCATACTCAATCACTTGATCGCCCTGTTCGAATCCTTATAGATTATTCCTCTATGTCGCGTTTATGGTACACTGCCGTTCTAAACTGGGCACGCTTTGTGAAATCTACTAGCGATATTATCATCGACTTTGTTTACTCAATGGGGCGATATGCTGAAGAGAAACGACCAATGGTCATCCGGGACATGGTATCAATCCCGGGCTGTGAAGGCAGGGCATATCGATTACGCGAGTCAGTTGCTGTTTTTGGACTGGGATTTTATGGCCTGGCAGCTCTTTGTGTCCTTGATCGGCTGGAAGCAGATACTGTTTATGCATTTTTAGCCTCCCCAGGGTCGTCGCCGGGTTATGTTGCAAAAACAAAGGAAATCAACAAAGAACTCATCAATAATCATAAAACCAAGGCCGTCCTTGAACTGCCGCTGACGAGTATAGAGGCATGCTATCGCCATCTGGCGGAAACGATTGCACCTCACCGCCCAGACGGTGAAATAACCCTAGTACCTATGGGTCCTAAACCGCACATTCTGGCCTCAATACTTGTTGCCATGCGCTTTCCAGAGGTCGCTTGTCTCCGGGTCAGCGGCGCGCCATACCCACTAGACGTCGAAGCTACCGGTGAAATGGTAGCAACGCGTGTTATTGCGAGGGGAGTATCTTAAACCCGGTAGAGAGGTAAAAGGCGGATACACTAACCTTTCATTACACTCTCTCAAACAGCAAATATCAACTCGAACACACCTTAGATTCATTTAGCCGGTGGCGGCGTCAATAGTTGTCGCACTTCATCTTCTTATTGGGCTACCCCCTTATTGATCGCTCTTGAGCACTACCAGTCGAAAACTGTTATAAAAGTGCAGCAACCCGAAATATTGACTACAATAAATATTCTCGGCATGATTCCCAATAAGAAAATATCGATTTGTTTTAGTGGTGAAGATGCCTATTGACGGCGCCATAACATTCATGCATACTGATACATACAAATTCGTTGATTGAAAGGAGAGTGCCGGATGAGAACAACACTCAACATAGAAGATAACCTGTTGGATCGGGCGGCCAAAATGACCGGCGTTGTTGAAAAAACCGCACTGGTCAGGCTTGGCCTTGAGGCCCTTATCGCAAGAGAAAGTGCTCGTAGGCTCGCTACGCTGGGTGGAACAGAAAAAAATTTGAAAATACCGCCCCGCAGAAGAATCAAAGAGGCATAAAAATGGTCCTTGTGGATACGTCGGTCTGGGTAGCACACTTTCGAGATAAAAATGCCGGCCTTGCATCTCTCTTGAATAGCGATCAGGTGCTCTGTCACCCTTTAGTCATTGGGGAATTGGCTTGTGGAAATCTGAAGCAACGGTCGGAAATCCTCTCTCTCTTGCGTGCGTTGCCCTCAGTAGTCGTGGCTGAACACAATGAGGTGATCGATTTCATTGAGAACCAACGCCTGATGGGGAAAGACATGGGGTTTATCGATATGCATCTGATAGCGTCCGCCCTCATAAGTAGGGTTAACCTTTGGACGCTCGACAGGAAAATGAATCAATTTGCCGCGTTGCTGGGGTTAGCGCATTAAACCAGCGGCGTAGAATTATTTGTATCCCCGCTGGCGTTCATTGAATGGCTTGTGAGCATGCGCCTCCCGGAAATGGGCTTTATGGAAGATGCCGGCCAGGAGATGTTCCGCGCCGATCATGGCGCGATGGAGAAATCCCAGGATCCATTCAAGCCAGGGGTGATGTCCAGGCCGCTGCTTTGTGTTTTGACCTCTTGACACATAAGATCCTTCTTCATATACTCCCGCCGTGAAAAAGGAACTCCTGATCCATTGACCCATGGCGATTGCGTCCGCAAGGGTCGTTGACGGGAAGACGCGGCCTTGGGTTAAAGCACAGATGAACCAGACGATCCTTGCCCTTCTTGAAAACGGGACACATCGCTTCACGCCTTCCGGGTCGACCGTCGGGGAGATCGGGGAGCTGGCGGTTGGAATCCGGGAAGAACTCGTCCGTCTGGGAGCATCCGCCGATGATCCGGTCTGCCTGTGTGTCGAGGATAGGCCCCACCTCCTGTCCGCCCTCTTGGCCTCTATGGCGGGCGCCCCACCATTCATCCTCCCTCACGCCTTTCATCCCCAAGTCCTTCGGGAGGCGCATGAGGCGAAGCCTTTCCGGCTGATCCTGACGGATGCCCCTATCGAACCACCGGAAGGGGTGGCCGTAATCCGGGTGGATGCTTGCCGTCCCGGCGATCAGCCCCTGAGGCTTGTCCGCCCTCCGGACCAACCCTTTGTCTCGCTCTTCACCGGCGGTTCCACCGGAAAATCCCGGATTTGGGCCAAGACCCCCGCAAACCTGTTCGGTGAAGCTTTTTATCTCGCCCGGACGTTCGGGATCGGCGGCGGCGATCGCTTTCTCTCTACCGTTCCGCCGCAACATATCTACGGTCTTCTCTATTCCGTTCTCCTCCCGTTCGTCGCCTCGGCCCAGATGCTTCGCCGCACCTGCTCGTTTCCGCGGGAAATCCTCGACGCCCTGCAAACAGAAGCGGCCACCGTCCTGATCGGCGTTCCGATCCACTACCGGGGTCTGAGGTCCGACGACCTGAAGCGCTTTTCCCTCCGGCTGGCCTTCTCTTCCGCTGCTCCTTTGGATCCCGGGGATGCGGCCTTCTTTCGGGAAAGAACGGGACTGGCGATCACGGAAATCTACGGTTCGACGGAAACGGGGGGGGTGGCGACCCGCGCCTCCGGAGAAAATCAAGGCTCCTGGACACCCTTCGCGTGCCTCGACTGGAAGATCCTTTCCGAGCGCCTCTGCGTCCGCTCGGATTTTGTTTCTCCGGATCTGCCGCGCGATGCGGAGGGTTTCTTCGTCATGGCGGACCGCGTCTCCCCGGACGGGGGAAGCCGGTTCCGATTCCTCGGGCGGGCGGATCATATCGTCAAGATTGCCGGAAAGCGGGTGGACCTGGAGGAGATCCGGGACAAGATTCGGCGGATCCCGGGGGTAACGGACGCTTACATCACAACCCTTCCCCCGAACCGTGCGCGACGGGTGGAGATCGCGGCGCTGGTGGCGACCGACCTCCCCGCCCGCGACCTCAGGGCGGCCGTCCGGTCGATGGACGCATCCTATGGTCGACCGCGCCGGATCCGGATCGTCCATGCCATCCCCGTCCTGTCGAACGGGAAGATCGACCGGCAGCGGATCGATCAGATCCTCACATCCCCCTGCCTCGCCTCCCCCTGCCTCCCGAAATAAGGATGGGGAGATTACGGGCAGCCCCTCGCTTCTCCATCCGCCGGATCCGTAAGAAAGGGTTCGAAGTGGTACCACTCGTAAGGATGGGACCGCACGGTTTCGGCCAGCAGGTCCGCATAGACCTGGGCGGCTGTCTCGACGGCCGCCCGCCGCTCCTTGCGTGACGCCGCGGTCACATACAGCGGCGGATGCGAGACGAGATGATAGCGTCCCCTTCCCGTACGGTAAACGAAATAAATCAGAATCGGCGCCCCGGACAGCATCGCCAAAATGTAAGGGATTTCCGGAATGCGGGCCTCGCCGCCGGCAAACCGGACGGTAACGGCCTTCTGGTCCCGGCCCCACAGCCGGTCCCCCGTCAGCGACACCAGCCCCCCCTCCCGCAGAAAATTCAGCCCCTCCAGGATGTCCGTGGCCGAGCCCCCGTTTTCCGGGACGGAGACGATGCGGATCCCGCTTTCTTCGACGCTCTTCTTCTGCCGGCGCTCGATCTGCTCTTTGTGCTTCGCCCCGAGGTAGAGCAGAAGCCTCATGCGGGGATGGCTTTGTCCGTAATGTTGCAGGAGCCGGGCGGCGATCTCCCAACTGCCCACATGGGACATCAGGATGATTCCCCCCCGTCCGCTTTCCGTCGCCGCGACAATATGCTCCCACCCGTCGTAAGTCGTCGTGAGATCGTCGCCTTCCGTTAGGCGAAACCGGTCCAGGAAGACGTGAACAAAATGATGGTACTGCCGCCAGGCACACAGAAAAGCATGGCTTCGCCCCCGGTTCGGGAAGAGCCGGCGGTAGAAGCGGACGCTGACGGCAACGCGGCGGGGGAAAAAGAGGAAATAGCCTGTCGCGACGAACCAGGCGATCATCAGGAAGACCCAGTTTCCGAAGAGGCTCGCCAATGCCGTCAGGCAGCGGTAGAAGAGGTCCTTCACGGCAGAACTCCCTTCGGCGATCGTGCGGCGGCATCCCGGGCCGAGCGGCCGGACGACTCCGGTTCTCCGGCGACAGGAACGGCATCACCCCGAAGGGTCTCCGCTGTCGTTCCGGCGGAAGCCGGATCGAAACTTCCGTCGCGGGTGAGATGGGCTGGATGCGCGCCGAGCCTGTCGGCGACAAACCAGACCTCTTCCCTTCCCGACTCAACCTCGATGGTTTGAATCGCGAATCCCGCTTCGCGGATCATCGCTTCCAGCTTTTCACGGGTCCGGTAATGGAGCGACGGTCGGTGTCTCCTTGGAAGAATCTCCTTGAGCCTGCGCATCCAGGGAGAGACCCGGAACAGCGGGACCGTCGCCCGGAGAACGAACCGGCCGCCGGGGATGAGCTTGTCGTGGAGAATCCCCAGTGTCCGGCGCAAAGGGTCGTCGTCGAGCATGTGGATGACGTCGAGAATCAGGACCGTGTCCGCCCCACCCGGAAGTTCCCCGAGGTCGGGCGCCCGGCCTGTGCTCGCCTCGCCACGCGTCCCGAGAGCGCGTCCGGCTACGCGAATCCGCTCATCATCGGGATCGATGCACGTAACCGTCGCCGTAGGAAAAAGCTCCAGGAGCCATACCGAGGGGACGCCGTAGCCGCATCCGACGTCCAGGATACGGCGGGGGTTGTTCACGAAGGCCGCCAGTCGGGGAAACATCGGATCGAGGTAAATTTTCCAGCGGGCGAAGAGGCGCGGGGTGGCTTCAATGTGGCGGTACCGCAGGAGCGTCCGTTCGGTGTGACGGGACGACCCCGCCAACAGGTTTTCCGGCGGGAGGTCTATGGGGACCAGCGCCCGCTTCACCAGGGGGGGAACGATCATAAAAGCCCCGATGAGGGAATAGGCGATCCCCAGCATGGATGTCAGGCCGATGCTCTTGAGAACCGCATGCTGGGCGAAGGCCAGGACGCCGAAGCCGATCAGGGTGGTCGCCCCGGCCATGAACATCGCCTGGCGGATCAGCCCCATGGAGGGGTGGCGTTCGTCGAGATACCGCTGGTAGGCGCAGGTATAGTAGATCCCGTAGTCGATCCCCATCCCCATGATGACAATCCAGAGCATGATCCCCGGGATGTCGATCGGCCGGCCCAGAAGCTTCAGCGTACCCAGCGTGCCGACGAGGGCGAAGGCCACGGGGGCCAGGACGATCAGGGAGAGGCGCCAGTTCAAAAAGAAGAGAAAAACGACCAGGATGATCCCGAGACCGGTGATAATGGCGATCTCGGTGAAGAGCGAGACAAGGACCTCTCCCAGACGCCGGTTGAAGAGCCCTGCGTCGAAGAGGCTCGCGAGGTTCGTCGCCCCAAACCGTTTGAAGAAGGCCTCCGCCTCATAGACCGGCCCGGGCGTCACCATGGACACCTGGACCAGCGAGGATTTCTCCGCCGCGATCCCCAAGAGGCCGGTGAACGCTTCCGGAACCGGTGCGGCGTCCGGCGGCGCGGCTGTAAGAGAGGCCAGGAAGGGGGCGAAGGCGTCGGGTGAAAAACCCATCTCCCGGCCGATTTGCTTCAGTTCCCGCCGCAAGTCCGACACCCTCTCGGGTATCCAGAAGGCTTGCCAGTCCGCGGCCCGGCGTGCGGCCAATTTCTCTCCCGGGAAGATATCGGAGAGGAGGAAGGCCCCTTCCAGGGTCCCCCGTTTCAGTTCCTCCCGGAACATCATCGAGAGGCGGTCGCTCTTCTCCTGCAGTTCGGCAAGGGTCTTTCCCTCGGTCATCACGTAAAGTCGGCTCGTCAGATCCCCCCAGACCCGTTGGAGGGTCCGTTCGGCGGCGATCGTCTCGTCGCTCAGGGAGTTCATGGCGCCGATATCCACCTTGAAAACGGGGCGCGCGAAAATAAGCATGACCGCAAAGAAGAGCGCCGCGGCGGCGAGCTTCATCCTCCCACCCGGCAGGGTGATTTTGTCGAGGAACGCGCCGAGCCGATTATTGCGTGTTTTGAGGGCCGGCGGCATGACGGGAATCATCCGCGGAAAGACCCAGTGGACAAAGGCAAAGGCAAAGGCCGCCCCCAGGGCCGCGAAGAGGCCGATCTCGGCCATGACGCTAAACCGGCTCAACAGCAACAGGAGAAACCCGCCGATGGTCGTCAAGGCGGCCAGGATCTCCCCTGTCTGGACCTCTCGGGCCGCCTGCCGCCCCGAAACCTCGCAGGGCCGGTCGAGAAACAGCAAATAGGTGATCCCCAGATCCACCGTGAAGGCCATGATCGCCCCGCCGAAACCGATAGCAAGGATCGAGAGGGAGGGGAAGAAGAACGAACAGACCAGCAACGCGAAAATGGCGCCGGCGGTCGACGGGATCAGGGCCAGCAGCCCGACGAAGGGACGGGGAAAGGTGACGACGAGTAGAAAGGCGATCCCCAGCATCGTCAGGAAAATCGCCGTTCTCATGTCATGGCGGGCGGCGTTCTCGTTGTCCAGTGCGGCGCGGTAAGCCCCCACGGTTGTCAGGATAAACCGGGGTGAACCGGCCGGCCGGCCGCTGTTGATTTTCTCCGCCAGGCCGGCGATCAGCGGAGGAATGGCCCGTGAATAGGTCGTATCCGTCGCGGCGCCCTTGAGTTCCGCCATGACGAGCAGGTGGCCGCCGTCGCGGGAGAGGAGCTTTCCCCGATAGAGCCGGGCCTCGCGGCTGGGGAGAAGCTGGGACATCCTCGCCAGAACGAGGTTTCTCAGGCCCAGGGGGTCGCGGGCGATCAGGTCGGCCTGACCGATCCCTTCCAGCCCCTGGAGGGCTTTTAGATCCTCCGCCAGGACCGTGCGCAATCTCTCGGGCGCCAGAAGCGGCGCCACCTCCTTCTCCAGCCCCTCCCCGTCGAAGAGGATGGGAAGCCTATCCGCGACATTGGCAATCAGATCCGGGAAAAGCGCCTCCATCCTGCCGGCGCCGACCTCGCGGAAAAGGCCGCTCGCCTTGAGTCCCTCCTCGACCGTCTCGCCTGCGGCGACCAATATGTCCCGATCCGCGCCTCCGATCGCGACATCGACGATCAGCCGGTCCTGGGTGGGCAGATGGCGGATGACCCGGTGGGCGTCGGCCAGAACGGGATCGTGTCGGGGAAGCGATGCCAGGATGTCCGTTTCGATCCGGACAGCGTAGGACTCGTAGAGCAGGACCGCCCCCAGGATCACCGCAACAACGGCAATCAGCGGCCAGTTGAATTTGTAGCGCTTGAAAAACATCCTCACTCCTCAAACAAGGGGAAAAGGGGAAAGGGAGGACGGAGCCCCTANNTAGGGGCTCCGTCCTCCCTTTCCCCGTCTCATGCCGTGAACCACCGGATAATCCGCAGAAAGATCAGCCAGGTGAACGTCGCTGAGTTCCGGCAGAAATCAACGAAGGGACGAAAATGGGAAATTCTTTTCATGCCCGGCGTATAGGACACCTGCACCGGCGCTTCCAGGACGGAAATTCCCTGCCACCGCGCCCGGACCAGGATCTCCACCTCGAATTGAAACCGCCGGGCGCGCACACCCAGTCCGAGAACCTCCGGCAGCGGGTAGATGCGCATGCCGCTCTGGGTGTCGGAAAGGACCGGCCCCCCCGCCGTCCGGACCCAGAAATTGGAGAATTTCCTTCCGAAGCGGCTCGTCCAGGGGACATCGTCCCCGATCATCCCCTCCCGTCGGCCGATGACAATGGGACGAAGGCCCGGGGGAATGGTCCGGATCAAACTGGGAATATCCGCGGGGTCGTGCTGACCGTCGGCGTCCAGCGTCACCGCCCAGTCCGCCTTTCCCGCCATGGCCTCAAATCCCGTCAGGAGGGCCGCCCCTTTGCCGCGGTTTGTCCCATGCCGCAGGACCGTAATCCCATGAACCCGTGCGAGGACCGCCGCCGTCTCGTCCGTCGAGCCGTCGTCGACGACCCAGACGGGCAAATTTAGCGCGAGAGCCCTTTCGATCACGGAGACCACGCCCCCGGCGTGGTTGTAGACCGGGATCAGGACGGCAAAGCGACCGGCGGGAGTCCCGTATGCGACAGCCGCCTTCATCCGCTTTCCGGCAGAAACGCGACGGCCCAGGTCCCCGGCCCCATATGCACTCCCGAGGTGAGGGACAGGGGGTGGAGAATGATCTCCGCCTCCGGCCAGCGCCGCGCGATTTCCGGCTCCACTTTTTGGGTCACCCATGCGAGGTTGTCGGTATACTCGATCATGATCATGGCGCGCCCGTTCGGCCCCAGCGCAGCGGTCAATTTATCCAGGGCGAATTTCAACTGTTCCGTTCGATTCCGGACGACCCCCACCTTCCTGGCCCCATCCGCGAACGGGCTGATCACCGGTTTCATCCGAAGCATGTCGCCGAAGAGGGCGCTGGTCCGGGAAAGCCTTCCGCCGGCCGCCAGATATCGGAGAGTGTCCAGAAACACGTATTCCTGACAGCGCGCCACCCCCTCGCGAGCGAAGCGGATCACCTCCCGGGCATCGCGGGTCTCACGGGCGAAACGGGCAGTGGCCCATGCCGGAAGCCCCAGGCGTCCCGACGCCGCCCCGCTGTCGATGACCGTAAAGCGCCCCTCCCGGTCGTATCGTTCCTGCCACGCCAGCGCCTCCCGGCAGTTCCCCGTGAACACGGAACCGACGCACAGATAGAGGACCCGAGGATGACGGTCCAGAACACTCCGATAATGTTCATGGCGTTCGAAGACGGAGGCCTGCGCGGTGGAAACCTTTTCCCCGCGGCGCATGGCCGCATAGAGCTCCTCCGGAGTGAAATGGGTCTCTGGGAGAGATTTCTCTCCGACGGTGATGTAGCTGTCCAGGATGGTCACTCCCAGATCCGCCGTCGTCTCACGGCTGATGGAACCCGCGGCGTCCGTCATGATATGAATGGCCCGTTCAACCGGCCGCCGGCGAAAGGAACGGACCTGGGCGCCCAGATCGTCGGTGGACCACCGGACCATTTTTCCGAAGGCGGCCAGATCGCCCCGCGCCTTTTGGCCGTCGCGGGCATGGAGATGAACCTTCAGATAATCCCCGTCGCGCAGGATGACGACACTCTCCCCGACATCGGAAAGCCTCCGGAGATCTTCATCCCCGGCCTCGCCATCGACCTGGAGAACGGTATCCACGCAACAACCCGTTTCCCCTTCCTCGGAAAAGGCCGGAGATACCTTGAGGTAATCCTTGAAAATCTCCGTGATGGGTCTGAATCCGTCGCCGTCTTCCGCAAGAACGCTGAAAAAACCGTCCAGGAAGATGAAGACGCCCAGGGCGCCGGCATCGACGACGCCGGCCGCTTTGAGCTTCGGCAGAAGTTCCGGCGTGGAGAGCACCGCCCGTTCGAGTCGGCAAATCACCCGCTCGCGCCAAGGCCCATCGAATGTAGCCTTACCCTCCTCCAGCGCCTCCGCCAGCGCATCGAAAACGGTCAGCATCGTGCCGGGTTTCGGGTCGCTCACCGCCTGACGGGCCCGGTCCCGTCCCTGCCGTACGGCGCCCGCAAGATCCGGGAGAGACTCGGCCTGGAGAAAGCCGGAAAAAAACCGCGCGGCGATGTTGCCGGAGTTTCCCCGGGCCGACAGGAGCAATTCCCGAATGAGCTTCTCCCGCCCCTGAGCCGCCTGCCGCAGCGGGGAGAGGCTGACCACGAGGTTGCGTCCCGTGTCGCCGTCGGCGACCGGAAAGACGTTGATCTCGTCCAGGAGATCCGCCCAGGCTGCGACCCGTTCGAAACCCATCGTCAAGGCTTGGGAAAAAGGCATCTCCATCTTTAGAACCCCAGAGCCCGTCTGATCTCTTCCGGAATCGTGTAAACCATCTCCATCTCCGGGGCCAGGACGGCGGCCTGTTCCGTCGTCCCCCGGGCGCAGATCGTTCCATCCTTGATGAGGCGGATTTCGAAGGCGACGACGATCTTGGTGCCGGCCTCTTTCACGCTGGCCCGGCAGACGAATTCGTCATCCCGCCGGAGCGGATGGATATGCTTGACGGCGGTACGGATGATCGGAAAGATGTAGCGCGTCCGGTCGTGATATTCAAACAGATCCACGCCCAGCGCAATGAAAAGTTCCGAACGGGCGATATCAAAATATTTCAGATAGTTGCCGTGCCAAACAATCTGCATGGGATCGAGATCGAAAAAAGGCACCTTCATCTTTACTTCATAGCTCCGGCTTTTCTGCGCTTCCATCCATTCTCCTTCGGGAAACCGTTTTGGGAAATCTCCCGGGCCACGGCCTCGATATCGGCATCCATGGGCCGGTCTTCGTATGTCGGCGCCGCCAGTCGGCGCAGATCTTCAAGCCGGGAAGCGAGGCGGGGACGGGCTTTAATTCGTCCCCGGATCTCGCAGGCCTGGGCCGCCGCCAGCAGATGAATCGCCACGACCCGCTCCGTGAGGGTGCAGACGCGGTCCGCATCCCGGGCCGCGATGGTCCCCATGCTCACCTTGTCCTGGTTGTGGGATTCGCTGGAACGGGAAAAAGAGGCGGCGGGCATGGTCGCTTTGAGCGCTTCCGCCGTCAGGGCGGAGGCGGTGATGGACATGGCCTTGAACCCGTGGTTGTGGAGGCGGGCTTCTCCGGTCAAGCGGACGAGGTCCGCCGGAAGCCCGCGATTCACATTGGAATTGACCAACAGAACCACCTGCCGGTCTGCCATGTCGGCGACCGACGCCAGCGCAGCTTTCAGGGCATCCATGGCAAAGGCGATATGGCCGCCATAGAAGTTCCCTCCCGTCAGGGGCCGATCCATCCCTTCGGCAAAGAGGGGATTGTCGTTGGCGCTGTTCGCCTCGATCTCCACCCACGGACGGAGCCAGACCAGGGCATCGGACAGGACCCCCAGGATCTGCGGAGCGCAGCGCAGGGAATAGGGATCCTGGAGGGTCTCCGGACCGGTCGCCTCCAGTTCCGCCTCCTTGACCCGTGTGGTCAGAAACCGCCTTATCCTTTCGGCCACATAGATCTGGCCGGGGAAAGGTTTGGCCTCGCCGATGATGGGATGATAATGATCGGCCTTGCCCTGCAGGGCGTGAACGCTCATCGCGGAGGCGCCGATGGCCGCCTCCAGAATATGTTCCGCACGGTCGAGGTTCACGGCGGCAATGCCCGTCATGACGGAGGTTCCGTTGATCAGGGCGAGCGGCTCCTTCGGTCCGAAGCGGTAAGGTTTCAGCTTTGCCTTCCGCAACGCGCGACCTGCCGGCATGCGCTCCCCCCCGTAAAAGACTTCCCTTTCGCCGCCCAGGGCGGCCAGGATATAGGAGAGGGGCGTCAGATCGCCGGAGGCGCCGACGGAGCCCTCGCAGGGAACGACCGGCGTAATGCCGGCGTTGAGAAACGCCGCAAGATGCTCCATCAGGGGAATCGATACCCCGGAATAGCCCCGGGCCAGGCAGAGCAGCCGACAGAGCATGGCCGCCCGCGTCTCCTCCATACCCAGCGGCTCCCCCGTCCCGCAACCATGAAAGCGCATGAGGTTTACCTCCCCGTTCAGGACGGACCCCTTCCGCAGCCGCTTCCCGCACGCCTTTCCGTACCCCGTGGTCACGCCGTAAACAGGCACATCGGCCTCGATGGCCGCATACATGACCGCCCGGCAACGCTCCATCCGCTCCCGGAAGGCGGCGCTCCCGCTGAGCCGGACGGGAACGCCCCGCCGGGCTACAGCAATGATACCGGCCACGGAAACCGGCCCCTCGCCGATCACCACTTCACGAATCTCCATTGGTTCTCCTCATCATGGAGAGCCGGATTCGATGGATCCGGCCCTTGCGTCATTTCCGGTTCGGCAAGATCCTCTCATTTAAGGAATGCCTTCCCCCCTCGTATCTACGAAGGTCCCCTTGCGGGAAGCCAATGGAACCGTCTCGTAGAACAAATTCGGCAGATACTATGAAAAATATTGTCCTGGAAATCAAGGTATAAATGGATATACTTCTGCGAACGCAGCCCCGACAACAGGCCTGGATCGACACGAACGATCCGGGGCAACAGGGGTGCCGACCGGGGAGCAAACAGAACCGAATTCCTCCCGGAAAGTTATGTCTCGAGGGCCGGCCGGCGATGGAAGGCCGGAGCCGGACCTCGGGGCACCGAATTCATGAAATTACAGACCCTTCTTTTCGAACCACCGAAAGAGAGCGATAAAGACCGCAACCAGAATAACGATCACGATCCAGTGGTTGATCCCCAGGACGCCCGGCAGGGTGATCTTCCCGAAATCGCCCCAGGTCAGGACCGTCGCTTTCATAAGCGGATAGGCCTCCGCATAAATCCCCGCCCCCAGGATCATCCCCAGCAGACCGAAGACGCTGTCGTAACGACCTTCGCCGAGTGCACCCATGGCGGTGGCCGGGCAGTAGCCCACAATCCCCCAGCCGATCCCGAAGATCAGGCCACCCAACACGTTCCCGCCCAGAATCAACGGTTTGACCGATAGCTTGACGAGCCCAAGATCGAACAGCAGGTAGATGCCCACCATGGCCACCAAAGTTGTGGTGAGCATGAACTTGACGATGGTCATGTCTTTAAATCGCAGCGCGGCCAGTTGCCGGTCGTACCGGATCACCTGGGCCTTCTGCATCAGGAACCCGAACAGGATTCCCGTAATGGCGCCGGTCAGCAGTTCATTCATGGCCGTTCCCTCCCGCATACAGAATCCTGGCCATGACGATTCCCGCCAGGAAGAAACAGATCAACGATACGTAACCGCTCACGGCTACCTGAGCCAGACCGCTCAGGCCGTGACCGCTCGGTCACCCATCGGCGAGACGGGCCCCGAACATCAGCACCACCCCGCCCAGAAAGGCCGCCACTCCCCGTCGGACGCGAGACGCCCCGAATCGACCCTCCCACATCGGGGGAACGGCAACAGCCTTCTTCTCCTTCGACAACCAGGCCGATGCCAGCGCTCCGAAGAGAACTCCGACGACGAACAGGAACTGCCAGTCAATTTTCGCCTTCTCCTTGATAAAATACTCCATTCCGGCCACCTTCTCCGGAGCAACAGCCTGCTCAACATAATTCGCCGCGCGTACGAAGGTGGTCGAGGCACCGAAGAATTTCCCCGTGACCAGGACGGAGAGCACCAGCAGAAGGCCCGCCAGTGCGCCTGCGACGTAGGGGGACCACATTTTTTCCCGCAAAACATTCATGGCTCTTCACCTCCCTGATGGCTGTTTCGATACCGGACCGAGAAATCGTCCCGGCCGCCTGAACCAAACCGACAAGAAAGACGATGATCGATTGCGGAAGCATTATAAGAAACTCAAACAGGGGTGTCAACGAATAATGGGGAATAACGGGGAAGATGTATGATATGACTGGATAAAATCATGGTCAGCCATGGGATCGGGTGCTTGTAATCGGGGTGTAATCGGGGAGTAATCGGGGGACGCAATACAGGTTTCCGGCGGGTCAACCCATTATGGGTATTATGTCCCCGTATTTCCCTTGAATTGTTCTTGAGATTATGTTTCAAAACAAACCCTGTCCTTCCCGTTCTTTTTACTCTGGTACATGAGTTGGTCAACCCGGTGAACGAAGGCCTTGATGTCTTCCTGTGTCTTGTATTCCCCAAGCCCGATGCTCACCGTCACATGAACGGACTGACCAGACGCCGGGGGAAAATGCTCCTTCCCGAATTCCGTCCGGATTCTTTCCGCCGTAACAGCGCCGTCCGCGCTGGTTGTCATGGGCAGGATGACGGTGAATTCCTCACCGCCGTAACGATAAGCGGAATCCGTCTGGCGAAGGCATCGTTTGACCACCTGGCCAAGCCTCGATAAAACCCGATCTCCCTCGATATGGCCGTAGGCATCGTTGAACTGTTTGAAATCGTCGAGATCGAGAAGCAGCAGGGTCAAGGGCTGTCCATAGCGGTCCGCCCGGTCCATCTCCATTTTGAGATGATGATAAAAATGCCGGGAATTGTAAAGTTGGGTGAGGTCATCGATGATGCTGAGTTCCCGGTATCTGTTTTCGCTATCCCTCAACGCCGCCTCTATCCGCTTGCGCTCGGTAATGTCGATCAAACCGCCATACAGATGAAAGTGCTCCGGTGTCTCCGATCCCATTACACATTCAGCGTAAGAGGCAATCCAGACGATTCCGCCGTTTTTGTGGCGGATACGGAGTTCACACTCACCACGTTTTCCTGGGGTGAGAGCGGTGACATTTTTTTCAAAAAGAGCCAAATCCCCCTCGATAACCATGAAATGCCAGCATTTCCGGGACAGGATCTCCGCGATAGAATAGCCGCTGATCCGTTCTGCTGCTCCCGTCATCCAATTGATCGTAAAGCGGCCCTCATCATCCGTTTTGCAGGAATACACAACATCCGAAATCATGGAAGAGATGCGTCGAAAGCGCGCTTCACTCTCCTGCAGCGCCTCCTCTGCCAGCTTGCGTTCGGTGATGTCTTCAACAAATCCTTCGAGGTAGGCTACCGTGCCGTCGACGTTGAGTACCTTGCGCATGCTCATGTTCGCGGTCAGCATGGCGCCATCCTTGCGGCGGTACCGATTCTCGGCGTAAATCCAGCCGCCGTTCTCCATCGTGGCCGCGAGCAGATCCGACCGCTTTTTCGAGTCGACGAAGAGCTGGGTGCTGATGTTCGTAACCGCTGAAACCATTTCCGCCGGCGACTCGTACCCAAACATCCTTGCATATGCAGGGTTCACTCGCAAAAACGTTCCTTCCGGCAGCGAGTGGAAGATGCCGATGGAGGCATTCTCGAAGAGACCCCGGTAATTTTCCTCGCTTCGTTGCAGTTCGGCCGTATAACCGGCTTCGAGACGGTCATATTTCCGCTGCCGCCACTGGTAGAAATAGAGGCCGAAAACAGCCGCCAGAACCAGCACCCCGAATAGGCCGCCTTGTATGAAGGCCCCCCTGCGCCAGGAGGCGAATAGCCCTTTCATATCACGATTGACCGAGACCATCAGGGGTTTGTCCAAAAGCAGGGAGGCCGGCCGAATGGTGCGCCAGGCGCTCATACGCTCATCACCCGTGGAGTAGGCTCTGCCGGCGGCGAAGAGATTGGCCGTCCGGCCACTTTTCACGTGAAGTGTGTATCGGCTGCCGGGTTTCGCCAGGTCCATCCCGGACAAGTCCTTCCTGTCAGGCACCTCCGCGAAGATTTTGCCGTCGCCGTGAATGAGAGAAGCCCTCATTCCTGGCGCGTAGAGCACGGAATTCAGCAGGATGCTGAAAAAATCCGGATCCAAGGTTGCCGAAACGATGCCGGCGAACGCACCCCGGGTGTCGAGGACCACCATTGTCACGTTCATGACATAAACCCCGAGGACGGATTTGAAGGGTGGCGAAATGTAGAGCATGGCCGGGTTAAGACCCTGACGGGCGGCCCGAAAATATTCCCGTTCATGGAAGTTCAATCCGATGAGTTGCTTCCGGTTACTGGCGGATACCGTCCCTTCGGCATCAGCGATGGCTACGGTACGAATTCCCGGCATGGTACTGCTCATGGCCTGCAGGTTGCGACTGACCAGTGTGCTGCTCTCCTTTTGCGCTTTCCAGTACGGCAGATCGTCTCGAATGCTCCTCAACGCCGATTTTAGCGCAACCAACTGGTGCTCCAGGTTTGCATCCACGACCTTGGCCTGGGTCGTCAGACGCTCCCGTTCCAGGGCATCGATGCGGTTGTACTCATGGGTGAGGGAATAGCCGATGACCCCGCCCAGGACCAGCAGTGCAAAGCCGAGAATCAGCCAATGGTTGGGGAACCGGTGAGCGTTTGTCGAAACTGGTTTGGATAGGAGCATATTGTTCTCATTTTCAGTATCATTGACCGGTATGTCTGGAAATCGGGGGACACAATAACGAATGCCACCTTGCCAAACCCTGCGCGGATAGCGTCGAAGACCGAATCGAAATCGTCGAAATCGGGGGACACAATACAGATTTCCAGCGGGTCAATCCATTATTCATAAAAAACCCGGCCTATGCATCGAAGATAAAAGCAAAAGCGGGTAATTCATGATGCTCAATCCCACAATTTTTCCCCGGAGTGTCCCACCGGCTCAATTTGTTTTTATCCGCCGCACCGACTGCCCATACCCGCGGCCATGACGACCAAGGTCGGTTTCATTCGGCCACCCCCGAATCGCCTTCGCGGCCGAAACGGCGGACGGCAAGCTCGCGCCGCCGGGGACGGAAGGTCCCATCCGCCTTCTCCCTCTCCACCACCTGCTTGAAGAGCTTGAACATCTTGTAGTTCTGGGGTTCGTCCCGGTAAAAGGTCTCCCAGGCATAGGTGAGCAGCTCCTGGAGGCGCTCCGGACTCATGTGCCGCGGCTGGAAGACGACCCGATCGGCCGTATAGGCATCCCAATCGTAGGTCAGGATCCGCTTCTCCCGCTCGAAATCGTCGAACGTCCGGGTGTGGGGAAAGGGGGTGAGCACGGTGAACTCGGCCAGGTCCAGCCCGATTTCCTGGAGAAAATCGATCAGCCTGCGGACATCGTCCTCCGTCTGGTTGTCCAGTCCCAGCAGAACCGTCCCCTCCACGGCGATGCCGTGGTCGTGATAGCGCCTCACCCGGTCGCGGATGTGATCCGAAGTGTCGAAAACGGCCTGATAGACGTACCAGGCCCCGGCCTGCGCCGCCAGGTCGAGGACCTCGTCGTCCTCCTCGATCGGATGACAGCACCATTTCTTCTTCAGCGGGATCATCTCGCGAAAGAGATCGATCTCCCATTGACGATCCTGCGCCAGCGAATTGTCGACGATGAACAGGCGGTTGTTGTCGATCCCGGCCATCTCCGCGACCACCTTCTCCACCGGGCGGGGGCGGAACCGCCGTCCGCCCAGGTAACTGACACAGCAGGGATAGCAGTTGAACCGGCAGCCCCGGGAGGCGTGCACGAGGTCCACCATCTGGATCCCCTTGTAATTGTAGAAATCCCGCTTGAGGATGTCGCGTCGGGCGGGACCGATGAGCTCCGTCGGCGGCGGCTCGGCGAAGAAGTCATAGACGGGTTTGAGACAGCCCCGCCGCCAGTCGGCGAAGACCGCTTCCATCCTTCCTTCGGCCTCGCCGAGAAAAACGGCGTCGGCATGTTGCCTGCTCTCTTCGGCATGGAGCATCGTTCCGATGCCGCCGCAGATCACCTTGACGCCGCGGCGGCGGCAGTCATCGGCGATCTCCCAGCCCCGTTTCACCTGACAGGTCAGCATCATCGAGATGCCGACAAAATCGACGTCGAGGTCCGCGGGAAGCGGCTCCACGTTCTCGTCGATGAACTCCACGTCCCAATCCGGCGGCAGGGTCGCGGCAAAGACCGCCGGACCGTGCGGGGGCAGATGGAACTCCGTCTGCCGCTCCAGCTTCTGCCAACGGGGATAGATCAGGCGAAATTTCATAGGATCCTTTTTCCTTTATCGTTTCCGTTCCCGGAAGCGGAAGCAATCGCCGAGCGCTGAGCACCAAGTGCGAAACGCCGGACGCTGTGTGTTTTTTACTTAGTCCTCTGTGGTGCGTGCTGCGTGCGAAACACCGGATGCTATGTTTTTTACTCAGTCCTCAGCACTCAGTCCTCCGTAGTCGTCCAGCGCCTCGCTCTCCAGAAGCCTGAGCCGCAGCGTATAGGGCGGCCACCCGCCGCGGATTTCAAGCGTTTCGGCCAGGCCGGGCCTCCCCGGGACGGCTATTTTTACCCTTTTCAGGAGTTCTTGTCCAGCCCCATAAAGGCGGATCCCCATGCCGCCGTTTTCCATCGTCACAACCTCCACGAACCTGCCATCGGCGCGATCGAAGCGGCAGGCCGGGGCGCCGGCCTCCCCGGCTCCCCAGGCTGTCGGCTCCCCGCCCGGCGGGAAAAAGGCCAGACGGATATCCTCCGCCAGCGCCTCGGCAAATGCCGGCGCGTCGAAGGGCGACACGGCACGGTGAACGATCAGGGTCTCTCCCGCTTCGGCGTCAAACAGCACAAATCCCTCGATCGTCATCATAACCGTCCGGAAACTCCGCGTCCGCGGATCGGCCACGAGCACCCCGATGGCTGTCCCTTTCGCGCCATCGGGCATGACCGTTTCCAGAGCATGAACGAGCCGGTACTTCCCCGGCAGGAACGGACGCCGGCAATCTTCCAGTACGGCGGATTTCCGGGCCGGGTCGAGGGGCGTCAGGGGCCTGAGTCCCGCACAACCAACGACAAGGAAACAAAAGGCAAAGAATGCGGAAATCGGGATCAGACGGCTAAACATCGCGTTCATTCCACGTTCTCAAACAGGGAAGCCGGCAGGGAGCGATTGATCCGGATCCGGCTGAAATCAAGTTCAGTGAAGGAGCGTTCGTCCTCCACCACCCGGACGCTCTTCATGACGCCGGCCTGCTCCCGGGAAAGGGTTAGTTCGATCCGCCGGATCATCTTGCCCCAGGAAGGTTCCCTGGGAACGAGCGTCACCCGCGGCTCGGGATCGGTCGACAGTGATGCCTGAAAATGGGGGTTGGCGTCAAACCGCCCCTGCTGCCAGTTCACGATCTCCTCCAGGACCACCCGCATGGCGGTCAGCGACGCGCCGGCATCTTCGCGCCAGCCGCCCGGATCATGGAGATAACGCTTCACGGCGCCGCTCTTCATGAGCAGAACGCTTCGGACGGGACGGTCGTATTCCCAGCGGAGCGAACCTGGGGCCTGGAAGAAAAATCGCCCCTCGGAGACAAACGGCCGGGAGAGCATCGGCAGCGTCTTTTTCTGCACGAAGCGGGCCTCAACGGAGGTGATCCGGCGGGAGGCCTCGCGGAGCCCTTCCCAACCGTCGGCCCAGGCAACAAGGAGGGGCAGCAGCAGGATCAGCCCGCAAAGGGGGACGAGGGTACGGCGCGCCGGGCCGGCAAGATATCCCTTCATCCTCAGAACATCCCCCCGTTCACGGAGATGACCTGGCCGGTGATGTAGGAGGCGTCGTCGGAGCAGAGGAAGCGGACCACCTTCGCCACCTCCTCGGGCCGGCCGATCCGTCCCATCGGGATCAGTTGCTTGATGTGTTCCAGCGGGGCGTCCCGGAGCATGTCCGTGTCGACCGGCCCCGGCGCCACGACGTTCACCCTGATCCCGAGCCGGGCCACTTCGGCGCTGAGAACGCGGCTGGCGGCGATGAGGCCGGCCTTTGCCGCGGCGTAATTGGCCTGGCCCCGGTTGCAGAGCAGGGCCGAAACGGACGACAGGGAGACGATGGAGCCTCTCTTTCGGCGCAGCATACTGCGCAGGACCGGTTTGGTCATGTTGTAGAACCCGTGGAGGGTCGTATCGATCACCGCGTTCCAGTCCTTCCGGGGCATCATCAGGAAAAGACCGTCCGCCGTCACCCCGGCATTGTTCACCAGGACATCGATCCGCTCCAGTCGTCCCACCAGTTCGTTGACCGCAACTTCCGCCTCGGCGGCGTTGCCCACATCGAACTTCACCGCCTCCCCGCTCCCTCCGGCCTCCCGGATCAGCCGCAACGTTTCCTCCGCCGCCTCATCGTTGCTTTGATACGTAATGACCATTTGATGCCCGTTCGCGGCCAGTTCAACGGCAATCGCCCGGCCGATCCCGCGGCTGCCGCCTGTAACGACGGCAATCTTTGATTCACCCATGGTTTCCTCTCTCTCTTGTTTTCTCGACGTTCATCTCGTCACCGCCATCGCCATTTTATGGGTATTTATTTCACCCCCTTCTCAACCCTTACTTCCAATTTATAAATCTCGTCTTTCACCTGACGTGAATTCGGAGCATCGGGATAAAGATCGAGATAGATGTTCATAAAATTTATAGCTTTGGCGTATTCTTTCAATTCCACATAGACAAGGGCCGTATTGAAATAAATCTGTGGATTCCATGGCGCAAGTTTCATCGCCGTATTGAATTCCTTTACCGCATCATCAAACTTGCCATCCTTGATCAGCGCTTCACCTCTCATGACATACTTTCTTGCCTCCTCGGGAAGTTCCGCAAGAGACGGGTTTTTCTTCATCAAACCACCGATATGATTTCTGATCTCCGTTTTTCCCTTGTCATCGGCGATCTTTAGAATGTCCGAATACTCCCTGAGGGCTTCTCTGGCATCCCCCTTCAGCTCAAGCAATTTGGCGGCATTCTTCTTGGCAAGGAGATGCGGTTTCAGAGATTCAAAAAGCGCTTTCCTGTAGCTTTGATGATGGGCTCTCCTGGATGACAGATAGTCTTCCGGAATGAGGGCGGCAACCGCTGCCGCTTTCTCCATGTCTCCGTTTTTGGCATGGGCAGTCGCCTCAAGCATGCGGTCAAACGGGCTGTCTTTGATCCTTGAGAGGATATTTAACGCATCCTGATACTTGCCCTGCTCCATCCAGGAAACGCACATTGCCCTTTTTGCCCAACCGTCATCGGGATCGATGGCGTATGCCTTCCGGGCGTCCTGATAGAAAGCCTCCAGATTCCCTTTTTCTTTGTGCGCAAAACTTCGAAACGCCAGAGGAGCGGCAGCCTCTTTGGAAATGATCGTTTCTCTCGTAACCGTTTTTTCGACCGGTTTGTCAAGGCTCTTTCTTTTGACCGTAAGAGCAACCTGAGTACCTTCCGTTCCTTTTAGATGTTGAACAACCTTATTGATATCCCATCCGTCTGTGGACTGACCGTTGATGCGGATGATCCTATCGCCTGCTTGAACGCCTGCCCTTTTTGCAGGCCCTTCCTTTACGTTTTTAACCACCGGATCATTTTCTTCAACGGCAATTTCCAAACCGACCCCGGTGACCGTCCTTAACGATATCGACTTGTTCAGTGAACCGATCGCCTCATCGTATTTCCCCATGTACATATAGAAGGATGCAATCGCGTACGGAATATACGCATTTTCGGGCGCCAGCGCTTGCGCCTTCTGATTGACGGCGATCGCTCCGGCATAGTCTTCTTTTGCGGAATATAGATTGGAGAGAGAAAAATAGTGTGAAATATTCTTAGGAGCAAGCTCGATTGCCTTTTTGTATGCGGCAATGGCATCGATGTATTGTTTTTTATCTGTATATATCGTGGCTAATGTACTATATGCAAAGCCAGTGGGCTTGACTTCTATCGATCTTTTGGCTGCTGTTAGGGCATCATCATACTGTTTCAATCCCCTATAGGCGGCAGCTATATTTTCATAAGCATATGTTTCCGAAGGATCTAATTCAATTGACTTTTTATATGCGCCTACGGCCTCTTGATATTGAGCATCCTGATAATAAGCATTGCCAAGCCAAATATAGCAACTACTTTTGCGCGGGATCAAAGGCAAATAATATTTTCTCATGGCTGTATAATCGCTCGGGATCATGGTTTCAGGATTTTCGGGCGCAATAGAGGCCGCTTTGTCAAAATTCACGATAGCTTCTTTATATTGCTTATTCTCAAAATAAGCTCTCCCAAGCCAGAAACGCCAAGCATAGTCGAGGTGAAAAACATACATACCTTTTTTGTATACATCTATAGCTCTTTTAAAATAAGCTATAGCCTCCGGATATTGTTGGTTTTCAAAATATGCCTTACCGAGCATAAATGAACACCACGATGCGGATTCTCCTGTATCACCTTCGCTATCAACACACGACTTGAATCCCGTTATCGCCTCCTTGTAATCACCGGAAATCAACGCATCCCACCCCTCCCGTGTAACATCATCACATCCGGAGAACACTGCCACAATTAATGTCAAAACACAGAACATTTTCATACCGTGCATCACATTTAAACATAATCCTTTCATCGGCGTCCTCCTGTCTGCATTTTATCTTTTATTGCATTTAATTCCTCTTCTATGCCCTGCTTTTCCTTTGTCATCTTTTCTTCTGAATGAACTGCCTCCTGCTGCTGTTTTTCAGCCTCGGATTTTAGAGCCAATGCCTGGGCCAGAAGGTCGTCTTCCTGGGTTTTCTGCTCAGGGGTATCGGCAGTCTGGCTCCTTGCCTTGATTTCCTCGATCTGTTTGTCCAGCTCCAGCATTTTTTGCTCGGCATCTTCTCTTTTCTTTCTTCCTTCCTCCAGCTTGATTTCGATCTCTTGCAGTTGTTCGATTTTCGGCATGATCTCCCGATAAACCATTGCCATCTTGGTGTACTTCTGATTGAGTTCGCCCATTTTCTTCACATCCGCCGTGGTCGATATTTCCTTGGGCGGTTTGCATTCGATCGCCGTTGGATAGCGCTGCATTACATTGTCCATCTGGGTTCCATAAAAACGGGCGCCTTCCAAATCTCCACGGTTTGCCGCGCTTTCCGCGATCTTTGAAAAGTATGCGGCACACAAATACCTTTCCGTCTCCGTAAACTTGGCCGTTTGATACTGTCCTGACGGAGCCGGTTCAAGTACCTTCGGCGTGTCCCAGCGAAATGGGGTGAGCTTTCCCTTCCCCATGGGTTCCGGCTCCAGATCTTTACCGCCGATGCGGACCTCTGCGAGAAGATTTTTGCCTTTTCGCTTTCTTTCTGCTTCTTCATTCAGTCTTTTTGCCTCTGCCTCGGCCTGCAAATTCACCCACCGCTCTATCGCCTGTTTCTTGATTTCTTGCTGTTTCTTCAATTCCTCCTGCTGTTGTCTCAACGCGTCCTGATAGGACGTATCGGGCGGAGCATCTAAATCCTCAAAGTTGAATGCTGCACCCAAAAGCGCACCCATTAACCCCGCCGCCATCTGCTGGGAGGAACTTAAGCCTTTGCCGGAAGGCATCGAAGGTGATTGAAAGGATGATACCGGCTTGCATACCATGCCTTGATTTCTATAGCAGTGGCATGAATAGGTAACGCCGCTTTTCCTTTCAGTCCATGTGCTCCCAACGCTGTGCTGCCCTGTCGTGAAGCTAACACATTTTTCAGTGGTGCGGCTTTGAGAAAACACAGGATTGATGAAAAAAATCCCCGCCAAAAGAGTTATGACGGCAGGAAATAAAATTATTTTAACCATCTGGCGTCCTCCTCTCTGGATATGAATGGCCCGTTTCACGTCCTGATGATCATTTGCGGTGTGGACGTGATAGGTGAACTCACGGTTTTACTCATCCCACACTAACGCAAATACGATTCACGCATGCGGCAGCGGGGGCGCCTCTCAGGTGTGCGCCTCGTCCCAGTTTCTGCCGGCGGCAATCTCTACGCGAAGGGGGACGCTGAGTTTGAGCACCCCCTCCATCTCCTCCCGGACAAGGGCCGTCAAGCCATCTCTTTCGGCAACGGGCGCCTCGAAAACCAGCTCGTCATGCACCTGCATGATCATGAAAGCCGAGAGCCCTTCCCGCTCCAAACGCCTGGAGATCCGGACCATCGCAACCTTGATCAGGTCGGCGGCCGTCCCCTGGATGGGGGCGTTGATCGCCATCCGTTCGGCGAATTGCCGGACGGGGGCCTGGGGACTGTGGATCTCCGGGAGATACCGCCGCCGCCGGAAAAGCGTCGTCACGTATCCCTCCCGTCTCGCCTGGGCGAGGAGGCCGTCGAGATAATCCCGGACCCCCTGGTATCTTTGGAAATAACTGTCGATGTAGGCCTGGGCGAGTTTCTGTGTGATCCCAAGCTCCTTCGCGAGGCCGAAGGCGCTCATCCCGTAGAGGACGCCGAAATTGATCACCTTCGCCTGCCGCCGCATATCGGGATTGACCATCTCGGGAAAAACGCCGAAGATGTCGGACGCGGTCCGGCTGTGGATGTCCTCGTCGGTAGCGAAGGCATCGAGCAGGGCCTTATCCCCGGAGAGGTGGGCGAGGACTCGCAGCTCGATCTGGGAATAATCGGCGGAGAGGATTTCCCAGCCGGAAGGCGCGATGAAGGCCTGGCGAATTCGCTTCCCCTCGAGGGTGCGAATCGGAATATTCTGGAGGTTCGGGTTGCTGCTGGAGAGGCGGCCCGTCGCCGTCACGGTCTGATTGTACGTGGTGTGGACCCGGCCCGTCCGGGGATGAACCATTTCCGGCAGGGCGTCGATGTAGGTCGATTTGAGTTTGGCCATCCCGCGGAAGGCGAGGATCTCCGCAGGAAGCTCGTGGCTCTGGGCGAGAGAGGTCAGGACATCCACATCGGTGGAGTACCCCTCTTTGGTCTTTCTGCCCCTCGGCAGTCCCAGTTTTTCGAAGAGAATGGTCTGGAGCTGCTTGGGGGAGTTGACGTTGAATTTCTCCCCCGCCAGGCGGTGGATCTTCTCCTCCGAAAGGGCGAGAAGCTGCTCGATTTCCAGCGACATCGACCGGAGGAGCGTCAGATCGAGCAGGACCCCGTGGCGTTCCATCCCGGCAAGGATGTTAACAAGCGGCATCTCCACATCCCGGAAGAGCGCCTCCATGTCCGCCGCGGCCATCTTCCGCTCCAGCTCCGCGGCCAGCGTGAGAACGGCGTCTGCGCGGATGCAGGCGTAGTCCGCCGTTTTCCCGACGGGAACGTCGGCAAAGGGAATCCTCTTCGCCCCGCTCCCGATGATCTCCTTTTCGGTGGGAATCTGCCTACCGAGGTGGTCGAGGACCGTTTCGGCAAGCTCGAAGCTGTGTTTCGCAGGATTGAGCAGGTAGGAGGCAACCATCGTGTCACAACCGAAGCCCCGGAGAGGAACGCCAACGATAGAAAGCAGGATCAGGGCGGTCTTCAGATCGTGGCCATGCTTTTGGACCGCCGGGTCGGCAAGGAAGGGTCCCAGGGTTTCGAAGACCGTACCGGCCGCAAGCTGCGCCCCGGCTTCCTCATGCGCGAGCGGGATATAAAATGCCTCCCCGGAGGCAGCGCCTAAGGCCATCCCGACAAGAGAGGCCCGCATCGCCTCCGGTGAAGAGGGAATCAGGTCGATCGAAAACGACTTCGCCCCCCGCAACCTGATCGCAAGCGCCGCCAATTCCTCCGGCATCCGGACGATCCGGTAATCCCCGGCCGCCTCTTCCTCCCGGAGCTTCAGTTCCTGCAGGAGGGACGAGAATTCAAACTCCTTGAAGAGCGACATCAGGAGTTCGCGGTCGGGCTCCCGCCGGCGGCAGGCTTCCAGATCGAAGGTGAACTCCGCGTCCGTCCGGATCGTAGCCAGTTCAAGGCTCAACCTCGCCTGATCCGTATTCCGCAGGATCGCTTCGCGGGTCTTCGCGTTGTGGATCCGCTCCGGATGGGCGAGGATCTCCGCGATGGAACCGAACTGCTCAATCAGCCGCTCCGCCCCCTTCGGACCGATTCCGGGGACGCCGGGGATGTTGTCGGAGGCGTCCCCCATCAAACCGAGGATCTCCACGACCTGTTCCGGTCCGACGCCGAAGCGCTCCTTCACGGCTGCGATGTCGTAGGTCTTCTCCTTCATCGTATCGACCATCAGGATCTCCGGAGAAACGAGCTGCATCATGTCCTTGTCCCCGGAGACGATCACGACCGCCATCCCCGCCTCCGCCTGCCGGCGGGCGATCGTCCCGATGATGTCGTCGGCCTCGATCCCCTGCTGCTCCAGGACAGGGATGGAAAACCCCCGGACGATCTCCTTGACGAACGGGATCTGGGGGATCAGGGTTTCAGGCGTAGCCTTCCGCGTGGCCTTGTAGCCGTCGTAGGCCTCGTGGCGGAAGGTGGGCCCCTTGACGTCGAAGGCGACGGCAACATAATCGGGCGCCTGGTCGCGCAGGAGCTTCATCAACATGGTCGTGAAACCATAGATCGCATTCGTGGGAAAACCCTTCGAGTTGGAGAGTTCCCGGATCGCGTAGAAGGCCCGGAACAGGTAATTGCTCCCATCGACCAGAACCAGCTTGGGACGCTTCTTCTCTTCCATTCACTTTCCTCTCACCCTTCGCTCCCCTATACCTCGAAGCGGGCGTTGATCTTGAAGGTCCGGGTTGCGCGAAGACTCAGGATGTCATTGATTCCCGTTTCCTGTTTGATTCCCGCCAGGGCCGCCGCAAGCTCCTCCTCACCGGGGGCGATCAGCGTGAACCAGACGTTGTATTCGTCGTCCCGCCGGTAATTGTGCGTCACACCGGGACGGGCGTTGACGATCTCCACGAATTTCCGGACCCCCTCTTCGGGAACGCGGGCGGCGCAGAGGGTGCTCGCAAAACCGAGCTTCCGGAGGTCGAAAACCGCCCCGATCCGCCGGATGATCCCTTTCTCCTTCAGCCTCCCGATCCGCTCCAGGACCTCCGTCTCACCGATCCCGAGCTGTACGGCCACCTCAGCAAAAGGCTCCGCCTTGATCGGGAAATCCTGCTGGATGAGGTTTAGAAGTTTCCGGTCGATAGCGTCCATCTCTCGTCCCTGCCGTTCAGAAATGAAAGATGAACAGCGGATTCTCGATCGGCGCCCGGCCCGACTTGAGCTCCTGCATGTCGATCCGGCCGTCGCGGTTGCGGTCGATCGCTTCGAAGCGCTTCCGGGTCGCTTCGCTGAGTTCCTTGAAGTCGATCCGGCCGTCCTTGTTCATGTCGATCTCCATGAACCGGGCGACAGATCCCCCCGCCGCCTCGAACTCAGAGCGGTCAAGGCTGCCGTTGCCGTCCCGGTCGTATCCCGGGAAGGCCTTTTCCGTCCCCGCCTGGATTTCCTTCTCATCAAACGTCCCGTTTGCATCCTTGTCCAGACTGTTGAAATCCGGCCCGGCCGCCTGGACCGTTCCCAAGCTCAGCATCGCAGCCGCTACCAAAATCCCGATTCGCATCATTCTCGCGTCTCCTTCATTTTCTCTTTTTTTTCGGCCGGCCGGTAGATGCACAACGGCTCCTCGGCCAGATAATTTCCCGTCGCTTCGTAAGCCCGGGCCCGGCAGCCGCCGCAGACCCGGATGAATTCGCAGCGGCCGCACTTTCCTTCATAACGCCCCAGATCCCGGAGATCCTGAAAGATTTTCGATTCGTTCCAGATTTCGGCGAATCCCTTTTCGGTCACCCGGCCGCAGTCCAACTCCAGATATCCGCAGGGCTGGACCTGCCCCGTGTGGGAAATAAAGCAAAAGGCGCTTCCCCCTAAGCAGCCGCGGGTCACGGCATGGAGCGGATGCCCCCCTTCCCCCGCCGCCGGCTGCTTGCCGGCCGACGCGGCAACGGACGCCGATCTCAAAGCCTTTCCGGCCTCCCCATGCTTTTCATTGCGCCGCTGATGAAGAATCCGATGGTAATGCGGCGCGCAGGTTGCCTTGAGCTGGAGCGAGCAGCTCAACTCCTCCTCGTAGAACCAGTTGAGTGTCTCTTCATAATCGAGGGCGCTGATTGCCTGCGCGGCCAACTCCTTCCCTCTCCCGGTCGGGACGAGAAGAAAAATGTGGTGAGCCGCCGCGCCAAGATCATGGACCAGATCGTGGATCTCCCGGATCTGCGAAAGGTTCGCCCGGGTGATCGTCGTATTGATCTGGAACTCCAGGCCCGCCTGCTTCATCGCCGCGATCCCCGCCATCGCGCCGGCAAAGGCGCCCGGCACGCCGCGGAAGGCGTCGTGGCTTTCCGCTTCCGGGCCGTCGATGCTGATGCTCACCCGCCGGATCCCGGACCGGATCAGTTTCTCCGCGACCTCCCCGGTCACCAGGGTCCCGTTCGTCGCGAGGACCATCCGGAGCCCCTTCCGGTCCCCATAGGCGGCAATTTCGTAGATATCGGGGCGCAGGAGGGGCTCGCCGCCGGTCAGGATGATGACCGGCTTGCCCACCTCCGCGATCTCGTCCAGGAGCCGCAGACATCTTTCCGTATCCAGTTCCCCTTCGTAAGGTCCGCGCAGGGCTGAGGCGCGGCAATGGCCGCAGGCGAGGTTGCAGCTCCGGGTCACCTCCCAGGCGACCATCCGGAGGGTATGAGGCAAAATCTTGTCATTCCCGCGAAAGCGGGAATCCATTGATGATTTCACAATAAAGGTCCTTCCAATCCGGGTTACTCTTTTCAATAAGCTCGACCTTCCACTGCCTTCTCCATTTTTTTATATTTTTTTCTCTGAGAATATAAACATAATAAGCTTTCATCGAATATGGATTCCCGCTTACGCAGGAACGACAACCGGTGTATCTATTTTCCTAAAATTAGCGCCGCTTCGGGGGCGAAATAGGTGATGATGATGTCCGCCCCGGCGCGCCGGATCGCCGTCAGCGATTCCATCATCGCCCGCTCGCCGTCGATCCAGCCCATCTGTGCCGCTGCCTTGACCATCGCAAATTCGCCGCTCACGTTGTAGGCAGCCAGGGGTAGATCGAACTCCTCTTTCGCCCGACGGATGACATCCAGATAGGCCAGGGCGGGCTTCACCATGATGATGTCCGCCCCCTCCTGAACGTCGAGGGTGATTTCCCGCATCGCCTCGTCGCTGTTGGCCGGATCCATCTGGTAGGCCCTCCGGTCGCCGAAGGCGGGTGCGCTCTCCGCTGCCTCCCGGAAGGGGCCGTAGAAGCAGGAGGCGTATTTCGCCGAGTAGGCCATGATCGGAACGGCATCGAAGCCCGCCTCGTCAAGCCCCTCGCGGAGCGCCCCGATCTGGCCGTCCATCATCGCCGACGGCGCGACCATATCCGCGCCCGCCTTGGCATGGGAAACAGCCTGCTCCGCCAGGACCTCCAGTGTCAAGTCGTTCACGACCTCGCCCTTCTCAACCATTCCGCAGTGGCCGTGGCTCATGTACTCGCAGAGGCAGACGTCGGTGATCACGAGGATGTCGGGGACTTTGTTCTTGATTTCCCGGACCGCCCGCTGGATCACCCCATCCTTGGCAAGCGCCCCGGAGGCGATCTCATCCTTCTTTTCGGGGATTCCGAAGAGCAGGACCGCAGGGATCCCCAGCTCTTTCATCCGCGCCGCCTCCCGGACGATGTGATCGACCGACATCTGAAAGTTCCCCGGCATGGAGGCGATCGGTTTCTTCACCTTCACGCCCGGCGCCACGAACAGCGGATAGATCAGATTGTCCACCGAGAGCCTTGTCTCCCGGATCATCCTCCGGAAATTCTCGTTCTTCCTCAGCCTCCGCGGCCGGTATTCGGGAAATTGCATCATTTGCCTCCTTTTCTATTCCTTTGCCGCCCCGGTCAAAAATAGCGCATACCCATATGCGAGCGTTTCTCCAACCACATCCTTCATCCCCTCGCTGGACTGCCACCAGCGCTCCGGATCGTATTGTCTGCTCGGGATCGACGTCACCCCGACCGTTACACCGCTGCCGAGTGCCCGCTGGAACAGCATCCGCGACCGCCGGGCGTGAGGACCGTCGGTAATCAGGTGAACGGTGCTGAACGCAATACCCTGTTCCCGCATCCACTTGTTCAACGCCAAGGCCTCGGCATACGTCCGATCCCGGCGGACCCATGTCGAGGGGATGGGTTGCACATCATTCGCGTTCAGCCCAAGTTTGAGCAGTGCGGCGGTTCCCCAATCCGCAAACGTGTTGTAACCCCTCAATGGGGCGCCGCGGTAGATTGGTCCTCCCGTTACGCACAGCTTCTCGTAATGATGCCGCTTGAACTCGGCGGCGGCGGCTTCCATCGCCACATCCTGCACCCAGCCCTCGACCACCAGCAATCCGCTCGCAACGGGACGCGTTTCCGCCAGAAACGGGTAAAGTTCCCGAACCGTGACCACGAACAACGCCGCCAGGCTCAAAACCAGCAGCAGCCAACCGCGCCAGGTCGGCGCCAGGCAATCCCGGCGCTGAACCAAGCCCCAAAAAACTTTCTTTTCCATATCACATTGCCCATTACCCTTTTTCCTCACAGCAGAAGTCTTCCATCTTTTCAAAACGGAACGATCATTTAGGCATCCAGCCCAACCCCTTGGCATGCAGGCTCTGGATGTAGAGCCGGTCATCGGTCTCCGTCACCGCCGTCGTTTCCGGGTAAGCGCCGCTCGGGTCCTGCAAATCAGCCACCACCTTGCCATCCTCGGTGAACGCGATCACATGGCCGTAGGCCTTTGGAACCGGCCACAGGATACGCGGCAGGCGGAGTGTGATCTTGCGCACGAACGGCTTTGCAGCCAGGTTGTCGATGGTGGGATTTCGCGGCTTTACGAGGCCCAGCCAGATTTTTCCGTCGAGTCCGCGCATCAGGTTGTCCGGATAACCGGGCAGGTTGTCAAACAGCAGTTTGGCTTGCTCGCTCGGGGCCGAGACATCAAGCTCCTTCGCGCCCACTGAAATATTCCACACCCGGTATTTACCGGTTTCATTGACGAACAGCGTTTGTTCATCCCGGCTCAGGGCTACGCCATTGGCAAAACCAAAGCCTTTTGCCACGACTCGGGTCGTTTTGTTTGCCGGGTCGTACTCCAGAATGCGGCCGGTTGATGTCTGCTCCAGAATGTCCAGAACGCTGGCTTCAAACGTCCCACCCCAATCTTTGGGCGCAAAACGGGTTGAAGCATCGCTCATATAAATTTTGCCGGACTTGGCCACAACCACGGCGTCGGCATAGCGGATCGGTTCTCCGTTGACTTTGTCGGTCAACACGGTGATCTTTCTTTCGGGGCTGATGGACAGCAGACCCTTCACGGCGTCGGCGGCGATCAGGTTTCCTGCCGCATCAAAGTCAAAACCCAGCACCCGCCCTCCGGTGTTTACAAACACCTCTTGCGCGCCGCCGTCCGGATCCATTCGCAGGATGTTGCCGCTCATCAAGGTGGTGTAAAGTTTGCCGTCCCTGCCGATGGCGATGTGCTCCGGCCCTTCTTCGTTGCCCAATGAAATGATCTTGAGGTTGGCAAGCTTTGTGTTGACTGCATGTGGGCCGGCATAGCCCGGGAACTTTGGTGCAGTCCAACGGACAGGTTCGATCGGCACCGGCCAGAGGGTCAAATAAGCGACCAGAAACAACAGAATGACGCCAATCGTCAGGACCGGTTTTTTCATGATCTCTCCTCAATCATTTTTCAAGACAGCAACATGTGCAGTTCAAGAAATCATCAATTTCTATGGATGGATGCAGCTTGCTGATTGCGGGAAGCAAAGACATTTCAGATCCGTACGCTTAAATCGGATGAACCGACAATCGTGAGCCGTCCCCCTATTTGTCCCCCTGTTTTATCTCCGCGTCGGTTAAAAAGCAGGCCGGGTCGGGGGACCAGATCTCCCCCGTCACCGCCTCCGCGCGGGCACGGAAATTCCCGCCACAGACGGCGAGCCAGCGGCAAGTCGCGCAGCGCCCCTGCATGTGCGGCCCCTTGTCCTTGAGACTCGCCAGCAGCGGATTGTCCATGTCCGTCCAAATCGCACTGAAGGGGCGTTCCCGGACGTTCCCGAAGGAGATCCCCCGCCAGAACTGGTCCGGATGGACCTCGCCGTCCCAACTGATGCAGCCGATCCCGTGGCCGGAGCTGTTCCCCTCATTCATTCGCAGGAGCTCCAGGACCTCCGCCGCCCGCTTCGGATCTTCCCGGAGCAGCCGGAGATAGATGTACGGGCCGTCGGCGTGGTTGTCCACGGTGAGGATCTCCTTGCCGATCCCGCGGGTGAAGAGGTCCCGGGTCCGCTCCAGGATCAGGTCCAGAAGCGCCCGCGTCTCCGTGTGGGAGAGGTCCTCCGCCACCAGCTTCGAGCCGCGGCCGGAGTAGACGAGGTGGTAGAAGCAGCAGCGCGGGATGTTCTCGGCCTCGAGCAGATCGAAGATCGCCGGGACGTCGGCCGCGTTGTGGCGGTTGATCGTGAAGCGGACACCGACCTTGATCCCCATATCCCGGCAGATCCGGAGCCCCGTCATCGCCGCCGCGAAGGCCCCGGGGACGCCCCGGAAGCAATCATGCGTCGCCTCGGTTCCGTCCAGGCTCACACCGACATACGAGAGGCCGATCTCACGGAAGATTCGGGCCTTATCTTCCGTGATGAGCGTCCCGTTCGTCGAGATGACCGCCCGCATCCCCCGGTCCACGGCGAACTGCGCCAGTTCCGGCAGGTCGGCGCGCATCAGCGGCTCGCCGCCGGAGAAGAGGAGGACCGGAGCGCCGAAGGCAGCCAGGTCCGCGATCATCGTCTTGGCCTCCGCAGTCGTCAGCTCATCCGGGTAAACGATATTCCGCGAACCGGCGTAACAGTGGATGCATTTCAGGTTGCACCGACGCGTCATGTTCCAGACGACGACCGGTTTTTTGTCCTTCGAGAACTGGAGCAGGTGGGACGGGAGATTTGCGGATTCCCGCCGGTACCGGAGGACGTCCCCCGGCTCCACCGCCCCGCAATAGAGTTTCGAGATTCCGATCATGCCGTCCCCTTCGCCCTCCGCACTTCGAAATAGGCCGTGATCGCGCGGACCAGTTCCGGGATCGTGTAGCGCTCCTGAAGGATGTCCACGGTCAGGCCCGCCTTTTGGGCCGCGGCGGCGGTCACGGGACCGATGCAGGCGATCCGGACCCCGATCGGGAGATGGAAATCCGGCCCCATGATCCCGAGGAAATGGTTCACGGTCGAAGGGCTCGTAAAAGTGATCACATCCACCTTCCCCCCGGCGAAGAGGGGCAGGAGTTCCGCGGCGTCCCGATCCGAACGGTCCGTCCGGTAAACCGTCACGACATCGACTTTCGCACCCATTTTTTCGAGGCCCTCGGGGATGACGTCCCTCGCCTCCTCCGCCCGCGGGAGGAGGACCCGGCAACCCCGGAGATTCTCGCCGGCAAATGCCCGGACGACCCCTTCCGAGATGAACTCCTCCGGGACGAGATCCACATGGATTCCCAGCGCCCCGACCGCGGCGGCCGTCGCCGGTCCGATCGTCGCGATCCGGATCCCCTTGAGGTCCCGGATGTCCCTCCCTCGCTCACGGAGACGCCGGAAGAAGGAGGAGACACCGTTCGCGCTCGTGAAGACGATCCATTGGTAGGCATCAAGCCTGCTGAGGGCCTGATCGAGGGGCGCCCAGCTCTCCGGCGGGGCGATCCGGATGACCGGAAACGGGATCACCCTCGCCCCTTGCACACGCAGGAGATCCGCCAACCCTTCGGCCTGCGCCTCCGGCCGCGTGATGACGATCCCTCGGCCGAAGAGGGGCCTCGTTTCGAACCAGTTCATCGTCTCCCGGAGGCCGACGACACTCCCGACCACGAGAATGGAGGGTGGGGTGAAACGGCGCTCATCGGCCTTCCGGGCGATGTCCCCCAGTGTACAGGTCAGTGTCTCCTGTTCCGGCGTCGTCCCCCGACGGATCAGCGCGGCCGGCGTCGCTGCGTCTTTCCCGCAACGGATCAGGTTCTCCGCGATCGCCGCGAGGTTCTTCACCCCCATCAGAAACACGAGCGTCCCGATCTCGGCAAGAGCCTGCCAGTCGATGTCGCTTTTTCCCTTCGTCGGATCCTCGTGGCCCGTGACAAAGGCCACGGTTGAGGTGTGGCCCCGGTGGGTAAGCGGAATCCCTGCATAGGCGGGAACCGCGATGGCGGATGTCACTCCGGGGATGATGTCAAAGGGAATGCCTGCCTCATGAAGAGCCTCCGCCTCCTCGCCGCCGCGACCGAAGATGAAGGGGTCGCCGCCCTTGAGACGGGCCACAACGTTTCCCTGCCCGGCCTCTTCGACGAGACGCCGGTTGATCTCATCCTGGGAGAGGGTGTGGTCGCCCCCCTGCTTGCCGGCATAGATCAGACGAACCTTCTCTCCCGCATGGCGGAGGAGCTCCGGATTGACCAGATGGTCATAGATGATCACATCCGCTTCCCGGATGCACGCCGCCCCGCGGAGGGTGATCAGCCCCGGATCGCCCGGTCCTGCGCCGATGATGTATACCTTCCCCTTCCCCTCCATAAATCGCTCCAACCCAAAATGACGACTTCGTAAAGCCATAGTTGATTGTGATTGTCACACCGGGATTGTCAAAGCATGCCGTAATATCGATTACTCACATTCACCCTTCCCCTCGACAAACTCGGCACAAGCTAAAGCTCAGGGTGACAGCGGCGACGTCAAAATCTGTTTTGCCGATCTCTCTGTCGCGGGAGGAAAAATCCTGAGCTCCCGGTCACGACTACCGTAACACCGGTTCGCCGCGATAGGCCTCATCCAGCAATGCCCGGCCGCCCTCTGCCAGGATCCGCTCCGCCAGATTCGCTCCGAGCGCCGCGAATGCCGCGACGGACCCCGCCATCCGCTCCCGGATGACCACCCGTCCATCAAGGCTCCCGATCAGCCCTTCCAGCACAATCTCCCCGCCGCTCTTTTTCGCGAAACCGGCAATCGGGAGCTGACAGCCGCCGCCCAGTCCCTTCAGGAACGCCCTCTCGGCGCCAACCTCGATGAAGGTCACGGTATCCTGTAAAAAATCAACCGCCTCACGGCAGCGGGCGTCATCCCGCCGGATCTCGATGCCGATCGCTCCCTGGCCGACGGCCGGGAGCATCATCTCCACCGGGAGGATCTGGGAAATTCGGGAGACCCACCCCATCCGCCGGATTCCCGCCGCGGCAAGGATCACGCCGTCGAGCCCCTCCGTCTCCAGCTTCCGGATCCGCGTATCGAGGTTGCCCCGCAGCGGAACGATCTCCAGCCCCGGCATCCGGTTCAGGAGTTGGATCCCACGCCGGATCGAGCCGGTCCCGATCCGCGCCCCGCGGGGCATCTCTTCTAACTTCCGTCCCCCGCGCGAGATCAGAACGTCCCGGGGATCCTCCCGGAGCGGAATAGCTACGATTTCAAGCGCCTCCGGCAGCTCGGCGGGGAGGTCCTTCATGCTGTGAACGGCCAGATCGACGTCACCCCGGAGGAGCGCCTCCTCGATCTCCTTGATGAAGACCCCTTTCCCGCCGATTTGGGCCAGCGCAACATCCTGCAGAATATCCCCCTTGGTCCGAATGGTGACGAGTTCCACCAGGGCATCCGGACGGCGTTCCCGAATCCGGTCCGCAACCCACCCGGACTGCGTCAATGCCAGGGAGCTTCCCCGTGTTCCGATTCTCAGTGTCCGTGAAATGGCAACCTCCTACAACTTGAACAGCCTCCGGACGGCTGCCACATAGGGCAGCTCGTCCTTCTCGCGGCTCTCTTCCTTGAGGCCCGTAATGGGATCGTGGAGAATCTTGTTGACAACGGCATCGACGACCCCCTCGATCCGCGAACGCTCCTCCTCGGGGAACTCGGCAAGCCAGTGGGCGGATTTTTCCAACTCTCCGCGGACGATTCCCTCAATTTTTTCGCGCAACGCGACAATCGTCGGCACAACGGCAAGGGAATTGAACCACGCCTCAAATACCGCCACCTCTTCGGCGACGATCGCCTCCGCTTTCTGCGCTTCCGCGCGCCGGGTCTCCCGGTTCGCATCGACCACCTCCTGCAGGTTATCGATGTTGTAGAGGAAGACGTTGTCGATCTCACCCGCCGCCGGATCGATATCCCGCGGAACGGCAATGTCGATCAGAAACAGCAAGCGGTTTCGCCGCCGCCGGAGGGCCACGGCGACCATCTCCGCCGTGACGACATATCCCGGGGCGCCGGTCGAGGCGATCACGATATCGACGTCCGGCAGGGCCTCCGGAAACCGCTCGAACGGCACGGGCGTCCCCTGGAATTCCGCGGCCATCGCCTCAGCCCGGGCGATGGTCCGGTTGGCGATCAGGATTCGTCCCACCCCCTGTCGCAGCAGGTGGCGCGCGGCCAGTTCAGACATCTCGCCGGCCCCGATCAGCAGGATCGTCTTCCCCTGGAGTCCCCCGAAGATCTTCTTCGCCAGTTCCACAGCCGCGTAGCCCACGGACACGGCGTTGCCGGCGATCCCCGTCTCCGTCCGAACCCGCTTGGCCGTCCGGAAGGCGTAGTGGACGAGACGGTTCAAAAGAACGCCGGTCGCACGCTGGTCGGCTGCCCGGCGATAGGCCTCCTTCACTTGTCCCAGGATCTGCGGCTCCCCCATGACCAGCGAATCGAGACTTGCCGCCACCCGGAAGAGGTGGCGAACCGCCTCCCGGTCCCGGTGGACATACAGACAGCGTTCCAGCTCCGCGGCAGCGAGATTTCCCTGCCGGTAGATGAATCCCTTCAGTTGTTCCACAGCCGCCTCACCGTCCGCGACGCGGGCCAGAACCTCCACCCGATTGCAGGTGGAAAGCACAAGAGCCTCCCGGACCTCCGGGATGCCGAGGAGTTCGGCCAGCGCGGGGCCTCCGTCTCCGCAGGCGATCTGAAGCCTCTCCCGGATTTCGACCGGGGCTGTCCGGTGGCTCATGCCGATGAGAACGATGCGCATGGGTTCACACAAAGCGGTGAAGCGTCCCGAAGAACGGCATCGCGGCCATCAGCAGGACGAAGAGGATAACAAATACGGCCAGAGACCAGCGCGCCGCCGTACGTCCCCGCCACCCGATGGCCAGTCGCTGGTGGAGGAGAAATGCGTAGCATCCCCACGCCAGAAGTGTCCAGATCTGTTTGGGATCCCACTGCCAGTGGCTTCCCCAGACGATCCGCGCCCAGAAGGAACCGGCAAGCCCCCCGAGCGTGAGGAGGGGAACGCCCCAGAGAAGGCAGAGGTGGTTGATCCGGTCCAGATCACCCAGCGAAGGGAGGAGACGGCTGAATTTACCGGCCCTCTTCCGCCGAATGAGGCTGTCCTGGATCAGGTACATCAGACCGGCGCAGGAGGCGACGGCGAAGAGGGCTTCGCCCGCCACGGAGAGAATCACATGGGCGGTGACCAGCGATCCGCGCAACACCGGAGGCGCATTCACCGCCCCCCCGAGCCCGACGGAGGCGACTACCATCAGCAGGCAGATCACGGGAGAAATGAACGCCCCGAGGACCCGCGTTTTTGTTTTCATCTGGAGGAGAAGATAGACGGCCGCCATCACCCAGGCGAAAAGGGAGAGGGCGTCGTGGAGGTCGATCAGCATCGGTTCTCCAGCAGGAAACCAACGTGCAGCAAAGGAGAAGGTATGGACAACCAGGGCAGCGAACAACAACCCCGCTGCCAGGCGCGCCGGAAAAACCCGCTTTCCCCAAAGCGAAACGCCGTAAATGCAGGCGGCAGCGAAATAGACGGCCAGGGCCGTTTTAAAGAGGATGATTCCCGTCACCGCGGTTCCACCTCCATCTCGACGCCTGTCAGGCTGCGGATCATCTCCCTTACCTTCATCCACTCTTTCCGGCGGATATGATCCAGGATGTCCGACCGGACAACGGCCGCGAAACACTCCCGGTTATCGGCGGAGGAACCTCCCGCAGCGATCACCTCTTCGCGGAGTTTTCCCAGAATCTCAATCAGAACGGCATATTCCGGGCCATAGGCCTCTTCCAGTTCCTCCCGGAGCTTCCTCGCCAGTGCGGGGCTCTTCCCGCCGGTGGAAACGGCAATCAGGAGGCCGCCCCGCTCGACGACGGAAGGGAGGATGAAGTCGCACCGGGCGGGATCGTCGACGACGTTGACCGGGATCCCCCGGGCACGGGCGTCCTGTGCGATCCGTCCATTGACGGTCTCGCTGTCCGTCGCACCGATCACAAGCGCGGCGCCGGCAAGACAGGAATCGGTATACTCGCCTTCACGATGGAGGATTTTATCCTCCCTCTTCCATACCGCAAGGTCGGGCGTCAACGTCTTCGCGACAACCTCTACGTGAGCGCTGCAGGCGAGAAGCCTCCGGACTTTGCGTTCGGCCACATTTCCGCCGCCGACGACGACGCACCGTTTCCCGGATATATCCAGGCAGAGGGGATAATACTTCACTGACCCCGTCGCTCCATCCGTTTTCGCTTCTGTTTCCGCTTCCGCATCACCGAGGCTCTCGCCAAACATCCGCATCCGCAATGCGGCCCAACGCTACCATGACGGCCCCCAAAATTCAAGCCGCTTGAAATATCCGCCCGGAACGGTTATAAGTATAGCCAACAAACCACAGGGCGCGGAGAGATTTTCACTCCTCGCTCTTCACAAGCCACGCCTCACGGAAATTCAGGGGAAAGGGGACGCGGAACATGTCGGAACAGCATGGAAAAACGGAGGAGCGGAAGGGAGACTGGCTGAAAATCGAATTTGTCGCCCCGATGGAACTGATCGACGCCCTGACCAATTTCGTTACGGAGATCGGCGCTCAGGGAGCCTTTCAGGAGTCCCTGGAACCGCAATCCCTGGATGCACAGTTCCCGAATGATTTTCCCAAAACTGTTTCCGGTGAGGTCCTGAAGGCCTTTCTCCCTTTTGACGTCCGCCTGGAACAGCGCCTTGCCGCGCTTCAGACCTACATTGACAGCCTGGCGGAGATCTTTCCGGATTTGGAAAGACCAGGTTTCCGGACGGAGGTCATTCGCGATCCCGACTGGGGCGAGGCGTGGAAGAAGTACTTCAAACCCCTCCGGGTAAGCCGGAACATTGTCATCAAGCCGACATGGGAACGGTTCTCACCGACCGGCCGGGATATCGTCATTGAGATCGACCCCGGCATGGCCTTCGGCACCGGCCAGCACCCCTCCACAAGGATGTGCCTGGAGGCGATCGAGGAGATCCTCCTCCGGGACCGGACCGTCGATCGGTGGCGCGTTCTCGACGTAGGAACGGGGACGGGCATCCTCGGCATCGCCTGCGCGAAGCTGGATGCCGAGAAGGTCCTCTGCGTGGACAACGACAAGAAGGCAGTGGAGATTGCCGGAGAAAACGCCCGGATCAACCAGGTGGACGACCGCGTCGAGATCCGGAGCTGTGATATCGCCACCCTTACGGAACCCTTCCACCTGATCGTGGCAAACCTGACGGCGAAAATCCTGATCAAACTCAGATCCCACCTGTTCCGCCTGCTCCGACCGGGCGGCTACCTCGTCATCTCAGGCATCATCGAACAGAACAAACCGGACATTGAGGCCCATTTCCCGGACAACTCCTTCCCGGTCCACCGCCTCATCATCGAAAAGGAATGGCTCTGCTACGTCCTGAAAAAAGAGGGCGGCCGGCCGTGACAACCCCCCGGCTCTACCTCCCGCGCCCCCTCGAGAAGGGCGCTTCCTATGCCGCGGCCGCCGATCAGGCACGGTACCTCAAAACCGTCCTCCGGATGAAGGAAGGTGATCCCGTTCTCATCTTCAACGGCACGGGCCGGGAGTACGAGGCGGTCATCCGGCGGCAGACGGTGGAAGAGGTTGAGTTGGAAGTCATCGGCAGCAGGCTCCTGCCCGCCGTCGGGATTCACGTAACCCTTTGCCAGGCCGTCCCCAAGGCGGATAAGATGGACGGGATCATCCGGCACGCAACGGAACTGGGCGCGGAGCGAATTATCCCGTTCTTCGCGGAGCGGTCCGTCCCCCGCTGGCAGCCGGATCAACTTTCGCGCAAAAGAGAGAGGTGGCGGAAGATCGCCGTCGAGGCCTCCCGCCAATGCGGCCGGTCCGACATCACCGAGATCGGAGAGATCGTGACATTCGAGTGGATGCTTCGCAATGTTCCCGAAAGCGGCCTCAAACTGATTCCCTGGGAAGAAGAGACGGCACGGGGAATCCGTGAAGTCCTCCGCGATCCCGCCCGGAGCGATATAAGGGATTTTACCCTGGCGATCGGCCCCGAGGGGGGCTTCAGCGTGGAAGAAATTGAGGGGGCCCGCCGGACCGGTTTCCTCTCGGTCAGCTTGGGGAAACGGGTGCTTCGGGTGGAAACGGCATCCCTTGCGGTCCTCGCCATCCTCCAGTACGAAAAGGGCGGCGAGCAAGACGAATCGCACGAATGACGGCAAACCCGGGGCGGGACCCGTAAATGAACTACCCCGCAGCAAGCTATGGGGTATCTAAACCCCCAAGGAACGAAGCAAGCTTCGGAGAATATGACCCGAAGAGATTTATTCTTACGGAAAGCCGCGGGGAATCCGCCGGTCCGTGAATGAAGGAGGGGCGTCCATGACGGGCAGACGATACGGTGGTTTCTGGAGGAGAGCATGCGCTTATCTCATCGACGAGCTCATCCTCTACTTCATCTCTCTGGTTCTGTTTGTGATCGGTCTGCTCGCCCTTGGGTTTAAGGGCGATATTCTGGACCGCGTTCTGACCTCTCCCGGGGATCTGACACAGGGGATGGGCATTTTCGGATTCCTTTACATCGCCGCCTCCCTGCTCGCCGCAATGACCTACTTTACATGGTTCCACGGAATCGCAGGCCGGACACCGGGGAAAATGCTCCTCGGCCTCCGCGTGATCCAGGCATCGGGGGACCCGATGACCCTGGGTGTCGCTTTCCTGCGGTGGGTGGGCTACCTGATCTCGGGTCTTGTCTTCTGTCTCGGTTTCCTCTGGATCGCCTTTGACGGCAGGAAACAGGGGTGGCACGACAAGATCGCCGCGACCGTCGTAATCCGCGACAGAGGCGGGTCCAATCGGGATTCCCAAAAGCGTTTCACCGAAAGCGCCGCATGCAGCCCAACAACACCGACCGGCGCCGCTGCGGTGACATCCCCATCTACGGGAGTTGAGGAAACTTTCGTTCCATTTCCGGGAGAGCGGCCGGAAAAACCCTTTTCCGACAACTCCTTACCTCGACCGTAGTGCGTCTTGTCCTTTCCAGAAAAAGGTCTTGACAAACGGGGGCATATTTTATAGAGAAACCTTCCATTTCGGCAGTTGCCCGTCGAACGGGGGCCGGTAGCTCAGTCGGTAGAGCAACGGACTGAAAATCCGTGTGTCGACAGTTCAATTCTGTCCTGGCCCACCATAAGAATCAAGGGGTTACAGATCGTTTTCTGTAACCCCTTTTTCTTTGCTGGTGAGTTTGTCCCGCTATAGTCCCGCTTTTTTAATTTCTTAACGCAATCGTAAAAGCAAGAATGGAAGGAATCAAGTTCGGAGAACTTCAGATTCACGGTCATGTGGCCGTCATCCCCATGATCAGCACCAACAAGTTCCGGCCCCGAGCACTTGACCATGAGGGAGGCGCTGGAGAGTCAGTTCCTGACGGTATCCGAGCCACTCTTTGAATCGAGGTGTCTCTTCATCGGTGGCTTTTGGGAAATGTCGTCGATAGCGCAGGAAGAATAGGATAACGGTTTTTTTCAATCGTCGTTGGAATAGGTTGACAAGAAAAGCTTCCGGACGCCGATCTATATGAATAATAGAGTCGCTTCTGCTCTCTCGTGCTTCAAGGACGACTTCATCCAAGAGATCGTAAAACTCATCTAATTCTTCAGGGGTGAGAGCCTCTTTATCCCATTTCGGAGAAAGCTCATCAATCCGCTGTTTGATATGTGGAATGTAGATCATATATCGGCAATTCGATATTGGGGAGAAAATGTCGATAAATTCAGGATTGTGCCTCTTCGGTGATCAGCCTATCCCTCCCCTTCCTTCTACAGAAAAACCTTGTAACTGATGCTCAAGGCTTTCCCCAGACGCTTCGCCATTTCCTTGCCGATGGGTCGTTTGCCGTTCTCCATCATGGAGATATGCCGCTGCGGGATTCCGATCATGTCGGCCAACTGTTTTTGGGTAAGACCTTCTCTATACCGCGATCCGCGCAGGCAGACCCCCGGAAGGTCCTTATCGGAATATTCGGGGTAAGCCTCGCGCCACGGGACAGAATCGGACGTGTCCACGAATCCCAGAGGCTTCAGACTTTCAATAGCCCGCGCTATGTTAACAATCGGCCCGATGAATCGAATTTCAATGGTTTCAATAGGGTGCTTTTTCTTGTGTGCCTGCATAAATCACCTCAATAAGCCTTATCTCCTTGCTGGTTACTTCCCATATCGCCACGTAAGTGGGTCTCCCCTTCCGGAGGTGGCAATGGTGGCGGTTGTCTCTTAGCCGACCATAATTCGGCCAATTCCCCCTTACTGGTCCATCTGCTTCAATATCCCTGATCAGGTCGACCAGTGCTTCTCTGACTCTTATGGGCAAGCGGCCGAGCTGTTTTAGCGCTCGGCTATGGATTTTCACTGTCCACGTCATGGTTCACCCTATATCAATTTTTGATATAAAGCAAGGGCCTATTTCGTGAGGTTCACGACCTACCCTTCCCCCTCCTGCCCTTCCGTTGCTGCCTTATGATGTTGCCATGCCTTACCCAAAGCCTTCACTGCGTCCTTCAGCTTGTTCTCGCTGAGGTGAGCATATCTTTGGGTCATGATATTCGTCTTGTGACCGAGCAACTTCTGGACCGTGTAAAGGTCTGCTCCCTGTTCGATCATCCAGCTCGCATACCCCCGGATCTGCGGCATGAGGCATGCCTTCTGTGCAGCGAGGAAAGGCCCGCCCAATGCCATCGGCGACTCGTTGTTGAATATTTGCGGTCAAAGTGGGGTAATGTGACCATCGCTCACCTTTAACCATTTGACGATCAAGGTAAAGCCGGCGTAGTTGTGTTGTGAAGGAAAGATTGATGCCGTAAATAGATGTCGCATGTATTACTCGACCAAAGTAACGAATCGTGTTACTTTACTAAAGCAATACATTTAAACCGTTCGCTATAAAGTAAATTATGGAGGCGACAATACCACCCATGCATATCCTGTCAATCCAGTGATTGCAGAGATATCGCTCCTCCCAATCGGTAGATTCGATGAAATGCCGGAAGCGTCTGAGCAGACTCCGCTTTGAGGCAAGTCTATATCGGACTGCTCTGGGCTGCCCAATCGCTCTTGGAGAATTTACCGTCAATGGAATGGGGACAAAGGGTTTCATTTATCTGACTCCTTTGAATATTTTATCGGCATAATTCCCGGAGATCTTGAATATTATCACTGGTGGTACTTTCGAATCACCGCTGTGACAACGCCTCCAAGCCGTAATTCTGTCTTTGGCCTGATGATGGGATATTTCGGATTGGCAGCTTCAAGATAAACCTGGCCGCTCTTCTTTTTAAAATATTTCATGGTCCACTCCCCGTCCACTTCAGCGATCACAACGTCTCCGATCTTGGGCGCCCTTCCCTTTTCAACGACAACCAGGTCCCCCTCCATGATTCCCTCGCCATTCATGGAATCTCCGCTGACCTGCAGTAAAAAGGACGCATCCGGTTTGGTGATCAGATATTCGTCCACGGACATGATGTCGCAGAGGGTTTCTTCCTCAGGGGATGGGAATCCAGCCTGAACCGACCCGACCAGGGGGATGGCAAACGAGGTTTGCTTGAATTTCAGATGGCCCTTGTCGTCCTTTTCCAGAATTTCGGCCTCGATGAGCTTGTCGATCCAGAAATTGACGACGCTCTTGGATTTGACCCCGAGCAGGTCCACCATTTCCGCAAAAGAGGGCATCCGCCGGTTTTCCCGAAAGAAAGCGGCAATGGATTTCTGGACGGTCCGGATCGTTCGTTTTTCGTTCATGGCTCGCATATATAGAACTATCGTTCTATTGTCAAGAAGAATTTACATGCTCTCCTTTTTCGAAAGCGCGTATATGCCAGACAGCTTTTTTGAAGCAGCCGGCTCTTTCACAATCCATTTGACATCTCAATGGGTATCCGGTAGCCTTTATAAGTTATTGACAAGCCTCGCAACAGATACCAACCGTATTTCTTCCCGACCGGCGTCATGGATTAAAACAGAGGGGCCAGATGAACGAACCAGACAAGACCAATGCAGAATGGATCGAAGAAATTTCCTGCTTGAATCATAGAATCCGGGAACTGGAACAGTCGGAAGCGGAGAGCAAGAGAGCCGCGGAGGCACAGCGGAAGAGAGAGGAGTACCTCCTGGCGATCACACAGAACTCATCCGATATCATCTTTATCCTGGATAGGCTGGGAACCATAACCTATGCGAGTCCCTCCGTTGAACGTTTTCTCGGCTACAAGCCGGACGAGTTGATCGGCAAGAGAAGTCTGGATCTGATTCTATCGCACGATCATCCGAAAGCCGTCGAGGATTTTGGCCGGGCGTTGCTGACAAAAGAAATTGCTATTCCCGATGTTTTTTGCGTCAGGCATCAAGACGGCAGCGAACACATTCTGGAGGGTTTCGGAAAGAATCTCCTGGATAATCCGCTGGTCGCCGGGTTTGTGATGAATGTGCGCGATGTGACCGACCGCAAGCAGGCGGAGGAAGCGCTGATCGCAAGAGAGGAGCAGTATCGGACCTTGGTGGAAAGTGCGAGTGACATCGTCTTCAGATTGGACAACACCGGACACGTTACCTTTGTCAATTCGGCGGCGCTCCGCATCACGGGATATGAAGAAAAGGAAATGATCGGAAGGCATTATCCGACATTAATCCGGCCGGACATGCGCGAGGACGCCATGAAGTTCTTTGGCCGTCAGTTTGTGAAAAGAATCCCCAATACCTACTCTGAATATCCCATTATCGCGAAGGACCGCCATGAGCTCTGGCTTGGGCAAAATACTCAGTTGATCGTGGAAAAAGACCGCGTGATCGCTTTCCAGGCGGTGTCCCGCGACATCACGGATCGCAAACGGGTTGAGCAGGAGCTGAAAGACAGCGAAGAAAGATACCGTAGAATCATTGAAGCCTCGAGCGACGCCATTCTCCTCCGTTGCAAAAATACGATCGTCTACGCGAATCCGGCCGCGCTCAAGCTGTTTCGGGCGAATCATCCGGGAGATTTGATCGGGATACAATACCTGGATCTGGTTCATCCCGACGACCGGGCCGGATCAGCCGAGCGGGTAAAAAAGACCATGGATGAAAACTGGATTGCGCCTCCCCGCGAGCACCGAATAATGGCACTGGACGGGCAAGCGGTGCAGGTCGAGTCCACCGGTGTGCCTGTGCAATACCTCGGCGAGATTCACGTTTTTGGTATTTTCCGCGACATCACCGAGCGCAAGCGGGTTGAGGCAAAGCTCAGGCAACAAACGGATGCGATGGAGGCGGCGATCGATGGGATGGCCCTCCTCAATGAAGCGGGGGAATACTTCTATGTAAACCATGCCCATGCCCAGCTTTATGGTTATGAGCATGCCGGGGAACTGATTGGAAAGTCATGGAAAATTCTCTATGATTCTAATCAACTTCAGCGCTTTGAGCAAGAAATCATGCCTGAGTTTGGTCGAAAAGGAAATTGGCATGGCGAAGCCGTCGGTAAGAAAAAAGACGGGAGCGCCTTTCCGCAGGAGGTCTCCTTAACGGCTACGGATGATGGCGGATTGATTTGTGTCATCCGCGACATCACCGAGCGCAAGCAGGCGGAGAAGGCGCTGCGGGACAGTGAAAGGAGATACCGGGAGCTCAGTATCATCGATGATCTCACCCAGCTCTACAATTCCCGCCATTTTTACTTTCAGCTTAAAATCGAATTGGACCGGGCGAACCGCTACGGACAGCCTTTAACCCTCCTCCTGCTGGATCTCGATGATTTCAAGGCATTCAACGACGCTTACGGCCATGTCGAAGGGGACCAGGTCTTGTGGCGGCTTGGCCAGGTGGTCAAAAGATGCCTGCGCGAGACGGATTTCGCTTTTCGTTACGGCGGCGAAGAATTCACCGTTATCCTGCCCATGACCACGAGCGCGGACGGCGCCGTGACCGCGGAAAGAATCCGGACGGAGTTCAAGAAGGAGACTTTCTCCCCTGAACCGGGTCAGGATGTCCATGTGACGGTGAGTACCGGGCTTGCGCAGTACAAGCCGCAGGAAGAGATGAAGGCCTTCGTTCACCGGGTTGACCAGCTCATGTACCAGGGAAAGAAGAACGGGAAGGACCGGGTTTGCTGTGAGTTGTGGCCAAATGAACCAGGAATCACGACAGAGGGACATCCCTTGAGCGATTCAGCCAAGTCAAACCCGGAACGGATCGAAGAGATATCCGCCTTGAAGCAGAGAATTCGTGAACTGGAACAATCGGCAACAGCGTCTGGGATAGAAGAGGCCCTGTGGGAGAACGAAGAGAAATATGATCACAAGGACGGTTCCAAAAAGGGCCTTGAAATAAACATTCGGGGTATCCGTGACGGCAAGGGAGTCTTGACGGATTTTTACGGTTCGTCGCGCGGCACCACCGACCGCAAACGGGCGGATGAAATACTTCATGAATCCCTGATGCAATTGCGCCGGGCCATGCAGACCACGATCCAGGTGTTGGTCCTGGCGGTGGAGACGAAGGATCCCTACACGGCGGGACACCAGAAGCGGACCGCCAACCTGGCACGGGCAATAGCCACGGAGATGGGCCTCCCCGAGGAAAAGATTGAGGGAATCCGGATGAGCGGGGTAATCCATGATATCGGGAAGCTTTCTCTCCCTTCGGAAATTCTGAGCAAACCGACGAAACTGACTGCAATCGAATATTCGCTGATCAAAGAGCACGCCCGGCAAGGCTATGAAATCCTGAAGGACGTGGAGTCTCCCTGGCCCCTGGCGGAGATCGTTTACCAGCACCATGAACGGATCAACGGTTCCGGTTATCCCCAAGGACTCAAGGGGAAGGAAGGGATCCTGCTGGAGTCCCGGATTCTGGCCGTGGCCGACGTTGTAGAGGCCATGGCGTCTTATCGTCCCTACCGTCCGGCGCTGGGGGCGGATGCCGCTTTTGAGGAGATTGAGAAGAACAAGGGGACGCTTTACGATGCGGATGTGGTGGATGCGTGCCTGAGATTATTCCGGGAAAAAGGTTTTCAACTGGAAGAGACATGATTTCCTACCGCAATGATGAACCCAAAACCTTTGATAAGGTGAGACCTTTGAATTTCTCCCGAAATTCGGTAAATCGTCATTCCTGCGGAAGCAGGAATCCAGTCCTTTTAAGACCTTCTGGATTCCCGCTTTCGCGGGAATGACAAAGCAGGGGCGTTTTTCAAAGGTCTCAAGGTGTCAATGGCTTCCTTGCCCCAGGCGCGGCTCACCGCCACCGAATCGGAACTTCTAAATTCAGACCTCCAAAAGGCAGCGCCGATCAATCCATATCATCGGTGCGTATTCTCACCTCAACCGCATGTTCCTGATGGTCGTCAACAAGGGTAATCGTTGTATCCTTTTGCGGGGCGCCGTCGACGGTCACCCCCATTGCGCCGTCGCCGATCTGCCCGCGCAGAACGGCGATGTGATAGACCGTTTCCCGATAACGGTAGTGCACCGTGAAGCCCACCCAATCCGCCGGGAGGAGCGGAGCGAAACTCAGTTTATCCTCCGTAAGCCGGAGCCCCAGGAGGGATTCGACGATCAGCCGGTACATCCAGCCGGCCGAACCGGTGTACCACGTCCATCCTCCGCGGCCGGTGTGCGGCGAGAGCGCATAGACATCGGCCGCGACGGCGTAGGGCTCCACTTTGTAAGTCGCAATCGCCTCGGAAGACTTCCCATGGTTTATCGGATTGATCATGCCGGTCAGTTCCCAGGCGCGCCGGTTATCGCCCAATTGAGCGAAGGCCATCGCCATCCAGATCGCCGCATGGGTGTATTGCCCGCCGTTCTCCCTGACACCGGGGACGTATCCCTTGATGTAGCCGGGATTCAAATCAGACTTGTCGAAGGGTGGGTCCAGGACTTGGATCAGCTCCTTGTCCCGGCGTACAAGACGCTGATTCGCCGCCTCCATGGCCATGCGCGCACGGTCGGCATCACCGGCGCCGGAGAGGACAGACCAGCTTTGGGGAATCGAATCCATCCGGCATTCGGGGTTCTCCATCGACCCCAGCGGCGAACCGTCGTCGAAGTAAGCGCGGCGGTACCACCCGCCGTCCCAGCCGTTCTGCTCGATGTTCCGGCGCAGTTGAGCCGCCTCCGTACCGCACCGTTCGGCAAAGGGGAGATCGCCCCGCCTGCAGGCGACCTCAGCGAATTGCATCAGCACATCATACAGGAAGAAACCCAGCCAGACGCTTTCGCCTTTTCCCTCCGCGCCCACCAGGTTCATGCCGTCATTCCAATCGCCGGAGCCCATGAGCGGCAAACCATGCTCGCCGTAGTTCATGCCTCTCAGGATCGCTCTTGCACAGTGATCATACAAACTGGCCGTTTCTTTTGACCGCCCGGGCAGATCATAATAGGAATCTTCATTCGCGTTGATCGGGCGGCCCTGAAGGAAGTGGATAGTCTCGTCCAATACACCGTAATCTCCGGTGCTTTGGACGTAGCGGCACATCGTCAACGGCAGCCAGAGGTAATCGTCGGAACAGTGCGTGCGTACGCCGCGGCCTTTTGGAGGGTGCCACCAGTGCTGTACATCTCCCTCGGGGAACTGACGGCCGGCGGCAAGAAGAAGGTGCTCACGCACGAGGCGCGGCTTGGCGTGGATGAGCGCCATCACGTCCTGCAACTGATCGCGAAAACCGAAGGCGCCCCCGGACTGGTAGAATCCGCTCCTCGCCCACAGGCGGCATGCCAGCGTCTGGTACAAAAGCCAGCCGTTGGCCAAAATGTCAACGGACCGGTCGGGTGTTTCCACGTTCACGGCGCCGAGCGTGTGCTGCCAGTATTGCCAGACCGCTTCGAGCGCACCGCGCGCGGCGGCAGATCCCCGGAAACGATGCACCAGGTTGCCGGCGTCCTCGGCATCCCGCCCCACACCAAGCCTGAAGACGATTTCATGTTCCTGCCCGTCGGCCAGTTCAAAAGAAACCTGAATCGCGCCGCAGGGGTCCAGGGCCGCCCCTACCCTGCCGGAGAGCCCTACCCGTGTCATCGCCGCCGGATTCCGAAGCGTGCCGTTCCTCCCCAGGAATTCCGTCCGGTCGCCGCTGACCGTCCGGGTCGCTTCGTCTACGTCAAAAAAAGCAGTCCTGTCGGGGAACTCCGTATTGTAAGGGTTTCGTGCGAAAAACGCTCCGGTCACGGGGTCAATTTCAGTGATCACATGCATTGCCGTTTTGGGCCGCAGATCTCCCAGAACCCATTCCGCGTATCCGGTAGCGGAGAGCCGGCGGGTTCGGCCTGACTCGTTTTTCACTTTCAACACCGTAAACTTGATCGATGCGTCCATGGCCACGTAAACCCATGCCTCTGAGCGGATCCCGCGCTCTGTGTGCTCGAAAACGCTGTAGCCGAATCCGTGCCGGGAAGCGTAAGGCATCGCCCCTCGGCCGGGCAGCGGCATGGGAGACCAGAAGTGGCCGCGCTCTTCATCGCGGAGGTAGAACGCTTCCCCGCTCGCATCGCTCACGGAATCGTTGTACCAGGGAGTGAGGCGAAACTCGTGGGCATTCTCGGCCCAGGTATAGGCGGAGCCGCTTTCCGAGATGACGGTTCCGAAGTGCGGATTCGCCAGGACATTCACCCATGGCGCCGGCGTCACCTGATCCGGGGTGGTCGTGATGATATACTCACGGCCATCAGGGGTGAATCCGCCGAGTCCGTTGAAAAACAACAAATCGTTGCGAGGCATGGCGGCAACGGCCGGTGGAGCGCCACGGTCAGTCCGGATCGGCGTGAGGAGCGGCGCCGTTGATTCTACCCGGCGTCTCCGGTTGAGCTGGTCCGCCAGTTTCCCCCGGCTGTCGGTAATGATGGCGCGGGCGACCGTTTGGAGCAGGATGCGTTCCTCGTTCGATATCTGGTCCGCGGGCCTGACAAAAATGCCGCCCGGTTGATCCGTCACGTGGACTCCGACGCCTGCAGCGATGAGCCCCATGATTTGTTCCTGGAGTTGCTGCCGGTAACCGGCGTGATCTTCGTTCCAGATCACCAGGTCGGCAGCCAGTCCTTTTAAGCGCCAGTAGGTATGGGCCTGTATGAGTTGCCGCACCAGGTCAATATTGGCCGGATCTTCAATCCGTAGAAGGACAATCGGCAAATCGCCGGAAATGGCGTAGCCCCAGAGACCGGATTGCCCGCGATGATTCTTGATAATCACGCTCGCATCGGCACGCAGCGAAGCATTCGCATAGATCACCGATCCGGCAAGGCTTGCGTAAAGCTGCGAGTCGGCCTCCGTGGCATTGATCTGCCGCAAGAAGACATCGCCGTGTGTCCACGCCAGATAGAAAACCCGATCCGCGAGACGCCGGTCCTGATATTTCCCGACAAGTTTTAGAGCTGCGTCGCGGGTTTCTCCGATGCCGGTGACAATATTGACGGTTGCCGTTTCTTCCGCATCGAGCGTGATTCGATAACGGATCGAGACGATCGGATCCAGCACGGAGCCCTCACTGCCGGAGAGCGCCGCTGCATCACCCATCGCTTGCGGGTCGGCAACGGTATTTCCGCGGCCGATGAACCGCAGGCGATCGGTCTCATAAGAGATTTCTCCGATATCCGCGCCGTGCACGGCCATCAAATGAAACATCCAGGGAGCGTGCTCGCCCTGGGAGCGGGACCGGCGCGTGCAGAGAATCGCCTGTTGCCCGCGGAGGATCTCTGTCTGAACAAAGAGATTGCTGAACGCCGGATGCAGCGCATCCGCGACCGGCGAGGTGAGGACGACCTCCGCATAACTCGTGATATCAATGGCTCTGCGTTTCCCGGAACGGTTGACGATGGTAATGCGGCGCAACTCGATGTCATCCTCGGGCGAAACGGCAATTTCCGTATGCGTGTCGAGTTCGTGATCGCGGCAACGGAACTCCGCTTTCGCCTCCGAAAAGATCGTTTCATACGTATCCGCTTGTTTAAGCGCCGGCTGATAGGCCGTTGACCAGAATTCCCCACTCCTCACGTCACGGATGTAGCAGAACGTGCCCCAATGATCGCAGGTGCTGTCCTCGCGCCAGCGGGTGACGGCGA
>DIWG01000028.1:304-51123 GCA_002423465.1 Syntrophaceae bacterium UBA6112 | reverse complement strand
TCACGATCGCCGACATGGTCCAGGCCCAGCGTCACCTGATCGATTATCTCGGGATTGACCGGCTGCTCTGCGTGGCAGGCGGTTCGATGGGCGGGATGCAGGCCCTCCAGTGGGCGGCTTCCCATCCGGAACGGGTCCGGTCCGCCATTCCCATCGCAACGGCGCTGAAGCATTCCCCGCAGCAGATCGCGTTCAATGAGGTGATCCGGCAATCCATCATGGCTGATCCGGCCTGGCGGGGCGGGGATTACTACGCGACCGGTCAGCCGGAGAAGGGGCTCGCCGTGGCGCGGATGATCGGCCACATCACGTTCATGAGCGAGAAATCGATGGAGGAGAAGTTCTCCCGGAGGCTGAAGAACGGCCAGTTGGGTTTCGATTTCGGCGCCGATTTCGAGGTGGAGGGGTACCTCCGCTACCGGGGGGCGAACTTCGTCAAGCGCTTTGACGCGAACTCTTATCTTTACATTACCAAGGCGATGGATTATTTCGACCTGTCGGGCGATCGGCTGATTCCCGGGAAGGAAGTCGATACGCGGTTTCTCGTCCTTTCCTTTCTGTCGGACTGGCTCTACCCTTCGCATCAGTCCCAGGAGATCATCCGGCAACTGAAACGCAAACGGGTCGATGCGACCTACTGCGAACTGAAATCGACCTGGGGGCATGACGCCTTTCTGGTGGAGTTGGAGGGGCAGACGACGCTGATCCGCCATTTCCTGGAGCGGACGTATCTCGGGAAGGAAAACGGCAATGGGAATCATCGCTGACGATATCCGTCCGGATCACCGGATCATCTTCGACTGGGTCGAACCGGGGGCCCGCATCCTCGACCTCGGCTGCGGCAACGGAGAATTGATGGATCTGCTGTCGCAGCGGAAGGACGCCCGCGTCCAGGGGATCGAACTGGACGAAAAGGCGATCTGGGAGTGCGTCAGGAAGGGGCTTTCCGTCTGCCAGGGCGACATCGAGACCGGACTTGCGGAATATCCCGACCGCTGCTTCGATTATGTCATTCTGAACCAGAGTCTGCAGGAGATCCGGAAGGCCTCCTTCCTGCTCCGGGAGGCGCTCCGGGTGGGGGCGCAGACCATTGTGGGTTTTCCAAATTTTGCCCATGTCGGCGCCCGGATTTCGCTCTTTTTTGGCGGGCGGGCGCCGATGACGCCGTCCTTGCCGTACCGCTGGTACGATACGCCGAATGTGCGGTTCCTGAGTATCGGCGATTTCCGCGTATTCTGCGCGGAAATGGGATTTGCGGTGGAGAAGGCTGTTTTCCTGAATGGAAAGAATGCGATCGCCTTCTGGCCGAACCTCCGGGCATTGAGCGCAATCTTTCTTTTGTCCGGCGGCGATGCCGGGCAGCGGGACCGGGTTTAAAAAGGTTGGGTGAGTTGATGAAGAAGGTGGTTGTCGCGATGAGTGGCGGCGTCGATTCCGCGGTTGCGGCGCTGCTTCTACGTAATGAAGGGCTCGAAGTGGCCGGTGTGACCATGTGCCTGGGTGTCGCTCCGGCCGAAGAGGGGAAGACGAAATGCTGTGGTTCTCGAGAGATCGAGGATGCCGGGCGCGTCTGCCGGACCCTGGGGATCGGCCATTATGTTGTTGACTTTGCCGCGGATCTGGAGGAGAAGGTCATCCTGCCCTTTGTCGAAGAATACCGCCGGGGAAGGACCCCCAACCCCTGTGTGGCCTGCAACCGGTCGATCAAGTTCGGCTCGCTCTTGGCCAGGGCGCTCTCCTGGGGGTTCGACGGCATCGCGACGGGTCATTACGCCGCGATCGAAGCGGAAAACGGCGCCTACCGGCTGAAGGTCCCAAAGGACCGGCGGAAGGACCAGACCTATTTCCTCCATGCGGTGCCGAGGGAGGCGCTGGCCAAGGTGCTCTTCCCGCTGGCCGGGTACACCAAGAACGAGGTGCGGATGATTGCCGGGAAGGCCGGTTTGCCGGTCTTCGACAAGCCCGAGAGTCAGGACATCTGCTTCATGCCGGCGGAGGGGCACAGCGCCTTTCTGCAAAGCCGGGGGGTTCCGATCGAGGCCGGCGAGATCGTGGATGGGCAGGGGTGTACCGTCGGCCGGCACCGGGGGATCGCCTGCTACACGATCGGCCAGCGAGGAGGGCTGGGGATCAGCTCGCCGAAACCCCTCTATGTCCTGGCGATCGACGCCGTGCAAAACCGACTGGTCGTCGGGCCGAAGGGGGATCTGAAAGCGGAGGGGCTGATCGCGGATCAAGTCAACTGCCTGGTCGATGCCTTTCCCGGGGAGGCCTGGGCCAAGATCCGCTATGCCCACCGGGCGGAAAAATGCAGAGTTTTCAATCACGACGGGACCTTGACGGTCTGTTTCGACGAACCGCAGGAGGCCGTTGCCCCCGGACAGTCGGTGGTGCTCTACGACGGCACGACCGTTCTGGGCGGGGGAATCATACAGGAGGTAAAAATTGGAACTTATTGATAAAATTGCAAAGTTGAAGAGGGAGCGCAAAGCGGTCATCCTGGCCCACAACTACCAGATTCCCGAGGTCCAGGACATTGCCGATTTCGTCGGCGATTCCCTGGAGCTGAGCATCAAGGCCTCTCAAACCGATGCGGAGGTGATTGTCTTTTGCGGGGTGCTCTTCATGGCGGAGACGGCCAAGATCCTCTCGCCGACAAAGACCGTCCTGCTGCCGGCCAAGGATGCGGGCTGTCCCATGGCGGACATGATCACCGCCGGGCAGCTCCGCGCCTTGAAGGCGGAGCATCCCGGGGCGAAGGTGCTCTGCTACGTGAACACCTCGGCCGAAGTCAAGGCGGAGTGCGACCTGTGCTGCACCTCGGCCAACGCCGTCCGGATGGTCGGGGAGGTTCTCAAAGACGCCAAGGAGATCATCTTCGTCCCCGACCGGTACCTGGCCGCTTTCGTGGCCGCAAAGACCGGACGGGAGTTCATCACCTGGCCGGGATTCTGTCCCACCCATGCCCGGATCCTGCCGGAGCATGTCGAGGCGGCCCGGGCCCGCCATCCGGGGGCGGTCGTCATGGTCCATCCGGAGTGCCGGCCCGAGGTGGCGGCCATTGCGGACATGGTGATCTCCACCGGCGGCATGAGTCGCTACGCCGGTGAGACGCCGGCGCGGGAGATCATCGTCGGCACGGAACCGGGGATCATCCACCGTCTGAAGAAGGAAAATCCCGGCAAGATCTTCCATCCCGTCTCCGATACGGTGATCTGCCCGAACATGAAGAAGACGACCCTGGAGAAGATCCTCCGGTCGCTCCAGGAGATGACCCATCGGATCGAAGTGCCGGAGGAGATCGCCATACGCGCCCGGCGTTCCATCGAGGCGATGCTGAACGTCAGCCGGTAGGGAAGCGGTAGACGGGAAAGAGACCAGGACCGGAGAAAGAGAGGATTTGTGCGGGGAACGATTGTGGCCGTCTGCCGGAGCGAGAAAACGGGCACCCGGAAGGAGCCGTGCGGGGAAGGGATCTTCATCGAGGATTACGGCTTGGAAAACGATGCCCACGCAACGCGGGGCATTGCCCGGCAGGTGAGCCTGCTGGCGGAGGGGAGTATCGATAAGATGCGGAGCCTCGGCCTCGAACTGAAACCGGGCGATTTCGCCGAGAACCTGACGGTGGGGGGGATGGAGCTCTTCACCCTCCCGGTCGGAACAAGACTCAAGATTGGCGGGGAGGTTGTCCTCGAGATCAGCCAGATCGGAAAGGCCTGCCACAAGGGCTGCGCCATTTTCCAGGCGGTGGGCGCCTGCGTCATGCCACAGGAGGGCGTCTTCGCCCGCGTCATCCGGGGCGGCAGGATCCGAACGGGGGACGATATCGAGATCATCTAAAGAGACGCCCTGCTCTCCTTTATGGACAAGAGCAGAACGTTTATATCAGGAGGAGTGTCTAAGGTTATGTCCAATGAAAACATAAAGGCGGCTGTGCCGCTGCAGATCAGGACGGGAGTGGATTTTGCCGGGCTCGTGGAGGCCCTCTGCACCCCGGGCGGCACCGTCGGTGCGCGGAAGTGGTGGCAGAACCAGCCCCTCCCCTCCCGGCGGGCCGTCGGTACGGTGGTCGAATCGCTCCGCGCCGTTCTGTTCCCCGGGTATTTCGGTTTTTCCGATCATGGACAGGAGAGCATCCGATTCCATGTCGGGTCGGCCCTGGACCACATCCGGATCGATCTCCAGGAGCAGATCAAGCGGGGGCTCTGCTTTACCTGCGAGGAGGGTCCGGGATGCGTGGCCTTCTGCGACCAGAAGGCAAAGGAGATGACCGGCGAATTCCTCCGGCGCCTGCCCGAGGTGCAGCGGACCCTGGCCACCGATGTCCGCGCCGCCTACGAGGGGGACCCTGCAGCCGCCAACCCCGACGAGGTGATTTTCAGCTACCCGGGTATCCTGGCCATCACCAGCTACCGGCTGGCCCACGAGCTCTACCGGCTCGGCGTGCCGATCATCCCCCGGATGATCACCGAGGCGGCTCACGGGGCGACGGGCATCGACATCCACCCCGGGGCGACCATCGGCGAACGGTTCTTCATCGACCACGGCACAGGGGTGGTCATCGGCGCGACCTGCACCATCGGCAACCGGGTCCGGATCTACCAGGGAGTGACCCTGGGGGCCAAGAGCTTCCAACTGGACGAAGAGGGGCAGATGGTCCGGGGGATCGCCCGGCATCCCGTTGTCGAGGACGACGTGACGATCTACTCCGGAGCCACGATCCTCGGCCGGGTGACGATCGGGCGCGGTTCGGTGATCGGCGGGAACGTCTGGCTCGTCCACGGTGTGCCGCCCGGGAGCCGGATCACCCAGGCCCATAGCCGGGAGGAGGATTTCGAGCGGGGCGCCGGGATCTGACAGCTTAAGTCGATTTTACGCCCTTCCGGGGACCCTCCTGGAAAGTGAACTCTTCAGACATAAAAGTGGGGCCGTCCATTCGGAATATTGCTTGACGCCGTATTTTCCGAGGTATATCGTATAGACAATTAATACGATTCCAGGGCAGGAGGAGCGTCATGTCCACCCAGATGATCATCCGGATCGAACCCGAACTCAAGGATAAAGTCAGCCGATTTGCCCGGGCGGAGGGGAAAACGACCAGCGACGTCGTCCGGGAATTACTCGAGGAATACATTTCCAGCCGGGATATCGGCGCCTATGTCGACAACCTTTGGGAAAGGATCGGAGGGCGACTGTCTGCGCAGGGCGTCACGGCCGAGCGGATTCCGGGGGCCATTCAGGAGATCAGACGAGGAAAAGGATGAGGATTGTCCTGGACACCAATGTTTTCATCTCCTCCTTTTTCGGCGGCAATCCCAGAACCATCATCAATTTATGGAAGGACGGCCGCCTGACGCTCTGCCTTTCACAGGACATCTTTGATGAATATGTTGAAGTCCTCCGTCGCCTGGGACTCGACAACACCCCGGAGCTTGAAGAGCTGCTGAAACTTTTCGCCGGCGGTTTTCACATCGTCTTCACAACCAAAACCCCGGAAATTCACGTCGTCGCCGATCCGGACGACGACAAATTCATCGCCTGCGCCCTGGCCCTGAAGGCCGGTTACATTGTTTCCGGTGACAAGGCGTTGGTCGACGTTCGCCTGTATCAGGGGATCAGAATCGTCACGCCCCGCGAATTTCTGGAGATCATGGGGAATTAGGTTAACGGATACGCCGTCTTCCACTCGCCGACCTATCGCACCCGCTACGCCGAATTCCTGAAGATTGACTTCCCGCGCCTGCCGCTCACGGGCAACCGGGATTTGTTCTTCCGTCTGGCCACTCTGGGCGGGGAGCTTGTCGCGCTTCACCTCATGGAATCGCCGAAACTCAATGACCTGATCACCGAGTTTCCGGTGAAGGGAACGGATACCGTCGAGAAGGTTCAGTATAACGACAAGGACGGGCGCGTCTGGATTAACCCGACGCAGTACTTCGGAGGCGTGCCGGCGGCGGTCTGGGACTTCCACATCGGCGGCTACCGGGTCTGCGAGAAATGGCTAAAGGACCGCAAGAGCCGAAAGCTGACCTACGAAGACACCCGGCATTACCAGCAAATTGTTGTCGCGCTAAACGAGACCATTCGCCTGATGACAGAAATCGACGATGTCATCAAACAGCAAGGCGATTGGCCAACCGCGTTTTCCGGGAATGGTGCATAGGGATGGGGAGCAGTCATATTTAAATCTCTTCGGGTCATATTCCCCGAAGCTTGCTTCGTTCCTTGAGGTTTTAGATACCCCGTAGCTTGCTGCGGGGTAGTTCATTTATAGCTTGATTTTTGCAATTATTGTGCAATAATTGACTTAAAATAAATTGCACAAAGGATCAAGCCATGCTTCTTGAATTCAGCGTCACCAATTATCGCTCCATCCGCGACACCCAAACGCTTCGTATGGCCGCCAACAATTACCATAAAGAGTTGGAGGAGACGAACTGTTTCGACGCCGGGATCAACGGTTTGCCGAAGCTGCTCCGCGCGGCGGTCATCTATGGACCCAACGCGGCTGGCAAAAGCAATCTGTTCCGAGCCCTGCATTTCATGCGGAGCTTTGTCTTGAGGTCGCATTCCCATCAGGAGGGTCAAACCCTCAATGCGGCGCCCTTTGCGTTGGACAGCCGCAAGAGAAAAGAGCCAAGCGAGTTCGAGATTTTCTTCATTCAGGATGAAGTGCGTTATCAGTACGGATTTGCGGTCAACAGGGTGCGAGTCACCAAGGAATGGCTACTGGCCTTTCCGGAAGGAAAGGCGCAGCGCTGGTATGAGCGAGAGTATGACGCTAAAACGGATTCGGACCGGTGGTATTTCGGAAGCAAGTTCACCGGCCGCCGCCAGCTTTGGCAGGAGGCAACCGGAAAGAACACCCTTTTTCTTTCAAGGGCCGTTCAACTCAACAACGAACAGCTCAAACCTGTCTTCGGCTGGTTTCAGGGTAGGCTCGCAACAATCTTGCCAGGCACCCAAGCCCAGATCAATCTGCGATTGTCGATCGATCATTGTGCGTCCGAAGAAGGCACCCAGCACATCATGGCGTTCATGAATTCAGCAGATATCGGCATCTCGGGAGTTGAGGTCAAGAAGATCAAGCTGCCGCCGATGAAGCCGGACATGTTTCCTCCCGATATGCCGCCGCCCCTCAAGGAGCAGGTCTTGCGGGACTTGCAGGGGAGAGAGATTCCAAATATTCGATTCTCCCATAAAACGGACAGCGGCGATTCCATATTTTTCCCCTTAGCCGATGAATCTGACGGGACAAAAAAAATCTTTGCCTTGGCCGGTCCATGGCTGGACGTGCTGGCCAAGGGACGCATCCTGTTCATCGATGAGCTGGACACGAGTCTGCATCCGTTGATGGTGCGTTTTCTGATCGGTCTCATCCAGAATCCGGAGATCAACAAGCATAATGCCCAATTGATCTTCACAACCCATGACACATCGGTTCTCGATACGGAGCTCTTCCGCCGCGATCAGGTCTGGTTCGTGGAAAAGGATCGCGAACAGGCGAGTCGGCTTTATCCGCTAAGCGACTTCAAACCCAGGAAAGGGGAGGCGCTGGAGAAAGGTTACCTGAATGGGCGCTACGGTGCGCTGCCGTTCATCGGGGAATTGAGGTTCTGATGGGAACGGACGATCTGTTTCATAAGAAGAAAGCCCGCTTGGCCAAGTCGCATCATCGGGAAAAGGCGAAACGCGCTCCGTATGAGCGGGTCTTGATCGTTTGCGAGGGAAAGAAAACAGAGCCCTATTACTTCCGTGGATTGTGCCAGGACTTGAGACTGAATCCGGTAAATGTTGTCATCGAGGACAGGAAAAGTGGGCTGGATCCTAAAAGTCTGGTGGCGTTTGCCATTGAGACATCCAAGAAGGACAAAGGGTACGATCGCGTTTATTGCGTGTTTGATAAAGACAAGCACGTTTCTTACACCGCTGCCTTGGATAAGATTCGGGCAAAGCGGTTAGCGGGTGGCGCAATCTTGCAGGCCATCACCTCGGTGCCCTGCTTTGAAATCTGGCTTCTCCTACACTTTACCTATACGACCCGGCCGTTCAGTGCGGCAGGCAGTGATTCCAATTGCGCTCTGGTCATTGACGCACTGGACAGGAAGGGACGCATTCAGGGGTACGAAAAGGGATCCAGAGATATTTTCAACACCTTGCGCGATAAGCTTGAAACCGCCATTCTCAATGCCGAGAAGTTGGAGAATTTCCACAAGACCAGTCAGACGGACAATCCATCGACCAAGGTTCATGAACTGGTTCAATATCTGAAAAGTCTGAAACGATAACCATCAATATCGATACACCCCAAGGCGGTATAAACCGATGGCCATTTCCGGTCCGGTCGGCATATATTCAGTGATCATCTCCAGCGGGACGGGATATGGTTTTTTCTCCCTCATTCGGATGCGTCAGACCCCCAGGATCTTGTGGCAACTTTGACACGGTACGGGCGGCGCCGACAGGGAAAAGCCGTGCTGCGGGTCTTTCATCCGGCCATCCGACAACGAGCGGTAAAACGCCCGATACTCCTTCTCCCTCTGGGAAAAACGGTCGCGAAAGGCCGTATAATCGCCGCCCTCCCAGATCGCGGCAAAGGGCTCGCGAAAAATGTTGCCGAAGCTCACTTTTTCGACCGGGACCTCCTGACCGCGGAAGAGACGCTTGAAGGGAGAGGGAAGCGGCGGATGGGAATAGACACAGGGCGCAACCTCGCCTTCCGCGGAGATGTAAAGATTTTCCAGCGGGTTTTCCGCACAAATGGCCGACCCGGAAACGGACAGGGCTGACTTCTTGAGAAGAATCCCCCATTTCCGGGCTTGCTCTTCCGCCTGCCGGATGAAGGCCTCGTTCCCATCGCTCCCTTCTTCTTTGGAAAAAACCTGCTGTGCCTCCTGCCAGGGCGTGACGGTGTGGCAGATGTTGATCAGGACGATTTCCTTGATGCCGACTTCCCTGGCCAGGGCGGGCAGCGAGAGGATCTCCCGGAAATTGTCCTTGAGCATCAGATAGACGATGTGCAGGCGGGGCCGATCCAGCCCTTGAATTTCCCTTTCCTCGTTCACGAGGCGAATGGCGGCCAGCAGGTCCGGAAGTTGGGAATGGATCCGGATGGCGTCATGGGTGGCCGGAGTGGTCCCCGCGAGCGAGAATCCCATGAAATCGACCCCCGCCTGGATCAGTTCGCGCGCCCGCTCCCGCGTCAAGCCGAAGCCGCTGGTCACGAACCCCACCCGGGGGCCGGCCTGTTTCACCAGACGGATGATCTCGGCCAGATCCGGGTGCAGCAGGGATTCGCCCCAGCCCTCCAGGACGACCGACTCCACCTCCGCCAGATCCGGGAGGAGTTTCTTGAAATCGGCCAGGGGCATCTGACGGTATTGCCACGGCGCCTCCCCCTCGCGGACGCACATCCGGCAGCGGAGCGGACAGCGGGTCGTCAGCTCGATCTGCCAGGTGCGGAAGGTCTTGGGTTTTTCCCGGCGCAAGATTGTCCCAAACAGTTTTTTCAGCATAGCCTCACAACCCCCGGAGAAGCATCTCCAGCAGCCCCTTTCCTGCTGGATGGTATCGGTGAAAAGCATGGGGAAGAAAAGGAACGCCGCCCCATTTCTTTTTAAAGGCGGCGACCCCCGGATTGATCCCCAGGCCAAGGTTGATATATTCTTTCCCGTCCCCGACGGCCTGTTCGATCACTCGTGCCAGAAGCAGATCCGAGGCGCCCGGGACATAACGGTCGGCCGCGTTGAAATTGAACATGTAAAAGGCGTAGTCCCGCGGCATGAATTCGGCCACGTCGAAGGCGACGATTTCCCCGGCGCCGTTTCGGGCCTCAAAGATCCGGGCAGTCGGGGAAGCGTCAAGATACCGATCGATTCCGGAAAAGATGGTGCGGGTCGCCTCGTCTAAGGACCGTCTCCCGATGAAGTCCTTAACGAGTCGACTGTGCTCCGGATTGAATCGACGGCCGGCATGCACGGTCAGTTCGCGTCCCGCCCGCGAGAGCATGTTGCGCGTTTTTTGGGAAAAAACGACGGATGCCAGGTTCAGGCGGTAATACTGGTCCGACGGGAGATGGCCGTTTCCCAGGGAAGGAGGGATGGCAGGGGCGATCAGGGAGACAAGCTCCGGTTTGCATTGTTTGACGGCCTCAGCGAGTTTCCTTTCCAGGGGATTCAAATCGAAGGAGACACCCAGGGGGTAGCCGATAAAAATCAGGACGCCCTTGCCGACATAGGCGAGATAATCTCCAAAGCAGAACGGTTCCGCGCCGGAGATGGCGCAGACGTAGTCGGGAAGATGTTCCGGCAGGTATGCCTCCCGTTCGATTCGCTCTGTCTGATCTTTTGTCAGCATGGTTCACCCTGGATGACCCTGTATCCATCGTCTAAAAACAGCTTCTGCAGCCCGGGGATGTGCCCGACCCCCACGAAGGCGGTTGTCGGCCCTCGTTCAAAAGCGCGGCGGATTCCCTGAAAGAAAACGGGGTCGCGCCGCCCGATGATGGCATCGCAGCGGGTTGGGAATTCCCCCGTCCGCGAGAGGTAGCTTTCCAGGTCTCCGGCGAGAAAAACCCGGGAGAAGAACTCCCGGTGGCTGTCCCAGTGTCGATAACGGTTGAAGTAGTGGACAATCCGTTCGAATGGGATCCCGTCGAGTGCGTTGAGCTGATCCGGGATGGTCTCGAGGTATTCGATGCGTTTGCCGAGCTTGCCGGCGATCTGGAAGGCCTCCAAATCCATCGAGTGCCTCCAGTTCAAAAAGGCCGTCCAGGTGGCGAAGAAGGCCATCCAGGGGCGGACGCCCCGCGTGCGGGCTTCCAGAAAACCGGCCGGCTTGGCCAGGAGGAGATTCAGAACCGGACCCGCCGTGGAGACCGCGTTGAATTGGGGGGCCAATAACCGGTTGATCCCCCCGATCACGGCGGGATCGAGGGCATCGTAAACGGAGGGGAGCCCCTCACCCCGACTGCCGTAACGGGCCACTTCGTCCATGCTCTCCTGATCGAGCGGGCCTTCGAAGAGAACGGTTTCGGCCCCCAAGATCAACCGGCGCAACGTCTTTTGGAAACGGAGCGGGGAAAAATGGGCCGTCCCTACCAGGTACCCGCCCCGGCCGTTCTTCTCCACCCGCCAGATCGTTTTCAGTTGCTTTTCCCGCCAAGGGAACAGGTTCATGATGCCCCCGGTTTTGCCAACCGTTACAGTCCGCCAAAAAGGGCGGCCAGTCGCGAGACGCTTTTCGCCGTCGCATACCGACGCTCACAGAATTCGTAGCGCAGGGCGGGCTTGCCGCCCCACTTTTCCTTGAACCGCCGGATTCCCGCATGGACCCCCAGACCGAGATTGATGGCGGTCTTCCCGCACTCCTGCGTCAGCTTGATCATCTCCGAAAAAAGCAAGTCGGAGGCATGGGGCGCGTCGTACAGCTTGGAGTGGGCGCCCAGCAGATAGGCGGAGAAGGTCGCCGCCCCAAGCTCGACGACGATGAAGGCGCATAGTCTGCCCCCCCTGTCCCGGGCGCTAAGCGTCCAGGCGGTCGGCGAGTGACCGACGTATCCGGGCATCGCCAAATAGAGCGCCCTGACCCGCGGCGACACATCCGTCCGGCTGAGGAATTCCATGACCAATTGTTCATGCTCCCGGGAAAAGACGCGTTCCCTCTCCAGGGCCAAACCTTGCCCCGCCTTTGCAGCCGTCCGCAACAGGGCGGACTTTTGCGCCGTCCGCGCGATGTCCAGCAGGTAGTATTGATCCGACTGTCTCTCTGTGCAACCATCCTGCAGGGAGGGGGGAAGGTCGGGTCCGATGAACCAAAGAACCTCGGGACGGTAGTTTTGAACGGCCCGTTCCACCACCCGTCCACAACTTTCCCCGGAAAAGGTCCGCCCGAGCGGATATCCCACGATGATCAGCCAGTTGTCCATGGCGAATCCCAGATAGTCCTCACTGAGAAAGGCATCCCCCCGCGAAATCAGTGTCATGAGGCTCACGATGTGCTCCGGGACATAGGCCTTCGCTACGACATAGGCCTCTTCTTCAGGGGTCATCACTCAAATCTCCTGATTTTCTACCGATGTTAGCTCAGTTTCGGCAAAATCTCTATCAGTAAAAAAAATTATTAAAATCTTTTTCTATTGCGAAGACCCTATTTCTCTGCTATACGTGCCCGCACGTTTCAGGTGATATGAAATTACTTCCGTAATTCAGCCGTTATCTTTGAGTTGAATGGGTGAAGTCGTGGAAACTCTATCCCGGAATGTTTGTCCAGTCTTTTTGCTGATCCCCCGCAATTTCTATCATAGCCTATTGGTGTCTGCTCTTTTTCGTGTTTTCGTGGAGAGTGTGTGGGGAACCCGCGGCTGTATGGCCGGTCCGCGTGACTGAAGACGTGCCGTACGCCGTTGGTTTTCCGTTTTTGCAACAATCGAAACGTTGATGAAGGGAGGTATGGACGTATGGAAGGGAAGAACGGGGGCATTAACTGGTCTGTTTTATGGAAGAGTGATGACTGGATGTCCGTCTGGATCGGATTCCTGATTCTCGCCGTCTTCCTGGCCGGGTTCACCATGGCGCTTCCCGGCTGGAAATGGGTGGGTGATGGCTCCTTCCAGGACAAGATCGCCGGATGGACCGCCAAGACGGAGTCGATCGCAAAGGAGGCGGAGGGGAAAAATGAAGCGGCGGTGAAGGATCAGGCAACGGCGCTCAAGACCGCCCTGGACGGCAAGGACCGCAAGGCGATCGGCGCGGAGGCCGCAAAGCTGGAGACGGCCGCAAAGGCAGCTCAGGATAAGGATTTCCAGAAGAAGGCGGTAAAACTGGCCTCCGACATCAAGGGCGGCGCCGGCAATTCCATCGCAAAGGTGTTTTCGGGCCCGAACCTGTTAAAGGCGCTCTATCTGCTGATCGCCATGGGGATCCTCGGGGCGGTCGGCATCGCGTTCATGGGGATGCCGCTGGGCAAGTTCCTCGTCGGTTTTCCCGTCATCTTCATTCTCTCTGCCCTGGCTTATTTCGTCTCGGCGAACGATCTCATCACCTACTACGGCCTGGAGGTCGTCTTCTGGTCCCTGATCTTCGGCCTGATCATCAGCAACTTCTTCGGCGTGCCCGACTGGCTAAAGGCGGCGATCAAGACGGAGTTCTTCATCAAGATCGGCCTCGTTCTCTTGGGCGCCGAGGTACTCTTCGGTACGATCGCCAAAGTTGGCTTCTACGGGATGATCCAGTCCATCCTGGTTGTCGGGCTTGTCTTCTACTTCTGCCTCTGGCTTGCCCGCAAGATGGGGCTGGACGATGAATTCGCGGCGATTCTCGGAACCTCCGTTTCCGTCTGCGGTGTCTCGGCGGCCATCGCCGCCGGCGGCGCCGTCAAGGGCGATCCGAAGAAGATAAGCCACTGCATCTCGCTCGTTTTGCTGTGCGCCATTCCGATGCTGATCCTCCAGCCCCTTTTCGCCAAATGGGTGGGGATGTCTCCGGCCGTCGCTGGAGCCTGGATCGGCGGCACCATTGACACGACCGGGGCCGTCGTGGCCGCCGGCGCCATCGCCGGCCCGGAGGCGATGCAGGTGGCCGTCGTTGTGAAGATGGCGCAGAACGTGCTCATCGGTCTGGTGGCTTTCCTCTTGGCTATCTGGTTCGTCTTCAAAGGTCAGTCGACCAGCGGAGAAAAACCGGGCCTGATGGAGATCTGGGTCCGCTTCCCCAAGTTCGTCCTCGGCTTCATCGTCGCCTCGCTCGTCTTTTCGTTCTTCGTAAGCGAGGCGGATGCCAAGACCGTCACAAACTTCACCAAGGGGATCCGGGGCTGGTGGTTCACGTTGGCCTTTCTGTGCATCGGCCTGGATACCAAGTTCAAGGAACTCGTTGCGATGGGCGGCGGCAAGCCGGCCGCGGTCTTCCTGATTACCCAGGGGTTCAACATCCTTCTGACGCTCCTTCTGGCCTGGCTGATCTTCGGCGGGGTTCTCTTCCCGGTGCCGACCTTCTGAGCGGTGTAACCGGTTGACTGGAAGCACGCCGGACCCGTTGATAGCCTTTCGGCTGACGCGGGCCCGGCGTTCTTTTATTTTCTATTTGGCGGGAGCGGCACAAAGCGATACAGATCTCTCGTTTTCGAACCCGGATGAAGGGTAGAGGTGGCAGATACATGACCAAGAGTGCAACCCGCAAACCCCGCCTTGTCGGCGGGGATCAGGGGCGCAATCAAAAACAGGCATCTTCCTTCTTGCCGGGAAGCCCTGCCCTGCGGGCGGGGAGCTTCACCTCGGTTTCCGTCGATCATTCCCCTTGCGACCCGTCCACGGCGCCGAAAAGACCCTGCGCCCTGCTCTGGAACGAATCGTTCCTCTGGGGGATCATGGCTCGGCGGGCGCTGCAAGAGGCCGGGCTCCCCTTCGATCTTCTCGATGCGGAGGAGGTCCGCCGGGGGGCCCTGGACCATTATCGGATGCTCTTCGTTCCCGGCGGCTGGGCGTCGAACAAACGTGCCGCGCTGGAAGAACAGGGATGCGAAGAGATCCGCCGTTTCGTCGAAGCCGGTGGGAGCTATCTGGGCATCTGCGGCGGCGCCGGCCTGGCCACCCGAGAGGGCATCGGGCTTCTGCCCGTCGGCCGGAAGCCATCGGTCCAGCGGGTCGCCAGCTTCAGCGGCGGCATCCGGGTCTCCCCCGCTGCGAATCCCATCTGGCAGGGCGTTGGCGCGCCGATCTTCACGGCGTGGTGGCCTTCGCAACTGGCGGTCGGCGATCCGGGGGTCCGGGTTCTGGCCGTCTACGAGGAGGCGCAACCGGACGCCCTCAGCTCGGACATCCCCGTGGAGGATGGAGAGATTCAAGGTTGGCCGGCCCTGGAGGAACGCTACGGCATTCTGTTGAACCCGGCGCGTCTACGGGGTGAACCTGCGGTTTTGGAAGGCCGGTGCGGTTTGGGGAAAGTTGTCCTGTCCATGCTCCATTTCGATACCCCCGGCGACCGGAACGGCGGGGTGGTGCTGCGAAACCTCTGGCGGCACCTGACGGGCGATTCACCCGCGAACCCGGTGGTGGACGGCCATGGACTGTCGGATGGTCTCCGGGCGGGCGCCCCGTCGGGCATCCTGGCGACCCTGGCGGAGATCCAGACCGAGGTTCACAATCTTGTCACCGCCGGAGAAGGCCTCTCGCTCTGGCGTTGGCGGAATCCATATCTGCTCCGGTGGCGCCGGGGCGTTCGCGGCCTGGAATACAGCACCCTGGCCGTGATGACCCGGGAGATCCAAAATCGTCTCGCCCCCGGCGGTCGGGATTCGGACGAGGGCGCAGCGCTTCCCGAATCCGTAGATTGGGACCTGCTGCGAAGGGAGCTGCCGGAAATACGGCGGCGGCTCACCCCGTTTGTGGCCAAGGCCAAACGGCTTCTGGAACGGGAAGGGTATTACATGCAAACGAGTCCGCTCTCCCCGCTTCATTGCGATAACGAGGAGATTCAAACTTTACGGAGGGAACTTTTTGCCTCGGCGATGAGTCACGGAGGGGCGTTCAAGCGCCTGATCGACGCCCTGGATCGCCTCTGGTTCGGTCTGATCCGCGGCGGAGACAACCCTTGATCCGCCGGTCCCGAGCCTGCCCTTCTTACGCCGGGTCGGCGTTTTCATCCTCCAGGACATAGCGGATCTTCAGATCCAGGTCCGGCCGCAGGGAGTTGTAGACGGAGCAATAGGTCTGCCGGGACAGGGCGATGGCCCGGTCGATCCGGCGGGGGTCCAGGTTTTTCCCGGCCAGGTGGAAAACCATCTCCACGGCCCGGAAATACTGAGGCGGTTCGGGGTTTCTTTCGCCCGCCAGGTCGATTCGGAAACGGCGGATCTCCACACGCATCTTCTTGAGGATCGAAACGATGTCGATCGCCATGCAGCCCCCCAAAGACAGCAGCAGCGCCTCCGTCGGTTTGCAGCCCCATTGGACGTCGGCGTCGAAATCCAGCTCATATCCCTGGGGAGTCCTGCCTTCAAAGACCAGATCCCGGCTCCAGGTGAGCGTCGCCTTCATCGAGGGGCTGATCTTGGCCTTGTACCCTGGGAGTTCTTCCTGAAAACTGTCCTCTGCCGTCATGATTGCGACCTCCTTGAATGATGAAGATTGTTCGTTGTCCCGGTGCTGTGGATCAGAACAGGTAAAACCTCCCTGCGGTTTACGACGGGAAAGCACTACTCACATGCCGACTTCCCCTTCGGGGTCAACCAACATGCACGATAGGGATCACCCGCCACGGTTCCTCCCAATCCGATTTCGGCCAGGCCTTTCCGGCAGAGTGCATCCAGCAAAGCCCTGTCCGCTTCGGTCCGACAGGCCTTCCAAATCCATGTCGCCCGTTTGTAGCCGCCGCTGCTGTACTGGTTGTCGGTGATCCTGAGGAGCATCTCTTTTTCGTCCGGGGTAATTTCCATCTCTGTCTCCCTGTTCGATTGATGGCATTGCTTTGGAGCGAGGGAAAGGTAGGAAAAGCGGCCCAACAAGTCAAGGGAAATTTAATCGTTCTATGATGGAGCAATCAGTTTCAGCTTGACAGGGCCGTAAAATTCATATAGAAATGCGCCCCTGTTCATCATGACCAGAAGGAGGACGTTTTTTGGCTACACACAAATCCGCAGAGAAGAGAAACAGGCAGGCCGAAAGGCACTGCGAACACAACAACGCCGTCAAATCGAGCATCAAGACCGGCGTGAAGACCGTTGTGGAGGCCGTCGAGTCGAAGGATCCGGATGCGGCGAAGGCTGCCCTGGCCAAGACCGTTCCCGCAATTGCCAAAGCGGCGGCAAAGGGAGCTTTCCACAAGAAAACCGCCTCGCGCAAGATCTCCCGGCTGACGAAGCGGGTCAATACCCTGAAGGCTTAATTCTCCCTCAGAAATCGGACATCATCAGACGATATGCCCTTTCGGCTGAGTCATTGGCCAGTTTGACGAGGGCGTCTCTGCGGGTGGCTTCCGTCGCGCCGACGGACGTCACCCTGTAATCCCCTGTTGCCGTATACGCCCCATCCGCCCAGAGCACCCGGCCGCTGGCCCGGTCCTCAAAGGAAATCTGCATGATGACCGTCATTCGGTTTTCGGCCGAGAGGTTGGTCGTCTGGTAGGCGAGCGTTGAGGACTGCAGGCTGAGAATGGTTCCCCGGAAGATCGCGTCCGCCTCCCCCGGGCCGGGAGCAAGCTTGAAATGGCCGTTCTGAATCACCTGGTCGTTGAATGCGGTTCGGAAGATGGTGTCGGCATTGGCCTCGCTGGTGTTGTTCGTAAAGACGTCCACAAAGACTGTTCGGACTCCGGGGGCGAATGACCCCCGCCCGCCCTCCATGCGGTATCCGCAACCGGCCAACAGAAACAGGATCAGGACCATCCAAACGCCGTTTTTCATGTTCCACCTCGAAATAATCCCCTTCCCGACATTCATACCCCACCTCTTCAAAACACGTTTCGTCCCGGTTATTCAAGGGGGGCACGATGCAGCATCATGTCCCCCTTGGCGGGGATAACGACTATCCCGGAAGGACGATGTTCACCAATTTCTTCGGCACGTACACCACCTTAAAGACCTTTTTCCCTGCCGTGAGGCCGGCGATCCGTTCGTCGGCCAGCGCCAGGGCCTTGATCTTCTCCCCCTCCTCATCGGCGGGCACGCTGATCCGGCTCCGCACCTTGCCGTTGATCTGGATCACGATCGTGATCTCCTCTTCCGAGGCGACTGCGGGGTCGAACATGGGCCAGGCCGCATCGGCCAGGCTCTCTTGTCGGCCGAGGAGCGTCCAGAGTTCTTCGGTGATATGGGGAACCAGCGGGGCGAGAAGCAGGATGATCGTTTCGACCGTCTCGCGGATGACGGAAAACCCGAGCCGATCCTCCGCCTTCGGGTGTGGAAGCTGGTACAGGGCGTTCACGAGCTCCATCACGGCGCTGATCGCCGTATTGAAGTGGAACCGCTCCTCGATGTCGGCGGTCACCTTCCGGATCGTCTGGTGCGTCTTCCTCCGCAATGCCTTCAGGTCGCCCTCCAGCGTTTCGGCGCCGGCAAAGGGTTCGACGTCCCGGACCTCCTCCAGGTAATCCATTACGATCCGCCAGATCCGGCAGAGGAAGCGGAAGGAGCCGTCGACCCCCTGATCGCTCCATTCGAGATCCTTTTCCGGCGGCGAAGCGAAGAGGCAGAATATTCGCGCCGTGTCGGCGCCGTAGGCCTGGATCAGATAGTCGGGATCCACGACATTTTTGAGCGACTTGGACATCTTCTCCGTTTTCCCGATCTGGACCTCCTGCCCGCACTGGGTGCATTTCCCCTCTTTGGCCTCCTCCGGGAAGAGGTATCCGTGTTCCGGACAGCGCATCGTCTCCTTGCAGACCATCCCCTGCGTGAGGAGGTTCGTGAAGGGTTCGTCGACGCCGAGGAATCCGAAATCCCGGAGCATCTTCGTGTAGAACCGCGCATAGAGGAGGTGGAGGATCGCATGTTCGATGCCGCCGATGTACTGGTCCACCGGCATCCAGTAGTCCAGTTTTTTCCGGTCGAGACCCGGCTTCACGTCGTGGTTGGCCGAACAGAAACGGTCGAAGTACCAGGAGGACTCGACGAAGGTATCCATCGTGTCCGTTTCGCGCCGGGCCGGCTTCCCGCAACGGGGGCACGTCGTCTCGACGAAGGGTTTGTATTTTGCGAGCGGCGAGCCGCCTTTGCCGGTGAACGCCACGTCCCGGGGAAGAATCACCGGGAGGTCCTGCTCGGGAACCGGAACGGTTCCGCACGCCTCGCAGAGGATCATCGGGATGGGAGCGCCCCAGTAACGCTGGCGGGAGATTCCCCAGTCGCGCAGGCGGTACTGGACCGTTTTCTTGCCCCGACCGAGCGACGCCAGGTGGTCGGCGATCGCATCGAGGGCCTTGAGATTCTCCAGGCCGTCGAAGGGGCCGGAGTTAACGAGAACGCCCTCGCCCGTGTAGGCCTCGCTCATCGTCTGGACGTTCAGCGCCCGATCGGGGGGCTGGATGACGACAATGAGCGGCAGGTTGTACTTCTTCGCGAACTCGAAGTCGCGCTGGTCGTGGGTGGGGACCGCCATGACGCAGCCGGTGCCGTAATCGGCGAGGACGAAGTTCGCCGCGTAGACCGGCATTTTCCGCCCGGTGACCGGGTTCAGGCAATAGCTTTCGAGGAAGACGCCCTCCTTCTCGTAGGATTCGGAAGTGCGGATCTTCTTGTCCTGTTTTTTGATCTTCTCGACGAAATCGCGGACCGATCCTTCGCACTCCTTTCCGCGGACAAGGTCCATCACCAGCGGATGTTCGGCGGCGATCAGCATGAAGGTGGCGCCGAAAATCGTGTCTTGGCGCGTCGTGAAAACCCGGATCGCGCCCTTGCCGTCGGCCATCGGAAAGGCGGCCTCGCAGCCGTAACTCTTTCCGATCCAGTTTCTCTGCATCGTGAGGACCCGCTCGGGCCAGCCGGGGAGGCGGTCGCAGTAGTCGAGCAGCTCATCGATGTAGGCGGTAATCCGGAAGAACCACTGATTCAGGTACTGTTCCCCGACCTCCGAGCCGCAACGCCAGCAGAGGCCCGCCTCCACCTGCTCGTTGGCGAGGACCGTCTCGCACTTGGGGCACCAGTTCACCGTGGAACTCTTCTTGTAGGCGAGCCCCTTTTCATACATCTGCAGGAAAAAGAGCTGTTCCCAACGGTAATATTCCGGTTCGCAGGTGGCAAGTTCCCGGTCCCAGTCGTAGCTGAAGCCCATCCGTTTGAGCTGGCGCTTCATGTTTTTGATGTTTTCATGGGTCCAGACGGAGGGGTGCACGCTTCGTTCAATGGCGGCGTTTTCCGCCGGCATGCCGAAGGCGTCCCAGCCCATCGGATGGAGGACGTTGAACCCCCGCATCCGCTTGTACCGGGCAACGACGTCGCCGATCGTATAGTTCCGCACATGGCCGATATGAATCCGGCCGGAGGGGTAGGGGAACATCTCGAGAAGATAGTATTTCTTTTTATCCGGATCTTCCGTCACCTTGAAGATCTGCTGTTCCTCCCAGTGCTTCTGCCACCGCTCTTCAATCTCTAACGGGCTGTACTTTCTGTCCATGCATCGCTCCGCTGTTAAAAAACATGACGCGTCGGGAGTAAGGTTTCAGCAGTAAGGCATTGTTTCTCCTAACTCTTCACGCCTCACGCTCCTCCACGGCGATTTCCTAAGGTCTTGGCGCCCTTCGTAGCACATTGAGCCCACCCTTTCAATCCTATTTTTTCCAGAACTCGGGGATCAGCAGTACCAGCACGGTATAGATCTCGAGACGGCCGATCAGCATACAGAAAGAGAGGATCCACTTTCCCAGCGTCGGCACTTCGCTGTAGGTCGACGCGGGATGGACGAGCCCCAATCCCGGCCCGATGTTGCCGATCGTCGCGGCGACCGAGGCGAAGGAGGTGAGCATGTCAAGCCCCAGGGAGGACATCAGGATCGTGGCCAGGACCGCCAGTCCGATGTAGAGGGCGAAGAATCCCCAGATGCTCTTCATCACGTCCGGCGGCACGGTCATATTGTCCAGCTTGACCTGGGTGACGGCATGGGGATGGATGAGGCGGTAGAGTTCCTGGTAGCTGTGTTTGATGAGCAGCAGGAGCCGGACGCATTTGATGCCGCCCCCCGTGGAGCCCGCCGAACCGCCGATAAACATCAGGATCACGAGAATGATCTGCGAGAAGGCCGGCCAACGGGCGAAATTGTCGGTGACGAACCCGGTCGTCGTGATGATGGAGGAGGCCTGGAAGAGGGCGTAGCGGAAGGCCTTGCCGATCTCCGGAAAGACGTGCAGGCGGAGGTCCAAGGTGATCAGGAGCGTGACCGCCAGGAGCGTCCCGAGAAAAAACCGCAGCTCGCTGTTTTGGAAGAGGGAACGGAAATTTCCGGTAAGAACCTGGTAGTGCAGGGTGAAGTTGATCCCGGCGAGCAGCATGAAGACGATGAAGACGCCGTCGATGTAGGCGCTGTTGAACCAGGCGATGCTTGAATCTTTCGTGGAAAACCCCCCGGTTGCCATTGCGCAGAAGATGTGGTTAATCGAGTCGAAGGCGCTCATCCCGCCGAAGAGGAGGAGGATGAAGCCGGCGGCTGTGATGATCCCGTAAACCATCCACAGGGAGCGGGCCGTCTCCGCGATGCGCGGCAGCAGTTTGTCCTTCACCGGCCCGGGAAGTTCCGCCCGGAAGAGTTGTCTCCCCCCGACACCAAGGAACGGGAGGATGGCGACGGAAAGGATGATGATCCCCATCCCGCCCAGCCACTGGGTCATGGACCGCCAGAGGAGAATCCCGTGGGGAAGCGCCTCAATTTTGTTGATAACCGTCGCCCCTGTGGTTGTGAATCCGGACATCGTTTCGAAGTAGGCGTCCGTCAGGGCGGGGAGGGCGCCGTGAATCATGTAGGGAAGCCCGCCGAAGAAGGCGGCGAAGATCCAGCCCGCGGAGACGATCAGAAAACCCTCCCGGTGGCCAAGAACGATCTTTTTCTCCCCGGGTCTGCATGCAAAGGACAGGACGCCGCCGGTTCCCGACGTGATCCCGAAGGACAGGATGAAACCCCAGGCGTCGGCCTCGCCATAGTATAACGAGCAGGCCAGCGGGATCAGCATCGTCAACCCGAGGATGAACAGAAAAGCGCCCAGGGTATAGAGGACAGGTCTTGCCTTCATGCGAAATATTCCAGTTTCACGGTGAGGAGCTTTTCGAGTTCGCCGATCGCCGAACGGGGCGTGAAGATGACAACGTGGTCGCCCGGCCGGATCACGGAATCGCCGTCGGGGATGATGATCTCCTCTCCGCGGCAGATCGCCCCGACGATGGTGCCGCTGGGGAAATGGATCTCCTTGAAAGGCCGGTCGGTAATCTCCGAGGTTTCGAGGGCGATAAATTCGAAGACTTCCGCTTTTTCATCACGGAGCGGCGTGGCGGAGAGGACCTTCCCTTTGCGGATATAATGCAGGATCCGGCTGAGGGCGGCATGGCGGGGGTTGATCACGCCGTCGATGCCGACCCGCGAAACGATGGGGATGTAGTCGATCCGGTTGATCAGTGAGAGGACCTTCCGGGCGCCCAATTGCTTGGCGAGAAGCGCCCCGAGAATGTTCGCCTCCTCGTCGTTCGTCACTGCAATGAAGAAATCAGTCTCCTCGATATTCTCCTCCTTCAGGAGTTCCTGGCTCGTTCCGTCGCCATGGAGGACGACCGTCTTGTCCAGACGGGATGCCAGGAATTCACACCGGGCGTGTTTCTTCTCGATGAGTTTTACCGTGATGTTTTTTTGTTCGATCGCTTCGGCAATCATCAGGCCGGTGTCTCCGCCGCCGATAATGATGATTCGCCGGGGCGGTTCCGTGTCCTTGCCGAAGAAACGCAACAGTTCCCGGACGCGGGCGGCGTCGGTGACGGCGAAGAGGTAATCACCGCCCTCGATGACCGAGCCGCCCGACGGGACGATGAGCTTTTCACCCCTGACGATGGCGGTGATCAGGACCTTGAAAGCGGGTTCCATGGCCCGGAGATCGAAAAGTTTTTTCCCGATCACCGCGGCGCTCGGGTCGATCTGGAAACCCAGAAGCCGGATCCGTCCTCCCGCAAAACTGAAGACCTCCGCCGCCCCTGGAAATTCCAGGAGATCCATGACGTTGCTGACCGCTTCCCGCTCCGGATTGATGATGAGATCGATGTTGAGGCGGTCCGTCCCGAAGAGGGCGCAATCCCCGTTCAATTCCTGGTTGCGGATGCGGGCGATCCGGATGGGAATCCGGCACTGCGTGGAGGCGAGGAGGCAGGCGATCATGTTCGTTTCGTCGCTGTCCGTGACCGCGATGACCATCTCGGCCTGGGCCATGCCCGCCTGTTTCAGGATTTCAGGACTGCTGCCGCTTCCCAGAACGGTCTGCACATCCAGCATCTCCGAAACCTCATGCAGGCGTTCTTCGTCCCGGTCGATAACGACCGTATCGATCCCTTCGCGGGAAAGGCTGTCGGCGATATGGTAGCCCACCTCGCCGGCGCCGATGATGATTACTTTCATGTCAATGAATCCCTCCGCTGTTGATTGAGTCTTCCCGTCCGGACGCCGCCGCGTTTTCTTCCGGGGCTGAAATTTCGCAGCCGGCCTCCCCGACGCGCTGCCGGAAAAGGTCCAGCCCTGAACGGATCTCATCCGTGTGATCCGCCTTGCCCGGAATTTTCAGACGCAGGGCGGAGAGTTCCTCCTGTTTGCCGGAAAAACCGTCAAAAAGGCCCGTGATCAAGGCATCGGTCATTCCCTGGAGTTTCAAGGATCCCCGACCGGCGGCGGGCACGGGAAGAACCAGGTCGGTTGACTGGATCCCGCTGACAGTCCTTGCCATTTCGTAACCGGCGTTGTAGAGGCGGTCGTATGTTAGGTCGGAGAGAGACCCCAGACCGAAGAGGAGGAGGCGGGAGATCCGAATGCGTTTCGGGAAGGCATAGAGCAGCTTCTCCAGGAAATCTCCGGAAACCCTTCCCCGGGCGATTTCGGCGGAGATCATTCCGTTGAGACGCCAGTCCACCAGGCCGCAGTACCCCCGGGGAGGCCTTTCGTCGGAAAAGAAACCCAGGATCAAGGTGTCATGGTTCAGGGTGTCGGGAGATTCCGTTGATATCTTGATCTTCATCCTTCTTGCGCAGCTTTCCGTAGAGGGCGTCCAGAATGCCATTGATGAATGCTCCCGAGTTCTCGGAGCCGTAAACCTTGCCGAGGTCGATCGCCTCGTTCAGTGTGACTTTGGGGGGGATGTCTTGACAGAACAGTAGCTCGTAGACCGCCATCCGCAGGAGGCTCTTGTCCACGCGGGACATCCTCGCCATGGTCCAGTTTTCAGAACTGCCGCCGATCAGGTCGTTGATCTGTTCCCGGTGGCTCCAGGTCCCTTCGATCAGAAAAGACGAGAATTTTCGGGCCTCTTCCGGCGCGTCGAAATTGGTCCAGAAGAGATCGATCGCCTCCTGCAGCGCGATTTCCTGGACGTCGAGCGCATAAAGAACCTGAAGGGCAACCTCTCTTGCCTTCCGCCTCTGGTGCATGCATCCCTCAGATTTCGGTCGAGTCATCCGTGCAATCCGGTTACGTCCATCCTGCGGAGCGCGGCTTTCGAAACATTCTGCGAGGCCGTCTATATTACAGTTTCTTAAAAAGATCAACCATCTCGATGGCGGACATGGCGGCGTCCCAACCCTTGTTTCCCGACTTCGATCCGGCCCTTTCGATGGCCTGTTCGATCGTGTCCGTCGTCAGCACGCCAAACGCCACCGGCACCTCGGTCTCCAACCCCACCATTGCGATCCCCTTGGAGACCTCCGCGCTGATATATTCGAAGTGGGGAGTGGCGCCGCGGATGACGGCGCCAAGGCAGATCACGGCGTCGAAGCGCCCGCTTTTCGCCATTTTCTTGGCGGTGAGCGGCAGCTCGAAGGCGCCGGGGACCCTGACGATCTGGATCTCCTTATCGTCGGCGCCGGCCCGCGTCAGGGCGTCGACGGCCCCTTCGATCAGGCGGCCGCTGATGAAGTCATTGAAACGGCTTGCGACGATGCCGAACCTCATTCCCTTCGCGACGATCTTTCCCTCAATGATTTTTGACATGGCTGTTTCTCCTCATAAAATCGATTTTCCTGTCTATACCTTCAGAATGTGGCCCATCTTCTGTTTCTTCGTCTGGAGGTACTGGAGATTGTTTTCATTCGGCCGAATCTCGATGGGGACCCGTTCGGTGATCGTCAGCCCGTATCCCTCGAGGCCGACGATCTTCTTCGGGTTGTTCGTCAGAAGCCGCATCTTCCGCACCCCGATGTCGGCGAGAATCTGGGCGCCGATGCCGTAATCCCGGAGATCTTCCTTGAAACCGAGCGCGATGTTCGCTTCCACGGTGTCCTGCCCCTGCTCCTGGAGTTCGTAGGCCTTGATCTTGTTGACAAGGCCGATCCCGCGCCCCTCCTGGTGCATGTAGACGATCACCCCCTTGCCGGCGTCCGCCACCATCTTCATCGCCCGGTGGAGCTGGTCGCCGCAGTCGCACCGCTCGGAACCGAAGACGTCGCCCGTGAGGCATTCCGAATGGACACGGACCAGAACCTCGTCCTCCGGTGTGATATCTCCCTTGATCAGGGCCACGTGCTGCATGTCGTCCACGTCATTTTCATAGACGATCAATTTGAATTCGCCGCCGTACTGCGTCGGGATCGTGGCGGTCGCCGCGCGCCGAATCAGGGATTCGTGCTGCATCCGGTAGTCGATCAGATCCTTGATCGTGACGATCTTCAGACCGAATTCCCGGGCGAAGATCTCCAGATCGGGCATGCGGGCCATCGTCCCGTCGTCCTTCATCACCTCGCAGATGACGCCGGCGGGTTTCATGCCGGCAAGACGGGCCAGATCGACAGAGCCCTCCGTCTGGCCGGTCCGCACCAGGACCCCTCCCTTTTTGGCGCGAATTGGGAAGATGTGGCCGGGGCTGACCAGGTCCTCCGATTTCGCATCGTCGGCCACAGCGGCCCGGATCGTTATCGCCCGGTCTGCCGCCGAGATCCCGGTCGTGACTCCCTGTTTCGCCTCGATGGAGACCGTGAAGGCGGTGCCGAAACGGGATCGGTTGTCCCGGACCATCGGCGCCAGGCGGAGCTTGTCCGCGTTTTCCTCGGTCAGGGTGAGACAGATGAGACCCCGCCCGTATCGGGCCATGAAATTGACCGCATCCGGCGTGACAAATTCAGCCGCCATGCAGAGATCCCCTTCGTTTTCCCGATCCTCGTCGTCAACGAGAATGATCATCTTTCCGCTTTTGATATCGACAATGGCCTCTTTGATGGTGCTGACACCCATGTTTTCTCCTTTTTTTGGTTAATTGGGGACAGCGCCCTATTTATTTCCAACGGAAATTAACAGGGCGCTGTCCCCAATTAACATTATTTTATAAATCCGTAGCGCGCAAGCTTTTCCAGACCGACTCCTGCGGCGGGTTCACCCCTCGGTCCGGACCCGCCTTCCTCCTCCACCGCGATCAGCTTTTCCAGATAACGGGCCAGGATGTCCGTTTCGATGTTGACCTCATCCGCCGCCTTCTTGAAGGCGAGCGTCGTCGCGGCTGTCGTATGCGGAATGATGTTAACATAAAATCGGTTCTTTTCACAGCGGTTGACGGTCAGACTGATGCCGTCCACCGTGATCGACCCCTTGGTGACGATATACCGGCCGAGCCCCGGATCTATTTCAAAGCCGAAGAGGAGAGATCCGGAGCGGGGGGTCATCTCCGCGATCCTTCCGACGCCGTCCACGTGGCCGAGGACAATGTGTCCCCCAAGGCGGTCCCCGACGCGCAGCGCCTTTTCCAGATTGACCCGGTCGCCCGGCGTCAGGTTCCGGAGCGTTGTCCGGGAAAGGGTCTCGGCGGAGACATCCGCCTTGAAGAACCGGCCGGCCTTCGCGGTCACAGTCAGGCAGGCGCCGCTGACGGAGAGGCTGTCGCCGATCCGGACGTCATCCAGATCGAGATTGGTCTCGACCTCCAAAAGGGCATCTTCTCCCCGGCGCGTCAGGCGCCGGACGGATCCGAGTCCAGCCGTGATTCCCGTGAACACCGTCTATCCCTCCGATTTTTCCCCCTCCCCATCTTTCTTTGTGTGGAGGAGGTCCTTCAATTCGTCCATAAAGTCGCTTACATCCCGGAATTCACGGTAAACCGACGCGAAGCGGACATAGGCGACCCCGTCGAGGGTCTGGAGCTCCCGCATCACCTTTTCGCCGATGGCCGTCGAGGGGATCTCTTTTCCCTGGAAATCCTGGCAGGCGCGCTCGACATTGTCCACCAAAATTTCGATGGCGTCGGTGCTGATGGGGCGCTTCTCGCAGGCCTTTTTGATCCCGGAGCGGATCTTCGTCCGGTCGAACGGTTCCCGGCGGCCGTCCTTCTTGACGACCACGGGCAGCACCTCCTCGACGTACTCATAGGTGGTGAAACGGTTGCCGCAGCCGAGACACTCCCGCCGCCGCCGGATGGCATCGCCATCCTTGCTGATCCGGGAGTCGATCACCTTGTTTTCGCCATGGGCGCAGAAGGGGCATTTCATTTCCGGATCACCTCGATTTCCGCCTCCGCCAGCATCTCTTCCGCCAGGTCGTCCCGATACCCTTCGCCGATCACAATCCGGACGATTCCGGCATTGATGATCATCTTCGCGCAGATGATACAGGGGTGGTTCGTGCAGTAGAGGGTTGCCCCCTTCACGCTCACCCCGTGGAGCGCCGCCTGGATGATCGCATTCTGTTCGGCGTGCAGCCCCCGGCAGAGTTCGTGGCGCTCACCGGAAGGGACGTTGTTCCGTTCGCGGAGACATCCGATTGAAAGACAATGGCGGAGTCCCGAAGGGGCGCCGTTGTACCCTGTGGAGAGGATACGCCGGTCGCGGACCAGGGCGGCGCCGACGTGTCGCCGCAGGCAGGTGGCGCGTTTCGCCACGATCCCGACGATGTCCAGGAAATAGTCATCCCAGGCGGGCCGTCCGTCCGCGCCTCCCAGGGGTTTCTCTTCCTGTTTGTTCCTTTCCATGGTCGGAATGGCCTCTGATTCGCCCGTTGGTCAACGGTTCTCCCTGATCCGTTCCGAATAAAGCGGAAATTGCCTGCAGAGGGCGCGGACCTCTTCCCGGATCTCTCTCAGCCGCTTTTCGTTCCGGATATCCCGGAGCACTGCGGAGAAAAAACCGGCGATCCGCTTCATCTCCGGCTCCTTCATCCCCCGCGTGGTCAAGGCGGGCGTGCCGATGCGGATTCCGCTGGTCACTTGGGGACCCTTCGTGTCGAACGGGATTCGGTTCTTGTTGATCGTAATGCCTGTCCGGTCGAGGGTCTCCTGCGCCTCCCTCCCCGTGATGCCAAGATCGGTCAGATCGACGAGCATCAGATGGTTGTCGGTGCCGCCGGAAACAAGACGGAAACCGTCCGCCAGGAGCTGATCGGCGAGGGACTTCGCGTTTTTCAGGATCTGGCGCTGATACTGTTTAAACTCTCCGGTGAGGGCCTCCCTCAGTGCGACCGCTTTGGCGGCGATGATGTGCATGAGGGGCCCGCCCTGCATCCCCGGGAAGATCTTCGCGTCCAAGGCGCCGGCGAATTCCTTTTTGCAGAGGATGAGTCCCCCACGGGGACCGCGCAGGGTCTTGTGGGTGGTCATCGTGACAAACTCGCAGCAGGGCACCGGCGACGGGTGAAGACCGGCGGCGACGAGACCGCCGATGTGGGCGATATCGGCAAGAATCAGGGCCCCGACCTTGTCGGCGATGACCCGGAATTTTTCATAATCGATCGTTCGGGGATAGGCGCTGGCGCCGACGACGATGATCTTCGGGCGGTGCTCCTTGGCCAGGGTCTCGACTTCGTTGAAATCGATGGTTTCCGTTTTTCGGTCCACACCGTAGAAAACGCCGCGATAGAATTTCCCCGAAAAACTGGCCGGGCTTCCATGGGAAAGATGCCCCCCGTGGGAGAGGTTCATCCCGAGGATCGTGTCTCCCGGCTGAAGCACCGTGAAATAGACGGCCATATTGGCCTGAACGCCCGCATGGGGCTGGACGTTTGCGTGTTCCGCCCCGAAGAGCTGCTTGCTCCGCTCGATGGCCAGCCGCTCCACGATGTCGACGAACTCGCAACCCCCATAGTATCGCAACCCTGGATAACCCTCGGCGTACTTGTTCGTCATCACGCTGCCCTGGGCCTCCAAGACGGCCTCACTGACAAAATTCTCCGAGGCAATCATCTCTAATTTTTCCGACTGCCGAAGAGTTTCCCGGCGAATCGCCTCCGCAACCTCCGGGTCGGCCTGCATCAGATACGACATGAACTCCCTTTCCTTCCGCTGCGCTTCGACAAGTCCATCATGATAAACCAAATATTTCCGGCTTTTCACGAAGCCGTTATGCTGATTCGTTCAATTTCGATTCCAGCCCACGGATCTTGTCAAGGCGTTTCTGATGGCGCCCTCCCTCGAATGGGGTTGTGAGCCATATTCCGACAATTTTCCCGGCCGTCTCCGGGTCTGTTTTTCTTCCCGCGAGGACCAGAATGTTGGAATCGTTGTGCATCCGGCTCAGGCGCGCCGTCTCCTCATCGAGGCAGAGGGCTGCCCGGACGCCGGGGAAGCGGTTGGCGACGATGGACATGCCCACGCCGGAACCGCAGATCAGAATCCCCCGCGGGAAAAGGCCGGCGGAGACCGCTCCGGCCGCCTTTTCGCCGAAATCGGGGTAATCGACCGCCTGGTCGCTGTCCGTTCCCGCATCGGTGACGGCAAACCCCCTCTTCTTCAGATGCGGTTTGAGCGCCTCCTTCAGGGAATAACCCCCGTGGTCCGCGGCGATGATGATCTTTTCCGACATGCCTATCCCTCCCATTTCCGGAAGATGAGGACGGCATTGACCCCGCCGAACCCGAAGGTGTTGGACATGGCGGTCCGGATTTCCTTCTTTCTCGCCTGATGGGGCACGTAATCCAGATCGCATTCGGAATCCGGATGATCCAGGTTGATCGTCGGGGGGAGCACCCCCTCGCTGATCGCCTTCAGGCAGAAAATCGCCTCCACCGCTCCGGCCGCCCCGAACATGTGTCCGGTCATCGATTTGGTTGAACTTACGGCAAGCCGCGTGGCATGTTCCCCGAAGACCGTTTTGATGGCATCGGTTTCGCAGGCGTCGTTCAGAAGCGTGGAGGTTCCGTGGGCGTTGATGTAGTCGATTTCCGTTCTGTCCATCCCCGCATCCCGCAGGGCTACCTTCATCGCGCGGGCGGCGCCTTCATGTCCCGGCGGCGGAGCGGCCATGTGAAAGGCGTCGCCGGTGAGGCCATAACCGACAAGTTCGCCCTGGATTTTGGCGCCCCGCTCCAGCGCGTGCGACAGGGCCTCGAGGATGACGACGCCGGAACCCTCGCTAACCAGAAAGCCGTCGCGGTCGCGGTCGAACGGGCGACTGGCCTTTTGGGGTTCGTCGTTGCGTCGCGAGAGCGCCCGCATCGCGTTAAAGCCGGCCACGCACATCGGAGTGACCGCCGCCTCCGTTCCGCCGGCGATCATGATGTCGGCATAGCCGTCGGCGATGAGTCGGGCGGCATCCCCAATCGCGCAGGTGCCCGCCGCGCAGGCGGTGACGGTGCAATTGATCGGGCCCTTGGCCCCGAAACGGATCGAGACATGGCCGCCGGCGAGGTTCGCCAGAATGGCCGGAATGGTGAAGGGGGACATCTTCCGGGGGCCACCCTGGAGAAGTGTCACTTTTTCCTTTTCGATGGTGGTCAGTCCGCCGACGCCGGAGCCGATGATCACGCCGGTTCGTTCCGCCCTTTCCTCTCCGATGATCAGGTCGGCATCGGCCATGGCCATGTCGGCCGCGGCCAGGGCGTAGATGATGAAATCGTCGAGGCGGCGGAGCTCTTTCTTGTTTAAATAACGGAGTGGGTCGAATCCCTTGACTTCAGCGGCGATCTTCGTCTCGAATGCCGTGCTGTCGAAGCGGGTGATGGGCGCGGCGCCTGATTTCCCGCGGCATATCCCCTCCCAGGTTTCCGCAACGGTGTTGCCAAGCGGCGTGACGGCGCCCAAACCTGTAATAACCACCCTTCTTTTCAATCCATCCCCCTTGTTTGTCCCATTGGATTGTCGGCCGGTGACGCAGGACCTTGCATCGGACGGAACAGAATGAACGACATTATTCATGTAATGTGACGCCCTTGTTCCGAAGATAATCCAGAACGTTTTTGATCGAACGGATCTGCTGAAGCTCGCTGTCGGCGATCTGGACGTCGAAGGTCTCCTCCATCGCCATGATCAGCTCGACGAGGTCGAGGGAATCGGCCCCCAGATCGTCGATGAACGACGCCTCGGGAACGCACTCCTCCCGCGTGACATCCAGTTGCTCCATGATAATGCCGATCACCTTTTCTTCGAGTGTCATGAAAATTTCCTCCTCATCAGATTTCGCCCTGCTCCGGCAGGGATCAATAACATTATTGAAAACATGAGTTTATTCTCCCGTACCGGCGTTCAGTGCCGCAACGGTCTTTTTCAGTGAGGCCTCGTCCTCAACGTTCAAAAGGCGGATCCGCCGGTCGATCCGCCGGATCAGTCCGGACAGGATCCTTTTGGGACCGATCTCCACGATTGTGTCCACCCCCATCACAGCCATCCGTTCGATCGTCTCCCGCCAGCGGACGGGGGAGATGATCTGGCGAATGAGCAGATCCCTTGTCCGTTCCCGTGAATGGAGAATGGAAGGATCGCAATTGGGAATCACGGGGATGACACCGTTACGGAATTCGATGTGGCTCAGCGCGTCCGCAAGCCGTCCGGCCGCCCCATCGAGAAGACGGCAGTGACAGGGGACACTGATCGGGAGCAGGACCGCGCGCGCACCTTCACGAATTTCCGCGGCAGCAATCACCTCCGAGACGGCTTCGGTATTTCCGGAAACGACGATCTGCCCCGGGGCGTTTTCGACGGAAACAGCCACGGCCTGCCCCTCCCGTTCACAGGCAAGGCAAAGCGTTTCCACTTCCTCTCGCGGAAGTCCGACGATGGCCGCCATCGCCCCTTTGCCGACGGGAACGGCCTCCTGATGGAACTCGGCTCTCCGGTGAACGAGGGAGAGAACGTCGTGCAGGCCGACAGCGCCGGCCGCATGCAGGGCAGTGTATTCTCCAAGACTATGGCCCGCCATAACGAAGGGCTTCGCCGCCACCTGCTCGGAAAAGACGCGCCAAGCCGCGATCCCCGCCGTCAGGACGGCGATCTGCGTGTTCACTGTCAGATCAAGGAGTTCCTGGGGTCCCTTGAAACAAAGAGAAACCATGTCCCTGCCGAGGAGGTCTCCGGCCTCGACAAACAGATCCCGCACACTTTGATGGTCCCGGTAAAGTTCCTGAACCATACCGGGGTGTTGTGATCCCTGTCCCGGAAAGACAAGGCCGATTCTACCCATGGGCGTTTCCCCGTCCGGCGTTTCAGGAGGCCTTTTCAATCGGGACGATTTCTCTCCCCTTGTATGTGCCGCAGTTCGGGCAGACATGATGGGGAAGCTTGGGTGCGTGGCATTGCGGACATGCGGATGCCGCAGCCGGTGTCAGAAAATCATGCGCCCTTCTCATATTCTTTCTGGATTTCGAATGTCTTTTAATCGGATTTGGCATAATCAGCAACTCCTCTTTCCTTGGTGTTGTGTTGTGAATTGTTTCAATACGGCAAGCCGTTCATCGAGGATTTCGCTCCGGCAGTCGCAACTTGTCGTGTTCAAGTCGATGCCGCAATGGGGACAAAGCCCCCGACATGATTCCGCACACAGTGGTTTGATCGGGATCTGCAGCATGATCTGCTCGAAGATGACCCTGTCCAGGTCGATCACATCCCCTTCATAATAGGCGAAATCGAGATCCGCGGCATTGAGTTCCACCTCATCCTGTGACGGGGGCGGGGGAGGGGTGAATGTATATTGAAATGAGGATCGAATCGGCAGGCGGATCATCTCCAGGCAGCGGCAGCATGACATATCGACGGCGGTCGCAACGGTTCCCTTGATAAAGACGTTCTCCCTCATCCTCCGCGCGGTGCAGTCGATGTCGATCCGATCCAGTTCGAAATCAGCGGGTTTCGTCTCGGGCAGGTTTTCCCGGAACCAATCCCCGTTCCTCTCGAACTTCAGGACCATCCCCCCTTCAGGGATTTTGCTGACGTTGATCTTCAAAATGTCCCCTTCGTGCTGCCTTGAATCTCTTCAGGTCATATTCCCCGTAGCTTGCTGCGGGGAGGTTCATTGACCTCTTCTCCCCAATGCAGACAGGGGGTCTTATAAAGGGGCGAAGTAGATTACAATCCTGCCGGATTGTCAAGAATAATTTCTGGGGGGTCCCGATGTGCCGGTGATGGGGGCCGCCCCGTCTTGTCTCTTTCGGCAACCATAAACGGATCCGTGGGTAAATTCAAATGGAATCTTCAAAACCTATGCGATTCACGGGATGGAATTTCCCCGGCATGACGGTGGCAATTCCCCGGTCCTTTTCGTATCGTTGAGAATGCAACCCGTTCTATTTTCTGAAGAAAATTCCCGGCGGTGTCCGGCCAAGGTAGCGGCAGGGTTGCGAAATCCGCCTTGACAAATGGGTGTAAAAAACGTAAGGCGCAAGGCGTGAGGAGCGGAATCTAAGATCTAAAACCCTTTTACAACTCACGGCCGGTGAGATTTTCGGGAAGGGTCGAACCGGTTTTCAGGAATACGATTTTCGAGAAAAAATAATTTTCAGCGGGTGGTGAAGATAAAATGAGAACACGATTTGCCCCGTCACCGACGGGGTTCCTCCATATCGGCGGCGCCCGTACGGCCCTGTTCAACTGGCTCTACACAAGAAGGCATGGCGGCACATTCGTTCTCCGGATCGAGGATACCGATCAGCTCCGCTCGACGGACGAATCGACGCGGGCGATCCTGGATGCCATGACCTGGCTCGGCCTGAACTGGGACGAAGGGCCTTACTTCCAGGCGGAACGGGTGGTCGTCCACCGGCAGATGGTGCAGAAACTGATCGACGAGGGGAAGGCTTACTACTGCACCTGTTCATCCGAGGATCTGGAGGCAAAGCGGAAGAAGGCCATGGCCGAGGGACGAAAGCCAAAGTATGACGGGGCCTGCAGGGAGAAGGGGTTGCGCCGATCTCCGGATTCCGTCGTGCGGTTCCGCTGTCCGGAGATGGGCGTGACGGTCATGCACGATCTGATCAAGGGAAACATCTCCTTCAACAACGAGGAGCTGGACGATCTGATTATCGAACGGGCCGACGGGTATCCGACGTACAACTTCGCGGTGGTCGTCGATGACGCCCAGATGGGGATTACCCACGTCATCCGGGGGGACGACCATGTCAACAACACCCCGAAGCAGATCCTGATCTACGAAGCGCTGGGGTATGAGGTGCCGCTCTTCGGGCATGTGCCGATGATTCTCGGTTCGGACCGGGCGCGGCTCAGCAAGCGGCATGGGGCGACGTCGGTGATGGCGTATCAGGAGATGGGGTATCTGCCCGAGGCGCTGGTGAACTACCTGGTCCGTCTCGGCTGGTCGCACGGAGACCAGGAGATCTTCACGATCGAGGATCTGATTCATGCGTTTTCGCTGGAGGCGGTCGGAAAGTCGCCGGCGATCTTCAATCCGGAAAAGCTTCTCTGGCTGAACCAGCATTACATCACGGCCTGTCCGGAAGAAAAACTGCTGGCGCTGGTGACTCCCTTCTGGGAACGGAAGGAATTCGATGTCTCGGACCGCCGATACGCCGCGCTGGCGGCGGAAAACCTCCGGACGCGGTCGAAGACCCTTGTGGAGATGGCCGATTCCGGCGCCTTCTACTTCCGGGAGGAGGTGGATTATGATCCGGAGGCGGCGGCGAAATTCCTGACGACGGAATACGTCGGATATCTGGAGGTGGTTGCCGAGAGGCTTCCCGGTGTTGCGAATTATACGAAGGATGGGATCGAGGCGTTTCTGCGGTCGCTCGCCGAAGAGCGGGGAACGAAGCTCAAATGGATTGCCCAGACGGTTCGTGTCGCGCTGACCGGCCGGACCGTGAGTCCCGGGATCGACGAGATCATGGTTATCCTGGGGAAGGAGAGGGTGATCCGGAAGATCCGGCGGGCGATTGATCGGATCCGGGCCGGCGGTTGAATCCGACCGCGAGCGTTTACCCTGCCGCTTGCCGCGTTGCAAGCGAGAAAAAATATGGGTTGTTTCTCTTAAGGATCGAAGATTCTCCACAGCTTGCTGCGGAGATCTTCAATTTGGCCTTGACAATTTTTTCGGCATTCATTAAAGAACGAAACCCCCTTGGGAAAGTAGTCGTGGGGGTACGGGGTGTAGGAAATTCTGAATCCCGGTCCCCATTCATCCATGGTCCCATCGTCTAGTGGTTAGGACGCTGGCCTCTCACGCCGGAAACCGGGGTTCAANNAAGCCCCCGTGGGACTACCAATAAAGAAAACAAGGGGTTCGGTATCGTTGCCGACCCCTTTTTTTATGCGAGACAAATCCATTTCCAACCCTATTTCCAACCTACAGACCAAAATGAACCCCCCCAGTGACTGGGATCGATGGGGCCGCAGCCATGCGGAACGTTCGGGTTCTTGAACTCGATCCGGTCGAACTGGACCAGGATGTTGACGTCTTAAGGGGCATTATCTGCGAACAATACGAAATGCTATCGATGATCTCCGATGTGTTCAATGGGTGAAGGTTCCCATATCGCCAGCTGCTCTTGACAGTCATTGTGACAAATATTACGAGTTGAAATGTATATCAATATGAAATAACGTTTATATTATGTGACATTTCTATTGACATAATCTGTGTCAAAGATTATAAAAAGCTGTTTTCATGAATGAAGCCCTGACAGACCCAAGCTAGCGGCCGTGACATTTTTGGACAGGTTACATGCTCAAACTATTTTAACAATTGAACATATCGGTGACAAAATCATGGACACATCTCCGATTAAAAAAGTCCCCACCTTCAAATCGGGACACTTCGTCTTCAGTTGCCAACATCAGGACCCTGAGATCGACACGCTCCATGTTTGGGGATTGGTTCTTTATAAAACGGTCAGTGATCTGCCAATCCTGCCGGCCTGGTCGTCCCAGCTTGAGGAGACTCTCATCCGCAGATCCATCTTCGGAACGGCGGCGCTCGAAGGAAACCCGCTGAAGGAAGAAGAGGTCGGAAAGATCATCGGCGAAACAGACCAGCCGAAGAAATCCGCAAGGGCGGAGCAGGAAATCAGGAATCTCAAAGCGGCGTATCAATTCATCAGAGAACTTACACCGGAACCGACACCTCCGGTGATTGACGAAGAGTTAATCAAGAAGGTCCATGCCTTGGTTACGGCACATATTGAGCACCCCTACAACGTGCCCGGCTTGTATCGAAATCACAAGGTCCAGGTAGGCGACGAGGACCATGGCGGCATTTATACGCCCCCCAAATGTCTTCCGGATATTGAAAAGCTCATGAAGGAATTCATCCTCTGGATCAACAGCGAGGAGATGTTTGCCACGAATCCGTACTTCCGTGCGGCCTTGGCCCACTACCACATGGGGTTGATTCACCCCTTCAGCGACGGAAACGGCAGGGTGGCAAGAATCATCGAGGCCTTGTTGTTGAGATTGTCCGGGCAGAAATACATCCCCACAATGCTCTCCAATTACTACTACCGGAATATGGACGAATACTTTAGAACCTTCTCCATCACCCGAAAGAACAAAGAAAATGACGTGTCCCCCTTCCTGAAATTTGTTCTGAAAGGGGTCATCGATTCGCTGGAGGAAATCAAGAACCGGATCACCTATTTCATCCGGCGCCTGGCATTGAGAGACCACTACGCCTCATTGCACCGGGAGAAGGCGATTATCCAGAGGCAGCACGACTTCCTGACTGTGTTGCTCCAGGACTCAAAACCGTTCACCCTCCAGAATCTTTTTGACTCGTCGCCCATGAACACCCTTTACCGAAATGTCAGTGAACGAACCGCCAGGCGTGATCTGAAGAAGCTGGCGGAGATGAATCTGTTGACGTGCACCAATGATCAATATACGCTGAATATCGAGGCGTTGGGATAACTGAATCGATTGCCAGCCCGGGGGCGATTCTCCAGGAAACCTGAGGCTTCGCCTGAGCCTACAACGCCGTCCTGCAGGCGACAAGGGCTTTGATGTTTGTCCGATGATGATCTTTCGACTCACAGCAAAACTGGCTAAAAAAATCGGTCTCGATCCGTTGCCTGTCCTGCCCTGCGATAAAGGCAAGGATCCCTTGCGCGACTGGAACGCCCATCTGTTCACGGTACAGCGCACGCAATATATCCTGGTGACCAACACCGAATCGCTGTACTCCCTGGTCATGCCCGGGCGAGGGATAACGACCGATCGGCAGTTCATTCAGTCGGTCAGGACCAGCCTGCAGGCATTTGTGACCGGGCAAGGGCATCATCTGAAAGGGACAAAGGACCTGCTTCCGCAGGACCGGGAGACCTTCTTTTCCAAGATCAACAATCGACGTATCCTGGGCTCCATGAACGATTTCATTTTTCAGTCCAGGTTCCGCCTTGAAGAGGGACAACAGAAGCTCTTTGATGTTTCGTTTTACCTGAACGAAACGCCGATGTCGTACCTGAAATACCGTTCCCCGAAAGACGTCTTCCAGCAACTGCTTCTGCAAGAGGGGGAATCCTCCAGTCAGGCGCACAGGGCGGATAACGTGATTTATCTCAGCAAGGTCAGGCCCACCGCCCCAAAGGGTAAGGGTGGGGTTTAACAATTCCAGACAAAATCGACTTTGACTTTCAGGCGCCGCCAGCCAAGGCGGAAAACGGAGCGGACCCGCGAGCAATCAAATTATCGGCAAAAAGCTCGACGATTTGCCAGTGATTTGTATATTGGCCGCATGAGGCTTAAGAAGGATAAGGGCACACGATAGCATCATGAGGAGCCAGGGGATTATCTCTCATCCGGCGACCGCCACGCCAGGAAATGTTCGAGGGCATCGACGCTGCCGACCATTTCGCGGGCAAGCTTCAGCCGGTCCAACAGCCTGAGCCGCTCCTCGTCACCCAAGCCGGCGGCCCGCTGTTCGGCATCCCGGAAGAATTGCTCGATACGGTTTGCCCTTCCCCACCGATCGATAATCTGGAGGAGTTCCTCTCTACTCTCCTTGAGTGCCTGGGCGGCCCGGCGCTCCGCCTCCTCCCGGCGCCGAATTTCTTGTTGAGCCTCCCACTTTTGGCGTTCTATTTCCGCTTGACGTTCTCCCTCCTCGACAAGGCGGGCAATTACCACAGCCGCCTCTTTAAGCTCTCTGACAATCGTTTTGATCTGGCAACCCAGATCACGTTTCTTGGTTTCTTGCCACTTTTTGACCCAGTGAGCCCTCGGGTAAGGCGCATAGGCTTGTAAGCAGAGCCTGCCGGTGGGGTAATCCTGCTTCGTCGTCCAAGTGAGTTCGTGAGCATACCGGCTCCGCTTGGGCGGGATGTAATCCTGCTCGCGGATATATTTTCCGTCGATGTAGCGGACTTCTACCTCCTCCGCCATCTCGATGACCGTCAACCCGATCGCGACAGTCCCGAAATACACCACCGTACAGCGGCAGGGAGACCAGAGACGATTGTAGTAGTGATCATCACGGGTCTTCCTAGGCGCTTCATGCTCATCCACAGCAGCCCTATAGAAATTCTCACCTCTCGGTTCGAGAACCACGGGATAGTCACGATCTTCAAATGACAAGAATAACTGATTGGCAAATGACAGCGCTTTGTCGAGACCCGGCTTGGTCACGATCAGATCAACCAATATTTGCTTATCGGGCCTCTCACGCCGGAAACCGGGGTTCAAGCCCCCGTGGGACTACCAAATGATAACAAAAACAAAACATTACAACTTTCAACTTCCCGACCAATCAAGGCCTGGTTAGCCGGTCGCCGAAGATCTGGTCTTTTGAAAACCTTCCAACACAATTCGTAACGAAAATCATAAAAAGCTAGGTTAAATGAATAGATAGGCATGTTTTCCAGATGAGGTTCATCTGAAGAACTTCAACGAGATAATGTGAGATACAGATCCGGGAAAAACCATCCCGCGGCATGAATCGGAAATCCCAGCCGAACGTCACCTTTCGGCGTATCCGAAATGAGCAGCCCTTCCCCGATCAGTTGTCCCAGGAGGCCTCTCCCGGTTCGTTCTTTCAGGCCTGACGCTGCAATAACAGATCCCCGGGCCGCTTCTCCCTTCACCAATACCTCCTGGAGCATTCGGGCCGATTCAACCCTCAGCCCCTTCTCCCCAGCCGGTCCGGGTATCATGCCGGAGCCGCGGAGTTCTACATACCGTCTGATGCGTTCAACCAGCTCTTCCAACCGCAGCAAGCCCCCCATATATTCTACCTGGTCGAGGCACACCTCGAGAAAGAAGCGGCAAAAATAAATCAACCCTTCATTGGACAGATTTTCCCTGCCGTCCAGGTCGTTCCGCCGGGGTGCATCGGCTCGGGCAAGGGCGGACTTGTAATCGATGTTCCTGCGGGCCAGCCCCCGGCTCACCGACCAGAGGCCGAAGCCGTGAACGGGAATCCGGTGAAAGTACGCCTCGGTGAAGAGGCGCGCCACCCGACCGTTGCCGTCGAGGAAGGGGTGAATCCGCATCAGCCGATGGTGGGCTGCCGCGGCCGCAACGAGCTTCAGGGCACCGTGATGTTTCTCCGGCGCATAAAATTCATCGAACCGGGCGAGAAAGGTCATGAGTGATCCATGTTCCGGCGGCTGGTGATATCCGACCTTGACGGATTCTTCGCGCGGCTCTCCCGGCACAACCATACTTTCCCTGTCTGTTTCAGGATTCGTCACGACCCGGAATTCCGGAGGCAGTTGTTGGTAAAACTCACGGTGCAGGTAACAGAGAAATGCCCGGCTGGTCATGTTGACTTCCGGTTCTTTCAGCAAACTTCTCTCCATATCCTTCTGGACGGTGATGTGGGCAACGCTTTCCATCTGCAGGTTGCGCTTGGCCGGTTCGGAATCATACCCTTTCTGCATGGCACGGACGATGTCGTAAGGGTGGGTGTTGTGACCTTCGATCAGGTTGGAATAGTAGCTGTTGATGATCCTGAGCAGCTCTCTAAGCGTATTGAGCGTCACATCATGCTGCCTGTTCCCCAACGCGGCAGATTTCTGGAGGATCTCCAAAGCAAGATCCTGCAGATTGTCCGCGTTCTCTGGCAGGAGAGGAGTCATTCGGTGGATTTGAGAATTCATGTTATGGCCTCCAATTGCCGATATTTTTGCCGATGTTCGGAATTGCTTTGTTGGTATATTTGCCTTCCCCCGGAAGGAAAATGCTGTCAATATTGCCCTATGCCTTATCTCGGAAGTCAAGAGCATGGTGATGGGCGTAATGCGCAGTGGTTGGTGATTATCAAATATCGCCTTGCGAAAGATATCGGTGTTCCCGCCATGCGTATCCATTACGTCGTGAACGGGAAACGGCCGGTAAACGCCGAGCTTGCCCTGCGTTTGGGCAGATATTTTGGGCAGAATCCATGTTCCTGGCTGAACATTCAAAGCCGATATGACATGGATATCGTAGAAGATACGCTGTCAGACCAAGTAGCAAGGCAAATTCGACCACTTGCGGTTGCCGTATCATAAGCTCCTGAACTCCGCAAACCGGTAGGGTCGGGAAAAGCCGCTGCTTCTTCAAACAGCAATCAGTATCTGGCGGCCCACTTTCCATTTGACAGCTCAAGGGGTATCCAGTAGGGTTTAATTTAGATAAGTTTCATATATACCTGCCTTTCTTTTCAGTGGGCGCCGTTTTGTCATTACAGAGGGGCATCACATGAAAGCTCCATGCGGGACAAATCAAGAACGGATCAAAGAGATATCCACCTTACAACAGAGAATCAAGGAACTGGAGCACTCAGAAGCCCAGCGTAAGCGGGCAGAGGAAGCGTTGGAAAGCGAGCGCACTCTCCTGCGAAATCTGATCGATAATGTGCCCGATCGTATCTATGCCAAAGACTCCGAGGGCCGATTTATCATCTGCAATGAAGCGATGATTCGCCGCATGGGCAAGACCAGCATAACCGAACTCGTGGGCAAGTCAGATTTTGATTTGCTGCCACCGGAGATGGCGCAACGATTTCATGCCGATGAGCAGGCGATCATCCGGTCCGGCATACCGATGATTAACCGCGAGGAACCTCTTGCGACCGAGGGTGGTAAGATTACACGGTGGAACCTGGCGACCAAAGTGCCTCTACTCGACAAGCAAGGCAACCGAATCGGGATTGTGGGCGTAGGCCGAGAAATCACCGACCGCAAGCAGATTGAGGAGGCGTTGCGGGAGAGCGAAGCGCGGTATCGGACATTGGTGGAAAATGCGACTGATCTCGTCTTCAGAACGGACAACACCGGACGCCTTACCTTCGTAAATCCGGCGACACTCCGGATTACAGGATACGAAGAAAAGGAGATGATTGGCAAGCAGTATACGATAGTGATCCGCCCGGACATGCGTGACGAAGCCATGAAGTTCTTCGGTCGTCAGTTCGTAAAGAGGATTCAAAATACATATTCAGAATATCCCATGCTCACGAAAAATGGCCAGGAAGTCTGGTTTGGGCAACATACGCGGTTGATTGTGGAAGATGGCAATGTTACGGGTTTTCAGGTAGTGGCGCGCGACATCACCGAGCGCAAGCGGATAGAAGAGGCGCTACAGGAGAGTGAAAAAAGATACCGCGAGCTCAGCATCATCGATGATCTCACCCAGCTCTACAATTCCCGCCATTTTTACTTTCAGCTTAAAATCGAATTGGACCGGTCGAACCGCTACGGACAGCCTTTGACCCTCCTCCTGCTGGATCTCGATGATTTCAAAGCATTCAACGACACTTACGGCCATGTCGAGGGGGACCAGGTCTTGTGGCGGCTCGGCCGAGTGGTCAAAAGATGCCTGCGCGAGACGGATTTCGCTTTTCGTTACGGCGGCGAGGAGTTTACCATCCTTCTGCCCATGACAACCAGCGCGGACGGCGCGGTGATCGCGGAGAGAATCCGGACGGAATTCAAGAAGGAGACCTTCTCCCCTGGGTCGGGTCAGGATGTTCACTTGACGGTGAGCATCGGTCTTGCGCAGTACAAGCCGCAGGAAGAGATGAAGGCCTTCGTTCACCGGGTTGACCAGCTCATGTATCAGGGGAAAAAGAACGGGAAGGACAGGGTTTGTTCCGAGCCATAGTTCCAAGCACAGTTCAAAGGGTAATCCTTTAAAACGCTTTACTTTCTTTTCAGTCATCATCGTTTCTCACTGTTCGGGGGTACACGATGAAAGATTCATCCAAGACCAAGCAAGTTTTGACCGAAGAGCTAGCTTCTCTAAGACAGAGAATCAGAGAGCTGGAACAATCGGAAGCCGAGAGGAAGAAAATTGAGGAAGCGCTTCGGGAAAGTGAGGGGCGATTGAATGCCCTGTATCGGGAAAGCCCGATACCAACCTTCACATGGCAGAAACGAGGGGAAGATTTTTTTCTGGTCGATTTCAATAGCGCCGCGGTCCGGATTACCGACGGCAAAGCGCACAATTTTCTGGATAAACGCGCGGAGGAACTCTACGAATACCAACCGCAGGTCTTTGACGATATGAGACGATGCTTCACCGAGCATTCTGTTATCCGACGGGACATCCTCTCGAAACACTTCGCCCCGGGAAAATTTCTATCTGTCCATTATGCCTTCATTCCACCGGATCTGATCATCGTGCATACGGAGGACCAGACCGACCACAAGCAGATGGCAGAAAAACTCCAGGAGAGTGAGGAAAATTACCGGCTCCTCATTGAAAATGCCAATGAAGCCATTTTTGTTGCTCAGGACGGGAAGCTGGTCTTTCACAATCCGCTGACCAGTCGAATCATCGGTTATTCGTCTGAGGAACTCATGGGACGGTCCTTTATTGACTTCATCCATCCGGATGACCGAAACATGGTAGCGGAGAACTATTTGAAGCGCCTAAAAGGCGAAGATTTTCAATCACGATATGCGTTCCGATGTGTTTTTAAAGACGGCGGTATCCGATGGGTGGAGATTGGCGCCGTCCGGATTGACTGGACGGGGAGGCCCGCCACTTTGAACTTTGTCACGGACATCACGGTGCGCAAGCGGGCGGAGGAACAACTTCAGCAATCCCTGCTTCAACTTCGCCGGGCGGTGGAGACGACCATTCAGGTGCTGGTGATGGCGGTGGAGATCAAAGATCCCTACACCGCGGGGCATCAACGCCGGATGACGAACCTGTCCCGGGCGATGGCCACGGAGATGGGCCTGCCGCCGGAGATGATCGAAGGCCTCCGCATGGCCGGGGTCATCCACGATATCGGCAAGATCACTATGCCCACGGAGATTTTGAGCAAACCCACGAAGCTCTCCGCCATCGAGCTTTCTCTGATCAGAGAACATGTCCGGTTGGGCTATGACATTTTAAAGGATGTGGGATCCTCCTGGCCCCTGGCGGAGATTGTCCTTCAGCACCATGAGCGGATGGACGGCTCCGGCTATCCCAGAAATCTGAAGGGGGATGACATTCTCATGGAGGCCCGCATTCTTGCCGTGGCCGATGTCGTGGAAGCGATGGCGTCCTACCGCCCTTACCGGCCGGCCCTGGGCATTGATGCCGCCCTGGAAGAGATCGAGAAGAATCGAGGAACACTATACGACAAGACCGTCGCGGATGCCTGCCTGAAATTGTTTCGGGCCAAGGGGTATCAATTTGAAGGGTCATCATTGTAAATACAAACTGTCATAACCAGTCAGAATGGGAGGTTGATCGCATGACAGGGGCTTTTTCAAGCGTTCTCACCCGCGTCCGGCTTTGCTTTATCAAAGGATGCATCGGAAGCGGCATTTTGCTTCTGGCCTGCCTGACCATTCTCAACCCCGCCGCCGATGCGGCAAAAAACGGCAACAATGCAGCCAGGGACCTGACGAACCTTGACCTCAAGGAACTGATGGAAATTGAGGTTGTCACCGTCTATGGGGCGTCAAAATTCGAACAGAAGATAACCGAAGCGCCGGCGTCGGTGAGCATCGTGACGTCCTCCGAGATAAAGCGTTACGGATACCGCACTTTGGCGGATATTCTGCAAAGCATCAGAGGTTTCTATACAACCTACGACCGGAATTATCATTACCTGGGGATGCGGGGTTTTTCAAGGCCGGGCGATTATAACACCCGCTTTCTGCTTTTGGTGGATGGCCATCGGATCAATGACAATATTTACAATACGGCCTTCATCGGGACGGAGTTTCCGATCGATGTGGACCTCATCGACCGGGTGGAGGTGATCCGCGGACCGAGTTCTTCGATATACGGGACAAACGCCTTTATGGGAGTCATCAATGTGATCACCCGAGGAGTAAACGACCTGAAGGGAATGGAGGTCTCCGGTGAGGCCGCCCGGTATGATGCCTACAAAGGCCGGCTCAGCTACGGCGGTAGATTCGAAAACGGACTGGAAGCCGTTGCTTCAGGTTCCCTCTATGACAGCAAGGGGCAAAGTGATCTGTACTACAGAGAATTCGACAGCCCCGCCACCAATAACGGAATTGCCCGAAATGCCGACGGCGACCGATATCACAGTCTTTTCTCGACGCTGATGTTGAAGGGCTTACGATTGCAGGGAGCTTACGTTTCAAGGGATAAAACCATTCCCACCGCCTCCTGGGGCGCAGACTTCAACAATACGGGAACCAAGGCCGGCGATGAACGGGGCTATCTGGATCTTAAATACGAGCACATTTTCGACGACCGATTGAACATCACGACAACCCTTTTTTATGACTACTATCGATACAAAGGAACCTATATATTTTCCGGGGTGCCCAATAAAGATGACACAGACGGCCGGTGGTGGGGGGGCGACGTGAAATTCACCACAAGGATGCTGAAACGGCACAACATTATTGCAGGCGGAGAATTCGTCGACAACATCCGGCAGGATCAGTCGAATTATGATGAGCAGCCCTATAGCCTTTATCTTGACGACAAAAGGAATTCGCGGAGCTGGGCGCTGTACGTTCAGGATGAAATCAAGATCCTCGAAAATCTGATTCTGAATGCCGGCCTGCGTCATGATTATTACGATACATTCGGCGGGACCACCAATCCCCGGGTAGCCCTGATCTACCGTCCTCTCGAACCGACAACCATCAAGTTCCTCTATGGGACGGCATTCCGCGCCCCGAGCCCTTACGAACTTTACTACAGCGACGGCAATGTCTCATCCAAAGCGAATCCGGACCTGAAACCGGAAACGATAGAGACCTATGAACTGGTTCTCGAACAATCCCTCGGGAAAGGGTTCCGCATGGCAACCTCTTTATTCTTCAACAAAATCGATAACCTCATTTCTCTGGAAACAGACGCCGCGGACGGTCTTGACGTATTCAGGAATATCGAGAGGCTGGAGACGAAAGGGGTTGAACTGGAACTGGAAAAAAAGTGGGACAACGGGTTGAAGGGGCTGATCAGCTATTCGTACCAGGAAACCGAAAACAAGCAGATGGACGAAGCCGTGACCAATTCGCCAAGACATCTGGCCAAGGCCAATCTGATGGTTCCCCTGCTGAAAGACAAAATCTTTGCCGGTCTGGAGGAACAATACGTGAGCAAACGAAAGCTCCTGAACGGCTCGGATACCGGTTCCGCCTTGATAACCAATCTCACTTTTTCGACCCAGAATTTTATCAAGGGGATGGAGGTCTTCTTGAGCGTTTACAATCTCTTCGGCCAGACATATGAAGACCCGGCATCCCGTGAACATCGGCAGGACGCCATTGAGCAGGACGGCTTCGGCTTCCGATTAAAAATGGTCTATCGATTCTGGTAAGTTCGTCCCGTTTCAGAGCAACATGGGATCCTTTTGCGGAGCGCCTCTTTCAACCGGGACCATGGATATGGATTTTAACAGGAAATTTGCACCGATCTTCATGCTCATATTGATTGCGGCGGCGGTTGTGACCCTGCCCGTCCGGGGACAGGATCGAAAACCCGGCGAGTATGAGGTGAAGGCCGTTTTTATCTATAACCTGGCAAAATTTATTGAATGGCCGGATCAATCTCTTGATAACAGCTCAACCCTGACCCTATACATTCTCGGCGATGATCCCTTTGGAACCGATCTGGATGCAATCAGGGACAAGTTGATCAAAGGAAAAAAAGTTGCCGTCAAACGGATCGATTCTCCCGATGCTTTGAAAAATGCCGGCATCCTTTTCATTTCAAGTTCAGAAAAAGAACGGCTCCGGGATATCCTGAAGGGTATAACCGGCTTGCCGATTCTGACCATCGGTGATACGAAATCCTTCGCCCAAAGCGGAGTGATGGTCAATTTTTACATTGAAAACAGCAAGATCAGATTTGAAATCAACCTGGAGGCGGCAAATCTGGCCGGCCTGAAATTCAGCTCAAATCTTCTGAGAATGGGAACAATGATCGCACCGCCGAAAGGGAAAGAGGGATAGAATGAACCTGATCAGGAAGGGATCGATCCAGCAGAAGCTGATGCGGATCAGCATGCTGACAACCTGCGTCGCTTTGCTGCTGACCAGCGTTCTGCTGATCGTAAACGAAGTGATTGCCTTCCGTCAATCGTTGATGGAAAGAATGGGGGTGACGGCGAAAATCATCGGGACGAACAGCACCGCCGCCCTGATGTTCAACGATCAAAAAACGGCGGAGGAGACCCTCTCCGCGCTGCGGTCCGGCCAACACATCACCTGTGCCGTTCTCTACAATCGCAAGGGCGATGTTCTGGCGCAATACATTCGCGATGGATCGGCGGGGGAATGCCGCCTTCACACGGTCGGACCGGATGGATATCATCTGGGAATAGGCCATTTGGATATCCTGCATCATATCCATCTCGACAGCGAAAGCATCGGCACACTGTACATTCAATCCGATCTCAAGGAACTCTATCGTCTCATCCGGTGGTATCTGGTTACGGTTTTCATGGTTATCCTGCTCTCCGTTGCCATCGCCTTCGCGCTGATGTCGAGGTTGCAGAAAATCATCACCAAGCCGCTGTCCGAGATGGCGGATGTGATGAACACGATTTCGGGGGAAAAGAATTATTCGGTGCGCGTCGCTGTTCAGAGCCAGGATGAAGTGGGCATTTTGGGAGAAGGATTCAATGAAATGCTGTCGCAAATCCAGAACCGTGACACCGAACTCGAATTGCACCGGACACATCTTCAGGATCTGGTGACTCAGCGCACGGAAGAACTGGCGAGGACCAATATCGATCTGCAGAAAGAACTTGCCGACCGAAAGCAGGCGGAGGAGGCTTTACGGGAGAGTGAGAAACGATTAAGAGAAGCACAAAAAATGGCTCATCTGGGTTTCTGGTACTGGGATGTAAAGACGGGCAATGTCGAATGGTCAGAGGAAGTATTTAAGATTTTTTGCCTCGATCCGAATGAATTCACTCCGCATATTGATTCAATCCTGGCATTATCGCCGTGGCCCGAAGATCATCAGCGTGACCAAGAGTTAATAAATCGAGCGATCGAGACTCATGATCAAGGTTCCTATGAGCAAAAATTTCTTCGTCCAGATCAGAGTATTGGGCACTACTTCTCGACTTTCCAAGGTAACTACGATGAAAATGGCGATCTCTTTTCGATTGTCGGGACGGTGCTGGACATCACCGAACGCAAGCAGGCGGATGAGGAACTTCAGCGGACCATCGAAAGCCTGAGGAATGCTGTCGGCGCAACCATCCAGGTCATGGTGGCCGCCGTGGAGGCCAGAGATCCCTATACCGCCGGCCACCAGATCCGGTCCGCGGACCTGGCCCGCGCCATTGCCGCCGAGATGGGATTATCCCAGGATCAAATCGACGGCATCCGAATGGCCGGTTCCATTCACGACATCGGGAAACTTTCGATTCCAGCGGAAATATTGTCCAAGCCCACAAAGCTGTCTGAGATTGAATTTTCCCTGATTAAAGAACATGCACGGAAAGGATTCGAGATGCTGAAGGATGTGGAGTCCCCCTGGCCCCTGGCGGAGATGGTCTACCAGCACCACGAACGAATGGATGGCTCCGGTTATCCAAGGAATCTGAAAGGGGATGACATTCTGCTGGAGGCGCGGATCATGGCCGTGGCCGACGTGGTGGAATCCATGGCCTCCCACCGGCCCTATCGCCCGGCCCTGGGCCTTGACGCCGCCCTTGAGGAAATCGAAAGAAACAAAGGAATTCTTTACGATACCGGTGCGGTGGACACCTGCCTGCGGCTGTTCCGGGAAAAGGGATATGAATTGCCGCAAGAATAAAAATGGTCGGAAGATATTTCATGAAAAAGGCACTGATCGTGGATGACGATGAGCGGGATCAGCACCTTCTTCAAATCATTCTGCAGGAGCTATTGTCAATGACTGGCAAACATTAGATTATTCTTGATCTTACGTGAGCAGTACGGGTAGAAGCATAACAGTGGTTATCATTTCCCAACGAGGACTATCGGGTCAGGTCATGGATCACGACGATTGCGTAGAAACCTGGACACTTGCTGACGGTTCAAGGCTGAAACTGCGCCATATCGCACCCACCGATTCCGCAAATGAGCAAGCCTTCGTACATGGACTTTCAACTCAGTCGAGCTATTTCCGTTTTCATGGTACGATCAAAGACCTGAGCAAGAAAGACTTGGAGAAATTCACGAATCCTGATTCGCGGAATGCGGTTGCCCTGATTGTCCTTTTCGTTGGAGATACAAGTGAAGAAGAAATCGGAGTAGCACGATACGTGATCGATCCGGATGGGGCGAACTGTGAATTTGCGATTGTTGTTGCTGACGCATGGCAAAAGCGCGGTATCGGCACGAAGCTGATGAATGCGCTGGTCAAGCACCTGCAGGCAAGTGGGGTAAAACGAATCTCCGGTACCGTACTCAAAAGGAATTCTGCCATGCGCAAGTTCGTCAAGCAACTGGGTTTTGTAGAAACCAATATCCCTGACGATCCATCAACCCTGTTGGTCACAAAACATCTGATGGATTAGCAGAAAGTCGCACACGTAAGCGCATAGACGATATCTGTATCTTCCTTTTCCAGCTATTGGCGGTCATTCTTCCGACAGAAGGGGTCGTGATGAATTCTATTTTCAGAAAAAGAGGAATGAGAAATTGTACTACGTTGTATCGATGGGTCTGTCTGCCGGCCATATTGGCGGTTTTGGCAGCTTTTCCGGCGATCACGACGGCGGAAGACGAAAAACCACCTGCCCCGGAAAAGCCATGGTCGGCAGAACTGCATGTCAAACGCTATTTCGGAAGCCATACCTCCTATGAATTCGGCAACCCTTTACCACCCAATCAAGCTCCCCTGAGTCGCCTGGAGTTTCCCTTGAACACCTGGTGGGGCGGAGGGGAATTCAGGCGAAACTTTTCCCGTCTTTCCGCGGGAGTGGAGGTTCTGAGAAATTTATCCAGGGAATCGGATGGTTCCTTCGAGGATTCGGACTGGGATGACGATGCAAGACCGGATGTCCTGACGGTCTACTCCGCGTCGCAATGCCGCATGGAACCCAGTTACATGGTCCGGGGCGACGTGGATCTGAAGGTGGCGGACTGGCTCGGACTGCCGGTCTGGTTTGATCTGCGACCGGTGGCCGGGGTCCGCTGGCAGCGGTTTGAACTGGTTGCCCATGACGGCGTTCAGACTTATCCGGCCCCGGGAGACACCACCCCTCCGGACCCCCTCCCGGGCGATGGGATTCATTTCTGGCAGACCTATTGGCACTATTTTCTGGGGATCAGAACGGCCTATGATCTGGGAAGGCATATCAATCTGTCGCGACTGAAATTATTCGGCCAGTTGGATTGGGCCTATGTCGCCGGGGACAATAGCGATCATCACCTGCTCAGGGCGGGGAATCGCTGGACCCATGAAAAGACCAGCGGCAACGCCTGGCACGCCTCCCTTGGCCTCAAAGCCGGTTTGACCGAAAACATCAATGTGGGCGTGGAAGCGGAATATCTCATGATCCGGACCAAGGGTTCCCATCGTTGGGTGCATGATTTGGAAAATGTCGATATGAGCTGGGACCACGGGGTCAAGGTATGGTCGGAGCAGATGAGCCTCATGATGAGCCTGGAGTATCTGTTTTAGCAAACAGAGGATGTTTTTTCTCCGCTCGCCGCCTGTTTTTCCAACGGTGCCAAAGTATTTCAAGCATTCCCGCATCAGAAAGAAGCAGGATGATTTTCCTGGCCAATTCCCCTCAGAGGATCTCAGTGCAGGTCAGCTCCGCAAAACGGACAGATCTCCCGCCGACCCACAGGAATCTGGATTTCCAAACTCTTTAAGCATGCATGGCATATTTTCATTTCTTCACCGGTTTCATAATCAGCTTCCTTCTTATCGAATGGATTCTAACCACCTTCAGGGTCCGGTTATTTGCTTAAGAAAGCAAATAGCGGTTCAAAGAAGCCGCCCCAATGAGTGAGAGCCACTAAAACAATTGTAGCGATAAGGCTTGCCTTAAAATTACGATTAGAATCTATTATTGAAGTGCATAAATTAATTACCAGTACAACGATGAATATCATTTGCGGCAGCGCTTCTTTCATATTGCCCCCTTTTTGCCGTTAGCCGTTGAGTTATTGATTCCTTTGGATGATTTTAAATAAGAAAGCAAGTTGAATATTGACCGGCAAGGAAACGGGGTGATTCATGGATGGGCTAATGCCTTTTCATCAGATGCTGCACCGCCCGCTCCAGACCGTCGAGTGTCAGCTCGAACATCGGAAAGATCTTCCCGATCGACTCGATGGTCCAGGTATAGCCCCAGCCCGCTTCTGCCTGCGGATTCAGCCATACGGCATGCCGGAAGAGGCGGGCGAGGAATTTCAGGCGCGCCTCGCTGCTCTGGCTGTCCTTCTGGCCGACGTAGAGGGAGCCGTTCGCCCCCATGAGCTCGTAGGGGGCCATCGCCGCGTCCCCGACGATAATCAGTCGGGTGTCCGGATCCCGGCGCGCGAACTCCTCGATCGCCNNCGGAGGTGGCGCTGCGGATCCAACCAGACGCGGCTGTAGAGCGTGTTGTGGAAGTAATAGATCTTCAAATCCTTGAACTGCGAGCGGGCGTAATTGAACAAGGTCTGGACGATCTCGATATAGGGG